>CAMVLT010000012.1 GCA_947168395.1 uncultured Prevotellaceae bacterium | reverse complement strand
TATAAACATCATTTTTTATATTAACAAATTAAATTTTCAAGTTATGTTCAAAACAAGATTTTTTTCAATTCTCGCCCTATTATTCGGGCTTCTCCCCTGCATGAGCCTGACGGCGTATGCCGCCAGCGTCAGCTATGTTGACGGGAACGGAACCTCGCAGACCGTGGACGCAACCGAACTTGAAGCTGCCACAACCAGCTGGACTGACGGTTCGTGGTATATTGTACCTGAAGGTGGTCTTACCATCAGCGGTCGTATTGCGGTCAGCGGTACAGTAAACCTTATTCTTCGTGATGGTACGGAGCTTACAGCAAGCGCGGGCATCACAACCACAAATGCAACGCTTAACATCTACGCACAGAGCACCGGCACGGGCGCACTTACCGCTACAGGCGCTAATGGGGCTACCTATACAGGCGGTAACGCAGGCATCGGTGGCATCGGTGTTGGAGTTTCTGGAAGCGGCGGTGCAGGCGGCACAGTCAATATATACGGTGGTACTGTTACAGCAACCGGCGGCAACGGTGGCACTGGCGGTGGCGGTGGCGCAGGCATCGGTGGCGGCGGCGCAGGCTGGACAAGCAACGCAGGCAGCGGTGCAGGCGGCACAGTCAACATATACGGTGGTACTGTTACAGCAACCGGCGGTACTGGCGGAAACTATGGTGGCGGTGGCGCAGGCATCGGTGGCGGCGGCCTTGGCTGGAACAGCAATGAAGGCAGCGGTGCAGGCGGCACAGTCAATATATACGGTGGTACTGTTACAGCAACCGGTGGTACCGGAAACAATGGTGGCGGTGGCGCAGGCATCGGCGGCGGTGGAAACGGCTTCGGAAACAGTGCCGGTGCAGGCGGCACACTGACTCTCGGCGTAGGAGCGAAGCTGTATAATGGTACTGACAATACGGGAACGGTTCTTGATGATAATGACAGCGAAAGTCGCAACTATAGCGGAAGCAGACCCAAAAACATGTTTGCTGAAGTGACCGTTGCCGCCCCCGCCACGAAGTACGACCTGACGCTGGCCACTGGCAGCGAGGCACACGGCACGGTGGCATTCACCGTAGGCGGCAGTACCGCTACGCAGGCAGAGAAGGGTGACGTGGTGACCGTCAGCGTGACTCCCAACGATGGCTACTCGGCAAAGGATGTGACCGTTCGCGCCTACACCTCATGGGAGGCAGCTTCTGAAATCCTCACAGGTGGAGGCGATAACCCCGGTCTGGTGAGCGACATCACTGTAACGAAGAACGAGACCGACGGCACATGGTCGTTCACCATGCCCGAAGCTAACGTGTGGGTAGTGGTGACTTATACGAAGAACCTGCAGGACGCTTGGATTCAGGCCATCGCCGACCAGACCTACACGGGCAGTGCAATTACGCCGACTGTCACCGTGAAGGACGGCGAGACCACGCTCGTTTTGAACACCGACTACACCGTAGCCTACTCGAACAACGTGGAGACAGGCACCGCCACCGTGACCGTCACAGGTACTGGCAACTACAGTGGCACGGCTACTGCCAACTTTACTATCGTGGCCGACAAGAGCGCGCTGAACACCGCCATCACCGAGGCCGAGACCTACTACAACAGCATCAAGGATGACCACACCGAGGCTGCAGCCGCACTGAAGACTGCCATCGACAATGCCAAGACCATGCAGGAAAAGGGCGACGCTACGCAGGAGGAAGTCAACAATGCACTGTCGGCACTCAATACGGCCAAGACTACTGCCGAGGGGGCCGTGCTGACCGAGACCAAGAACAAGCTGAACGACGACATCACAGCTGCCGAGGCCTACTATGAGAGCATCAAGGACGGCCACACCACCGCTGCCAACACCCTGAAGGATGCCATCGATGCAGCCAAGGGCGTAAAGGATAACGCCGGCGCTACGCAGGAGCAGGTTGACGCTGCCATCGCTGCACTCGCAAGTGCCAAGACGACAGCCGAGCAGACCGTACTGACCGAGACCAAGACCGCGCTGAACGACGACATCACCGACGCAGAGGCATACTACAACAGCATCAAGGACGGCAACCCCACTGCTGCCGCTACGCTCTTGGATGCCATCAACGCTGCCAAGACCGTGAAGGACAATGCCGATGCCACACAGGAGCAGGTTGACGCTGCCATTGCTGCACTCGCAAGTGCCAAGACGACAGCCGAGCAGACTGTGCTGACCGAGACCAAGAACGAACTGAACGACGACATCACCGAGGCAGAGGCATACTACAACAGCATCAAGGACAGCAACCCTGCTGCTGCCGCTACGCTCTTGGATGCCATCAACGCTGCCAAGACCGTGAAGGACAATGCCGATGCCACGCAGGAGCAGGTTGACGCTGCCATTGCTGCACTCGCAAGTGCCAAGACGACTGCCGAGCAGACCGTGCTGACCGAGACCAAGGACGAACTGAACGATGACATCACCGAGGCAGAGGCATACTACAACAGCATCAAGGACAGCAACCCTGCTGCTGCCGCTACGCTCTTGGATGCCATCAACGCTGCCAAGACCGTGAAGGACAATGCCGATGCCACGCAGGAGCAGGTTGACGCTGCCATTGCTGCACTCAGTACAGCCATCAACACTGCCAAGGTGGAAGTGTCGCGCATCACGCTGACCATCCCTGCCAAGAGCTACATGGCCCGCATCGATGGTGACAAGCGACAGATAGAGAATGCCGTGGCAGGCGTAAAGCTCTACTCGGTGAAGAGCGTGACCAATACGGAGATGGAACTGACCGGCGAACTGAGCGTGATAGCCGCCGAGATGCCTTACTTCATCTATAACGACAACGACACGGAGGTCGAGGTGAGCATCATCGTGAGCAGCGAGGATGCCGACAACGTGGACTACGACAGCGAGCACTTCAAGGGTACGCTCATTGACAAGACGTTCACCGACGAGGACATGGAGGAAGCCGACCACTACGTGCTGAACGGCAAGAACTTCGTATGGGTGAAGAATGCCGGCACGCTGGCCGCTGGTAAGTGCTGGATTGAACTGGCAAAGAGTGCTGGTGCAAGCCGTCTGAGCATTGTCTTTGGCGAGAGCACTGGCATTGCCGGTGTCAGCGTGGAAGGTGCTGAGCACACTGGCTGGTACGACCTGAGCGGACGGCGCGTGGCCAAGCCCGCGAAGGGAGTGTACGTTAAGGATGGCAAGAAGATTGTCGTTAAGTAATGAGGGACCTATGATTAGGTTGAAGAAAATGTGGCTGGCTGCCGTCCTGACGCTCTGCGCCGGGACGACGGCCTCGGCCTACGACCTCACTACAGGCACGAGCGACCACGGTGGGCTGACGTTCACGGTGAACGGCGCCACGGTCAGCACGGCCGGCGAAGGGCAGACGGTGGTTGTCACCGTAACGCCCGATGCCGGCTGGCAGACGAAGACCGTGACGGCGCAAGCCTACGAGGCATGGAGCGTGGCCAAGGCCCGCGCCAGCAGTCCGGCCATCGACATCCTGACCGTCACACCCATGGGCAGCGGCAACACCTGGACGTTCATCATGCCCCGGGCCAACGTGGAGGTGTCGGCAACGTACCAGAAGACCGTCACCGACATCAACATCCGCGTGGAGTACGACGGCGATGAGACGGAGCTGACCATCTTCGACATGGGCAACCAGCAGGGCAGCACCGTGGAGGAAGACCTGGCGGTGACGGTGCTGAACTACTACCGCACGCTGAACGGCAGCAGCGAGGATGCCTACACCGTCTGCCTGCCCTACGCCCCGCCGACGGACGAGCACCTGACGTACTACACGCTGACGGGTGTGGACGGCACGACGCTGCACTTCGATGAAATCGAGGGCAGTCCGCAGGCCTATACCCCGTACTTAGTGTTCGCAGCAGCGACCGTTGACATCGGCAGGGAGCACTTCCGCGAGAACTTCGTTATGCAGAAGACGGTGGACAACCAGGCCACGGCCGACGGCTACACGCTGAAGGGCACGCTGTCGGGCATCAGTCATGCCGGCGCCGTGGGCCTCTACATCCTGCAGGCCGGCAGCCGCTGGGCCAGGGTGGGCAGCGACACGCACGCCTACCTGCCTCCCTTCCGCGCCTACATCGAGGCTATTGACAATGTGCGTCCCATGTTAGACAGCTCGTTTGGCGACAAGTCCACCGGCATCAGCGGCATGCGCACCACCGACCGTGACGGCACCGAACGCTGGTTTGACCTGAACGGCCACCGCGTGGAGGCACCGGTGAAGGCGGGCATTTATGTCCATAACGGCAGAAAGGAGGTCGTGAGATGAAGAAGCAGTATGTCAGACCTGAAGTGGAAACCGTCAGGACAGAGCCGACGGACATGCTCTGCGTCAGCGGTTTCATGGACAATGAGAACGAAGCCAATATGCCGGGTTATGCTCGTGAAATAGAGTCGGACGAGTGGTGATGACCACCACAGAAGAAACTTATTGTGCAACATAGAAGGAGGGTGGCCCTTCCGCCATAGCGGAGAGGCTGCCCTTTTCAGTTCAATTAAGTGTCAAGATGAAAAAGAACAGTTATGAGTCGCAGCTGAACCTGCGCAGAGTGATGATGAAAAAAACATGAGTGATGCAGAGTTGGGACGCCGTTTGGGCGTAACCCGACAGACGGTGAACAATTGGATAAATGGCCGGAGAGACATCACCGTAGGGTGGTTGCATAAGGTCGCGAATGCGCTTGAAGTGCGCGTCCGCGACCTTTTTGATGAGTAGGTGTAAACGCTCTGTTTACTATCTCGCGCCATGACCGAAAGTTGTGAGTCCCCGTGATCATAATCCGATTCTCGCCCCAAGTCATCATTCCCCTGCTCCGCAAAGTGGGACTCATAGAAGTATAATTCTGAAAAAGGGTGACACGCTGACACAATGCCGATGTACAAAGGCTGTGCAACGTTTTAAAGGGTGACACAGGGTGACACAACGTTGTCACGCTGGGTGCGGACACAGTCAAAATATTGGGGTGAAAGTGCCAGTTTACCCCCACTAAACTCAGATGAAGTACTGCTGTCATTGAAGGAAAACCCGCAGCAAAGTTTTAAATTCTCTCGAGAATTTGAGAGTTTACCCTACCCTAAGCTGAAGTTTCCTTACGGTAAACCCATAAATTCTCTCGAGAATTTTGAAGTTTGCCGCTAACTATCATCTACTGAGCGACTTGCAGCAAGTGAGTTTACCCTACCCAAACACCACGCCGTATCACCCTTGTGACACCCTGTGACACCCTCAAAAAGGCTGCACAGCCTTTGTACATCGGCGTTGTGACAGCGTATCACCCTTAAAAACAAAATTCCAAGTATAGAAACAGACATAGTAAATGCACTTACGGTCACCGGGGACTTGTGATCATTTTTCCGTCGAATAATTTGGCAGTTTAGAAATATGTTATTACTTTTGCATAGTCTAACAAGAAAACGACGTACGATGCCACGACAAGCAAGAAAGCTTAGCGGTACTGGGATTCGCCATGTCATTTTGTGTCGGCATTCGCCAGCTTGCAAGACTGACAGGTGCCTCTTTCGGAGTAATACAATAATTGTAGCAAATGAAATGATCACAAGAGTCCCCATGATTCGGGGACAGATTGAGCTTACGGCGTATGACAACAAGGCTTACGATGCGAGCATCACCGCCAGGATTGACGCTATCGGCAAGCCGCACCTTGTGACCTGCAGCGCAACGGTCGATGGCAAAAGACTCACGCTGCAGTTCCGGCAGACCTACACCAAGACAGAATACAGCGATGCTGAACTGCCGAAGGAGGATGACTTTACTATTTAGTGGCGACAGGCAGTGTGTGTCAGTCTGCAAGGACACGCTACAAAACCCTCTTGATTGACAAGCAGTTACAGACAAATGTTGTGTCAACACCCGGCCCGCTCTTGACAGCGGGCCTTTTGTTTTGTAACTTTGCAGCCAAAACTTAAAACGAAGAAGACTATGACAAGAGGAAAAACCATTTGCGGCGTGCTGAAGACTATCCGAAAGCAGGTAGCCGACGCCAACGAGATTAAGTATGAACCGCGTGAGTGTCACCATCAGGGAGAGTGCCGGGGTACCTGTCCGGCCTGCGAGTCTGAGGTCAGGTATATCGAGCGGGAGCTCGGCCTCCGCCGTCAGTTAGGCAAGGCGGTGGCCATTGTCGGTATCTCGGCAGGATTATCGGCCCTGTCGGGGTGTGGCGTCAAAGCCAAGAAGGTGGAGAATGTCAGCGAGAAAGAAAGCAAACTCACAGAAGGTAAGGTAATGGTGGAACCAGTTAAGACGTTTGATGGCGATGTGGAATACCGTTCACCTGTTGACACTGTGATTGTCGATAAAGACCCCGCAACTATTAAGAAGCGGACGGCACCGTTCAAGGCAGTGGCCCCAGAACCTGAAGAAGCAGATTCGGTTGCCTGCAAGAAGGAAGAAGAAGTTTTAATCTTCGGTAGTGTTGATGAAATCAATCCCGATACGTGGATTGTCGATCCCGAATCCACAGAGGTATTCGACGTGGTTCAGCAGATGCCCTCGTTTCCAGGCGGTGACAGGAAGCTGATGGAATATTTGGCCGAGAACACACGCTATCCCAAAGTATGTGAGGAATCTTGCGTTCATGGGCGGGTCATAGTTACCTTAGTTATCGAGAAGGACGGCAGCATCAGCAACGTCAAGGTTGTCAGGAGTCTTGACCCGTTGATGGACGAGGAAGCTGTGCGAGTAGTGAGTTCCATGCCCAAATGGTATCCTGGCAAGCAGAATGGCGTGACGGTCAGAGTAAGATACATCATCCCCGTAACCTTCCGACTGCAATGAAAGTACCTATGATTGGCATCTGCCGCCACCGCCTCACGACCGACGGGCAGGGCGTGACCACGCTCGTTGCCTTTCACGGCTGTCCGCTGCGCTGCAAGTACTGCCTGAACGCCCAGTGCCTGCGGGCAGACGGTGTGTGGCGGCAGATGACAGTAGAGAAGATTTTGGACGAGGTGGCGGTCGATGACTTGTACTTCAAGGCGACGAACGGCGGCATCACTTTCGGAGGTGGCGAACCGCTGCTGAGGGCCGATGAAATCGCGGATTTTTGCATGCGGCGACCGATGGAATGGCGTATTTATATCGAGACATCGCTGAACGTCGAACGACGGGCAATCGAGACGGTGGCACCCTACATCGACCATTATTATATTGACGTGAAGGACATGAATCCCGACGTCTACCGCCGCTACACCTCACGAGACAACAGTCGCGTAATAGAAAACCTCCATTGGCTGGCCGACCATACAGCTCTTGAGAAGGTGACCATCCGCCTACCCCACATTCCCGACTACAACGCGCAGGCCGACACAGCCAAAAGCCGCCAACAGCTCGAAGCAATGGGGTTCAGGCATTTCGACAGCTTTGAGTATATTGTTCAATGAATCGGTCATATTTACCCCAAAGGAGGTAATCATAAAGATACGAAAGTGGGGGATGACAGCAAGAGAGTTGGCCAAAATGAAAGAAAAATGGGGGAATTGTTTGCATATTGCAACATTTTTCGTATCTTTGCCCCCAAGAACCGAGAATTTGAACGCATGATGAAACTATTGAAGACTATATTACTTTTTACGGCAATGCTGCTGGCAATACCCTTGCAGGCGGCCGATGTCGTGGTGAAAGGCGTGGTGACCGACGGGGAGGGCGAGCCGCTTATCGGCGTCACCGTGCAGCAGAAAGGGACGCAGCGCAAGACCATCACCAATATAGAGGGCCGCTATGTGCTGACAGCCGACGGGCCGCTGCCCGTGACACTCGTCTACAGCTATATAGGCATGAAGACGGTGACGCGCCCGGTGACGAACACGACGGAGCAGGCGGTCACGATGCAGGAGGACGCTGCGACCATCAAGGACGTGGTCATCGTGGGCGCCTACGGTACGGTTCAGAAGCGTAGCGACCTGGTAGGCTCGGCCTATCAGGTGGGCTCGAAGGAGTTAGAGAACATGCCGAAGGGTCGGCTCGACACGATGCTCGACGGCTTGATTCCCGGCGTGAAGATTGACATCAACAGCGACTCGCCCGACAATTCGCGCCCCCGCTTCAACGTCAGGGTGCGTGGCGAAGGGTCGCTCTCGGCCAGCAGCGAGCCGCTGTGGGTGGTCGACGGCGTGCCGATGTTCACAGGCGGTGCCACCAACCTGATGCCCGGCCAGAACTATACCGTCAGTCCGCTGTCGTTCCTGAATCCCGACGACATTGAGTCGATAACGGTGCTGAAGGATGCCACGGCAACCTCCATCTACGGTGCCGATGGCGGCAATGGCGTCATATTGGTGACTACGAGGAAGGGCCGCGAGGGCAAGACGAACGTCAACATCAACGTGGAGTACGGCATTGCCAACATCGACCGCTCGACGGCGCCGAAGGTGCTCAATGCCCAGCAGTTTATGGAGCTGGCCAAGGAGGCCTACGCCAATGCGGGCCTCGACGAGCGCGCGTTCCCCTATCAGGACAACGAGCTGAACCAGTATTCGACGACCGACACCGACTGGCTTGACGTGTTTTACAATACCGGCTCGACGTTCCAGGGCAGTGTGTCGGTGAACGGCGGCTCGGGCAAGGCCAACTACTACCTGTCGGGTTCGTACTACCGCAACCAGTCGACCATCAAGGGCAACAAGCAGCAGCGCTTCTCCATGCGCACGAACATGGACTTCCAGATACACAAGAAAGTGAAGCTGACCAGCATCCTCTCGGCCTCGTACAACACGAACGACCTCTTCAACATGGGGCGCGACTACTACGAGAACCTGCCCATCTACTCGCCCTACAACCCCGACGGCACGCTGCGCCTGTACAACCGCTACGTCAGCGGCGTGGACGAGGAGGGCAACCCCGTGTTCAAGGACAAGAAATTCTTCAACAGCGTGGCCGAGCGCGAACAGAACGAGAATGGTCAGAAGGCCCTCTACGTGAACGCCAACTTCTCGCTGCGCTACGACATCATGGAGGGCCTGGCCTATACCGGGCAGTTTGGCATCGACTTTCAGAGCAACTTAGAGGAAGCGTATGACTCACAGAAAAACTGGAGCGGCACGAGCGTCATCGGCACCGAGGGCTACGCCTCGCGACAGTCGGCCCACATCAGCAACTGGAACACCATCCACCGCCTGAACTTCAACCGCACCTTCGGCCCTCACACCGTGGGCGCCTTAGCCGGTTTCGAGGCCAGTTCGCGCGACTACACCGTGGTCGGCGCTACCGGTTCGGGCTTCATCAACGACTACATACAGGACGTGAGCTACGCCAACTCACGCAACGGCTCCAACTACAGCAGCACCTCGCGCAAGGAGTCGCTGTTAGGTCAGCTGAGCTATTCGTTCGACCGCCGCTACTACCTGACAGTCAACGCCCGCCGCGACGGTAACTCGCAGTTCGGCAGCGACGTGCGCTGGGCCGACTTCGCCTCGGTCGGTGTGTCGTGGAACGTACACAACGAGAAGTTCCTCAAACTGCCAGAATGGATTACCGTGCTGAAGCTGAAGGCCAGCTACGGCGCCAACGGCAACTCGCGCTTAGGCTCGTTGGAGGCCCAGGGACTCTATTCCTACGGCGACACCTACGCCTACAACGGCGAGGTGGGCGGCACCCAGAGCGGTACGCCCAACCACACGCTGAGCTGGGAGACCACCTATAAGACCAATCTGGGCTTCCGACTGGAGCTGCTGAACCGCTTCGACATTGACTTCGACTGGTATAACCACCACACGAAGAACCTGCTGAGCAACCTCGACGTGACACGTACCACGGGCGACACCAAGGTCTACCGCAACGTCGGCGAGATGCGCAACCGTGGCTTCGACCTGACGCTGACCACGAAGAACATCGTCAGCCAGAAAGAGGACGGTTTCCGCTGGACGACCGAGCTGAACATGGCTCACAACACGAACGTGCTGTTGGAGCTTTATAATGGCATCCAGAAGAACTTCGGCACCTATTCTTATATAGAAGGCTACGACGTCAGCACGCTGTTTCTGGTACGGTGGGCTGGGGTAGACCCCAACGACGGTATGCCGATGTGGTACGATGCCAATGGCAACGTGACCAAGGTGTACAGTACCGACAACCGCGTGGCAGGCAAGAACAGCCACAGCGACGTGACGGGCGGTATGACCAACACCCTGTCGTACAAGGGCTTCACGCTGCGCTTCCTGCTGAACTACCAGATAGGCGGCTATGCCTTCTCGAGCTTCGGGCGTGCCATGTTCTCGGACGGCCTCTATTCCGCCTCCGAGAATCAGGCCGTGGAGCAGTTGGAGCACTGGCAGCAGCCGGGCGACATTGCCCCCAATCCGAAACCCATCTGGGGCGTCAGTACCAGTTCCATCATGAACAGTACGCGCTTCCTCTACAACAAGACGCTCGTCCGTCTGCAGAACATGGTGCTGAGCTACCGTTTCTCCCGTGACGTGATCAAGCCTCTGGGACTGAACCAGTGTACGGTGTCGCTCATCGGCAACAACCTGTTTGCCTACTCGCCCTACGCCAGCAGCGACCACAACTCCTACAAGACCTGTATGAGCGGCTATCCCGCCGAACGGTCGGTATCGTTGGCGGTGAATGTGGGATTTTAGACCCACCCCCAGCCTCTCCCTGTTGAGGGAGGGGAGTCGTTACAAAGTAATAGAAAAGACGAAGATATGGAAGAAAAGATATTGCTAATAATTCGGAAGCTGATATACGTGTTCCTCCCCATAGTAGGGGGAGGCTGGATGGGGACTGCCTGCTCCGACTTCCTCGAGGTCGACGTGAAGGGAAAGGCCACCATCCCTACGTTCCTCAGCGACCCGCAGGGACTCTATGCGGGGCTGGTGGGTACTTATAATAAGATGTACCTGTACGTGGATAACGAGTTCACGAAGTATGGCGACGTGGCTGGCAACATGGTGTCGATGCCGATGGCAGCATCGAGCGGCGACATGGTGGCACAGTATAACTTCACCAGCGATGAGAGCCAGATAACGGGTGCCGTCGGCTACATCTGGCGCAAGATATATGTTGCCCAGGCTAATGCCAACAACATCATAGAGTACGGCCCCAAAGTCATAGATGCCTACCCCACGCAGAAAGCCTACTGCGAGAACATTGTCGGGCAGGCGCTGCTCATCCGCGCTATGTGCCACTTCGACCAGTGCCGTGCCTACGCCCAGTCCTACAACTACACCGCTGACGCCTCCCATTTGGGCGTGCCCATCCTGTTGCGCACACCTGGAGCCAACGACACACCGTCGCGGGCTACCGTCAAGGAAGTGTACGACCAAGTGCTGGCCGATTTGACGGAAGCCTCACGGCTGATGACCGACGACGTAGCCACCAACCGCTACTACGGTTCGCTGCAGGCCGTCAACTGTATGTTCTCCCGTGTGTACCTATATATGGAAGACTGGACGAACGCCCTGAAGTATGCCCGCATGGCCATCGGCAGCCAGCAGTTGGCACAAGGCAACGACTATTTGGGCATGTACGACGACCTGACGAAGCAGGGCGAGGCCATCTTCCGTCTGTCGGGCGACGACATGAACGGTTACCTGAAGGCCTTCTATCAGTCCAGCTGTGAGCCGGCCGATACGCTGCTGTCGCTTTTCGATGCCGATGACATCCGCCTGAAGCTGCTCAGGAACGGCAGCAAAGCCCATTGCTCGAAGTACGAGGCAACGGTTGTGCCCAACAACGAGCCCAAGCGCGACGATCCGTTCGTGTTCCGGCTTTCCGAGGAGTACCTCAATGCCGCCGAGGCTGCCTGGCAGCTGAAACAATACAGCGATGCCCGCCAGTATATCCGCGCTATCGTTGAGCGTGCCGTAGGCACAGCAAAGGCCGAGGCCGTGATGGCCGCCTACAGCGACATCACGCTGATAGACCTCATCCGCCGCGAGCGTGTGAAGGAACTGTGTTTCGAGGGGCACAACTTCTTCGACATCACCCGCTGGAGGCAGGACCTGGTGCGCGAGCAGAAGACCACCTCGACCATGAAGCGCATGGCCTGTCCCAGCGACTACTTCGTGCTGCCCATCCCGCAGGACGAGCTGAACGCCAATACTAGCATGCAGCCTAATCCCACCGTGAACAGCGGGATAAACAATAATAGTATGGTGGATGAATAAGACCCACCCCCAGCCCCATTCCCGAGCAAAGCTCGCCTACCCGTAGCCTTTCCCTGTTGAGGGAGGGGAGTAGTAAGAATGAAAACATGGAAGATATGAAGAGGATTTTATATTTACTGATGATGATGGTTGCCATCAGTAGCTGTGCCGACCAGGAGGTCGAATTGTTCGACGAGCCGTTTGTGCGCATCGCCACCCCGACGGGAACGGCGAGTACTGTGGTGTTGAGCAACGTGAGGAATGTGAATGCCTACACCGTCTACCTCTCGTCGCCCCCTATTGTCGACAGCCTCGAGGTGTCATACGAGATTATTGTCGGCGACGGCCTTGTGGAGGATGTCGACTACAAGGTGGTCACCACTCAGAACCCGTTAGTGTTTCTGCCCGGCATCTATGATGCCCCCATACGCATCCGCTGGCTGCGCAATACCGTAGACCCCACGAAAGACAACACCGTGACCATCCGCCTGACGGGCAACTCGAAAGGCTACAACTTAGGATTCCCCGGCCCCGACCATATACAGAGTCAGGTGGTCATCGAGAAGCGTAACGAGTAACATCAATTATAAACATTAAATACCAAGGATTATGAAGAAAGATTTACTTAGAAAGTATGTGTCGGCAATCGCCATGATGTTTGCGTTTGCCGCATCGGCTATGGCCGAGAACGCCCAACTCCTGTCGTTCGGATTCTATCAGGCCGACAACGCAGGGCTGTCGCAGGACTATGTGGCCACCGTGCCTGCGGTGGCAGCAGGCGTCACCACCTACGACATCGAGATTGCGATGCCCGCAAGTGTTGACCTGACAGCACTCGTAGCCCGCTTCACCGTGAACGAGGGTAACACCGTCACCGTCGACGGCGTGGCCCAGACCAGTGGTGTCACCAAGAACGACTTCACCGACCCCGTGGACTACACAGTTCGCAACAGCACCGGTGCCAACAACCTGCGCTACACCATTACCGTGGTTGAGGCTTCGGGTAAGGCATGGACGGAGATGGCGGTGCTGAACACCGCGACGCTGAGTGGCAATGCCGATTTTACTGGAGTCTATTCCGGAGCCGTATTAGCCATCAATCCCAAGGGCAATGTCCCCTACGTGGCATACGGTGCCCGTGGCGTAGACAACAAGATGAGCGTAGCCAAGTTTGAGAACGGTGCTTGGGCACAAGTGGGTGACGCGCTGTTCTCGTCGGTTGTCAACGGTTCGCACTTTAGCTTCGACGTTGCCCCCGACGGCACTCCC
Organism: uncultured Prevotellaceae bacterium; assembly: GCA_947168395.1. Lineage (GTDB taxonomy): Bacteria > Bacteroidota > Bacteroidia > Bacteroidales > Bacteroidaceae > Prevotella. The sequence goes on along the minus strand of CAMVLT010000012.1, from coordinate 64,773 downwards.
TACGTGGCTTACGGCGACCAGGATGCAGCCTCGCTGAAGGGTGCCCTCTCGGTCATGAAGTTTGATGGCTCGCAGTGGAGCTATGTCGGCGAGCAGGGCTTCTTCAAGGTACAGGCCCAGTATATTGGTATGGCAGCTTTTGAGAGCGGTCTGGCCATTGACCTCGTCAACAACAGCAAGGACGGCAGCATACCTCGTCGCTCAATGGGTATCGCCACATTCGACGGTTCGGCATGGACTACCGGCGAATCATCGCTGCTTCCCTCCGAACAGGGTGTCTACATGACAAAGATGGGCGGTAACGGCAAGGTGGCCACGCTGATTTGCGTAAACCGCGGTGCGATTGACGGCGTGAACTATGGCCACAACATCTTCAAGTTCGAGAACGGACAGTGGGAGTCGTTGGCCACCAATTTCCTGGAGCCAGGTGCCACGCAGACGAGTATTGCCCAGGGCAGTTTCGGTACTGCCGTTGCTCTTGATGGTACTGTCTACGCTTGGACGGGTGACGATGTGCCCAACACAGGTACTTATCAGGTACGTCTGAAGAAGTATGACGCTGCCGGCAAGACGTGGAGCACCGTGACTGGCAATACGCTGCCCATTGGTCATGACGGCGGTTTCGAGAGCCACATCTCGCTCGATGTCGCCATTGCCCCCGACGGCACCCCCTTCGTTGTCTACAACAACTTCAACGACCAGAAGAAGCTCTACGTCATGCACCTCGACCCTGCTACCGCACAGTGGTCAGCTTCGCAGTTGCTGGCAGAGGGCGCTTCCGACGTGAACATTGCCTTCGACACTGCTGGTACGGGCTATATCACCTATACCGATGAAAGCAACCAGATTCACCTGTTCAAGTATGCCGACGCCGATCCTTCGGGCATCACGGCTGTGAAGGCTACAAAGGCTGATGACCGCATCTTCAACCTTCAGGGCATGCGCGTCAGCAAAGCCGGCAAGGGACTCTTTATCATCAACGGAAAGAAAGTCATCAAGTAACGTATGTGTAAGCGCACCATTTCTCTGTTGCTGTTGCTGATGCCGCTCTTGGCGTCGGCACAGCAGCTTTCCCGTGACCCGAAGTTGCGCATGGGGCAGTTGGAGAATGGGCTTACCTATTATATTTATCCGAATCCGACACCGAAGGGCGAGGCCGTCTACCGACTGTTCGTCAAGGCAGGCTCCGTTCAGGAGCGCGACGACCAGCAGGGCTTGGCTCACTTCTTGGAGCACTTGGCCTTCAACGGCACGCGCCACTTTCCCGGCGACGGCATTGTGCGCTTCTTAGAGTCGAAAGGGGCGAAGTTCGGCAAGGACTTGAACGCCCACACGTCGTTCACGGAGACCGTCTACAAGCTGCAGCTGCCGTGCAGCGACCCGCTGATGGTCGACTCGACGATGACCATTCTCAGCGACTGGGCTGGCGGCCTGCTCATATCCCCCGACGAGGTGGAGAAGGAGCGTGGCGTCATCCTTTCGGAGTGGCTGTCACGTGGCGGCACCCAGACAGACAACTCGATGAAGTTGGTGATGGAGCTGCTGAACGGTTCGCTCTATTCGCGCCGTATCACCATCGGCGACACGGCCGTCATCCGTCACTCCACGCCGCAGACCATACGCGACTACTATGAGCATTGGTACCGTCCGCAGCTGATGGCCGTTGCCGTGGTGGGCGACATTGATGCCGACTATATTGAGCGGCTGATTAGGGAGAAGTTTGGAACCAATGGGACCAAAGGGGCTCATGAGGCAAATGGGACACCAGCTATCCCTGAGTACACGGCCGAGGTGGCACGGATAGCCACCGACCCCAACGTGAAAAAGACGGAGCTGGATATGCTCATGCTGCTGCCGCAGCCTCCTGCCGTGCAGACGGCCGACGACTACCGCCAGTACCTGCAGCGCAGCCTCCTGAACAGTCTCATGAAGCTACGCTTCAACGCCCTGTCGTTCGACGACCCCGCCTACGCCAAAGGCTCCATCCAGTATTCACGCTTCTTGGGAGCCACCGGTGCTACCGATGCCTCTGTGGAGCTGACGAAGGGCAAGCTGCGCCAGGGCATTGCCGACTTCATTGCCGCCCAGCAGCAGATATACCGCTACGGCTTCACGCAGTCGGAAATCAATCGTGCCAAGAAGTCGCTGCTCAGTTCGATGCGCAACAAGGTGGCCAGCCATAACAGCGTGCGCTCGGCCAGCCTCATGGACGAAATCTATGCCGACTACTATGACGGCAACCGCCTGATATCGAGGACAGACGAGCTGCGGCTGCTTGAGCAGTTCCTGCCCGCCATCGACTCACTCGCCATGCTTCAGCTCATCCGTGCGACCTTCGAGACGCGCCCCCAGCACTACCTGCTGCGCGGCGGCGAGGAAGAGGTGGCCTCGGAGATTGCCGGCGATGACGACCTGCTGCAACTCATCCGCGACTGCCGCCGTCAGCCTGTGACCCGCTACTGGAAGGACATCAACGTGCCCGACGCCCTGACGCCGCTATCCATGCCGACGGTCACCCACATTGTCAGCGAACAGCCCATTGCCGCCATCGGAGCCACTGATATGAGGCTCGACAACGGTGCCCGTGTCATCTTCCGAAAGGCCGACACCGAGCACGACCGCGTCACGCTGTCAGCCTTCCGCAAGGGCGGACAGTACAGCCTCGACAGCACCCGCTACTACACGTCAATCGTGTCGCCGAGCATCCTCAGTCTGAGCGGTGCCGGTGACTTCAGCCGCGAGGCTCTGAGCTACTATCTGGCCGGCAATACGGCCTCTGTGCGGCTGCTTGTCGACAAACTGCGCACAGGCGTAGCAGGCTCTGCCCATCTGGGCGACGTCGAGACCATGTTCCAGCTGCTGTGGTTGCGTTGGACGCAGCCTCGGCTCGACACCGCCGTGTGCCGCATGACGCTCGACAAGCTGAAAGAAAACTACCGCTCCAAGCAGGAGACGCCGCAGGAGCGTTTCAGCCGCGAGCTGGCCTGGCTCATGAACGGTCGCAACTACACCAACGAAGTGCTGACCGACACACTCGTCGCCACGATGGTACACACCGGCGACATGGTGCCCCTGCACCACCACTTCTTCGGTCCTGCTGCGGGCTACACCTTCGTCATCTTAGGCGACTGCGAACTGGACGACGTGCGCTCCTACATTGACACCTACATCGGCGCACTGCCCAGCGGCGAGGCCGACACCACATGGCGCGTCTCAGACCGCCAGATACCCCACCGCGACGTGGAACTCGTCAGTCCCACCAGCGACCAGCAGAAAGCTACCGTCTCGTTGACATTCCAGCAAGACCGTGCCACCGGCGACCTGCAGGAGCAGGAGGTCGTGGCCTCGGCTCTGAAGTCAATCCTGCGCTCGGCCCTGCTGAAGCGGCTGCGCGAGGAGATGGGCAAGGTCTACAGCGTCAGCGCCTCGGTGTCCTCCGGTCGCTATCCGTCGTACCTCAGCCGTAGCACCATCGCCTTCGTGTGTCAGCCGGACGATGTCGACGAACTGATAGCCGCTACGGGTGAGGAACTGCAGCAACTCTACGACCATCCCGAACACTACGCCGCCTACTTGGACGACATCAGGCAGAACCTCATCAAGGAGCACGCCCTGCAGCGCCAGCAGACGGCCTACTGGACATCGTGGATACGCAATTCCGTCTATAACGGCCAGGAGGACTGGACGTGGTTCGACCGCTACGACGACGTGGTGAACCGTCTGACCATCGATGACGTTGCCCAGTATGCGTGCCACGTACTGCGCGATGCCTACAAGGTGAAGGCCGTGCTGCTGCCCGCCGACATCAAGCAACAGCCCGTCACCTCGCGCCAGCAGTCGCCCACAGTCAGCGGCACCGTCTTCGCCGACCGCAACGGCAACGGCGTTCAGGACAAGGGCGAGAAGGGCCTGAAGGGCATACCCGTGAGCAACGGCGACACCATCGTTGTCACCGACCGCCAGGGACACTACAAGCTGCCCTACGTCGAGGGTAACAGCGTGATACCCATCCTGCCTGCCAACTACACGATGGGCGGTAGCCAGGTGGTGAACGCTAACTTCTTCTACATGGAAGAGGGCGGCAAGGGAAATGCAGAGGACGTGAACTTTGTTTTAGTGAAGAAAAAAGTGAACCGCCGCTTCCGCCTGAACGCTGTCGGCGACGTGCAGGTGAGCGACTACCAGGAGCTGGACTACGCCGCCCGCTCCCTGTGGCCCGAGCTTTTAGAGCCTGACAGCGAGACTCCGTCCACCGTCAACCTCTTCCTTGGCGACCTCGTGAACAACAACCTGCAGCTGTATGGTGACCTCTGCACGATGATGGAGCAGTTGCCGCGACAGACATGGACGGTGCTCGGCAACCACGATCGTGATGTCGACACCGTGCGCTGGCGGCAGTCGCAGACCTACAACGAGACATTCGGTGCCGACATGTACGCTTTCAACGAGGGACGCACCCACTTTATCGTGCTGAACAACGTCTACGGCGACGGAGCCCGCGGCTATACCGGCTACCTGTCCGACCGCCAGCTGAATTTCGTGCGTCAGGACTTGCAGTATGTGTCCGACGACGTGCTGTTGGTGCTGAGCATGCACATACCGCTGGCCCACACCAAGAACCGCGACCGGCTGCTCGCCCTGCTCGAAGGGCGTGGCGACGTACTGGCCGTGACGGGCCACATGCACCGGGTGGGACGCTTCTTCCTCGAGGGCCGTGGTGTGCGCATCCATGAGTTGAGTGCCGGAGCCTCCTGCGGCTTCTGGTGGGTGGGCGAGCGAGGTGTCGACGGTGTGCCCTCGGCCCTGCAGCAGTGTGGCACGCCCCGCAACTATTTTGTCATCGACTTCGACGACACCCGCTACACAATGCGCTGCAAGGCCGTTGGCGAGGATGCCGCCCGCCAGATGACCATTCACGTGACAGGCATCGACACCCTCGACAACCATCTGCGCGACATGAAAGAGGTGCCTGCCGGACTGCTGATGATGACCGTCTACGGCGGCTGCGACAGCACCGAGGTGCGCTGCCGCATCGACGGCGGCGAGTGGCTTCTGTGCCACAAGGACTCACTCATGGACCCCAATGTGGCACGCATCCGCGAGATGAACCATCAGCGCACCTATCCCACGAAGCATAACCGTCTGAACCCCATTCGACGGGTAAAGGGCCGCCAGCTGTGGACACTGCCGCTGCCTGCCGACTGTCGCCGGGGTGCCCACAGCGTCGAGGTCGAAGCGCTCGACCGTTGGGGTTTCCGTGCTACGGGCCGTCGCAGTTTCTGCTTTCCGAAATAAGTAGCCAATAGGGATTGTCCTACGCTGATTTAGGGAAATCCCATTTGGACGATACGGATAATAATAGTACTTTTGCACCGTGAAACTTTAAAAGATTACGACGATGAAGAAGATAGTAGTATTAGCCGTCAGCGCACTCCTGGTAATGAGTAGCTGTGGCAGTTATGAGGCAGCAGGCGCCTTCACCGGTGCCCATTTTGGTTCTATCATTGGTTCGGCCATCGGTGGCATCAGTGGCGGATGGCGCGGTCACGAGGTAGGTTCCCTCATCGGTCTGGCAGGCGGTGCCGTTGTCGGTGCTGCCATTGGCAAAGCAGCCGACGAGAATGCCGAGAACCGTGCCGCCGAGCGTTACGAGCGTCATCGTCAGGCCAATGCCGCCCGTCATCAGCAGGATGACATCTACGGCAGCGATGCCTTCGACCCCTCGGGACGCGGCGACGACCGCATTATGATTGACGGGCTAGCCCCCGGTCCGACGGCTCCTGCCGCACTTCAGATTAACAATGCCCGCCTGCTCGACGCTACCCGCGACGGTTGGCTGTCGCGTGGCGAGTCGGCCCGCATGGTGTTCGAGATTCACAACCCCACGTCGATGCCCGTCTACGGTGTGCAGCCTTCGGTCATCGAAATCACCCGCAACAAGCACATCCACATCTCCGAGAACATTCTTGTGGAATGCATCCAACCCAAAGAGACTATTCGCTACACCGCCCAGGTGAAGGCCGACAACCGTCTGAAGGACGGCGAGGCTGTCATCCGCATCAGCGTCTTGCAGTCGGGCCGTGAAATATCCTCACAATCGCGCGATTTCCGCATCCGCACCTCCAAGCATAATCAACGATGAAGAAAAAACAACTACTGACAGTATCATTTATCATTTGTCAATTATCGTTCAGTCCCATCGGGGCGCAGGCGCAGGGTTTCGATAACCTGCCCGACCCCATAGAGGACGTAAACAAGGTGGTGGACAACACCCCGGACTCCATAGCAAAAGCCCTTATGTCAAGACCCAAGCCGGGCAGCACCCGGCGTGGGTCGAACCCTGTGTTGTACCTTGTAGGCAACAGCACGATGCGCAACGGCACCCGGGGCGACGGCTCCAACGGCCAGTGGGGCTGGGGCTACTACGCTAACCAGTACTTCAATGCCGACAAGATAACCGTCGAGAACCAGGCGCTGGGCGGCATGTCCACCCGCACCTTCTACACCGACCTGTGGCCTGCCGTCCGCGATGCCCTGAAGCCTGGCGACTGGGTCATCGTCAGCATCGGCCATAACGACAACGGCGAGTTCTTCGACCAGCGGCGTGCCCGTGCCGTCATTCCCGGGGTTGACCCCGACACCTGCTATGTAGGCTTCAACCAGCGTACCCAGCGGCATGACACCGTCTACAGCTACGGCTACTATCTGCGCAGGTATATTAATGAGGTTCGCGCAAAGGGTGCCAACCCCATCCTGATGTCGCTGACGCCCCGCGACGCCTACGACGACAAGGGGAAGATAGTGCGCAAGCCGCAGACCGAGTGGGCTGCCTACGTGGCCGCCACCGAGGGTGTGCCCTTCGTTGACCTGAACGAGCGTTCGGGACAGAAGCTCGACTCCTATAGCCCGTGGAAGGAGAAATACCATTTCTTGGGCGACCACATCCATACCTCGAAGTTCGGGGCCGAACTGAACGCCCGCTCTGCCGCCGAGGGACTGTGGGAAAGCCCGAATCCGCAGTTGAGGCCGCTGCAGGCCATGATGCAGAACGTTCCCCTGAAGACGAAGCCGGTGAAGCGCGAAAAGGGCAAGCCCGTGGTGTTCTTCACGGGCGACTCCACCGTGAAGAACGCTGACAAGGAGGACGACGGCATGTGGGGCTGGGCCTCGCAGGCCGCGACGGTGTTCGACGAGTCGAAGATAACGCTGTTCAATGCTGCCCGTGCCGGTCGCTCAACCCGTTCGTTCCTGCGTGAAGGCTTGTGGGATGAGGTCTATAACTCCTTGGAGCCCGGCGACTTCGTGACCATCCAGTTCGGTCATAACGACATCTGCCCCATTACCGATGCGAAGGCTCGCGGTGTCATTCCCGGCACGAAGGACACGCTGCACGTCTTCAAGCTCGACAACGGCCAGTACGAGGTAGTCTATTCCTTCGGCTGGTACTTGAAGAAGTTCATCGACGACGTCCGCGAGAAGGGTGCCACACCTATCCTTGTCTCGCTGACGCCCCGCAACGAGTGGCCAGGCGGCAAAGTGGAGCGCCGTGACAACAGCTACGGTACATGGTACCGCGAAGTGGTGGCCGAGACGGGGGTGGAATTCATCGACATGCACAACATCAGCGCCGACTTCCTCGACAAGAAGTTTGCCGTCAGGCAGTTGCCTGAAGACAAAGAGAAGGCCAAGGCCAAAGTCGCCGAACTGAAGCAGAAGGCTGGCACCTACTTCAAGCAGGACCACACCCACGCCTCGAAACTTGGTGCCCAGATGAACGCCCAGTCCTTTGCCAAGGGGCTGAGGCAGGCCAACAGCGAATTGGCCAAGTATCTGAAGAAGTAAACTGAACCCCTCGTTACGGTAAACCTCGACGAAGGGTAGGGTAAAGCAAACATTCCCACGGAGGGAACGTCGGGTTCCCCTGGGGGGAACGAAGAGTTCCCCCGGAGGGAATGTTTGCTTTGCCGTAGGGTCAATTTAGGATGCAACGGTGCATAACTTTTGCTTGAATAGGGAAAAATGAAAGGAAATGAGGTTAAAAAGTATGATTTTTTTGCATATTTCGTTAATAATGACTATCTTTGTAGCCATATTTTAGGGAGAAAACCAAAACAATAAATAGTTTACAACATGAGAAAAAAGTATGCATTAATGTGGGCAATGGTAATTGGCACGGCAATCAGCGGACTGACGGCGTGCAATATTGACATGCCCAAGGAGACACAGTCGTCGTTTGAAACAATGACAATTCAGAAATCAGACATTGAACTTCCCTATAAGTTCAGTGCCAGAATGAAAGGTCAGAACGACGTAACGGTAACGCCACAGGTCAGTGGCCAGTTGACAAAGATTTGCGTGACCGAAGGTCAGCAGGTGAAGAAGGGACAAGTGCTTTTCATCATCGACCAGCGCAATGCACAGCTGGAACTGGAGGCTGCACAGGCCAACCTGCAGGCAGCTTTGGCACAGGAGAACTCTGCCAAGTTGGAGTATGAGTCGAACAAGAACCTGTTTGAGAAGAAAATCGTGAGCAGCTATATGCTGAGCAATTCTGAGAACTCCTACAAGCAGGCTCAGGCTTCGGTGGCCCAGGCGAGGGCGGCAGTAAACCGTGCGAAGGTGAATCTCGGTTTCTGCACCATCACTGCTTCCGTATCCGGTGTTATCGGCGAGATCCCCGTACGTACTGGTGACCAGGTGTCGCCTGGGATGCAACTGACCATGCTGAGCGGCAATACGACGATGGATGCTGAGATTTCCATAACGGAGGCCGTTATCGAGAGTGCAGTGAAAGAAGGCATGAATGCTGCCCAAATAGAGAAGTACATTGCCCAATTGCCTCCTGCAACGTTTGTCATGAAGAATGGTACGGAGTATCCTCACAAGGGGCGTTTTGCCAGTCTGACGGGTGTCGTGAATGCCGCTACTGGCTCGTTGACGGCTAAGGTGTCGTTCCCCAACCCCGAAGGCCATCTGTATTCTGGCATACAGGGTACGGTCGTGGTAAAATTCGACGAGAAGGACGTCATCGTCATTCCTCAGAATGCTGTGGTACGCCTTCAGGACAAGTCACAGGTTTATAAAGTAAAGGCCGATAGTACGGCTACTGCTGTCGAGGTAACAACAGAAGATACAGGTAATGGTAAGGACTTCATCATCACCAGTGGTCTGAATGTAGGCGACCGGATTGTGACCACAGGTGCCAACAACGTAACCGAGGGACTGAGGGTGCTGTTTCCACAGGAAGTGAAAAGTGAGAAGTGATAAGTGAAAAGTAATACTCCGCATGAAGAATAATATTTTCATCAATAAATATGTGATGGCATGTGCCATCTCGATTGTGATAGCGCTGGTGGGCTATATCTCCATGAGCACGCTGGCCGTGGAGCAATACCCCGACATCGCGCCGCCTACGGTGATGGTCTCTACCAGTTATTCCGGGGCTGACGAGAACACGGTGATGAAGTCGGTCATCCAGCCTTTGGAAGAGGCCATCAACGGTGTGCCCGACATGACCTATATAACCTCTAAGGCATCCTCTAACGGTGACGCAGAGATTACTGTCTACTTCAAGCAGGGCACCGACCCCGACATGGCGGCGGTGAATGTGCAGAACCGCGTGACCCGTGCACAGGCTTTGTTGCCAGCCGACGTGAACAAGATAGGTGTGACGGTTCAGAAACGTCAGAACAACATCCTGCTGATTTTCGCTGTGAGAAGTGCCGACGGTAAGTATGACGAGGATTTCGTATCAAACTATGTCGATATCAACATCAAGCCGAAACTGATGCGTATCACTGGCGTGGGTAACGTACTGAGCTTAGGTAACACATACGCCCTGCGCATCTGGCTGAAGCCCGATGTGATGGCACAGTACGGACTGACCCCTAACGAAATCTTCGCAGCCATCGGCGGACAGAGCTTCGTGGCTGGTGTAGGTTCCTTGGGTGAACAGTCGGAGAACTCCTACCAGTATTCTATGCAGTACAAGGGTACGCTGAAGACGGTCGAAGAGTTTAATGACATCGTATTGCGCACCAGTGGCGGCGGTATGCTGCACTTGAGTGATGTAGCTGAGGTGAAGATTGGTGCCATGAGCTACAACTTCACATCGAACATCCAGGACAAGCCAGGTGCCCTCTGCATGGTGTTTGCGGCTCCTGGTGCTAATGCCACTCAAGTGAACGCCAGCATCAACAAACTGTTTGAGGAGACGAAGAAGTCGATGCCAGCCGGACTGGAGTTCGTCACCATGATGACCAGCGACGACTTCCTCTTCGCCGCCATCCACAACGTGGTGGAGACGCTTGTCATTGCCATTATCCTCGTGGTGCTCGTGGTGTTCTTCTTCCTGCAGAACCTCAAGGCCACGATTATTCCCTCGATATCAATTATCGTCTCGCTGTTAGGCACCTTTGCCATCGTCTCGCTGGCAGGCTTCTCGCTCAACATTCTGACACTGTTCGCTCTGGTGCTCGCCATCGGTACGGTGGTGGATGATGCCATCGTGGTGGTCGAGGCCGTCATGGCGAAGATGGAGGGCGGCATCAGCGATGCCCGCGAGGCCACCCGTCAGGCCATGAGCGAGGTGTCGGTAGCCGTTGTCTCGTGTACCTTGGTATTTATGGCCGTCTTTATTCCTGTGACCTTCATGCCGGGCACCTCAGGCACATTCTTCACCCAGTTTGGTGTGACGATTGCCTCGTCCGTCGGTCTGTCGTGCATATCGGCCCTGACACTCTGTCCGGCCCTCTGCGCCATCATGATGCGCGCCACCGATGGCAAGAAGGAAGGCAAGAGCCTGACCTATTACACCAAGAAGGCCTATACGGTGAGCTACAACGCCATCTATAACAAATATAGCAAAAGCGTACAGAAGTTCATCAAGCGCCCCGTTCTGGCTTGGAGCATGCTGGCTTTGGCCGCCGTGTTGCTGGTGTTCTTCATGAAGAGTCTGCCGTCGGGCCTCGTGCCACAGGAGGACCAGGGCGTGTTCCTGGCTGAGATACAAGCCCCGGAGGGTGCCACGCTGAAGCAAACCCGCGAAATGGTGAAGGAAGTGGAGGCTAAGGTGAAGAATATTCCTGAATTGGAGAGCTTCGCTGTAGTATGCGGCTATGGTATGATGTCCGGAGCCGGCTCTAACTATGCCACGCTTATCGTCCGATTGAAGAACTGGGACGACCGTCCCGGTATGAACCATCTGATTGACCTCGTCATGTACCGGTTCTACTTCGACTGTAAAGACATCAAGAATCTGCAAGTGCTACCCTTCCAGATGCCGCAGATTCCCGGTTATGGCACGAGTAACAGCGTGAGCCTCGTGGTGGAGGACCCCACCGACGGCAACCTGTCGGAATTTGCCCAGCATACCGAGCACTTTCTTGCCAAGCTCACAGAACGTCCGGAGATAGCCTCCGCCATGTCAACCTACTCCGAGCGTTTCCCGAAGTATCAAGTCGATGTCGATGCTGCCCAGTGCGACCGCGCCGGCGTATCGCCTGCTGATGTACTCAATACGCTGGGCTCCTTCTGCGGCGGTGCTTACATAGGCAACTTCAACCAGTTTGGTAAAGTCTACCGTATCATGGCCGCAGCCTCGCCCGAATACCGTCTCGATCCCTCATCGCTGCAAAACATCTTCGTACAGGTGAAGGGCGGCAAGATGGCACCTATCGCGGAGTTCGTCAGTCTGAAGCAGATTGTCGGTCCTGCCAATATCGAACACTTCAACCTGTTCCAGAACATCACTTGCTACATCACGACTGGTAGCGGCTACACTGAGGGTGACGCCCACAAAGCCATTGCCGAGGTGTTCAAAGAGACGATGCCCAACACGGCTACCTTCGAGTACAGTGGTATGTCGCGCGAACTGGAGGAGGCTGCCGGCTCTAACGCCACGGCTCTCATCTATGTCATCTGCGCCATTCTCATTTACCTCATCCTGGCCTCGCTTTACAACTCGTGGTTCACTCCGTGGGCCGTGCTGTTCAGCGTGCCGTTCGGCCTGATGGGTGCTTTCGTGTTCGCCTACTTGGGCAATCAACTGGGTCTGCCGGGCATGGATAACAACATCTACTTGCAGACGGGTGTCATCATGCTGATAGGTCTGTTGGCTAAGACGGCCATCCTGATTACGGAGTTCGCTACCGAGCGCCGTGCCCAGGGACTCAGCATCCCCGAGGCAGCCTTCGAAGCTTGTAAGGAGCGTCTGCGCCCCATTCTGATGACTGTCGCCACGATGATTATCGGTATGATACCGCTCGTCATCGAGGGTGGTGCCGGTGCCAACGGTAACCGTGCCCTCGCCCTGGGTGTCATCGGTGGTATGAGTGTGGGTACCATTGCCCTGCTCTTCGTCGTTCCCGCCTTCTTCATCGTGTTCCAGAAACTGCACGAGAAGTTCCAAGGGAAGGAAGTCGTGGAATTGAAAGAAGAGAAACCTGTAACCAACTAACAAAAAAGACGATTATGACTAAAAAAGGATTTATAGTATCCATGTTGCTCTTGTTCGTAGGAGTAAGCATGCAGGCTTCGAGAATCTGGGCTACGAAGGCAACATCCCCTATAATCAGGGGGGCACCTCCGGCATCCAGCCTACCATCCGCGCCATCGAAGCCGACGGCACCAGCCGTTACTTCGACCTGCAGGGGCGTATGCTGGACGGAACTCCCGTCAAGGGATTGTACATCAATAATGGCAAGAAGGTAATCAGGTAGCATGAACAAACGGCTGTCCGCTATATGTCTCTTGGCAGCACTGGCCTTTCATCAGGCCAGTGCGCAGAGCCTTCGTCATCGTGTGGACAGCCTGCTGAGCTTGAGGTACCACAAGGGCAATATCGACACGGCCTACATCACACGTCCTGCGACGAAGTGGACTGTTACGGCGCGACTCAACGTGTCGGGAGCCAAGATCGAGGCTAAGGGCATCGAAAACGGTCTGCATTTCAATTCGGAAATGAAGGCTGACTACAAATCGACAATCAGCCTGGCCGTCAGCTATCTGGGCTTCTCGCTCAGTGCGGCACTCAATCCTGCCAAACTGATGGGCAAGTACCGCGACTACGAGCTGAACTTCAACAGCTACGGCCGTCGCTTCGGCTTCGACGTCATCTACCAGGATGCGCACAACTTCACCGGCTGGCACGACCACGAGGGAATGGAGCGCATTGAGTTGCCCGACGGAGTGCTGAAGGTGAAGACGCTCAACGTGAATGCCTTCTATGTCTTCAACAACCGCCGTTTCTCCTACCCCGCCGCCTTCTCGCAGAGTTATATCCAGCGGCAGTCGGCGGGCAGCTTCCTGCTGGCCGCGTCGGGTCAGGGGCAGCGTGCCACCCTCGACTGGGAACCGGATATGCGGCTGAAGATTACGAACTTGGCACTCGGCGCAGGCTATGGCTACAACTATGTCCCAAGCCGAGGCTGGCTGCTGCATATATCGGCACTACCCACGTTCATTGTCTACAGCAACACCTCGATGACCTTCGGCGACACCAATGTACCCCTGCACTACCACTTCCCCGAGACCATCATCACGGGCCGGGGAGCCGTAGTGCGGCAGTGGAACAAAATGTTTGCTGGCCTGTCGATGGTGTTCAACTTCACCAATATCGGACACGAGGAGAGCCTCGCTATACAAAACAACAAATGGCGCGTGCGTACCTTCTTCGGCCTGAGGATATAGATTATATAGATCAGAAACAAATGAAACTTGAAAGATATGAATACAAAGAAAATCATCGCTGTTGCAGCCATGGGCATGACGCTCACGGGCTGCGGAATTTATGATAAGTACGAGTCGAAGGCCACGGTGCCGTCCGATGTTTTCGGCAGTTCCGTCAAGACGCAAGGAACCTCGATGGCACAGATGTCGTGGCGCGAGTTCTTCACCGACCCCAATTTGCAGGAACTTATCGAGCAGGCACTGGCCAACAATGTCGACCTGAACTCCGCCCGCATTGCTGTGGGGAAGGCTGAGGCATCGCTCAAGGTGGCTAAGATGGCCTATCTGCCGTCGCTCTACTTCGCGCCGCAGGGTACCATCGCCAGCTTCGACCGAAGTGCAGCCTCGAAGACTTACAACCTGCCGCTGCAGCTGCAGATGGACATCGACGTGTTTGGCTCCATCACCAACAAGAAGCGTGCCTCGAAGGCCGTGCTGCTGCAGGCACAGATACAGGAGGAGGCCGTGCGTGCCAACCTCATATCGGTAACCGCCCAGCAGTACTACATGCTACAGGTGCTCGACCTGCAGCTGCACATTCTTACCGCTACCGACAGCCTGTGGAACGCCTCGTTAGAGACCCAGAAGGCACTCTACGAGAACGGTAAGTCCTACTCCACCGCCGTCAACCAGATGGAATCGTCGTACCTCAACGTGAAGACACAGATAATTGATACGCGCCGCAACATACTCAGCACGGAGAACGCGCTCTGCAGCCTGTTGGGCATTACCCCGCAGCACATCAAGCGCACCGCCTGGGGCGGCTATCCGCTGACCGCCAACATCACCACCGGCGTGCCTGCCGACCTGCTGCAGTACCGCCCCGACATCCGCATGGCCAACCACGCTATGGAGGAGGCTTTCTACAACACGCAGGCCGCCCGCTCGGCCTTCTTCCCCACCATCACCCTGTCGGGAACCGCAGGCTGGACCAACTCAGCGGGTGGCATGGTCATCGACCCTGGCAAGCTGCTGCTCAGTGCCGTCGGTCAGCTCACGCAGCCCATCTTTGCACGTGGCCAGCTGAAGGGCAACCTGAAAGTCAAGCAGCTGACGGAGGAAGACTTGCAGAAGAAGTATGTGCAGACCGTCATCGACGCCGGCAACCAGGTGAATGAAGCCCTGGCCGACTGTCAGGCCGCCTTCGACAAGCACGACTACTACCACCGTCAGATTGCCGTCCTTCAGGATGCCTACACCGGCACCCACGAACTGATGGACAACGGCAAGGCCAGCTACCTTGAGGTGCTCACCGCCCAGGAGAACCTGCTCAGCGCCCAGCTCAACGAGGCTATGAATATGTTCAATGGTGCTCAGGGCGTAATCGCCCTCTATATCGCCCTCGGCGGCGCCACGAAGTAAATGGTGTTGATAATAAAGATTATAATGAGGAATGTATTTCTTGGCTTGTTGCTGGCCATTTGTCAGGTATCTGTATGCGCGACATATAATGTACGCGATTTCGGAGCCAAAGCCGACGGCAAGACCCTCGACCATGTGGCCATCAACCAGGCTATAGAAGCAGCCGCTAACAATGGCGGTGGACAGGTGCTGCTACCTGCTGGCACCTATCTTTGCGGCAGTATCCGACTGAAAAGCAATGTTGACTTGCACCTGATGCCGGGAGCCAAGATACTGGCGGCTCCTGCCAAACTGAAGGCCTACGACGAAAGTGAGGTGTTCGGTGCTCCCGAGTATCAGGACGGAGGACACACATACTTCCACAACTCGCTGATATGGGCCGAGGGGCAACAGAACATCAGTATCACTGGTCAGGGAATGATTGATGGTGAAGGACTGACAAAACAAGATACGGAGAAGGCCGGCAATGTGCAGGGCGGCAGCATCGGAACAGGCGACAAGGCCATCGCCCTCAAACTCTGCCGTAACGTGACTATCCGCGACATCACCATCTTCCGTGGCGGACATTTCGCCATCATCACCACAGGCTGCGACATCGGAACCATCGACAATGTGACCATCGACACCAACCGTGACGGCATCGACATCGACTGCTGCAAATACTTCACGGTCAGCAACACGAAGGTAAACACCCCTAACGATGATGCCATTGTGCTGAAAAGCTCGTATGCTTTGAAGAAACCGGTGCTCTGTGAGCATATCCTGATTACGAACTGTATTGTGACGGGATATAAGTTGGGCACCTTCCTCGATGGCTCCTATTTGCCCGAGAAGGTCAACTGGGTATGCGGACGAATCAAGCTGGGCACCGAAAGTAACGGTGGCTACAGGAATATTACCATCTCCAATTGCACCTGTATGTGGAGCAGCGGTCTGGCTTTCGAAGAGGTGGATCAGGGCCGCATGGAGAACATTGTGGTCAACAACATATCGATGAGCCACGTACACCATTATCCCATCTACATCACGACGGGCTGCCGTAACCGTGGCCCGAAAGAACGCTCCGCGGTGTCTTCTGCCCGCGACATCTATATCAATAATGTGATAGCCGACGACTGCGACTCGTTGGCGGGCATTATCGTCACGGGCATGGAGGGAACACCCATCAGAAACGTGACGCTTTCAAACATCCGCATCCAGTACCGAGGTGGAGGGCAGAAGGTTACAACGCCCTATCGCGAACAGGGCACCAACTATCCCGAGCCTCGCTGGGCTGGTCCCACCCCCGCCTACGGTCTCTTCGCCCGTCACGTCGATGGTCTCCGGATACGCAACGTGAAGTTTGAACTTATGCGCCCCGACGAAAGGCCCGACATCATTTTAGAGGATGTCGTCAACGACGATATTGAACGGTAAACGACAGAGCATAAAAATGCAGAAAAATAAGCCGTCCTTCTTCACAATCATGTCCTGTGCCGATACACTCACCGAACACAGAAGCAACAATAAGACTAATAAATGTTTCATTTTACTTGCTTTTTAATTGTTAGTACTAAATCTCTCGTTCAGCGGATGCGGACATACATATAGTAAGTCCCTACCATTGGCGAAACTGCACCAGAATTGCGGATACAAAACATACAGCTTCAACAGATTTTAGCACGCTATAGCTCCTTCACCCCTTATGGCTCACAGCGAAGCGAGTGCTTGGTAAATGTCTTGAGATACCACCCATAAGGCTATGAAGGACTATCCTAAAGAACAGGAAGTGCCGTTCTAAAGTTAAAACAGTGCCAATATTAGTTAAAACAAAGGCGATGTTTATTAAAACAAAGGCGTTGGCTGTAAAATCTGCGGCATAGTCTTGGCTTTTTCAGATGTTTTGTTTATCTTTGCATTCAAAACGAGCAAAGAACCATGTACGCAAAGTATATTAAAAGGGAAATTCCCGACCTGAATGGTACAGGCAGGACTCAGGCCTACTACCAGATGGAACTGACGCCGAAGAGTTTCGAGAATTTCGTGAGCCAGTGTGCCCGTGAGGGTAAAATGGAGGAAAGCCAGATTTTGGCCGTCATGACGCTGGTCAGCGAGAAACTGGCGCTGTGTATGGCGGAAGGCTTCTCGGTAAAACTCAACGGCATCGGCACCTTCAACGCGAAACTCGGCGTAAGGAGTGACATGCTGCAAGATGCCTTCGAGCCTGGCGAACCAAACCATAACGCGAAGAGTATCGGGGTGACGGGGGTGGCCTACAGGGCCGACAAGGATCTCATTAGGAACACGCGGCTTAAGTGTACGCTTGAGCGGGGTGGCGTGAGCCGTATCAAGAAACCCAAGTTGACCCTTGAGGAGCGAATCGAGAAAGCTCGAGACTTCCTGAAGAAAAACATGTTTATGAGGGTTCCCGACTATGTGCGGCTGACGGGACTTTCGCGAACGACAGCCACTCAGGAACTGCGCAAGTTGGCCCTCGACCCTTTGTCGGGCATCACCAGCCGAGGCCAGAGGAGCCAGAAGATCTATGTATTACGATGAAACGGTAAGTTAAGAAGCATTTTATATTACAATCATGACAAAAGAAGAAATGGAATTGCTGAAACCCATCGTTCGCGAGATAATGAGCAGAAGTGACAGAAACAATGCTTTAAAGGACGGTGGCATAGAAGAACTTCACAAAAGAATGATTGAACTTCTGAAAATGTAATCCCAAATCATATAAACTGAACAAGACAATGAATAAGACTGTATTTGTAACAGGTGCCAACAAAGGCATCGGCTTCGGAATTGCGAAGCATCTCGGCCTCAGTAGCTGGAAAGTGATTATCGGCGCACGCGACGAGCAGCGCGCCACGAAAGCCGTCAATGAGTTGAAGGCGCAGGGCATCGATGTGTTAGGGTGGGTCAGCGTCGAACTGAACGACCTCGACAGCATCGAGCGGGCCGCCAAGGAAATCAGCGAGAAATATCCGGAGTTGACGCTACTCGTTAACAATGCCGGTATTCCCGGCGACATGAGTGTGGATAGTGAACACACGGAAATCAACGTCATCCGCGAGACGCTTAACGTGAACTTCGTGGGTACCTTCGCACTTACCAAGGCGCTGATTCCTCTGATAGCCAAGAACAATGGCCGCATCGCCAACATCACCGTGCCTTCCGAGATTAGTCCCTACTGGCACCCGTTGGCTTACGTCGCCAGCAAGGCAGCACAGAATGCGATGATGGGCGTGATGGCTATTGAATTTCAGCAGGCAGGAACGCCTGTGGAGATTTTCTCCGTTCACCCAGGCCCCACGACGACCGATCTGAACGGGAATATGGCCCTCCCTGGCTTCCACGACATCGAGACCGTTGGCCAGAAATTCGCCGGACTCATCAACGATGGTCAATGCCATCAGGGCGAGTTCATCGAGCTCTATCCGATTGTGAAGGAAGATTAATTTGCGACTTCCCGTGCGGGGCAGGCTCCACAAGCCTGCCCCGCTTCGTCTTCATACCCCGTTTCGGCACAACCGAAACGCCCCATGCACCCTGCATCCGCCGTTTCGGCGCGACCGAAACGCTCCCTGCACCCTGCATCCGCCGTTTCGGCGCGACCGGAACGCCTCTTGTCTTACTATTGCTCCCCAATGTACCTCATGAAAATTTCGCCGTTCCCCGATTCTTACCCGCCTATCCCCCCTCCCTTGTAGGGGAGGGGTCGGGGGTGGGGTCAGTATATTATTCATTGAAAGAAAGTTACAGACCCCACCCCCATCCCCTCCCCTTGAAGGGAGGGGAGAATCTGCGCATTAACCATCCCCTCCCCTTGATGTGAGAGACGATGCACTTATATTTCCCTTTAGGTTATAGCACTTCGGCCAGCCCTATGCACCTCCCTTTTAGCGGAGAAAATAATAGCCCAGAGCTGCGCCCTGGGCTTGTCGGTCATGCCTTCACGTGACATACTGTGTTGGCGGTACGCCATACATTGTACGGAAACATCGGCTGAAGTAGCTTACTGAGGAAAAGCCGGTGGCATAGCTTATCTCGGTGATGCTCTTGCGGCCTTCACGCAGCAGTTCCGCAGCGCGTCGCAAGCGTATGGTGCGTATAAACTCCGTTGGCTTCTGCCCCGTCGCCGACTGTATCCTGCGGTAGAAGGTCATACGGCTCATGCACATGTCAGCCGCCAGCTGCTCAACGCTGTAGCCGTCGTCGCCCAGGTGGGCTTCCACCTTAGCGATGGCTTCTTGTAGCCATTCGCCCTTCAGCGTGTCCTGCTGCGGTTGCTGTTCGGCAGGCTGGCTTTCAGCGGGCTGTTCCGTAGCCGTCTCCTTCTGCGTCATGGCTGCCAGAAACCGTTTTCGCTGATGTTGCAGCTGCCTGATGTACGCTATCAGTACTGCCAGCACCGCTAAAAGTACACCAGTTGCCCACCACATCCACGCCGGCATGCGCTCCACCACCGGCTGCTCGGGCTGGCTCCATCGTTGGCCGGGCTTTGTCTCCTGCATTTCTATGCAGTACACTCCCGACTGCTCCCGGCTCTGTTGCCGCAACGTGCGGCGAACGGGGTCATAGAGCCTGATGTAGCGGTCGCTCACCAGTACCAGCCTGCCGAGGCTGTCAACCTCTAACTGCGTCACGCCGTCGCCGAATTCGTTCGAGGCGTACTCGTCGTTGCTCAGCCGTCCGTCCTTGTAGGTCATCACGGTGCCGTAGATGGTTGCCAGCCACAACGTGCCGTCCGTGCTGAAAGCCATTGCCGACACGTCACCCGTGTCGCCGAGCATCACTTCTTCCTTGCCTTGACTCATGCGGCGGATGTCCTTGCCGGTGCTGAACCACAGGTCGCCCGACTGACCGTAAGCCAGGGCTGTGGGACGTGCCGACAGGCCGTAAGCGGCGCTTACGGAGTCGGCTTCGCTCTTGCTGAGTACTGTTCCCCTAATCCACGATGGCTGTGGACGGTCGCTGAGCACGTAGCAGTTGCCCATTCCGTCGGCTACCAACAGGCGGCCCTGCAGGTCGGTGCTGACGCGGCTCATGCAGATGCTGTCGCGAGGTTCGGTTTGCTCGACGGTGCCACCTGAACGCCGGTAGCGCACCACGCCACTGCCTACGGTTCCTATGAGCAGCGCCCCGCTTGTCGCGGCGTCATCCCTCATGTCGGTAGGGGCTACGTCCAATGGCCAGGGAGCCGCTACGAACTTGCCGCCCTCCAGCGTGAGCAGTCCGCCGTCCCACTCGGTTGCCCATATCCGGTGGCTGCTGTCCTCATGCAACCTGTTTATATATTTGTCGCCTGTGTCGTACGTCTGTAGCAGCCGCCCGTCGTCGCCGTATTCATACACCTTCTTGTTGGCCGTCAGCCACCAGTGACCGTTGGCGGCCACGACGATGTCGTCCACCCGCTTGTCGTCAACTTCTGCCAGCCTGCTGATGCTGTAGTCGTGCTTGTCCAGCATGTACGCCCCGTGAAAGGAGCCTATCAGAATCCGGTGACCCGCCTCGGCTATGCAGGCCACGTTGTTGCCGCCCAGCAGGTCGGGATGGTCGGCATCGCTGCGCAGCACCAGCACCTGCCGCCCGTCGTCGCGGCAAAGCCCGCCGCCCTCGGTGGCATACCACAGGTATCCTTCCGAATCCTGCATCACCTGCAGCACCCGCTCTGCCGACAGCTGTTCGCGGTTGGGCAGCGTGAGCCGTTGCTCAGCTTGGGCCTGACAAGCAAGCGGCAGCAGAAGCATCGTTGTCAATATCATTTTATACGGTTTCATCGGTATTCGGTCTTTTGTTATTGCGCCACAAAATTACACAATTATGCGTGAAAACCGCATCACTGCTACTACCTTTTAAGACTTTTTCGTAACTACCGCCCCATTTTCTGCCTGCCCTGCCGCTTTTTGTTACAATCATTCAACCATTTGTTACATTCTTGACACGCCGTGCGCCACATTTTCCGTACCTTTGTAGCACAAATCAATAAACAATCTACAGGTTATGAAGAAAGAAAGACTCATCATGGTTCTGCTGTTACTGATGTCCATCCACAATGGCTTTGCACAATCAGACAACGTCATTACCAACGACACCTTCTGGAAGACCAAGACAGGCGGCTACATCTACAGCCAAGGTGGCGGCATCTTCCGCTTTCCCGACGCTCAGGGCAAGGAGCATTATTACTGGTACGGCGTGAAATACCAGGAGGCCGTCGATTACTGTCCCAAAGCCCTGGGTGGCAGCAACAGCAACAACACGCATTTCGTGTCGGTGACCTGCTACCGTAGTGACGACTTGGTGAACTGGACTTTCGTTCGCGATGTCTTAACGTCGTCGTCGGCAGGATGGGCCTACTGGGTGGGGCGTCTCGGGGTCGCATACGTTGAGGAAGCCAAGAAGTACGCGCTGCTGGTGCAGTTCAATGACAATGTGGGGGTGTTTACTTGTAACACGCCGTACGGCAGCTACATCAAGCACAACCAGATAGACATGACCAGCATGATTGGCACGCCGAACACCGGCGACCAGACCGTCTTCACTGACCCCGACACGGGCAAGTCGTACCTGTGTTACAGCTACGGCAAGGGCCGCAGCAGGATTTATCTGTCGGAGATTGGCCTGCTGAGCAACGGCAAGATAGGACTGAAGGACTGCCACGAGATATACAAAGGTTCCGGGCGCGAGGGCGACTGTATGTTCAAATATAAGAATAAGTACTACGTGTGCGCAAGCGACCTCTATGGATGGAACGCCTCCAACGTCTATTATCTTGAGGCTTCGAGCATTTACGGCCCTTATACCCCCACCAACAGCATGCAGAAGATGCCCGGCGCCGACGCCGACTATGGCCACGTCACGCAGACGGGCTTCTTCTACACCGTGCGCGGAACGAAACAAGAGACGGTTATCTACTGCGGCGACCGCTGGGCGGGCTTCGCCGGCAACGGCAACGGGTTCAACCAGTGGTGTCCCGTCAGTTTTGTGAACAACAAGCCCTACTTCAACTCGATCAGCCAATGGCATCTTGATGCAGAGACGGGCGAATGGTGGGTAGGCCAGGACAACAACTACGTGAAGAACTTCAGCTTCGACGCCGACCGTGTCAACATCCCCAGTGCCAACAAGCCCTCGCAGGCCTATCTGCGCGGATGGACCACCACGGTGATGAAGGGTAACAAGGTGGTCATCGGCGATGCCAACTCACCCGTGCTTAATAGTAAGAACTCGAAAGAAGACCGTGCCAAAGTGATGGGCAACTTCTGCATGAACATCAGCGACAAGACCGGCTTCAAGCGCAAGGTGAGCCAGGTTATCAAGTCAACCACAGACGTGCCCCTGCCCGACGGCAGCTACACCCTGTCGTGCTATGTCAAGTGCAGCGCGGCCTTCAGCGAGCTGTATATGTACGCCAAGGTAGGCCCCGACACCATGCGTATCGACCTGCCCAAGGCCGTCAGCGCATGGACGAAGGTGGAACTGTGCGACGTGGCTGTCACTGGCGGACAGGTGGAAGTGGGCTTCCTCGCCGACGGTGCCGCCAACGACTGGTGCCGCATCGATGATGTGTCACTCGTCCGCAAAGGCGACACGTCCGGCACCACCACTATGTCATTGCCGGCCATCAACGATGGCACTGGCACCTACTATTCTCTTGACGGCACTCCTCTTTCCCATCCCCACAAGGGTGTTAACATCGTACGCAAAACATTGGGTGGAAAAACCACGACCTATAAAGTAATCAAATGACGCACATCAACTATACCTACGCCGAACAGCAGTTCCTCGCCGAGGTCAATGCCTATATCGAGCGGCATGTCTCGAAACAGGTCATCACGCTGGCGATGATTGCCGACAGCCTCCAGATGAGCCATGCCGCTATCCGCCACAAGATCAGGCTCCTGACAGGCCTCTCAGGCAGCGACTATATCCTCAAGGTACGTCTCCAGCACAGTCTTCACCAGATGATTCACGAACACCGCAATGTGTCAGAGGCTGCTACCGAAAACGAATTTAAAGACCTGACTTATTTCCGTAACTGTTTCAAGGACGAGTATGGCATGACACCGACGGAATACTTGGACAGACTTCCAGATAGAGACATCACTAATCAAAAAAAAACAATAAAGACGATGAAACAGAGACTGATTGCAATGTTGCTTTCGTTACCGCTGGCAGTGTCAGTCATTCAGGCACAGCCTATCACGGCAGGACAGCACACCCGCGTAGAGACCGTCTATGGCACCATCGAGGGCTATCAGGACGGCAGTATCTTCACCTTCAAGGGCATTCAGTATGCCAAGGCCGAGCGCTTCATGCCGCCACAGGCACCTGACATGTTCGAGGGCATCCGCCAGTGCAAGGTCTACGGGCCCCAGTCTCCGCAGAAC
The DNA here is from genome assembly GCA_947168395.1 of uncultured Prevotellaceae bacterium. Taxonomy (GTDB): domain Bacteria; phylum Bacteroidota; class Bacteroidia; order Bacteroidales; family Bacteroidaceae; genus Prevotella. The sequence continues at coordinate 41,308 of CAMVLT010000012.1, read as the reverse complement.
GAGAGCCTGACGTGGAACGAGCGCAACAGCCAGACGGACTATGGCTTCGGCAACCAATTTGTGACGGAGCCTATGGACGAGAAGGGCTGCTTGGTGCTGAACGTCTGGACACCAAGTATCAGCGACGGTAAGCGTCGTCCCGTCTTCGTGTGGATTCACGGTGGCGGCTACGCTGGCGGCTCCGGCCATGACCTGCCTTGTTACGAGGGGCGTGCATTGGCCGAGGCAGGCGACATCGTCGTTGTGAACCTGAACCACCGGCTGAACATCCTTGGCTATGCTGACCTTACTGGACTGGGCGGTCGCTATTCACAGAGCGTAAATCTCGGTATGCAGGACATCGTGAAGGCCCTCGAATGGGTGCGCGACAACATCAGCCGCTTTGGCGGCAACCCCGCTGAGGTGACCATTGGCGGACAGTCGGGCGGTGGCGGCAAGGTCTCTACGCTGTTGGCTATGCCTTCGGCCAAGGGACTCTTCAAACGCGCCATTGTGCAGAGCGGTTCCACGCTGCGACAGGCCCTTCCCGAGCAGACACGTCCCTTCGGCATCGCTCTCGCTCAGGAACTGGGACAGCCCGCAACAGCGCAGGCCGACTTCTCGAAATACACCTACGACGAGCTGAACTATGCCGTGCAGCGTCTGGCCCAACGCGGCATCCGCAGCGGTTTTTCGCCTGTGGTCGACGGCACCATCCTGCCCCAGCATCCCTTTGAGCCGGCTTCGTCTGTGTCGAAGGATGTACCCATGCTCATCGGTACCGACTTCAACGAGTTCACCTTTGACATCAGTCGTGACATGACGTGGACTGAGGCCGAAGCCGCTGTACGCCAGCGTCAGGGCGACCGCGCCGACCAGTACATCGCCGCCTTCAAGAAAGCCTACCCCAATGCCGAGCCGAAGGAGATGACCTACGTTGACACTGGCTTCCGCGCCGGAGCCGTCCGTCAGGCTGCTGCCAAGGCCGCCCAGGGCGGTGCGCCCGCTTACCTCTATCTGTTCACGTGGAAGCCCGCGAGCAATGCCCTCGGCGCCTCCCATGGCATGGAGCTGCCCTTCATGCTCCACAACGTCAGTCTGCAGCGCGAGATGACGGGCGCCTCGCCCGCAGCCTATAAGTTCGAGAAGCTCATCAGCAGCATCTGGCTCTCGTTCATCAAGACCGGCAACCCGAATACGAAGGGACTGCCCCGCTGGGAACCCTACAATGAGGAGACCGGTGTCACCATGATTCTCGACAATAAGTGCGAACCGCGTCAGCATCACGACCGCGAACTCATGCAGATGAGCCGCAGCATTTGGTAAAGGAACAATTGCAACAATCAATTATTATAACAATGAAACAACTATTGATGGCATTATTGGTACTGCTTCCGATTTGTGCGATGTCACAGAAAACGGAGAAGCAGATTACCGTGACTGAGAACGTGGCCTACCGCACCGATGTAGGCCCAAGTACTGTACTCGACGTGGCACAGCCGCTGTTCGGACCGCAGACGAACCGGCCTGCCATCCTGATTATCCACGGCGGCGGATGGAGTGCCGGGTCGAAGAACGACATGGTGTACCGCACGCTGATGGTCGACTATGCCATGAAGGGCTACGTGGTCTGCAACATGAACTACCGGCTGGTGCAGGAAGCCCCGCTGCCTGCCTGCATCGAGGACGTGCAGGCTGCCGTGCGCTGGATGAAGAGCAACGCCCAGAAGCTGGGCATCGACCCGCAGCGCATCGGCACCTACGGCCACTCGGCAGGCGGCCATCTGTCGCTGATGGCAGGCTTGACGGCCGGTGTGGCTTGTGCCGCCGGCGGTGCGCCTCCCACGGAGATTGGTCGTGCCGGCGAATGGGCCGACCATAAGGAGTGGTGGCCCATCGGCTACATCGGCAAGACGGCGACGCCGTTCCTCGTGTTGCAGGGTGGCGAGGACCCGACCGTCCGTCCCAACCTGACGGAGGACTGGGTGGTGAAGATGCAGCGGGCAGGCACGTCGGTCGATTACGTCAAGGTGCATGGCAATCATGGCGTGGCCTTCGACCAGCAGCTGGAGTTCACCCGTCCGGCCATGGATGCCTTCTATGCGCGTCACCTGAAGCATGATGACCCTACCGTCAGCTTCGAGCAGCTGAAAGTACCCGACTACGGCGGCAGCGGACGTCATAAAGCGGTGGCCGTGCGCGAGAAGTCGCTGCCCGACTTCGTGGTCTATCGCCCCATGAACATCGACGCAGCCATGACCGTGGGCCGACCCGCTATGTTTGCCACCGGCCAGCCCAAGAAAGAGAAGCTGCCCGTGCTCATCTTCTGCAACGGCGGCTGCATGGACACCAGCATAGGCTACGAAAACATGCTCACCGACATTGCCTCCTACGGCTACGTGGTGGTGGCCGTCGGCGAGCTGCAGATGATGGCTCAGCACGAGAAGGACCAGCACACGCCGTCGTCGGTGGTCAAGCGGGCGCTCGACTGGATTTCCGACCCCGCCTCACCTTATTATAATTATATAGACACCGAGAAGATTGCCGCCGCCGGGCACTCCTGCGGTGGGGCACAGGTGCTGGCCAACGCTGCCGACCCACGGCTGAAGACCTACCTCATCCTCAATGCCGGCATGGGCAAGATGACGATGGCCGACGCCAGCGCTAAGTCACTCAAGAACCTGCACGGTCCCATCCTCTACCTCGTGGGCGGTACCTCGGATGTGGCGTGGCAGAACGCCCAGATGGACTACAAGGCCATCAAGCGGGTGCCCGTGGTGCTGGCCGACAACACCAAGAGCGGTCACGGCGGCACCTACGAACAGCCCAACGGCGGTGCCAATGCCCGCATGGTCCGTGCCTGGCTCGACTGGCAGCTGAAGGGCAGGCAGGAGAACGAACGGCTCTTCATCGGCGGCGACCTAACCGGCTACGACGGCTTTACCATTAAGCATAACAACTACAAATAAAACCATAACTACATGAAACATCTTTTTACCCCGGCAGTACTGCTGCTGACAAGTGCCCTCACCGTGACGGCACAGACGAGTCCCATCCGCATTGACCTCGGCCAGAAAGGAGCCGTGGTGTCACCCAATCTCTATGGCATCTTCTTCGAGGAGATCAGCCATGCCGGCGACGGCGGCCTCTACGCCGAACTGGTCCAGAACCGAGGCTTCGAGGAGCATGTGCTACCCTCGGGCATGACCTACAAGGATGGCAAGGCCTACGCCCCCGATGCCATGAACTACGAGCACCGCAACAACCGCAACTGGAACATACCCTGGAATCTGGAGGAGAAGAAAATGACCGGCTGGCGCGTGACCGGTGAGAAAGCCACCGTCAACGGCGAGGTCATCGAGGCCGTCACACCGCTCCACAAGAATACGCCCCACGCCATGCAGCTCACGATTAAGAAGGTGCAGAAGGGCGGCAAGGCCGTGCTCACCAACACCGGCTACTGGGGCATCGGCCTGAAGCAGGGCGAGAAGTACGACCTGCGCTGCTACGTCAGGTCGGCTGGTTACAAGGGCACCATCACCGCCCGACTGGTGGACGGCACGACGGGCAAGTCGCTCGGCACGACTACCTTTGCTAACAAGCAGCTGAGGGACTGGACCGAGCTCACCGCCACGCTGACCGCTGACGGTACGGCAGCCAAGGGCGAGCTGGCATTAGAGTTCGACAAGCCAGGCACCGTGCTCGTCGACTACGTGTCGCTATTCCCGCAGGCCACCTTCAATGGACGCAAGAACGGACAGCGCGCCGACGTGGCACAGATGCTCGTCGACCTGCACCCACGGTTCATGCGCTGGCCGGGCGGCTGCATCGTCGAGGGCGCCACGTATGAGAACCGCGTAAAATGGAAAGAGACACTCGGCGACCCGATGACCCGCCGCGGCGAGTGGGACGTGTGGGGCTATCGCGCCACCTGGGGCATGGGCTACCATGAGTTCCTGCAGTTCTGCGAGGACCTCCAGATGGATGCCATGTTTGTCAACAACGCCGGCATGTCGTGCTCAGTGCGCAACGGCGACTTCGTGAGCAGCGATGCCGACATGGATGCCGTCGTCCAGGACTTCCGCGATGCCATCGACTACGCCTTGGCCGACCCTGCCCGCAACAAGTGGGCCAAGATGCGCGCCGAGGCCGGACACCCCAAGCCCTTCCCCCTGAAATATGTCGAGATAGGCAACGAGAACGTAGGTCCGGAGTACGTCACCCACTTCAACTACATCTTCAAGCGCCTGAAGGCCGAGTATCCGCAGATCACGTTCATTAACACCCTCGGACATACCGACCGTCTCTTGGAGCAGATTCCCGGCCAGTACATGGTAGACCCCCACTGGTACCGCGACCCCAACTTCTTCTTTGCCAACAACCACCTGTTCGACGATGCGCCCCGCACCCACGACATCTACGTCGGCGAGTATGCCTGCAACGGCGGCGTAGGAGCCGGCAACCTGTTGGCTGCACTCAGCGAGGCCGCCTTCATCATGGGCATGGAGCGCAACAGCGACGTGGTGAAGATGTCGTCGTATGCCCCGCTCTTCGAGAACGAGAACCGCCGCGACTGGCCCTGCAACCTCATCCACATCAACAGCACCGAGGTTTACGGCCGCGCCTCCTACTACGTGCAGCAGATGGCTGCCGAGCATCGCCCGACGTATAATGTATTTGTCAGCGAGCCAACGACCGCCGGCGAGGCCGCGCCTTTCGCTGCCGGCACCGTCGGACTGGGCAGCTACGCCACACAGTGCGAGTACCGCCATGTCAAGGTAACAACAGCCGACGGTAAGACCACTTCCTTCAGTCCCACGCAGTTCCAGAAGCATCGCGGCGAGTGGACCGTCAGCGGCTATGCCCTTGCCCAGACCGGCAACGAGCAGCTCACGCTGTCGCTGCTCCCCTCGTTCAGCAGCAACGACTACACCCTGGAGCTGCAGGCCCGCAAGACGGGTGGCAACGAGGGCTTCTTCATCTACTACGGCATGGACGAGCGTGGTCGCAACGGCTATGCGGTGAACATCGGCGGCTGGAACAACCGCACGTCGGCCGTACAGCCCATCCGTCGCGGACGCACCAGCGACGTGCTGGGCCGTCAGGTGCCGCAGACCGTGGAGACCGGCAAATGGTACGACGTGAAAATCACGGTCACGCCCCAGCTCGTCACTCTCTTCATGGACGGCAAGGAGATACTCTCGGCCAAGCCTGCCGCACAGACCCGCCATTTCTGTCAGACTGGCTACGACGAGCAGACCGGCGAACTCATCATCAAGGTCGTCAACGGCACCGAGCAGACGTACCGCCGCTCGTTCACCATCGACGGTGCCCGCAACGTGATGCCCACGGGCCACGTCATCACCCTCAGCGGTAATGCCCAGGACGAGAACACCTTCGACCAGCCCACGAAGCTCGCGCCGCAAACCACCCTCTACGGCAAGTTCGGCAAGCAGTTCAGCTACGAATTCGCCCCCATGTCCTTCACCATTATGCGCGTGAAGGTGGAGGACTCAAGGCCGTGATGAAAACGCTGCGCCCTGCATATCCCGTTTCGGCGCGACCGAAACGCCCGCTGCACCCTGCATCCGCCGTTTCGGCGCGACCGAAACGGCTCTTGTCGCGTCGGCCATACACCATATAATAAAGAGGATGTGCCTGAACCGGCACATCCTCTTCCTGACACTTAATTATTACTTCCGATGCCTATCTCGCGTCGCCATTGCCGCCACCGCCCCAAATGAAGCTGTCGGCATCGCTCTCAAAGTATTACTTGACGATGACTTTTTCTCCGTTGATAATGTAGAGGCCTTTGCCTGTAGTCATGTCTGCTATGGCTTCAGCTCAGGCCAGCCGTCTGCCGTCCACGTGATGGGACGCTGGATGAGCATGGCGGCACCGTTTTGTTTGGCGCTGTAGCCGTGGCAGATGAAGATGTCCTCGCCATCGAAGTTGTAGGCGGCGCAGTGGCCGGCAGCCTCCCATTCCTGCTTGTCACCCTCCAAGAAGAGCGTGCCGCCACCCTGGGCCATGTCCTTGCCCGTGCGGTCAAGATAGGGACCGGCCACTGTCTTGCTGCGGCCTACGGCCACGCGGTAGTTGCTCTTGGCACCTCGGCAGCAGTAGTCCCACGACACGAACAGATAGTAGTAGCCACCATGCTTGAGGATGAACGGGGCCTCGATGGCGTTGGTGCCGGCATATTTCGAGGTGGGATTCTCCTCAGTAGGCTTGTAGCTCGGGTCGTAGCGGCGGGCGACGGTGTGCGGTCTCACGCCATGAGCCAAATGCATGGTGGAGTCGAGGCGGGCCAGCTGGATGCCGTCCCAGAACGAGCCCCAGACGAGCCACGGCTGGTCGTTGCCGTCGATGATGAAGTTCGGGTCGATGGCGTTCCAGTTGTCGCGCTTCTCACGCGAGGTCACAATGCAGCCTTCGTCCTTCCACATATTGGCTCCGAGGGAGCGGCTGCTGAGCAGGCCGATGGCCGAGCCGTTCTTGCCGAACGTCGAACAGCTGTAAGCGAGCCACCAGCGACCGTGCCAGCGGATGACGTCGGGGGCCCAGACGTGATTGCCGAAGCCCGGCACGGAGTCGGTCGTCCAGCCGGGAATGACGGTCATCACGGGCTGCGGCAGCACCGTCCAGGTCTTGCGGTCTTTCGATGTCATCTGCTGGATGCCCATGCCGGTGGCATAGATGTAGTACGTGTCACCGTCCTTGGCCATCACGGGGTCGTGTACCATAGGCGTCTCGGTAGTGAATGCTTCGCGGTGGAATCCGCGGCGCGGCCCCTGTGCGGCGGCCGTCTGGCAAATGGCTGCAACGGCCATTGTGAAAAGAATCTTGTTCATAGTTAGAAATAGTTGTTTAGTTATATACTGCAATTTGCGTGCAAAGGTACGAATTTATTCTCATATTCGGATGAAAATAATGCCCAAACATTTGTAAATATGTAACTGTCTCGCAATGCTCATGGAAGCTCCTGGCACTCGGAAATGAAAAGAAAAACGAGTTTTCCTTTTGCATTTCCCTCGTTTTTTCGTAACTTTGCCATCAAAGATGGCGAACTTACTCTGTCTCGGCAAAAAAAAGAATAATTTCTTTTGTTTTGCTCTCGACTTTTCGTAACTTTGCAGCCAAATGGTAATTAGATTCAGACTTCGTAGCGATGATTGACAGGGCGACGGTAGACAAGATTATCGACGCGGCGCAGATAGTCGACGTGGTGAGTGAGTTCGTGACGCTTCGTAAGAGCGGCGTGAACTACAAGGGCTTGTGCCCGTTCCACGATGACCGCAACCCGTCGTTCATGGTGTCGCCCGCGAAGAACATCTGTCATTGTTTCGTATGCGGCAAGGGTGGTACGCCAGCGGGCTTCCTGATGGAGCACGAGCAGATAACCTACCCCGAAGCGCTGCGGTGGCTGGCCAAGAAGTACAATATCGAGATTGTAGAGAAGGAACTGACCGACGAGGAACGGCAGGCTCAGGACGAGCGTGAGTCGATGTTCATAGTCAACGAGTGGGCGAAGGACTGGTTCCACAACACGCTGAAGAACGACCCCGACGGCATAGCCATAGGCAAGCAGTACTTCCGCAGCCGTGGCATACGTGATGACATTATCGAGAAGTTCCAGTTAGGCTATTCGCCGCAGAAGCGCGATGCGCTAAGCTTGGCGGCCACTGCCAAGGGCTACAAGGCAGAGTTTCTGGTGAAGACGGGGCTTTGTATAGAGAACGAGCGCGGAGCCTACGACCGCTTTGCTGGCCGTGCCATCTTCCCCTGGCTGAACGTCATCGGCAAGGTGGTGGCCTTTGGCGGACGAGTGCTCGACAGCCGCACCAAGGGCGTGGCACAGAAATACGTCAACTCGCCCGACTCCGACATCTACCACAAGGAGCGTGAGTTATACGGTATCTATCAGGCCAAGAAGACCATTGTCAAGGAGGACCGTGTGTTCATGGTCGAGGGCTATACCGACGTCATAGCCATGCACCAGGCTGGCATTGAGAACGTAGTGGCTAACTCGGGTACGGCACTCTCGAACTACCAGATCAGACTGCTGCGCCGCTTCACGCAGAACATCACGCTGCTGTACGACGGCGATGAGGCCGGCATCCATGCTGCCATGCGCGGTACCGACATGCTGTTGCAGGAGGGCATGAACATCAAGGTGCTACTGTTGCCCGATGGCGACGACCCCGACTCGTTTGCCCGCAAGCACTCGACGGAGGAGCTGAAGTCGTATATAGAGCAGCATCAGCAGGATTTCATCAGCTTTAAGACCCAGCTCACGGTCGAGAACGTCAGCGACCCCGTGAAACGCTCGGAGGCCATCAGCGGCATCGTGAAAAGCATCTCGGTGATTCCCGACGCCATCCTGCGGTCCACCTATCTCAGCGACCTGGCATCAAGGTTAGGACTGAAGGAGCAGACGCTGCTGACGTCGATGAATGAGTTTATAAGGAATGAGACCCACCCCCGGCCCCTCCCTGTTGAGGGAGGGGAGAATATAGTAAATGCCCCCCTCCCTCAACAGGGAGGGGCCGGGGGTGGGTCTGCTGGGTCTCCTATCGAAACCCTGCTTATCCGCGAGATTATCCGTCATGGCGATGAGGTCATTTACGACAACGTGGAGACCGAGGACGGAGGCACGATGGCACTCACCGTGGCTCAGTACGTTGACTTCGACCTGCAACAGGACGAGATACAGTTCCAGAATCCGCTGTATAACCAAGTGCTGGCCGAAGCCGTGAACCGTAGCGGCGAGGAAGGTTTCAAGGCTGAAAGCTACTTCACGAACCACCCCGACATTGAGGTGAGCCAGTTGGCCACACGCCTGGCCATCGACCGTCACCAACTTGGCGGGCGTTTCATGATGAAGCCCCGCGAAGGCTCGCTGCGGCAGCGCGTTGTCCACTTGGTGATGGATTACAGGATGGAGCTGATTAACCAGCGGCTGAAAGAAATTCAGATGGCCTTGCGCCAAACTCCGGCCGACCCCGAGCAGGTGACGGCCTTGCTGCAGGAGTTCAAGGACACCCAGGAACTGCGCGACACCCTGGCCCGACGACTCGGCAGCGACGTGATGAAGTAAGAAGTTGGAGAGAATAGTGAATTATGAACTATAAATTATAAAAGGTGTACTACATTGAAAAGCGAATAGAGATTTCGGCCTGCCACAGGCTGGATCTCGACTACGAGAGCAAGTGTACGAGGGTGCATGGTCACAACTGGGTCATTATCATCTACTGCCGTTCACGTGAACTGAACCATAACGGCATGGTGATAGACTTTTCGGACATCAAGCACATCATCAAGGACCGCCTGGACCACCAGGTGCTGAACGACGTGCTGCCCTTCAACCCGACGGCAGAGAACATTGCCCGCTGGTGTGTGGAGGAAGTACCCCATTGCTACAAGGCAATGGTACAGGAGTGTGAAGGCAACATCGCTATTTATGAAAAGGATTAACGACATCTTCTACTCGCTGCAGGGCGAGGGTCACAACACGGGACGTGCAGCGGTGTTTGTCCGTTTTGCGGGCTGCAACCTGCGCTGCTCGTTCTGCGATACGGAGTTTGACACCTATCGCGAGATGAGCGATGAGGAAATACTGGCAGCTATCAGCGGGTATCCTGCCCGCTTCGTGGTGCTGACCGGTGGTGAGCCGACGCTGCAGGTGGACGAGGCCTTCATCGAGCTGCTCCACCAGCACGGCTACGAGGTGGCGATGGAGAGCAACGGCACACGACCCGCTCCCCGGAACCTTGACTGGCTGACGGTGTCGCCGAAAGTAGGGAGTGAGAAGTTGGAAGTGAGAAGTGAGAAGGTGGCTGATGAACTGAAGGTGGTGTTCGACGAGACGACCGCCCCGGAATCTTACCTCTCACTTCTCACTTCCAACTTCTCGCCTCTACTATACCTCCAGCCTTGCGACACGGGCGATGTCGTGCGGAACGAAGCCATCATAGCCCGCTGTGTTGAGTATATCAAGGAGCATCCGTGGTGGCGGTTATCGTTGCAGACCCATAAACTGGTAGGATTTAAATGAAGATATGCTGAACCTGGTACTGGTCATCATCTACTATGTCATTGTCGTGCTGACCGTAGTCCACGTCGTGATGGACAACCGACAGCCCGCCAAGACGATGGCGTGGACGCTGGTGATATGGTTTGTACCCGTTGCCGGCATCATCTTCTACCTGTTCTTCGGCATCAATACCCGCAAGGAGCGGATGACCAATCAGCGCTCGCTCGACGAGTTGTCGAAGCGCTCGATGTTAGGATTCGTTGAGCAGCAGGACTTGCGGCTGCCCGAAGACCATAAGCCCGTCATCGACCTCTTTATAAATCAGAGCCTTTCGCTGCCCTTCAAGACTGACAGCATAGTGACCTACACCGATGGCTACCAGTTCTTCCCCGCATTGCTCAGGGCTATCGGCAAGGCCCGCAGCCACATCCACATCGACATATACATCTTCGAGGAGGACGCATTGGGCAACCTCATAGCCGATGCCCTCATCCAGAAAGCCCGCGAGGGGGTGGAAGTGCGCGTCATCTACGACGACGTGGGATGCTGGAACGTGCGCCACCGCTTCTATGAACGGATGCGTGAAGAGGGCATCGAGGTGGTACCCTTCCTGCCTGTCCGCTTCCCGCAGTTCACCAGCAAGGTGAACTACCGCAATCACCGCAAGCTCATTGTCATCGACGGCGAGACGGGCTTCATGGGGGGCATGAATATTGCCGTACGCTATGTGTCCGGCACCTGGCGCGACACGATGGTCAAGATAACGGGTGCCGGCGTCTATGCCCTCCAGCGCAGCTTCCTTATTGACTGGTACTTCGTCGACCGCACCTTGCTCAGCGACCGCAAATACTACCCGGCCACTTTGCTTCATTCCCTGAATACCACGCCCCATGCCCAGTCCACCATCCTGCAGGTCGTTACCAGCAGTCCGGTGGTTCCCTATCCGGAAATCATGCAGGGCTTTGTGCGTACCATCCTTGCCGCCAAGCACTACGTCTATATTGAGACGCCCTATTTCCTGCCTACGGAGTCGGTGCTCTTTGCCCTGAAGACCGCCGCCATGGCTGGAGTCGACGTGCGCATCATGGTGCCCCTCAAGAACGATTCCTGGTTTGTCGACTGGGCAGGGCGCAGCTATCTGCGCGAGGCTGCCGAGGCTGGTGTGAGGGTGCTGCTCTATGAGGCGGGTTTCCTGCACTCCAAGATGCTGGTCTGCGATGACAGCATCTCGACGTGCGGCTCTACGAACGTCGATTTCCGCTCGTTCGAGAACAACTTCGAGGCCAACGTCTTCTTCTATGGTGAGGATTCGGCCTTGCAACTGAAGCAGGTGTTCCTGACCGACGAGGCAAAGGCGGTGGACTTGACCGACGTGCCCGACCGCATGCAGCCGAAGTTCGGTAAGCGCCTGTGCGAGAGTGTGTTGAGGATGTTGGCCCCGCTTATGTGAAGATGCTGAAGTTCACGCTGCCATAAGCGCGATGCTCCCTGAAATGGGGATGGGCAGAGAAGTCCTGGTCTTTGCCATGCTCGAAGACGAAGACGCCGCCTTCGGCCAACAGTCCCTTTTCAAAGATGAGTGCTGGAATGGTGGGCAGTCCCTTCAGGGCGTAAGGCGGGTCGGCAAAGATAAAGTCGAACTGCTGTTTGCACGCCTTGATGAAGCGGAAGGCATCGCCGCGGATAGGTAGGACTCCTTCGGTCATCAATTTCTTGAGACATTCGCAGATGAAGCGGTGGTGGTCGCGGTCGTACTCAACGCTGACCACCCGGCTGCATCCCCTCGATACTAACTCTAACGAGATGCTACCCGTACCCGAGAAGAGGTCGAGTGCCGTGGCCCCCTCAAAATCCAGATAGGCCGTCAGCACGTTGAAGATGTTCTCTTTGGCAAAGTCCGTCGTCGGCCTTGCCTTGAACGAGCGGGGAATCTCGAAGTGGCGCCCCTTGTAAATGCCTGTAATAATCCTCATCGTCCATTCGTGAATAGTGCCATCAGGTCGAACGGCATGCCCTTGATTTTCGTGACAGGGGCACGGTTGAATTCGGCCGATGGGTTAATGATATACACATTCTGCAGGTAACGGCGCAGTTCGCTGACCAGTTCGCTCTGCTCGTCGGCCAGTCCTTCGCCCACCAGATGCAGCTCGTCGTGCTCGGCATTGAGCATCTGCTGTTTCCATACGTAGAGCAGGAAGTAGAGCGTATCGTGGGCACGGGCCGTCTCAAACTGATTGTAGAACTTGAAGCGGTTCTGATGGAACGAGAAGATGTCGAGCTTCTGGTCGTGGAGGTAGCCGTAGAGCTTCCCTCTGGCACCCGTGAACGAGCGGCGGTGCAGGTGTCGCCACACCGGTGTCAGCGCGACGACTATTTTCAAGTCGCCGAAGTTGTCGTCAAGCACGGTCTTCACGTCCTTGTTGATGGCAAACACCGCCACGGCGTTCAGGTCGGGCAGTACGTTGTAGAGCACGCTTTCCTGCTCCTTGTGTGGGAAGGAGTGGCTGTACATGTCGTCCATCTTGCTCTCTTCGAAAATCTCGATGGGAATCAGCAGTATCGGAACGTCCACCATGACCAGGGCCTTCCTGATGCCCATCCTGTCGAGGGCGGCTCCCTTTAATGCCTCACGCAGGTTGGCGGCCACCGAGATGCCGCTCTTCATGACGTATGGCTCGTAGGTGACAGGGGCTTCGGTCTGCGAGGCATCCATCATCGAGAACGACAGGTGGTGGCGTCCTAAACGGATGACAATACGTCCCTTACTTTGTTGATTCAGTTCGTTGCTCATCATTTATCTTTCAGATTGTGACTTACTTTGAAAAAAAATTGTTACCTTTGCGCCTGCAAAGATACAAAATAATTCTGAATAATGATAGGCGACGAGCTAAAATATCGCATCAGACAGTCATTTGGGCTTGTACCGACAGCGGAGCAGGAGCAAGCCATACGGGTGTTTGCCGACTTCATGACCGATGCTGGCAGCCGTGTCTGCATGGTACTGCGCGGTTCGGCCGGCACGGGAAAGACGACGCTGGCCGGTGCCATCGTCCGCGGTCTGGCTTCCTTGAAGCAGAAGATGGTACTCCTGGCACCGACGGGCCGTGCCGCCAAGGTGTTTTCCCTCAATGCCGGCAGTCCTGCCTACACTATCCACCGCCGCATCTACCGCCAACGGACGGCGGGCGACTTGTCGTCGTTCGACCTGAATGTGAACCTGCAGCGCGACACCTTATATATAATAGACGAGGCCTCTATGATTGCCAATCAGGGCTATGGCGACTCCATGTTTGGCAGCGGCTGCCTGCTCGACGATCTTATGGAGTTTGTCTATGGTGCCGACAACAACTGCCGCATGCTGCTAATCGGCGACCGTGCCCAGCTGCCACCGGTAGGTGAGGAGGAGAGTCCGGCACTGATGACGCCCGTGCTGCGTGCCTACGGCATGAACGTCTATGAGGCCGACCTCAACACCGTGCTGCGCCAGTCGCAAGAGTCAGGCATTCTTTATAATGCCACGAGAATCAGAAACCTCCCCATAGAGGGGTTGGCTCCCAAAATCCAGTTTGCGGGCTTTGACGACATTCAGATGGTGCCTGGCGATGAACTTATAGAGTCATTGAACACCAGTTACAGAAGGGTGGGAGAGGACGAGACCATCGTCATCACCCGCTCCAACAAGCGGGCCAACATCTACAATAAGGGTATCCGTTCCACCGTGCTGGACTGCGAGGACGAACTATGCCGTGGCGACCGGCTGATGATTGTGAAGAACAACTATAGCCTTCCCCTGTCCCCCTCCCGTAGAGGGGGGAATGAAGCTTCCCCTACGGGGGGAGGTTTGGAGGGGGGCTTCATCGCCAACGGTGACGTAGCCGTAGTGCAGCGAGTGCGAAATATCCACGAGCAGCATGGCTTCCGCTTTGCCGAGGTCACCCTGCATTTCCCCGACTACGACAACTATGAACTGACAGCTACCATCCTGCTCGACACGCTGACCTCGGAGTCGCCTTCCCTCACCCGTGAACAGCAACAGCAGCTCTACGACCGCGTGATGGAGGACTATGTCGACATCCCCCTGAAGAGTGACCGCATCAAGAAGCTGAAGGCCGATCGCTACTACAACGCCCTGCAGGTGAAATTCGCATACGCCGTCACCTGCCACAAGGCACAGGGTGGCCAGTGGGCTCACGTCTACATAGACCAGGGTTACATGACCGACGACATGCTCACGCCCGAATACTATCACTGGCTATATACGGCCTTCACCCGTGCCACCGAGCGGCTGCTGCTTGTCAACTGGCCAAAGACGCAGACCTTGAACTCAGAACTTGAAACTTAAAACTTATAACTACTATAATAATGAGAACTGTCCTATTATCATTTATCATTTGTCATTTATCATTTAGCACCGTAGGTGCGCAGCCTGCCCGTGAGTACACCCCGTCGCCCGTCGAGGGCACTGTATGGAACGCACCGGGAAATGCCAATCCCTTCATTCCTGGCTATTTTGCCGACCCCACCATCCGCAAGTTCGGCGACACCTTCTATCTGTATGCCACCACCGACGGCACAGGCAACGGCTACGGGCCGGCACAGGTGTGGGTGAGCAAGGACTTCGTCAACTGGCAGAACATCGTCATGAACTGGCCTACGACCGAGGTGGTGTGGGCTCCCGACGTTGTACAGCAGCCCGACGGCCGCTTCCGTTACTACTACTGCGAACCCTGCGTCGTCAGCATCGGTGAGAGCGACTCTCCGATAGGTCCGTGGCGAAACATATTGGGCAAGGAGGATGCCGTGATGGTGCCCGACCGCTACATTCATAACGTCATCACCCTCGACCCACAGCTGTTCCGCGACGACGACGGCAGCGAATACCTCTACTTCACCACCTGGGGTATCTACAAAGGCTTTGGTTGCGGGGTTGCAAAATTAGGGGAAAAGGGAAAAGTGAATAGTGAAAAATTTGCTGCCGCAATACCTTCATCTGATGGGACACCGGTAGGAAATTCTTCACTATTCACTTTTCACTCTTCACTTAGGTCCGCCCGCCACTGGAACGAGAATCATCCTTTCCCCATTGCCGCCGACTCGTTCTTTACCGAGAAACGGCTCATTCCCAATACCGAGCTGAAGGACATCTTCGAGGCTCCGTTTGTCTTCAAGCGTAACGGCATCTACTACTTCACCTACTCCAGCGGCTCCTGCCATACCGATACCTACCGTGTGCAGTATGCCGTGTCGAAGGTGGGGCCGATGGGACCGTTTGAGTACAAGGGCGAGCTGCTGACCACCAACGAGGACCAGACCGTTCACGGACCTGGTCACCACTCGGTGTTGGAGCAGGATGGCCGCTACTACATTGTCTACCACCGCCACAACCTGCCCCGCTCTGTCCACGGCTTCAACCGCCAGGTGTGCATCGACGAGCTGAAGTTCGATGCCGAGGGCAATATCCTGCCCATCATCCCCACGCACAACGCCCAGCACGTGGGCGTCTTCAAGAACGCCTCGAAGTACAAGAACCTTGCCTACGGTTCCAAGGTCACCGCTTCTTCCTACTACGACGAGTGGTTCAAGCCCGAGTATGCCGTCGACGACAACAACGCCACGCTATGGAAGGCGCGGAAAGTGGCTACCGGAGAATGGCTGCAGATAGACCTCGGCAAGCCGATGAAGTTCAACGAGGTATGGACGCAGTTCGAGTATGCCACCTTCTTCTACCAATATAAGGTTGAGACCTCGTTGGATGGTGAGTCGTGGACGTTGTATGCCGACCACACCAGCAACACCATGCAAGGCTCGCCGATGATTGACAAGGGTAAAGTGAAAGCCCGCTACCTGCGTATCACCATCACCGACACCCAGAAGAACGGCCATGCGCCCGCCATCTGGAACGTCAAGGTGTGGCAGAAGGCTCCCCAGCTGCCTGTCACCGAGGTGGAGGGTAACGACGGCTATCCCGGCATGCACCAGAAGGACGTGGAAGCCAGCGAGCGTCATGCCGCCAATGCCGTTATGGTATTCGATGCCGGCAAGACGGCCAAGAACAGCAACCAGCCGTTCAACATTACCGAGATAGTGACTTACGGCCAGGGTGGTAACCATCCGTCGATGAAGTTCAAGGCCAACAAGCCCATCCGCATGAGGGTGAAGGACGGCAAGTGGGGACTCTTCCTGAATGGTACCCAAAGTCTTGTCAGCGAGCTGCCGTTGCCCAAGACCTACTGCTACAACTCGCCCTACACCATCATGGCGATGGTTATGAGCACGAAGGTTGGCCCTGTGTCGACCGTAGCGTCGCTCTCCACCTCGCGTGCCGACCTGGCCACCACCGAGTTCCGTCTGGGTACTGACCCCTCAACGGGACTCCTGAACCACAACGGCTCGTTCGAGAGCTGTGGCGCTCCTCAGGAAATCAAGGCGGGCGAGGGAAAATGGCAGTTGTGGACGGTCACCTTCGACGGATGGATGGAGCGGGCCTACGTGGACGGCAAACTGGTGAGGGAGCAGAACAACTTCCTGATGGTACGCCCCGAGGGCCATATCACCATCGGTGCCGACGGCACGGGGAGCAACAACTTCATGGGCTACGTCAATATGCTGACGATACTGCCGCATGCCATGACGGCAGCTGACGTTCAGAAGCACTACGACTCCTACAACCAGTTGCCATCCGTACCCTCGCTTGGTGACGACGATTTCGAGGAAATCGACCCCGACAGCAGGTTCACGCTGTCGCCCACGGCAAAGCCCGTCTTTGAGCGGCGCGAAGCGTTCACCCTCTCGGCCACGACACCCGCCTTCAACGACAATCCGCTCCAGAATGGCGGCTACGTCTATCAGGAGGTGACGGGCGACTTTGTGGTGATGTGCCGTGTCAGCGACATGGAGGGACTGAGCCAGCACAGCATCAAAGCCTACAACGAGGGCGGTCTGCTCATTATCTCACCCTCTGCGGATGGAGGTTGGGAGAAGGCTTACCAGCTCGGTGCCTTCCCGCTCTACAACTGTGGTAACATGCTGACCTCGCTCAGCCAACGGGGACGTCCGCAGTTCCCCAACTACAAGGGCTACAACTTCGACCCCATCATCCAGTTCGAGCGTCGTGGCAATCAGCTTTTCGCACGCACCAGCAGCGACGGCGTGAAGTGGAGCAACATGCCTGGCTCCCCCATGGAGGTCAACGACGGCACGCTCGGTGTCGGTGTCTACCAGACCACCTATAGCGAAACCCAGTCGTGGGTGAAATTCAGCGACTTCGTCATCTATCAGTGATGTAGTCAAAGCAATCGAAATCCTTGAACCCCATTGCCTCAAGCTGCTGACGGCTTCTGGCCACGTCGGCCTGCGTGTTGTAGTGGGGGATATGGGGCAGGCGGATGGTCACCTTTTCGAGTGCTGTGTGGTCGGCCAGCCACTGGAGGTTCTCTGCTACGCGACTGTTGTCCCGTGAGGTATAGCGGCGGTAGATGTCGGGATTCATGTCCTTCACATCAATGTAATAGTGGTCGATGTAGGGTACTACCGTCTCGAGTGCCTGCCGCTCTACGTTTAGCGATGTCTCGATATAAATACGCCATTCCGTCGGGCATCGCATGCAAAAATCCGCGATTCCATCGGCATTCAGCAACGGCTCTCCACCGCCGAAGGTGATGCCGCCGTTCGTCGCTTTGAAGTATAAATCATCGACCGCCACCTCGTCGAGAATCTCTTGTACGTCCATCCGTCGCCATACCCCGTCCGTCCGCAGGCACTGTGCGTTCAGGCAGTATTTGCAGCGCAGTGGACAGCCGTGGAAGGCGACGAGTGTGGTCGCGCCCTGCCCGTCGGTCACAAGGCGGTGGCGGCAGATGCCAATCATCGGGATGCTCATTGTAGCTTGGAATCGAACTCCTCTTGTCATAATCTTCTTCATGTTACGTTTGATGCTGCAAAGTTACAAAACAAAAAACTGACAGTATCACCGATGTGCCGCTTTGCCACCTCTTTGCGCATGGCTTCTTCGAGGGTGATTCCGTCGGGATTGATACATGCTACTTGTGCGAAGCCTGCCCTCAGCAGCTCTTCCTGGTTGTTGATTCTTCCGGCAATCAGACAGACGGGCACTCCCGCCGACTGCTGAAGGATTCCCATCGGCAGTTTGCCCATCAGCGTCTGACGGTCGGCAGCACCTTCGCCCGTGATGACGAGGTCGGCATCCTTGACTATTTCATCGAAGCGGATGGTTTCGAGCAGCAGCTGGATGCCTGGCTTGCAATCTGCGTTCAGGTATTGCAGGAAGGCATAGCCAAGTCCACCGGCGGCTCCGGCACCTTCTTCCTGCGAACGGTCGTAGCCGAAATGCGTGGCAGAGACTTCGGCAAACTCCCTCGCCCGTTCGTCCAATAGCAACACCTCATCGGCTGTAGCGCCCTTTTGCGGTGCAAACACGTGGGCAGCACCGTTCTCACCATAGAGCGGGTTCTTGACATCAGAGGCTATGGTGAAGCGGACATCCTCAGGAGGGAAGTCTCCTTTCAATGCCTGCAGCATCCCCATTCCTGCATCACTCGTAGCACTGCCGCCAAGTCCTACAATGACGTGCTTGGCTCCCTTGCGCACAGCGTCGGCCACCAACTGCCCTGTGCCGTAGCTCGTTGCCACCATGGGGTTGCGCTCCTCGTCCGTCAGCAGCGTCAGGCCGCTGGCTTGGGCCATCTCTATCACCGCCGCCTCGCCCTTCAGCAGATATTTCGCCTTGATGGGGCGCATCAGCGGGTCTCTCACCATCATCTCCACCAGTTCGCCGCCGATAGCAGCATGGAAAGCTTCTAAGAAGCCCTCGCCGCCATCGCTGACTGGCACCTGCACAATCTCTGCATCAGGCCATACCCTTCTGATACCTTCCGTTGCCGCCTGATTTGCCTCCATCGAGGTCAGACAGCCCTTGAATGAGTCTATCGCTACAATAATCATTTCAATTTCTCCATTACCCTTTCCAGCTCGTTCTCAAAGTCGTCGTAGCCACTGATGGTGAGGTCTTCACGTACGCGGCGGCCATCGGGAGTGATGGTCTCGTAGTGGGGGATGCCGTTGAACTGAAACAGTTCTACGGTGATTATCACCACGATGGCGAGGATAATTCTGATGATGGTCTTTTTCTTCATATTTTAAGTAATCTGCAAAATGCAATCCTAAATTCGATGCAAAGTTAGGAAATATATTCCATATAGGCAAATATTGCGCAGAAAATTTTCTATAAATTATTGACCTCCCCAAGCCACATTCCCGACCTTTGGTCGCCCACCCGTAGCCTTTCCAAAAGAGGAGATGTTTATATGCAAGTGTGCCGCTACTTCTATTCAAACATCCCTCCCTTTGGGAGGGCTTCATCCGCTCCCTCGATCGGGTGGGGGGTCTTGCTCGATCGGGTGGGGGGTCTTGCTCAATCGGGTGGGGGGTCTTTGATATGACCAAGCTTTCTAAAGTGACATAGTGACATAGTGACAATAAGCGTGTTTTGACTTATTTTTTATAATTATATCTTTGATTTTTGGGTACATCAAAATCGCCCTTATTGTCACTATGTCACTAAAGCAGGTGTTTAGACGTGGCAAAAAACACAAAAGAAAAACCCAAGCACTTTGTAAGTGATTGGGAAATCTTTGTTGGGGTACCCGGACTCGAACCAGGAAAGGCAGGACCAGAATCTGCAGTGTTACCATTACACCATACCCCAAAATTTTGTTTGCATTTCTGAATTGCGGGTGCAAAGGTACTACTTTTTCTGAAACTACCAAAACTTTTTGCCGTTTTTTTTAAAAAAACCTCAAAAAATATGTTATTATTGGCTTGAATCGGAAAAAAACAACTATCTTTGCATGCACATTCACATATTTATAATATTAATGGAACAAACAAAACAATTAGTAGAAAGCATTACAAGGGGAATCCAGGAGAAGAAGGGCATGGGAATCGTTGTGGCCGATTTGTCGGGCATTGACGGCACCATCTGCCACTATTTTGTTATTTGTCAAGGCAACTCGCCTTCGCAGGTGGAGGCTATCACTGAGTCGGTGGGCGACTTTGCCCGGAAGGAGTTGAACGAGCGTCCAACCCACGTGGTGGGACTTGAGAACGCACAGTGGGTGGCAATGGACTTCATCGACGTGCTGGTACATATTTTCCTGCCCGACGTGCGTGACTACTACGACCTGGAACACCTTTGGGATGATGCGAAATTAACTCATATACCTGACGTGGATTGATAATTGATAATTGATGGAACAGCAGAGACAGAACAACAATAACGGGCCGAAGATGAATATGCCGAAGTTCAATATGAACTGGATATATTTCGTGGCCATACTGACGCTGGGCATGCTCTACCTGACCAGTTCGGGCGATGGTGTAGGTACGGCACAGGCGCATACGGAGTCGAGCTATACCGACTTCAAGGCGTTTGTGGAGCGTGGCTATGCCGAAAAGATTGTAGTGAACAAGACTCAGAACTCGCTGAAGATGTATGTCAAGGCTGAGCACATTCGTGACGTCTTCAAGCAGGGACACAAGCAGACGGGCACCTCGCCCTACGTGGACGTGGAGATAGGCTCGGTAGACCAGGTGGAGCAGTTTGTCGACAAGATGAAGGAGGAGGGTAAGTTCAAGGGCAAGCTGAGCTACGAGAACAAGTCGGGTGGTAGTGTCATCGGCGACCTGTTCTATAGTCTGCTGCCGCTGATGATTATTATTGGCCTGTGGATGTTCTTCTTCCGTCGCATGGGCGGCGGTGCAGGCTTTGGCGGCGGCATGTTCAGCGTGGGCAAGTCGAAAGCCAAGATGTATGAGAAGGGTGGCGAACTGGGTATCACGTTCAAGGACGTGGCCGGACAGGCCGGAGCCAAGCAGGAGATGCAGGAGATAGTGGACTTCCTGAAGAATCCGCAGAAATATACCGAGCTGGGCGGCAAGATTCCCAAGGGTGCGCTGCTGGTAGGTCCTCCGGGAACGGGTAAGACGCTGTTAGCGAAAGCCGTGGCTGGTGAGGCCGGTGTGCCGTTCTTCTCGATGTCGGGTTCCGACTTTGTCGAGATGTTCGTCGGCGTGGGTGCCTCACGAGTGCGCGACCTATTTGAACAGGCTAAGCAGAAGGCGCCGTGCATCATCTTCATCGACGAGATTGACGCCGTGGGCCGTGCCCGCTCGAAGAATCCCGCCATGGGTGGCAACGATGAGCGCGAGAACACGCTGAACGCCCTGCTGACCGAGATGGACGGCTTCGGAACGAACAGCGGCATCATCACCCTGGCCGCCACCAACCGTGCCGACATGCTCGACTCGGCCCTGCTGCGTGCCGGACGCTTCGACCGTCAGATACACGTCGACCTGCCCGACCTGAACGAGCGCAAAGAGGTGTTCCATGTTCACCTGAAGCCGCTGAAGCTGGCCGACGACGTGGACGTGGACTTCCTGGCCCGCCAGACGCCGGGCTTCTCGGGTGCCGACATTGCCAACGTCTGCAACGAGGCCGCCCTGATAGCAGCCCGCTTCAACCGTGAGAAGGTGGGCAAGCAGGACTTTCTTGATGCCGTAGACCGCATCATCGGCGGACTGGAGAAGAAGACGAAGGTGATGACCGAGTCCGAGAAACGTTCCATCGCCATCCACGAGGCCGGCCATGCCACCATCTCGTGGTTCACGGAGTTTGCCAACCCGCTGGTAAAAGTGTCGATAGTGCCGCGTGGCCAGGCCTTAGGCGCTGCCTGGTACCTGCCCGAAGAGCGCGTGCTGCAGACCAAGGAGGCCATGCTCGACGAGATGTGCTCGCTGCTTGGCGGCCGTGCTGCCGAGGAGCTGTTTGTCGGCCATATCTCGACGGGGGCCATGAACGACCTGGAGCGTACCACGAAGCAGGCCTACGGCATGATAGCCTACGCCGGCATGTCGGAAAAGCTGCCCAACGTGTGCTACTACAACAATGCCGAGTACCAGTTCCAGCGTCCTTACTCTGAGCAGACGGCCAAGCTGATGGACGACGAGGTGCTGAAGATGATAAACGAGCAGTACGACCGTGCAAAGCAGATACTGACCGAGCACAAGGACGGTCACGCCCAGCTGGCGCAGTTGCTGGTGGAGCGCGAGGTCATATTTGCCGAGGACGTAGAGCGCATCTTCGGCAAGCGTCCCTGGGTCAGCCGTGCCGAGGAACTCTTAGAGGCTCAGATGCGTGCCGATGCCGAGCGCATGGCTGAGGAACGCGGAAAGCAGCTTGCGTTGGAAGCTAAAGAAAAGAAGGAGGAAGAAGCATGAAGAATTTCATCGTCAGAACCATTACGGCAGTGTTTTTCGTGGCAGCCATCGTCACGAGTTTCCTCAATCCACGGGCTATGACCCTGCTGTTCAGCATCGTCACCGGCATGACCATCTGGGAGTTTGCCGGACTGGTGAACGACCGTCCGTTCATCAGCATCAACCGCTTTATTTCTACCGTCAGCGGTGTCTACCTGTTTTTGGCGATGGCGGGCTACAACAGCGGGCTGACGCCGGCCACGGTATTCATACCCTACCTCGTCAGCATCATCTACCTGATGGTGGCCGAGCTTTACCTGAAGGCCAAGGACCCCGTGAACAACTGGGCGTACACCATGATGTCGCAGCTGTATATTGCCCTGCCGTTCTCGTTGCTCAACGTGCTGGCGTTCCGCAGCAACGGCTACGATATTCAGTACACCTACCTGATGCCGTTGTCGGTATTCGTGTTCCTGTGGATCAACGATGCCGGTGCCTACATCTGTGGCTCGCTGCTGGGCCGTCACAAGCTCTTCCCCCGTGTTTCGCCGGGCAAGTCATGGGAAGGCAGTATCGGCGGTGGGCTGTTAGTAGTCGTGGCAGCCGTGCTTATCTGGTATTTCACTGAGCAGTACGACGTGAACGACCTCCGACTGACGGCTTACGAGTGGGCTGGCTTGGGCATCGTGGTGGTAGTTTTCGGCACGTGGGGCGACCTGATAGAGTCGCTTTTCAAGCGCACCCTCGGCATCAAGGATAGCGGTAACATTCTGCCGGGCCACGGCGGCATGCTCGACCGCTTCGACTCCACCCTGATGGCCGTCCCCGCCTCGGTGGTGTATCTTTACACGCTAACCTTGTTCTAAATTGACATTATGCAAACTTACGAAAATATAAATCTGAACGAGTACGTTCGCACGGGAGAAGGCGGAACCGCCGTTTCCTACACGCACAAGACCAAGAACACTCTGGCCAAGCTCTACAATCCAGGCTTTGAAGCCGACAGGGCAGCGGCGGAATTCCTCACCGCACGCACCGTTTTCGAAATGGGCATTCCCACACCGGAGCCTTATAGGCTGGTAACCGATGGGGAGCGCTTCGGTGCCGAATACGAACTCATCAGGAACAAGCGCTCCTTTACCCGCATCATCTCTCAGGAGCCCGAGCGGTTAGAGGAAATCTCCCTCGCCTTTGCCCGCGCAGCCCGGAAACTACACGCCCAAAGGGCCGACACTGCCCGACTTCGCTCGTACAAGCAGGTGCTCATCCGCTTCTACCAGGAAAAGAATCTTGTCCCAGAAGAATTCAAACGACGCGCCCTGGCTTTCATAGACAAAACGCCCGAAGTGGACACCTGTCTGCACGGAGACCTCCATATCGGGAATATCATCACCGACGGAGACCGTGCGCTCTGGATTGACGTGGGCGAGTTTAGTTACGGTCTTCCCGAATGGGACTTGAGCGTTCTGTGGACAATAACGCACCTAATGAAAGCTGACCGGGCCGACAACCTTTTACACGTAACGCCCGAAACCCTTACCAGGCACTGGGACATCTTCTTCCCCGCCTACCTGGGGACGACAGATCCTGGCGCACTGGAGACATACACCAAGCGCCTCTTTCCATTCTATGCCGCCAAAGTACCGTATGTCTTTGACATGGCCTACCACAGCTCCCTTCCGGCTGAGTCCATACAAAGACTTGTCCTGATGTTGCCTGGTGAGTAAGATTAATTAAGAATAGGCGATTATCAACAGACAAGAGAAATGAATAAGCATGGATTTGCGAACGCAATTGTTTTACTGGCAATGACGTTTTCTGCCCAAGTTGCCCTATCACAACGTGCCATCGCCTTTGACGGCATCGAGAATGCCCGCGACATGGGTACACTCGTCATGCAAGATGGACAGATGGTCCGCACGGGCATGCTCGTCCGCTGCGGAAATCTCTCGAAGGCCACCGACGGCGACGTGGCTGTGCTGAAAGGGAAGTATCATCTGACGGACGTATTCGACTTTCGTTTCGATGCCGAAGCCAATGCAGCCCCCGACCGTGTCATCGACGGGGTGAGTTATACCCACCTCTCAACTTTGCCCAAGGCGTTCATTCAAGGATTCTCCTCCAGTAGGCCGGATACAACAAAGATGGACACCCGCGACATGCTGGCAGTGCTGATGAAGTATGCCTTCGAGCCCAAGGCACAGGCGATGGCCCATGAGCTCTATCCTGCCATTGTGACCGACTCCACTGCGCAGCATTACTACGGCGCGTTCCTCCGTGGTGTGCTACGTGCCGAGGGCGGCGTGCTCTGGCATTGCTCGCAGGGCAAGGACCGTGCCGGCTGGGCCTCGGCCTTCCTCCTGGCAGCCCTTGGGGCCAGCCGCGATGTCATCATCGAGGACTTCGACCTCTCCAACCAGAGCTATGCCCCGCAGGTGAAAGCATTGACAGCCCAAGTCCAGGGAAAAGACGGCTCCGAGGGTGCCATTGCCTTTATCCATGCCATGGTCGGCGTGAGCCGCGAGAACTTTGAGGCGACTCTCGACCTGATTGACCAGAAGTATGGCTCACTATCCGGGTACATCGAAAATCAATTAGGCTTTTCGAAGGAAGAGCAGCAACAGTTGAGAACAAAATATTTGGAATAGAATGGCAAACAAACCGTTAGACACTACATTGCTGGACCGCGCCATTGTATTCGCCGTCCGTGCCCATGCCGGGACAGAGCGTCGCGGCAAGGGTTTCCCTTACATTGTTCATCCGATGGAAGCGATGGAGATTGTCGCCACGATGACCTGCGACCAGGAACTGCTGGCAGCCGCTGCACTTCACGACACGGTGGAGGACACCGACGTTACGATAGAACAA
Organism: uncultured Prevotellaceae bacterium; assembly: GCA_947168395.1. Taxonomy (GTDB): domain Bacteria; phylum Bacteroidota; class Bacteroidia; order Bacteroidales; family Bacteroidaceae; genus Prevotella. The sequence continues at coordinate 16,152 of CAMVLT010000012.1, read as the reverse complement.
ATCCGTACTGAGTTCGGCGACCGCATCGCCTCGCTCGTGGCCTCAGAGAGCGATACCGTACTCGACGGCTTGTCCGTCGAGGAAAGCTGGCACGCCCGCAAGCAGGCCGCCATCGACCGTCTCGCCCATGCCTCACGCGATGGCAAGATTGTGGCTCTCGGTGACAAACTTTCAAACATGCGGGCCATCGCCCGCGACTATGCCCAGCAGGGCGATGCCCTGTGGGACCTTTTCCATGCCAAAGACCCCAAAGACCACGAGTGGCACTACCGGGGGCTGGCGGATGCGCTCAGTGAACTCCGCGGCACCTTTGCATACAATGAATTTGAAACTCTCATTAATCAAGTGTTTCACAAGAAATGAGAGTTGAAGTCAGCGTAGCAGGACGTTAGTTGGTAAGAAGTTGAATCATGATTTCTGACGCACGGTCGGGAGCATCGCTCTCGCCGAGGCGGCGGTGTACCTCTTCGTAATCCTTGAGCATGCGCTGGCGGTCGGGGCCTCCGGGCAGAATCTTTTCCAGTTCGCGGCGAATGTTGTCGACGCTGAAGGTATCGGCCACTAACTCGGTCACCACCTCACGGTCGGCAATGAGGTTGACCAGCGAGACATACTTCACATTCAGCACCAGGCGGCGCATCATTCCGATGAAACGTTTCAGCGGTGTGTAGTAACACACCACCTGCGGCACGCGGAACATGCAGGTTTCGAGTGTGGCCGTGCCGCTGGTGACGAGGGCAGCGGTGGCTTCCGACAGCAGCCGATAGGTCTCGTTCACCACAAGGCGCACGGAGCTGCCTTTCAGGAAAGGCTCGTAGTATTCGGGCGGAATGGAGGGCGCACCAGCCAGAATGATGTCGTAGCGGTCGGCCAGGTGGCGCGTGGCCTCAATCATGGCGGGCAGGTTGTCCTTGATTTCCTGCTTCCGGGAGCCGGCGAGAAGGGCGATGACCCCCTCCGTCTCCCCCTGTTTAGGGGGAGTGTCGTGAGCCTCCCCTAAACAGGGGAGGTTGGAGGGGTCTTTATACTCCCTCACTTCCTGCGCCGTAGGGTTGCCGACATAGTGGATGGGGTAGTGGTGCTTCTTTTCGAAGAACTCCACCTCGAAAGGCAGGATGGAGAAAAGCTCGTCAACGTCGCGCTTGATGTTCTTGATGCGGTACTCCTTCCATGCCCAAATCTTGGGCGAGATGTAATAGTAGACCTTGATATTCTGCCGGTGCAAGTACTTGGCAATCTTCAGGTTGAAGCCAGGATAGTCGACGAGGATGACCACGTCGGGCTGCCACGCCATGATGTCGCGCTTGCACACCTTCATATTATGCAGGATGGTGGGCAGGTGCAGCAGTACGGGGATGAATCCCATGTAGGCCAGCTCGCGGTAGTGCTTCACCAGCGTGCCGCCCTCAGCCGCCATCAGGTCGCCTCCGAAATAGCGGAACTCTGCCTCAGCATCCCGGGCTTTCAGCGACCTCATGAGGCGCGAGGCATGCAGGTCGCCGCTGGCCTCACCGGCAATCAGGTAATATTTCATAGCCGCCAGTCCTCCATTTGTCTTAGCAGTCCGTAGTGGGTGACGTCAATCAGTGTCGGCGTGATGGCCACGTAGCCGTGGCTCAGTGCCCAGCGGTCGGTGTCTTCAGCGTCAGGCTCGTCGTTGACGAATTCGCCTGCCATCCACCAGTAATCGTAGTCACGCACGTGGTGGTACCTGACAGTCTCGTTCACCCAGCGGCCCATCGCCATGCGGCAGATGCGGACACCACGGAAGGCCTCCCCTAAACAGGGGAGGTTGGAGGGGTCCGGGAAATTCACATTCAGGCAGGCACCTTTGGGCAGGCCCTCCTTCAGCACCCGCTGGGTGATGCTGACCACCCAAGGACGCATCGGCTCGAAGTCGGCATCGGCACGGTGGTCGCACAGCGAGAAGGCTACTGAGGGGATGTACTTCATGCAGCCCTCGAGCACCACGCCCATCGTGCCACTGTAGTGACTGTTGACCGACGAGTTGTCGCCGTGGTTGATGCCACCTACAACCATGTCGGGGCGTCGGCTGACAATGTTGTCGAGTGCCATTTTTACGCAGTCGACGGGAGTACCGTTGCACGACCACACCTCGACTCCCTTCTCCTGTCGCTGCAACGTGAGCCTCAATGGAATCTCGGCCGAGAAGGCGCACGAGAATCCGGAGCGGGGACCGTCGGGGGCACAGACGACAATATCGGCTACTGGCCGGAGCATATCGATAAGGCTGTTGATACCCTTCGCCTGGTAGCCGTCATCATTGGAAATGAGTATCAAAGGACGTTCTTTTTCCATAAATATATCAAGTTTGGCTGCAAAATTACTAAAAATTATCAAATGTCAATTGTCAATTATCAATTATTTTGTATCTTTGCACCCTATTTGTGTAAGTAAAAGGATTGAAAATGGGAAAAATCATTGCATTGGCTAACCAGAAAGGTGGCGTGGGAAAGACCACGACGACCATCAATCTGGCAGCATCATTGGCTACGTTAGAGAAGACCGTGCTGGTGGTAGACGCTGACCCTCAGGCCAACGCCTCGAGCGGTTTGGGTGTTGACATCAAGCAGATAGACTGCTCGCTTTACGAGTGTATTATTGACAAAGCCGACGTACACGACGCTATTTATACAACAGACATTGAGGGGCTCGATATCATCCCCAGCCACATTGACCTGGTGGGCGCCGAGATAGAAATGCTGAATCTCGAGAACCGCGAGAAGGTCATCAAGCAACTGCTTGCCCCCATCGAGGGTGACTACGACTACATACTGATAGACTGCTCACCGTCGTTGGGACTCATCACCGTGAATGCCCTGACGGCAGCCGACTCGGTCATCATTCCCGTCCAGTGCGAATATTTCGCCTTGGAGGGTATCTCGAAGCTGCTGAACACCATCAAGATTATCAAGTCGAGGCTGAACCCGAAGCTGGAGATTGAGGGTTTCCTGCTGACGATGTACGACTCACGTCTGCGTCTGGCCAACCAGATATACGACGAGGTGAAGCGCCACTTCCAGGAGCTGGTGTTCAAGACCGTCATCCAGCGCAACGTGAAGCTGTCGGAGTGTCCGTCGCACGGTCTGCCCGTCATTCTGTATGATGCCGACTCCACAGGCTCGAAGAACCATCTGGCACTGGCAAAAGAAATCATTCTGAAGAATTAAGAGTTAAGAAATATAATGGCTGTAAAAAAGAAGTATGCAAGTGCGGGCGTGCTGGGCCGCGGACTTGACGAGATAGGCAACGGTCGCGGACTTGACGCGCTGATTGACACGACAGAGGTGAAGACGGAAGGCTCGTCGAACCTGAACGAGATAGCAATCTCGCAGATTGAGCCTAACCCCAACCAGCCCCGCCGCGAGTTCGACGAGGAGGCTATGCAGGAGCTGGCCAACAGCATCCGCGAGATTGGCATCATCCAGCCGGTGACGCTGCGTCAGGTGGCCGACGGCCGCTACCAGATTATTGCCGGCGAGCGCCGCTGGCGGGCTTCGCAGTTGGCGGGGCTGACCACTATTCCCGCCTATATCCGTACCGTCGAGGACGAGAACGTGATGGAAATGGCGTTGGTGGAGAACATCCAGCGTGAGGACTTGAACGCCATTGAGATAGCCCTGGCCTACCAGCATTTGGCCGAGACCACCGGCATGACCCAGGCTCGCATCTCGGAGCGCGTGGGCAAGAGCCGTGCCGCCGTTACCAACTACCTGCGCCTGCTGAAGTTGCCTGCCCAGGTGCAGATGGCCCTGAAGGACCGCGACATCGACATGGGACATGCCCGTGCCTTGTTGTCGTTAGACAGCCCCAGCATGCAGATTAAGCTGTTCAAGGAGGTGCAGAAGCAGGGCTACTCCGTCCGCAAGGTGGAGGAACTGGTGCAGCAGCTGAAGAACGGCGAGGACGTGCTTGGCGGCAAGAAGCCCGGTGCCAAGTCGCAGCTGCCGCCGGAGTATGATATGCTGCGTCAGCGCTTGTCCGATTTCTTCCAGACCAAGGTGCAGATGACCTGTTCGCCGAAGGGCAAGGGCAAAATCAGCATCTCGTTTGCCAACGAGGAGGAATTGGAGCGCATCATGAACGTGCTCGACAGGAACGTTGAACATTGAACGTTGAACATTGAACATTGAACATTGAACGTTGAACATTGAACATTGAACGTTGAAGAGATGAGGAAACTACTGATTATATGGCTGTTGGCAGTCGTCGGGCTGGTATGTCACGCCCAGACTGACTCCTTGCGGACTATGGCCATCGGCAACGACTCGACCTTCGTCATCAGCAGCGATTCGGCACTGCTGCGTGACCTTGCTCCGTTGGACACGGTGGCTGCCCCCGACTCCTCACTCCACAAGGCTCTGCAGATGGCACTCAACGATGAACCCGCCAAGCCCAGGAAGAAGCGCGACTGGTCGACGTGGACGCCCAATCCCAAGCGGGCACTCTGGTTAGCACTGGTGATTCCGGGTGGCGGTCAGATTTACAACCGCAAGTACTGGAAGCTGCCTATTATCTATGGTGGTTTCATGGGCTGCATCTATGCCCTGACGTGGAACAACATGATGTACAAGGACTATTCGCAGGCCTACCTTGACATTATGGACGACGACCCGGGGACAGCCAGATACAACCAGTTCCTGCACTTGGGACGTCAGATTACCGACTCGAACATCGAACGTTACAAGAGCATCTTCAAGAGCCGCAAGGACCGCTTCCGCCGTTATCGCGACCTGAGCTTTTTCGTGATGATTGGCGTCTATGCCCTCTCTGTCATCGATGCCTATGTCGATGCCGAATTGTCGGTGTTCGACATCTCCAAGGACCTCAGTCTGAAGGTGCAGCCTGCGGTCATCGGCAACCCCCTTTCTGAAAACCCCGTGTACGCCTCTTCGTTAGGTGTCAACTGTCAACTCAACTTTTAGAAGATTATGAAGAAATACCTATTGCTGCTGGCGATGCTGTTCGCCTCATCCAGTGCCCTGCTGGCGCAGGACGTTATCGATATAGATGATGACGATGAAGAAGAAGAATACGAGGAAGAGGTGGTGACCGAGGATGAAGTCACCGTGACCGACGAGGAAGGCAACGAGGAGGTCATCGACTTCCCCGAGGCCATGACCTACGACCTGGACTCGCTGATGAACCTCTATATGTCGAAGACCTATCTGAGTCAGGACGGCGACTGCCGCACGGCAGCCGAGAACCCCACCTTCGACCGCGAGGTGTACATTGACCGTCTGCGCCGCCTGCCGACCGTTATGGACATGCCCTACAACGAGGTGGTGCAGAAGTTCATCGAACGTTACAGCGGCCGTCTGCGCTACTCCGTCAGCTACATGCTGGGAGCCTGCAACTTCTACATGCCCATCTTCGAGGAAGCCCTCGAGGCCTACGGGCTGCCGTTGGAGCTGAAGTACCTGCCCGTCATCGAGTCGGCCCTCAACCCGAAGGCCGTGTCGCGTGTGGGGGCTACCGGTCTTTGGCAGTTCATGCTCACTACGGGCAAGCAGTACGGTCTGGAGGTGAACTCGCTGGTCGACGAGCGCCGCGACCCCGTCAAGGCCAGCTATGCCGCCGCCCACTACCTGAGCGACCTCTACAAGATTTTCGGCGACTGGAACCTGGTCATTGCCTCCTACAACTGCGGCCCTGCCAACATCAGCAAGGCCATCCACCGTGCAGGCGGCCAGAAGGACTATTGGCAGATATACCCTTACCTGCCCCGTGAAACGCGAGGCTACGTGCCCGCATTCATTGCCGCCAACTACATCATGACCTACTACAGCGACCACAACATCTGCCCGCTGCGCACCACGCTGCCGGTGAAGACCGACACCGTCGTCGTCAGCCGCAACGTTCATCTGGCGCAGGTGGCCGCCGTCCTTGGCCTCGACATCGATATGCTGCGTGCCCTCAATCCCGAGTACCGCCGCGACATTGTGCCCGGCACTACCAAGCTGTCGGCCATCAAAATGGAGCTGGGCGACGTCACCCGCTTCATCGACAGTCAGGACTCCATCTACAACTACAACACCAGCGAGCTGCTGACACGTCGCGACGAGGTGGCCGTCAACGATGATGCGCCCACCTTCGTGAGCAAGAAGAAGGTGACGAGCCGCAGGTCGCGCAGCAGCCGTGCCTCGAAGCGCTCCCGCCGCAGCAAGGCGTCGGCCTCGCGCAGCGTGACCATCCGACGGGGTGAGACGCTCTCGCAGATAGCCAAGCGCAACGGCACCACCGTGGCCAAGCTTCGCAAGCTGAACGGCATTCGCGGCAACAATATCCGGGCCGGAAAGAAGCTGAAGGTGAGGTGAGGATTTCGAGGTGCGAGGTGCGAGGTACGAGGTACGAGGAATGAGAAATGAAAAGGAAAGGAAGAAACTATGGATGAAGAAGAGAGAAAACGCGAACAGGCAGACGACGAGCTGATCAACGGCGCGTTCCGTCAACTGTTGGATAGCTATTTGGCCTCGCGCCACCGCAAGAAGGTTGACCTGATTACCAAAGCCTTCAACTTTGCGCGCCAGGCTCATAAAGGCGTGCGCCGACTGTCGGGCGAGCCTTACATCATGCACCCCATCGCCGTGGCCCAGATAGCCTGTTCGGAGATAGGGCTCGGCTCTACCAGCATCTGCTCGGCACTGCTGCACGACGTGGTGGAGGACACCGACTACACCGTAGAGGACATTGAGAACATCTTCGGCCCCAAGATAGCCCAGATTGTGGACGGACTGACCAAGATCAGCGGCGGCATCTTCGGCGAGCAGGCGTCGGCCCAGGCCGAGAACTTCAAGAAGCTGCTGCTGACGATGAGCGATGACATACGCGTCATACTCATCAAGATAGCCGACCGTCTGCACAACATGCGGACGCTCGACTCCCAGCCCGCCAACAAGCAGTACAAGATAGCCGGTGAGACGCTCTACATCTACGCCCCGCTGGCTCACCGCTTGGGACTCTACAAAATCAAGTCCGAGCTCGAGAACCTCAGCTTCAAGTTCGAGCACCCCGAGGAGTTCGACATCATCCAGCAGAAGCTGGCCGTTACCCAGGCCTCGCGCCACGAGCTGTTCGATAAGTTCACACAGCCCATAGAGGAGGCCCTCAACGCCATGGGCATCAAGTACCAGATCAAGGAGCGCGTCAAGACGCCTTACTCCATCTGGAGCAAGATGCAGAACAAGCACGTCACCTTCGACGAAATCTACGACATACTTGCCGTGCGCATCATCTTCACACCCCGCAGCCGCGAGGAGGAAGTGAACGAGTGCTTCAACATCTACGTGGCCATCTCCAAGATTTACAAGAGCCACCCCGACCGTCTGCGCGACTGGCTGAACCACCCCAAGACCAACGGCTACCAGGCCCTACACGTCACCCTCATGTCGAAGCAGGGCCGGTGGATAGAGGTGCAGATACGCTCCGACCGCATGGACGAGGTGGCCGAGCAGGGACTGGCAGCCCACTGGAAGTACAAGGAGGGCGAGGACGAGGAGGAATACACCGAGGACGAGGCCGAACTGAACGAGTGGCTACGCACCATCAAGGAGATACTCGACGACCCGCAGCCCGACGCTATGGACTTCCTCGACGCCATCAAGCTCAACCTCTTTGCCTCCGAAATATTCGTCTTCACGCCCAAGGGCGAAATCAAGACCATGCCTGCCGGATGCACCGCCCTCGACTTTGCCTTCTCCATCCACACCTTCCTCGGCAGCCACTGCATCGGGGCCAAGGTGAACCACAAGCTCGTGCCACTGAGCCACAAGCTGCAGAGCGGCGACCAGGTGGAGATTCTCACCTCGAAGTCGCAGCACGTGCAGCCCGCATGGATTAACTTCGTCAGCACCGCCAAGGCCAAGGGCAAGATACAGGCCATACTGCGCCGTGCAGGGCGTGAGGTGCAGAAGCGGGGCGAGGAGCTGCTCGCTGACTGGCTGAAGAAGCACGACCGTGAGTATACCATCGCCGTGGCCGACCAGCTGACCGAGTACCACGAGTTCCGCCACCGCGAGGATTTCTTCCAGGCACTGGGCGAGAAGACCGTCCTGCTGGGCGAGAAAGACCTCGACGAGCTTAGCGGCAAGAACAAGAAGAAGCAGTCGGGCGGCTGGCTACGCTATGTGCCCTTCGTCAAGACTGGCAAGGACAGCAAGGACGAACGATGGGAGGAGCGCGGACAGAAACGCGACGAGAGCGAGCTGTTCGTCGTGCCCGAGAAGTTCAACCGCAAGAAACCCATCTACATCAACGACGACAACATACGCCAGTACATATTCCCCACCTGCTGCCACCCCATACCGGGCGACGACATACTGGGATTTATCACTACCAAGAACCAGATAGAGATACACAAGCGCACCTGCCTCGTGGCGGCCAGGCTGAAGTCGGGATTCGGCAACCGCATACTCGACGCCAAGTGGGACATGCACAAGCGGCTCTACTTCGTGGCCACCATCCGCATAGGCGGCATCGACCGCGTGGGCCTGCTCAACGAGATTACCCAAATCATCTCCTCGCAGATGAACGTCAACATGCGCAACCTCAACGTCACCTGCGAGGACGGTATGTTCTCGGGAACAGTAGAACTGCGCGTCCACGACCGCCAAGACCTGCGGCTCATCATCGACAACCTAAAGAGCGTCAAGGACGTGCAGGAAATATCGGAAATCATGTAGCGGCCTTTGGCCTAAATGATAAATGATAAATGAGAAATTAGTAATGAGTAATAATATATGAAAAAGAACATGTACATGAGAAAACAGCGTTTGCTGGCAAAGCGTAAATGGTGGCTGATTAGTTTATCATTTATCATTTGTCATTTATCATTTAGCGAAGCGTACGCCGCTTCGCGTTACGACAACCCCGACACCATTGTCGTTGCCCGCGACGGCACCGGCGAGTTCCGCAACATCAGCGAGGCCATCGAGGTGTGCCGAGCATTCATGGATTACCACAAGGTCATCTTTATTAAGAAAGGTACGTACAAGGAGAAAATCATCCTGCCCCAGTGGCTACAGAACATCGAGCTGCTCGGCGAAGACCGCGACCAGACCGTCATCACCTACGACGACCACGCCAACATACTTTACCCGCCTACGGGTAAGGGCATGGGCACCTTCCGCACCTACACCCTGCGCGTCGAGGGCAACGACATCACCTTCCGCAACCTCACCATCGAGAACAACGCCGCACGGCTCGGCCAGGCGGTGGCTCTCCACACCCAGGGCGACCGGCTGCGCTTCATAGGCTGCCGGTTCCTTGGCAACCAGGACACCGTCTATACCGGCACGGCCCACACCCGGCTATGGTTCCGCGACTGCTACATCGAGGGCACCACCGACTTCATCTTCGGACCCTCCACCGCCTGGTTCGAGCACTGCACCATCCACTGCAAGGCCGACAGCTACATCACAGCCGCCTCAACCCCGCAGGATGCTCCCTACGGCTACATCTTCAACGACTGCACCGTCACCGCCGACCCGCACGTCAGCAAGGTCTATCTGGGCCGTCCCTGGCGCGACTATGGCTACACGCTCTTCATGAACTGCACGCTGCCCGCCCAGATACGTCCCGAAGGCTGGCACCACTGGCAGAAGGAGCGCGAGCTGACAGCCCGCTACATGGAGTACCAGAACCGTGGCGAGGGTGCCAGCACGTCGGGGCGCGTCGCCTGGAGCCGCCAGCTCACCAAGAAGGAGGCCCAGCTCATCACTCCCCAGCGCGTGTTCACCCTCCAGAGCGAGTGGATGCCATAGTCAGCAGCAGCAGGGTAGGGGGTTAAGTCGCCTTGTACTTCTCGCTCTTCTGGTAACTGCCATCTGCCATCTGTACCACGTAGCTGCGCTTCTTCCAGGTGCTCACCATGTTGCCCGTCTTGTCGGCGGTCATGCCCTGCTGCATGCGCACCCGCCGGGCGTCGTCCAGGGTGAACACGTCGGGCAGCAGTTCCAGCAGGTTGCGCGGCCCGTGCTTGCCCATGCGGCTGTCGTCGCCCCGGTTGGCCTGCTCTATGCTCTCGCCGAAGAACTGCATCTTGCACCACAGGTCGTACTGCAGCGACCAGCGTACGAAGTCGTCGATAGAGCGCTCCCACTGCTGGCCGTTGGCCACATAGAGCACGCAGGCCTTCAGCCAGGCAATGACGCAGGCTCGATGCGACAGGTTCCAGTACACCTCCGACTGGCTCAGCCTGGCAAACTCGGCGCACTCCGCCTGTAGCTTCTTGGCCAGCCGGGTAGCCTGCGGACAGCTTATCAGTCCCCGTGCGGCCACGAGGTTGTCGATGTACGGTTTCAGCTGTTCGTCGAACTCCGCGTCGTACTTGCCGAACACGGGCTGCTCGCTGCCTATTTCCTGCTCGGGGATGGTGCAGAAGTTGATGCGCGAGATGGGGCCGTCCGTCAGTACGCGGCTGAAGAACCGGCGGCCTTTCAGAATGGTCGTACACGCATTCCAGTTAAAGCGGCACTTGGGTCGTGCTGTCACGCTCTGTGTGCCTATTCGCGTCTGTCCGTACTCCGCGCCGGGGTCGAAGGCCAGGCACATCAGCTGGAAGTGCTGCTTGCCCGTCTGTCCCCTCAGTTGCTCAAAGAGGTCCAGCTCGTTCAGCTTCACATACACGAAGTGCCCCTCGGCCTCGTCCATGCGTGTCACGAGTGCCGGTTTCGTCATGTCGGGGTCTATGATTTGTATTACCAGTCCCTCGGGCCTTGTCTGCTTGTCCTTGTTGGCTCCGCGCTTTTGGCAGTCCTTCTTCCACTCCCGCTCGCGCCGTTCGTTCTCCTCGTCGCGCCGCTTGATGTCGGCCATGATGTGGCGTATCGGCTCGTCGATGCAGCCCTTGCCCGCACCTGTTCCTGCCATCAGGCAGTTCATCAGCGTTGCCTCGTGCTCCACGTTGTCAGTGTACGCGAACCGCACCCCGCACAGATGCGACCCCAGCGGCGGGAACACGGCGTGCGCCACTGCCGCCTTGTAGATGTCGGGCGTCTGCGAGGTCAGCAGCCTGATCAGTGCTGGCAGCTTCTTCGGGGGCATCGCCGGTGGGGTGTCTTTGGGGTACGTGATGCTCGGCTTGTCGGTGGTGTGAAACGAGTCCAGCACGTTGCGCAGCCTCAGCGGGAACCCCTCGTACTTCGACTGCAGGGCGTTGCGAATCTTCTGGCGCTTCTCCTCCAACGGGAATCCGTTGTAGCAGGGTATCACCTGGTCGAGCCACTCGAACGACCGTCCGCAGATGTGCCGCAGGTCGGAGGCCAGCTGGAACGTCAGTGTGTCGCGGTCGCCCTCGGTCGGCTCGTAACCACGGTTGTTCAATTCCCAGTACCGCCGCAGTATGTCGGCGAACGGGATGCCGTGGTAGGAGGAGGGGAAGGGCGGGTGCATGGCCAATTCGCCCGAAGGCGCTGGTGCCTGCGGCGGCATCGTAAATGCGTCCGAAGGCTCGGGTGATGCGCCGTTGTCAAACAGCGCATCGTCCAGAAACAGCAGCTCGGCAGCCGTTGTCGTGAAGAACACCCGCGTGATGTCCTTCGCCTGCGCGTCGTACGCCACCCCAAGCAGCTGGCTCGCCCACTTCAGGTTCTCCTGCTGCGACAGTTCCGGCCGTCGGCGGAATACCAGGTGGTAGCCCTTCGTGGCCGACCGCTCCAGCATCAGCAGTCCCAGTTCCTTGCGCTTGGCCATCACCAGTGCGGGCACCGCCGCCATGCGCTCCGTCAGCCACGCCTGCTGCGCCTCGGCCGCCATGCCGTCGGGCACTTTGAAGTCGATGTCCATGCCCACCGACCGCGATGGCGTCCGCGCCCCCCGCAGCTTGCCCTCAGCACCAGGCAGGCACGAGTAGTTCATCTGCACCAGGGCCGACTTCAGCCGCTCCTCGCCGGCTCTGATGCGCTTCACGTTCTGCACCTGGTCGCCGCCGTCGCGCATACGCAGGTACTCCTCTCGCTCATTGACAGGGCGCATCATCTTCGCGCCCTTTTCATAGTAAATCAAATAACAGCTCATGTGTGTCGTGTCGTCGTTGTTGTTGTGTGTGTTTTTCCTTCATCTTTTTATCATCTCAGTCGCCACGATGTCCTGAAACATCTGGCCGTTGTACTCGCGGCACCCGAACCGCAGCGTGGCCATCACGAGGTCGCCCTCGTAGAATTGCAGCTGAGCCAGGTTGCCAAGTACCGACACAGCGTACTGGTTCTCGAACCGTCCGCCCAGCTCCTGCAGCACAAGGTTGCGCTTGTTCAGCAGGCCGCCTTCCGACTTCTCACTCTTCACGGAGAACATTTCCCCGCATTTCACTACTCTAAGAATCTTTGTTTCCATGGTCTTGTCTTGTTTGTTTCATCAGTTGTCTCAGTTTCCAGTCTCCGCAGACGTCGTGCGGACTCACCGTCCTGTGGTGCTTGCGGCACCTGCGGGTAGTCACCGCACGCGTCAGCTGTCTGTAGGCGCACGAAGCGCAACAATGCTTTACCCAGCGTTCGTCCATCATGCCTGACGTTAAAAGTTCGGGTACCCCAGCTTCGAGTTCAGAAAACGCAGCCCCTCCAGCGTCCACGTCAGGTACTGCTTCACCTTGAGCTCACCCTTCAGCGAGTACGACACGTGGGTGCGCATGGCCGTCAGCTTGCGCCCCGTCAGGTCGTCCGACAGGTTCCAACGTCCGTGGCGGCGGTAGAGTATGCCCATGTCGTTGAGCACGTGGTTGAAGTCCCACACCGTCATGTTGAACGTCTTGGCCACCTGCGTCGCCGTCAGCGTGTCCTCAGCATCGGCGTTCAGGGCGCGCAGGCAGGGCAGCGACCTGCTGTCAGCACCCTCGGAGGGAAGACGCAGCTGAACGGCCCGTTCCAGTTCCTCCCAGCGCAGCACCAGCTTGGCGCGCGCCTCGTCGTTGAACTTCGTGGCGACGTACAGGCACTCCGTCTTCGTCAGCTGGTAGCACGGGACTTGGCGGACGGCACCGTTGCCGATGGCCACCTCGCGGCGCATCAGCCGAAATTTCGACCCATGTACTTTCTCCCATGCAGGCTCCATCTTCCTGATGGCCTCCATCACGTGCTTGTGTTGCTTACCCGTCAGCTCGGCAATTTCGAGCGACGTCATCGTCTGTGTTTTTTCAATCATCATTGTTTTCATTGTCTTGTGTGTGTTTTTTAAGTTAATACTATTGTTGGTGTACTACTCAGTCCCAGTGTCTTTCAGAACAAAAATCTCCACAAATCGTACACAAATAATATACGAAAGATTTGTGTGTAGATTTTTGAAGATTTTTGTTCTTATATTCCGACGTGGCGCGATGCCTAAGTAGTTACTTGTTGGTTTGTGTGCTTTCATGGTATTCCGATTACCACGGCAGCTTCCCCGCTCCTTTCACCAGCGTGTGTGTGTATCAATAAGTCAAAGAGCACTTGTCAAAAAAAGCCGGGGCGTCACGCCGTCTCAACTGATTGACGATGCAAAGGTAAGCATAAAAAAAATGCGCTCCTAAGTCTTGGAACGCATTCAGAAACCAAAAGCAGAAAGTCAGCGCAAAAACAGCAACTCCGTGCACAAAACTTTCTGCCCAGCAGAAACTACAGCAGAAACTACAGCAGATACCTCACCAGAAACTCCTTCAGCACAATCTCGCGCACAGAAGCTCCGTTCTCCCTCCACTTGTCTATGTGCAGGCGCATGTACGGATGATTGCTGATGGTGCGCTGAACCGTGCCCGCCGAGCACTCATAGCGGAACGTCGGCGGCAGATGCAGATGCAGCGCGCGCTGGTCGAACTCCTTCATCGAGCCGTCGTAGCCGCAGCAGTCGCGCAACACGCAGTAGGCCACCGCCCAAGCCGACGCCGCCCAGAACAGATGGCTGCCCTCGCGCACTGCCTGCTCCAGCCGCCCGAACACGTCGCTCTCCTGATTCCTGCGAGCCTCGGCACGGCTCAGGATAGCCATGCACTCGCTGTACGACTGGCGCGCTATCTTCTTAGTCACATGGCGAACCACGCCCGAAATCCTCACGTCCGAGTCAGCCGTCAGCAGTATCGGCTTGTAGTGCTTGTTACGGGGCAGCAGCCACTTCCGCTGCTTGTCGTCAGTGAAGAACACCTTGGCCAGGAAACGACCGTCGATGCCCGCCATCACGATGTCGCCGTCCGACGGGATGGCCCCCAGCTCCAGCCGCAGCATGTCATCCTCCTCAATGTCGGCCTCAATCATAGAGTCGCCCGTAGCAGGGACGTCCATCACCGGGTGAAGCCTCACAGCCGACCCCGGCAGGTCGTGATACTCCTCAATCATGTAGTCGCCAATCTCAGACGGCAGACCGCAGCTCACCTTGCTCACCGACACGGGCACCGGCGTGTCGCACAGTTCATACCTGATGCACTTACTCTCCAGCCAGGCTATCGTCTCCTCGGCCGGCATCATCAGCGGCTGGGTTGTCTTTCCCATAGTCATCATAACACTTCTTTTCATTGTCATTCTCTTCTTATTATTTTGTGCGTTAAACATAACGCCCGCAAAGATACGACAAGGGGTGTACCAGAAGTCGGCACACCCCGCGAAGTTTAAGGTCTTTTAAGGAATATACTTGGCCTCTCGTAACTACTCAGCCATCTCGCCCCGTCAGAATATAACGAACAAAAATCTTCAAAAATCCAACACAAATCTTTCGTATATTATTTCTGTACGATTTGTGTAGATTTTTGTTCTTTAAGTTCTACATCGATAGTGTTCGCAGTCCTGGCATTGCGTATGTCGTTCACAATCTCATCGGCCGGGCGGTCATCTTTCCAGACCCCGACGAAGCGGTCGGCCCAGCCCTCCTCGGCCTTCGCCTTCTTTGCCGGCACCAGCGTCTTGACAAATGCCAGTATCTTCTCCATCGCCGCTTCGCTGTCGAGCAGCGGACTTATTTCGCGGAACAGCTCCGTACGCATTTCTATTGCTGTCATATTCCTGTCGTTTATGGGTTTTCTGCGTGCAAAGTTACGAATAAGTAAGCGAAAAGCAAAACAAATGTCGATTTATTTGTTATTTCCCACGATAAACTTGGCCCTCGTAACAACTCAGCCATCTCGCCCGTCAGGTTATAACGAACAAAAATCTTCAAAAAATCCAACACAAATCTTTCGTTGTGAAAATAATCGGCTGACATATATTGTTATGATTATCCGTATGTATCCGATAACGCCCCGAAGGGGCAATGAGCCATCAGCCCAGGGCAGCGCCCTGGGTGACAGGACGTTTTAACGCCCCGCCCTGAAAGGGCAAAAGCCTTAGTAGGAAGCAAAGCTTTTGCCCCTTACAGGGCGATGGCGGCACACCCACCCCATACCCAGGGCGTTGCCCTGGGCTAATGGCTTGCTGGCCTTTCAGGCCGTCTGTCCGATACATGTGGATAATCATTTATATTATTTGTGTCCGATTTGTGTGGATTTTTGTTCTTAAATACACGTTTCCCGCTCGGAAAAATCCAAATAAATTTGGTTTTTCGCTCGCTTATTCGTATCTTTGCAGCCATAATGCCAAATATGTTAGTATTATGAATGGAACTGCATTAAGGAAGCCATCTGTGAAAGCAGCCCCGTACTGGGGGATGCTGCAGGGGTTGAGCAAGCCGCTGAAGTTGGAACTGGTGGTGCTGCTCAGCGAGTCGCTGGAGGAGAGAGAAACGGCCCCGATGCCCCCAGCATTGAGCGAGGAGGAGAAAGACCGATTGTTTGAGAAACTGGCAGGGTGCTGGGCCGACGACCCGGAGGATGCCGCCCGCATGGAGGCCGCCATCAAGGAGTGCCGCCAGAACGATGTACTGCGCGAAGTAAACATGGACTGAACGCTATGGAGAGGTACATTCTTGACACGAATACGTGGATTGAGCACTTCCACCAACGCAACGGCGTTACGGCCCATGTGCGAGCCGCCGGGCGAAGAAACCTCTGTGTGTCGGAGGTGACGCTGGCCGAACTGACCTATGGTGCCTACAACAGCGACGACTACGAGCGGCATATCAAGGAGCCGGAGTGGCTGCGCGAGACTGTCACCGTGCTCGACATCAGCGATGTGTTCGACGAGGATAATCATGGGGTCGGTTCTACTGATCACTTTTTGAAGTTTCTGTATTACACATCGT
>CAMVLT010000011.1 GCA_947168395.1 uncultured Prevotellaceae bacterium | reverse complement strand
TAAATCGCATAATATGTTTGGAATTTACCATAGAATGCGGTTCCTTTTGTGTACTTTTTGCGAAAAAAGTTTAGGAAATATTTGGTGGTTTCGAGAATTTTTTGTACCTTTGCAATGTAAAAAGATAAGGATAACAAGCGGGAAGCGGCCACCCGGTGTAGTTGGTCGCACGGCGTTTCTGATACCATAAAAAACACAACAAAATGGCAAGAAATGAGATTACTTTCCAGGTGAACCTGAAGAAGGACACCAACTCGGCCTCGCGTACCTACGGCATGTACTTCGGAGAGGCAGAATCCAAAGAGCCGCTGAACCTGAAGGGCTTCGCAAAGCACCTCACGGAGCACGGCAAGTTGACAACCTACGAGATGATGGTGCTGGTGCTGCAGAACATCGTATCGTGCATGAAGGAGCTGATCTGCCAGGGACAGCCCGTCAAGCTCGAAGGCTTGGGCACCTTCTATCCCACCATCGAGAACAAGAAGGGTGGCGTGGAGTCTCCCCTGGCCTACGACCCCACCGTGCAGATTGAGGGCGTACACCTGCGCTTCCTGCCCGAGGGCGCGAAGGGTGAGGAGCTGACCAGCCGCAACCTGAAGAAGGACTGCATCTTCGAGATGCGCGACCTCATCACCGTCCACAAGGTGACGGTCGACGGCAAGGTGAAGCGTTACCAGACCCGCGTGCCCATTGCCAGCCTCGCGCTGCAGGAGCAGGACCAGCCGGAGCCGTAACCCTGAAACCCACCCCCTGAAACCCACCCCCTGCCCCTCCCGAACGGGAGGGGTGTTTATATAGATGCCGTCTATAAAACATCCCCTCAGACCCACCCCCTGCCCCTCCCGAACGGGAGGGGTGTTTATTTACTCTTCTCCGAAAGGGCTGCGAGTTTCATTTCTTACAGTCTCACGCCAAATGACGCACGGGCGTAGGCATCGTAGATGTTGACTTTGCAATGATCGCTCTTATAGTTGAAATTGTTGTACTGCGCCTGGACGCCAACGAAGTAGTTGCTCCAGTTGTAGGCTATGCCAAGCCGCAGGTCAAGGTTAATCCGGAACATGCTGTGGATAACATCTGGCTCAATTTCCCAATAGTCAAACTGAGGGTTCTCCTTACCGACCGCCATCTCGATGGGCTTATGCGTCTTTCCGTTGGCCCATGTCTTCGTTTCCTTGTTCCAGTCGCCGTAGTTGTCAACAGGCTCTTTGGGAGAGATGTCGTAGTTCATTTCGTACCTGTAGGCTTTCACACGGTTATAGACGTTGACGGTAGGCATGGCCATCGCATTGACCACAAGGCCGCGCAGCGGCACCCAGTTGTAGCCGTAGCCGATACCGAGGTTGGCCTGGTGTACTTTGACGCGGTAGATGCCGTGGCCGATCATCATAAAGAGAAAGTTCCGGATGTCTGAATAGTCGAACGACGACTGATACCACGTGGCTCCTAACAGCAGTGAGCCTGCGGAGCGACGCTGGATGACCGACTGGTTGTAGGCGGCTGCCTGTGAGTAGCGACGCCCGTTGAACACATAGTAGCCGTTGACATAGACGGACCGTATCCATACAGGTGCTTCCATGCTGACGACGGTGTCATACGGGATAGTCTGCCCGTTTTCGTAGCTTGTTGAACTGAAGCTGGCATCCTTCGTGTTGAAGCGTCTCAGTCGGAAGTTGAAGCCGTACTTGGCTCCCGTCGTGCTGAAAGAGTAATAGCGGCCTGCGTTCTTAGTGAGCGACTTGGAGTAGGAAAGGCCCGTACCGCGATAGCCTACCCAGAAGCCGATGGAAGAAGCAATGGGAGGCTCAAAGCTCAGATTCCAGTCAGCATGGTCGTTAGTTCCAGGAAAGTCGATACTCTGGCTGTAGTCCACATCTACCGCGTTCTCCTTATAGCGCAGTATCACCCTCCAAGGCTTCTCGGGCACCTCGATGTAGCGCGGGTCCACGCTCTTCTTGGCTCTGGTGTCTAAGAATTGCTGCACCTGATGAAGCCGTGTCATCAAGTTCGGCTTACTTTCCTGTGTACTGACGCTGTCTATAGTTTCTTTTTCCTGTGCTGCTGCACTCAAGGAGAGTAGCAGGCAGCCGATTATCATTTTTCCTATCATAGTAATATTTAAAACGGTTACTGTGTTTGTGCTACAACAGGTCGAGGCACTTCTCGATGGGTATGCCCCGTTTCTTGTCGTCCAGGTCGCGGTTGCGGTCAATGAGACGGCTCACCACATCCATCGCCGTGCGAGTACACGGCTTGAGCATTTCGCCACGCAGCAGGTGGCCGATGAGTACTGCCGAGAAGATGTCGCCCGTGCCGTGGATGAGTACGGGTATCTCGTCGTAGTCCAGGCGGAAGAACTCGCCGTTGTAGTGGTTGTAGCCTATGACGCAGCTCTGACCCTCCACCTTGGCACTGGTCACCAAGGCCGAGCGGCATCCGAGGTCGCGCAGGCGTGACAGCACCTCGCGGGCTTCCTGCCACGTCATGCCCTCGGGCAGATAGGGCGTGTCCGTCAGGTAGCAGGCCTCCGTGTAGTTGGGGAACGTCAGGTCGGCCACGCTCACCATACGCCGCATCAGCTCCACCGACCGACGGGTGATGCCGTTGTATAGCCGTCCGCCGTCGCCCATGATGGGGTCTACGAAGATGGTCGTGCCCTGGCGGCTTTGCTCTTCGCAGTAGGCCGACACCAGCAGCGCCTGTTCCTCGCTGAACATCAGTCCCGTGCAGATGGCATCGAACGAGAACCCCAGCTTCTTCCACACTGGCAGCACCCCCCGCATATAGTCAGTCGTGTCGAGCACGTTGAAACTGCCATAGTCCAGCGTGTTCGACACCAGCGAGGTAGGCAGGTTGTAGGTAGGGTGTCCCAAGTAGGTCAGGATGGGCATCATCGCCACCATTCCTACGTGACTGTAGCCCACAACGTCGTTAATCAGCAGTATTTTCTTCATCTCGGATGCAAAGATAAAAAATAATTATGAATTATGAATTATGAATTGCAAATAATTTTGTAATTTTGCAGCGATGAACGCTATTCAGGCACTTACTCAGCAGCGATTGCTGCTACAATTGGAGTATCAGACTGAGAAGGAGGCTTTTTGCAAGCAGACCGAGGAAATAGGTATGCAGCGGAGGGTGAAGCGCGGCGATGCGTGGTGGCCAGTGCGCATAGGACGCAGCTACTACAACTCGCTGAACCAGTTCTGCGTAGAGGTGTTCCGCACAGCCGACCAGGACATTGAGCACAACTTCGAGTTTGGCAGGCCCGTGGCGTTCTTCAGGGGAAACGAGTCACATGAGTCCCCCATCAAGTACTACAACTTTACAGGCACCGTGAGCTATGTCGACGGCGACCGCATGGTGGTGAGCGTGCCCGACAACATGCCGCTTGTGGATTTGCAGGCGGCTGACCAGGTGGGCGTACAGCTGTCGTTCGACGAGACGTCGTACAAGACGATGTTCGACGCGCTGGAGCGTGTGATACGGGCAAAAGGGCGGTTAGGCTATCTGCGCGACCTCTTCTATTCGCAGCAGCGGGCAGAGACGTTCACCTTTGCTCCGATGCACTTCCCCTATCTGAACAAGACGCAGGAGGAGGCCGTCAACCTGGTGCTGAGGGCCAAGGACGTGGCCGTCGTACACGGCCCTCCAGGCACGGGCAAGACGACAACGCTGGTCGAGGCCATCTACGAGACGCTGCGCCGAGAGAACCAGGTACTGGTGTGCGCACAGTCGAACATGGCCGTCGACTGGATTTCCGAAAAACTGGTCGACCGCGGCGTCCCCGTATTAAGAATAGGCAATCCCACGCGCGTGAACGACAAGATGCTGTCGTTCACCTACGAGCGACGGTTCGAGGCTCATCCCGACTACGAACTGCTGTGGGCCATCAGGAAGGCCATCCGTCAGCTGCGGAGCTCACCTCGGAAGGGACGGGGGGAGGCTTACCACCAGAAGATGGAGCGCCTGAAAGACCGCGCCAACGAACTGGAGATACGCATCAACGCCCAGCTATTCGGCGAGGCCCGCGTCATTGCCTGCACACTGGTGGGAAGTGCCAACCGGCTGTTGGACGGCCAGAAGTTCGGCACCGTCTTTATCGACGAGGCAGCACAGGCACTGGAGGCCGCCTGCTGGATTCCCATCCGTCGCGTCAGCCGCGTGGTGCTGGCTGGCGACCACTGCCAGCTGCCGCCAACGGTGAAGAGCATAGCCGCCCTGAAAGCCGGTCTGGGCACGACGCTGATGGAGCGCATAGTCGGCAACAAGCCCGAGGTGGTGACGCTGCTGCGCATGCAGTACCGCATGAACGAAGAGATTATGCGCTTCTCCAGCGACTGGTTCTACGGCAACCTGGTGGAGAGTGCCCCTGAAGTAAAATTCCGCTCGATACTCGACTTAGACGTGCCGATGGAGTGGGTGCCCACAAAACCCACCCCCAACCCCTCCCGAACGGGAGGGGAGTCTGAATACTCTTCTGGAGAAGAAGCATATAACCTCCCCTCCCGTTCGGGAGGGGTCGGGGGTGGGTCTCAGGTCGGGGGTGGGTTTGATGGGTTTGGTGGCTACCTCAACAAACCCGAGGCCGAACTAACCCTACAGACCCTGCAGCAGTATTTCGAGCGCATCGGCAAGACGCGCATCCTGAACGAGCGGCTCGACGTGGGGGTCATCTCGCCCTACCGTGCACAGGTGCAGTACCTGCGGTCGCAACTCAAGAAGAAGGAATGGTTCAAGCCCTTCCGCCACCTCATCACCGTCAACACCGTCGACGGCTTCCAGGGACAGGAGCGCGACATCATCGTCATCTCGCTCGTCCGCTCCAACGACGAGGGACAGATAGGTTTCCTCCGCGACCTGCGACGCATGAACGTGGCCATCACCCGTGCCCGCATGAAGCTCATCATCATCGGCGACGTACAGACCATGACACGCCACCCCTTCTACCGCAAACTCTACGAGTACATCGAAGCACTCGTGTCATAAAACATTTGTAAAGCTTATGCAGACAAGATTCAAAAAAGGTGTGAAGTTTTTCGACGTTGGCATTACTGCCGTGGCAGGAATGCTCTCAGTGGGCATCATGCTCTATGGCGTGTTTCATTTCGGCTTAGCCGAGGCATGGCCCGAGTTGGTGCTCAACCTGTTCTATGTGGCCTGTCTGGTTATGATCTGGATGTATTTCTTTTCATACCGCATCACCACTCCCCAGTTCAACTACTGGTGCTCCGTCTCAGTGGGCATAACCGTGCTGCTGCGCGACATACTATTTGCGCCGCCACTGGCCTTTTATGCGCTGCACTTGACGTGCCTTACGCTCGCGGTGCTACTGCTCTGCACGCTTACCTATTTCTATGCACGTAAGAACTGGAAGAGCTACACCAAAAGCAACCTGTGGGTCATCTTCATCATCGACATGCTCATAGCCACGCTCTACAACTGGGCCATCTATTTAGAGCCTTTAAACGAGTACACCAACTATTTGCTGACCGAAATCTGGATTCGCCCCACCATCATCTACGGAATGGTGGCCTGCTTCGTTACGGAAGTTGACAACAATAGTCATTAAAACTGGACCAGTTTGAATATGCCGACAAATGCAACAAGCCTTCTACACGTCGCTGGAAGAAAAGTAATCTACACCCCATACCCCGCAGTAGGGACTACGTCAGCTGAATGCAGCGGCGTAGTCCTTTTTTTGTGTGAATAACTAAGAAAAGAGGGGCTTTCTACTTAATAATCATTAAAAACTAAAGCCTTTAGTTGGTAGGAACTAAAAGTTTTAGTTACTTTGCGGTCGGATACAGATGCTGACGCACCTTTTGAAGGTAAAAAAGTAAAAAGGTAAAAAAGTAAAAAAGTAAAAAAATAGATGAAACGACTAACCAACAAGGAAAAGGAAATCATGGAGCTGTACTGGCAGCACGGCCCGATGTTCGTGAAGGAGCTCTTAGAGTACTACGACGAGCCCCGCCCCCACTTCAACACGCTGTCGACGACGGTGCGCATACTGGAGAAGAAGGGGTT
Organism: uncultured Prevotellaceae bacterium; assembly: GCA_947168395.1. Lineage (GTDB taxonomy): Bacteria > Bacteroidota > Bacteroidia > Bacteroidales > Bacteroidaceae > Prevotella. The sequence continues at coordinate 78,469 of CAMVLT010000011.1, read as the reverse complement.
CCTGGACCATAAGCAGTATGGCACCTCCTACCAGTATTTCCCCACCATCACCGAACGGGAGTACGGACGTTCGAGCCTGACGGGCATCATCAAGAACTACTTCGACGACTCATACCTGAGCGCCGTCAGCAGTTTCGTGAAGGAGGAGAAAATTTCCGTGGAGGAGTTGAAAGAGCTTATAGATGAGATAGAGCAGAATAGCAAATAGTACATCGTCAAAATGGTAAAATACGAATGGGTATGATGGAGTTTCTGACATACGACCTGAAGGTAGCGGTGCTTGTGGCAGCGTTCTACATGTTCTACCGCCTGCTGTTGAGCCGCGAGACGTTCCACCGCGTCAACCGCCTGGTGCTGCTGACTACGGCTGTAGCATCGTTCATCCTTCCGCTGTGCGTCATCACGCTGCACAAGACGGTGGTGGTGAGCGGTGGCAGCGGGCTGGTCACGCTCGACGGCCTGGGCACGGTTGAAATGGCTGAGCCGCAGATGCCCTTCTGGCAGACGGTTGCCGTTGTGGTGTTCTTCGCGGGAATGGCTGCCTCGCTGGGGCACACCGCATGGGGCATCGTGAAAGTCTGCCGGCTCATCAGCCACAGCGAGCAGCACCGCGAGGCCGACGGCATTGTCGTCTGCATCACCGACCGCGACGTGTCGCCCTTCAGCTTCTGCCGTTATATCGTACTCTCACGTAATGACACACTCCTCCCCCAGTCGGGAGAGGCCGGAAGGGGGCTTGCCTCCATTCTCGCCCATGAACGAGGTCACATCCGCCAGCACCACACGGCAGACGTGCTCCTCGTTGACACGCTAACCGCCCTGCAATGGTTCAACCCGGCTATGTGGATGCTGCGCCAGGACTTGCGCGCCATCCACGAGTACGAGGCCGACGCGGCGGTACTCTCTCAAGGCATCAATATGCGTCAGTATCAGTATCTGCTTATCCAAAAAGCCGTCGCCGCGTGCGGGTACTCCGTGGCCAACGGTATTACTCACAGTACCCTCAAAAACCGCATACACATGATGCTTACCAATAAGAAAACCAACCGTGCGAGCTGGCTCAAGCTGCTCGCCATACTGCCCATCGTGGGCACAGCACTGGCCCTGAATGCCGAGACCGTCAACGACTACGTTTACGAGGACACGCAGGAACAGCCACAGAAAAAGATTGTGAAGAAAGGCCATAAGGCCGCTCAGGTAAAACTGAACGACAAGACCATCGAGGTGAAGGCCGCCCCCGCTGCTGCTGAAGAGAAGTCCAAGACTGCCGAGCCGCAGGAGAAGAAACAAAGCCCCATTATCGTGGGTGAACCCATCGGCCCGGAGCCGCTGATCGTCATCAATGGCAAGGCAGCCACTATGCAGCAGTTGAAGGCTCTCGACCCGGAGGAAATCGACAACCTGAGTGTCAGCAAGAACGAAGAGGCGCTGAAATTGTATGCCGAGCACTTCAAAGCCGACACCTCGAACGGCATCATCTTCGTCAACACCAAGGACTACGTGAAGAACGGCAAGAAGGAACTCGTCTCGGTCAACGTGACAGCCAAGAAGCCTCAAGAAGATCACCCCACGGCAATCGGCACTTTCACCCCAGATACCCCGGAAACCGACAATGATGCCTTCAACGTGGTGGAGCACATGCCAGAGTTCCCTGGCGGTGCGGTTGAGATGATGAAGTTCCTGAACGAGAACGTCAAATACCCTGAGGCTGCCGAAAAGACTGGCACACAAGGCCGCGTCATTGTCCAGTTCATCGTCGAGGCCGACGGCTCCATCACCAATGTCAAGGTAGTGAAGAATGTGAGCGAGGAGATTGACGCTGAGGCCGTGCGCGTCATTAACGCCATGCCGAAGTGGAAGCCGGGCAGCCAGAGTGGCAAGCCCATCCGCGTGAAGTACACCATTCCCGTTACTTTCCGTCTCAGCTAATCTGCTTTGTAGGTGACGGGTGTTCCCTCCGTTTTCAGGGTGCTGGCAAACCGCTGGGGCGATATGGTGACACGCCCCGTCATCAGTTCTGGCACGTTATAGCTTTTCATCAACTGACGGTGATAGTCAGGGTCGGCCGCGGGCAACTCGAAAGGTTTCGAGGCGCGGCCGTCCTTGTCGATATGGGTGAAGAAGGGACGGGTGAACACCCCATCCGTGCGGCGCGAGGAGAACACCACCCACCGGCCGTTTGACGACCAGGAATGGTAACTCTCGGTATCGTCGGAGTTGGCCCCCTCCAACCTCCCCCCACTGGGGGAGGCTATTTCAGCCGCAGAAGCCTCCCCCAGTGGGGGGAGGTTGGAGGGGGCTTCCATCATCCACAAATCGGCATCGTGGTGCCAAATGTGGAACAGGCCGCTTTCGCCGATGGTAAACAGCAGCCACCTACCGTCGGGCGACAGGCGGGGCAAGGTGGCACTCATGCCTAAACTGTCGGCAGCGAACACCAATTGGCGTTCGCCGAAATGGCAGGTCTTCGGGTCGAACGGCTTGCGGTAGATGTTGTACTTCACCTGCTGGGCCCGCAGTATGATTTCCTCGGTATTTGCGCTGTCGGCCTCATACTTGAAGTGAGCACTACAGTAGTAGAGCCACCTACCGTCGGGCGACCAGCTGGGGAACACTTCCAGTTCATCAGGACGCTGCTCAATGGTCTTCACCTCATGGCGGTCTACGTCGTACAGTATGAGGTCGCTCTCTGTGTCGAGCACCTCTATCTTGTTGGGATGCGCCGTGTGGAAGCTCTGCAGGGTGCGGTTCGTGGAGTAGGCTATGAGCTTGAGCTGCGGATGCCAGGCGGGGTACACGCCAGCCGAGAGCAGCGAGTCGTGACGCATGTCGACCTTCTCTATCTTCCCGTCGTAGGCAATGACGGTGCCGCCGTGGGTCTGGCGGGCATGGAACTGCATGCGGTCGGGGTTCCACTGCTGGTAGTTGTGGCAGTTCACGCACTGGCCTCCCGCCTCGGTGGAGCAGAGCATATTGTCAACCATCACCTCTTCGTCGAACGACTCAAGGCACCGCTGGTTCAGCGTCAGTTCCTCGTACGACACGTAAGACGGCGAGATCATGCGGTAGCTCATCCAGGCATCGATACTGTCAGCCGAGACGTAGATGTTGAACGGCTTGTAGCGCAGCCACTGACCGTCCTTTTCGGCATACACCTCCACGCCGATGCTGCCGCCCTGGGCAGCAGCTGCCAACTGGTGCCACTCGTCCACCTCAGGACGTACCTTCAAGCCGCTGCATACGATTTCCTGGCTGCCAGCCGAGAAGCGGGTGACGGCATCGTCGGCGCCTGTCAGCAGTTCGAAGCGCATCGGCGCCATGTTCACGGGCATGGTCACCTCGGCGTAGTCGGGGTAAATCTTCGGCAACAGGTCGGTCTGCGTGTAGTGCTCCGGCACCTGTGGGGTGCCGCAGGCCGTGAGCAGCAGGACGGCCGACAGTAGTGTGTACAGGGCTTTTCTCATGGCTCGATAATTTGTTGGCGGTTTGCGTGATAGTACTGCATGGTAAAGGCCGACAATGCCTTTTGCTCGGGGGTCTCGCCAGGCGAGCTGAGGAAGTGCTCAATGAGGAACCACTCCTCCTGCGACTGGTCACTGGTCAGGAAGTTGTCGGTGCGCAGTAGCGGCAGTATGGGCTTCAGCTCGGGGTCTTGACCTATGAGTTTCGGACGGTGTATGTACTCCTCATACTTCAAGGCCCACTTGCGGTGGAAGTCGGTCTTCTTCAGCGCATTGATGAAGCGCTGGGCAGCCACCATCTCACCGTTGAGCAGCGAGCACTTCGTCATCAGCTTCAGGCGCTCCACCGTCCAGCCGTATTCCACGCCGTCCTCCATGCACCAGCGGTAGCAGTAGTTGGGTATGCCGTATTGCAGGTAGAGCATTTTCCCGTAGGTATGCACCAGTCTGACGGGGAAGGGAGCATCAGGGTGGGCCGAGCCGTTGACATACTGGCGTGTCTTCTCACCCGACTGTCCTAAGCGGAAGAGTGCCAGGTTGCGCATCAGGCACAGGGCACGTGTTGGTTCGCCTTTCAGGCCCCTCGCCTCGCTGAGCACGGCCTCCCAGTCCTGCCGCTCAATACTGCGCTGCATAGACAGTTCGCGGTGGAAGTTTGCGTCTTTGTACCAGAAGAGGAAAATAAGAAAAAGAAAAACCAACACCACAGAGCCCCGGGCCCACCAGACCCACCCCCGGCCCCTCCCTGTTGAGGGAGGGGAGAATAAAGGCCATTTGCCCCCCTCCCTAAACAGGGAGGGGATGGGGGAGAGTCCAACCACCAGCGCGATATAAGGCAGGCTGTAGGCGAAATAGTGCTCGCCATGCATAGCATAGACGGGCAGCGCCGCCCAATAGATGTTGACGATATTCGTCTCGTGATAGATGGTGTAGTAGCACGCCAAGGGGACGGCGATGACGGCGGCAATGGCAGCAAACAGATGGCGCTTCTTGCCGAAACACCCCATGAGGACGGTTCCCCATAGGCCATAGAAGCCGAAAAGCGGATAGCCGACGCAGGCGGCAAGAACGATGAACAGTGAACGTTGAACATTGAACATTGAACGTTGACCCAACCATGCCATCGACGTGGCTACAATGGCGCCCAATGTGGGTACGAACAGGGCACCGGGCAGCTTCAGGTAGAACACCCAGTAGCCCAGTGTTACCACCGTCATCAACAGGCAGGCAACAGGCACCAGCGTGAGCCACGGGACGGCCCAGCGGAAGGTGCGCTGCAGCAGCCACATCAGAAAAGCCCAGAGCAGGCACAGCAGGCCTGCTCCGAGCATGGGGTAATAGAAGAATTGTGTGAGGTAGCAGCCTGCCCACGTCAGCAGTCCGCCTGCACGAACCATCTGCTGCGTGAAAAACAGCGGTGTGTGCAGAAACAGGTTCTGCTCCTGAGCCGTGTACAGGAAGTCAGACTCGAAGACCACCAACAACACGGCAGCCACCAACACGCCGATGTATGGAAGAAACCTTCTCAATGTTCAACGTTCAATGTTCAACGTTCAATGTTCAACGTTCAATGTTCAACGTCCTCACCCAACCTGACTGCCGGGCTTCACGTCCTTCGTGGTAGTTACCACGCTGAGACTCTCGTCGGCATCGACGGCACTGAGAATCATGCCCTGGCTCTCGATGCCCATCATCTTGCGCGGCTCGAAGTTGGCCACAAAGAGTATGCGCTTGCCTATCAGCTCCTCGGGGTTCTCGTAGAAGGCGGCAATGCCCGAGCAGATGGTGCGGTCGGTGCCTGAGCCGTCGTCGATGGTAAACTGCAGCAGCTTCTTCGACTTCTTCACCTTCTGGCAGTCCTTCACCAGTCCGACACGGATGTCGAGCTTCTCAAAGTCCTCGAAACTAACAGTTTCCTTGATGTCTGCAGGCTTGAAGGCGGCAGCCTCGTTGGCTTTCTTGGTGGCCTCCAACTTGTCGAGCTGCTTCTGTATCACCTCGTCCTCAATCTTCTCGAACAGCAGCGACGGCTCACCCAACTGGTGGCCAGCTTTCAGCAGGTCGGTCGAGCCAAGCTGCTCCCACTCGAAACTCTCGATGTTCAGCATCTCGCGCAACTTCTTCGACGAGAACGGCAGGAACGGCTCAAAGGCGATGGCGAGGTTGGCCGTCAGCTGCAGGCAGATATTCAGGATAGTAGCAACGCGAGCCTGACCAGACTCCCCTCCCGCACGGGAGGGGTCGGGGGTGGGTTGCTTCCACACCTTCCACGGCTCGCAGTCGGTAATGTACTTGTTGCCGATGCGGGCCAGGTTCATGGCCTCAAACTGGGCATCGCGGAACTTGAACTGCTCTAACAGCCGCTCCACGCGGTCCTTCACGTCCTTGAACTCGTCAAGGGCCTGACGGTCAACATCCGTCAGCTCGCCGCAGGCGGGAACGACACCGTTCCAGTACTTCTTCGTCAGCTGCAAGGCACGGTTCACGAAGTTGCCGTAGACGGCCACCAGCTCGTTGTTGTTGCGGTCCTGGAAGTCCTTCCACGTGAAGTTGTTGTCCTTCGTCTCGGGGGCATTGGCCGTCAGCACGTATCTTAGCACATCCTGCTTGCCGGGCATGTCCACCAAGTATTCGTGCAGCCATACTGCCCAGTTCCTCGATGTCGAAATCTTGTCGTTCTCAAGGTTCAGGAACTCGTTGGCTGGCACGTTGTCGGGCATGATATACTTGCCGTGAGCCTTCATCATCACCGGGAAGATGATGCAGTGGAACACGATGTTGTCCTTGCCGATGAAGTGTACAAGCCGCGTGTCCTCGTCCTGCCACCACTTTTCCCAGTTACCCCACTTCTCAGGCTCCTTGGCACACAGCTCCACAGTGTTCGACACATAGCCGATGGGGGCATCAAACCACACATAGAGCACCTTTCCCTCGGCGCCCTCTACGGGCACGGGGATGCCCCAGTCCAGGTCGCGAGTCATGGCGCGGGGCTGCAGGTCCATGTCAAGCCACGACTTGCACTGTCCGTACACGTTCGGGCGCCACTCCTTGTGCTCCTCCAGTATCCACTGCTTCAGCCACTCCTGATACTCGTTCAGCGGCAGGTACCAGTTCTTGGTCTCCTTCAGCACGGGTGTCGAACCACTGATGGTCGACTTCGGGTTAATCAGCTCCGTGGGGCTCAAGTCACGTCCGCACTTCTCGCACTGGTCGCCGTAGGCTCCCTCGTTGTGGCAGTGGGGGCACTCGCCCGTCACATAGCGGTCGGCCAGAAACTGCTTGGCCTCCTCGTCATACAGCTGTGCCGTCGTCTCTTCCACCAATTTGCCCTCGTCGTAGAGCTTGCGGAACCACTCGGCGGCAAACTTATGATGCGTCTCCGAAGTGGTGCGGCTGTAGATGTCGAACGAGATGCCGAACTCCTCGAACGAGTCCTTAATCATCTTATGATAGCGGTCCACCACGTCCTGCGGCGTGATGCCCTCCTTGCGGGCACGCACGGTGATGGGCACGCCGTGCTCGTCAGAGCCACCAATAAACAGCACCTCGCGCTTCTTCAGGCGGAGGTAACGCACATAAATGTCGGCCGGCACATAGACGCCAGCCAGGTGACCAATGTGTACACCGCCATTAGCGTATGGCAGGGCCGACGTCACCGTTATACGTTTGTAGTCCTTGTTTTCCATAAAAAATTATACGTTTTACTGAATTTGGCTGCAAAGTTACGAAATAATTACTATTTATAATTCATATTTCACAATTATTTTCCATCTTGCAGTAAACTATCGGCCTCTACCCTACCCTCGACGATAAATCGCGGAGTCGGGACGGCTGTTCATCAGCACGAAAGAATCAAGACATTCTCGGACTTTTTCGAAACGGCAGTACCAACTTTTATATAGTATTTACCCTCCGAACCTGCACTGGTAGCGAATCTCTCTGTGTCAATTGTCGATGCAAATATCCAACCGTTGCAGGTGGTTGTCGTCACTGCTTGGGCCTACTAAGAGTTCGTAGTGACCAGGAACGACTCGCATGGTTTGCGTTGCCACATCCCAGTTTTCGAAACGTTCGCGGGGCAGGTCGATGTTGACGGTCTTCTGCTCACCTGACTTCAGGTCAACGCGGGCGTAGCCTCGGAGCGTCTTGATAGGGCCTTCCACATCGGCGGGACGACGCATATAGACTTGTACAATCTCGGTGCCGTCAACAGAACCGGTATTCTTAACGCTGACGCTTACCTGCCCGTCATTGTATGTAGGCTTACCGTATTCGAACGTCGTGTAGCTCAGTCCGTAGCCAAAAGGGAAGAGCGGCTCGCCACGGAAATAGCGGTAGGTGCGGTTCTTCATCGAATAGTCCTCGAACGGTGGCAGCTGCGTGTCGTCGCTATAGAAAGTGACGGCCAGCTTGCCCGAGGGGTTGTAGTCGCCGAAGAGCACGTCGGCCAGCGCATGGCCACCCTGTTCGCCGGCATACCATGCCTGGACGATAGCGTCGCAGGTTTCCATTTCAGGAGCCAGGGCCACGGCACTGCCTGAGCAGTTGACGAGCACCACTTTCTTGCCGGCTTCATGCAGCGCCCGGAGAATATCGCGCTGCACCTGTGGCAGTTCGATGGTGGTACGGTCGCCTCCGTCGAAACCGGTTTCCTTCACACTGGTCTGCTCGCGTTCCAGACGGGGCGATATGCCCCCGATGAAGATGACGGTCTCGGCCTGGCAGGCGGCATCGAGTATTTCGGCGATGGTGAAGGTCTTCTTGCCTTTCTCCACCATCTGGAGTGTGGTGCTGCCGTCGGCGGCTTCGACAGCCTTGCCGACGGTCATTTCCTGGACGGTCATCCCTGTGATGCCACAGGCCGTCAGGTAGGGCACATCAGGCACTTTGGCGCGAATACCCTCCAAGGGTGTCACCGTGTGCGAGGCCTGGCCAAAGTATATGCCCCAGAGCATGGTGGAGTCGGCGGCGTTGGGGCCCATCACCATCAATTTGCTTCCTGACATTTTTCCCTTTGCTATAGGCAGGATGCCGTTGTTCTTCAGTAGCACCATCTGTTCGCGTGCCATCTGAAGGGCCAGCTGCTTATGCTCAGGGCAGGCAATGACGGTGGGTGGTATCTGAGTCCATGGCACGATGGAGTCGGGATCGAAGTCGCCCAACTCGAACCGGGCTTTCAGCAGACGGCGCACGCTGACATTCAGCTGCTCCTCAGTGATGTCGCCACGGCGGACAGCCTCGGGCAGGCTGCCGTAGTGGGCACCACACTCCACATCGGTGCCGCTGCGTACGGCTTTAGCCGAGGCGGCAGGCTGGTCGGGTGACACGCCGTGGCGATTGGGTTGCCAGAAGTCACCGATGGCTCCGCAGTCGCTGACCACCAGTCCCTGGAATCCCCACTCATGGCGCAGTATCTGCTGCAACAGGCGATTGGAGCCGCAACAGGGGTCGCCGTCGAAACGCTGGTAGGCACACATCACCTCCTTCACTCCGCCCTGCTGTACCAGCGTCTTGAAGGCCGGCAAATAGGTTTCCCAAAGGTCGCGTGGCGAAAGGTCCTCGATGTTCATCGAGTGGCGCAGCTTCTCGGGGCCGCTGTGTACGGCAAAGTGCTTGGCGCAGGCCAGTAGCTTGTAGTATCGGCCTCCAGCCCCCTGCAGGCCTCGTACAACGCGGAGCCCCATCTGACCGTTCATGAAGGGGTCTTCGCCGTAGCTCTCTTGGCCGCGTCCCCAACGTGGGTCGCGGAAGATGTTAATGGTAGGCGTCCAAAACGACAGGCAGCTGTACTTGCCGACTTTGCCTTCCTGGCGGGCAATGGTGTTCTTGGCACGGGCCTCGTCGCTGACGGCCATGAAGATTCGCTCAATGAGGTCGTCGTCGAACGAGCATGCCATGCCAATGCACGAGGGGAAGGTGGTGCTGATGCCGTTGCGCCCCACGCCGTGCAGGGCCTCGCTCCACCAGTCGAAGGCGGGGATGCCTAACCGTGGGATAGCGGGCGACCCGTTGCGCATAAGGCGGGCTTTCTCTTCGAGGGTGAGCCGTCCCAGCAGGTCCTCTGCCCGTTCTTCGGCTGTCAGGTTCGTATTCTGATAGGGCAGCTGCTGTGCTGCCAGGCTATTTGTCAGCAGCAAAGCTGTACTGACGAAAAGATGTCTGATATTCATGATGTTACTTGATGATGAATTTCTTTCCATTACTGATATAGATTCCCGTACTTGTGGGTAGGCTGCCCACCTGTCGCCCTTGCAGGTCAAACCATGTACGATTTGACAATGTACTATTTACGTTGTCGTATATTTCGCTGATGCCCGTTCCGTTGGCTTTGGTGATGCTGATGTTCTTGACGTTGCCGGTGTACTGCCCGTTGGCACTCTGCCACGTCATGATGAGGCGTTTCGTGCCCACAGTCATCTCGTTGGTGTCAAGCGTATAAGTTTTGTACGACTGCCAGTCGCCTGTATTGCTGATGGTGAGCGTCTTGCTAACCTCAGTCTTGCCCGTTTGAGTGTCGGCGATGTTGATTTTCAGCTTGAAGTCGCTACGGGTGGTGGCGGCGTCGAATTTGATGGTGTAGGCACCCGGCTCCTTGCAGGCGAGCAAGAACGTTGCTTCGTCGCCGTGGCTGAAGCTGTCGAACGAACCAGCCAGCACCTTGGCTGCCTGCTTGCCGCTTTGGTTGATGGTGATCTCTGCCTTGTCGGGGTTGAGCCAATCGGTGGGGATGCTGATAGCGCCTGTAATGTCTTCCTCTGAGGCATACTCACGGTATCCTTCTTCCGTGCCGCCTTCGTTTTGGGCAGCGGTGATGTGGGCTATGAGCGAGTTCAAGTATCGCTCAAGATTGGTGTAGCCCTGCGAGTCGCGGACGTTGCCGTCAGCGGGGTCGTTGGGGTCGAGTCCGTTTTCTGTTTCCCATGTGTCAGGCATACCGTCGCCATCGGAGTCTTTCGGTGCGGCAGTGGTTGCCAGTGTGGGCCAGGGGTTCCATGTCTCGTCGGCATCGGCAGGTCTCAAGTCGTAAGGTGTGTCAATGATGCCAGGCCAGTCGCCCTTGCCAGTGTCGCCGGTAAAGGTAGCCTTGCGCTGGCGTGTATCGTCTACGACAATCTGGTCGACGGCATCGCGATGCAACGATGCTCCGGCGTATGCCAGGACACGTTCGTATGCCAGTTCGGGCGTATGAGTGGTAACGGCCATGAAAGGCAGCGGCTCACGCAGGCGCATGGTGTCTTTCGTAGTGGCGGTATAGCCCCAGTTGTCGGTTGAAATCTGCGGGTAGATGCCCATCTCCCAGTTCTGCGTCTTCAGGGCAGGATAGTCGGGGTTCTCGTTGCCGTCGACATAGTACTTACCCCAGATGTGGTAGCTGCCGTCGGTCTCTTTCGATGATACCCCAAGTCCGCAAATGCGGTAGGCCAACGGCTTGCGGCTGCCCGAGGCACGACCGTCAGTAGCCGGTCCGGGTTTGTAGTAGTTGTTCACCATGTTCACCTTCATGCCCTCACCACCATAGCAGCCGTTGCCGGCCCAGTTGTAGATGACGTTGCAGCGATAGTCGGTGGTGTCCTGCTGTACGAAGGTGGGGCGGTTGCCGAAGCGTGGCGTCCTTGAGTCATGATGCGCCACAAGGTTGTGGTGGTAGGTGGCTCCCTTGCCGCCCCAGTTGCCGCCATAGCCGTGAGCGCTCTTGGCATGGGTCGAGTTGCGAAGACTCTGGCTGACGATGCACCACTGCACGGTCATGTGCTCGTTGCCATAGACCGAGCAGCACTCGTCCACCGACCAGCTGATGGAACAATGGTCGATGATGATGTCTCGTCCGTCGTAGCCGCCCAGCCCGTCAGGCTCACCCTGCGAGGCCTCTCCGGGACGGAAGCGCATGTAGCGGATGATGACGTTCGGGGCGGCAATCACAAAATCCCAGTCGGCCACGCAGATGCCGTCGCCCGGTGCCGTCTGTCCCGCGATGGTGACATTGCCGTTGCGCAGTTTCAGTTGCGATTTCAGGTGTATGGTACCGCTGACATCGAAGACGATGGTACGCGTACCGCTCTGCCCACAGGCCCACCGCAGGGAGCCGCTGCCCGAGTCGTTGAGGTTGGTCACGTGATACACCTTCCCGCCCCGGCCTCCCGTCACGTAGCGGCCGTAGCCCTCGGCACCTGGAAAGGCGGGAGTCTTCTCTCTCATGTTGACTGTTGACTGTTGAACGCCGACGGGCTGGCTCTCGCCGCCCATGCCGCCATTCCGGTTGCAGGAGCGTACCGTGTAGGCTCCTGTCCCGGTGGCATTATATGTAGTAGTAGTTTGATTAGTCACATACTGGCCATCACACAAGATGACGTAGCAGCGGGCATCCTCCACCTCAGGCCATGACAGGGTAGTGCCGCTGCAGCTGACCTGTGGTGCTGCGGTGGTGACGGTCTCCTCGGTGGGCAGCCAGCTGTCGGTGCTGCCTAACACGTTCTCGACCGTAAACAGCCGCGCTTCCTCGTCGCTGAGCACTGGCGTGTATTTGTTGGTGCTGGTGGGCGAGTTCTGGCGCTTGCTCAAGTCCAGCTTGTTTCCGTCCTTGTCGGTGGAGTTGTACTCGTAGAAGTGAGTCTTCAGCGTACTCATCGGGCGCCATCCGGCGTCACTGGGCCTGACGTTCATCGTGGTATTCAGGAAATAGGCACGCGGCTCGTTCTGCCAGGGACGCCCTAAATCGTAATTCTTGTCGGCGTTGAATCCGGGATAGGCATTCACCGTGCAATGCTGGAAAACGTAGCCCCAGCGTAACAGCGTACTGGTGGCCGGAGCGGTGATAGGGCCGGGATTGGTCATAATCAGTTCACAATGGTCGTAGAAGTGGTCGCCCCCACCGCAGATATAGTCTACCGCACCGTAGATTCTGCAGCCTACGTAGTAGCCGCTCTCGCCCGTCACCTGCGTGTCCTGCTGGCTCTGCATAGCCACATTCTTCATCACCACTCGGCGTCCGCCGCTAATGGCCACGCCCACGCCGGAACGTGCCTTGCCGAAGTCCTTGTCGTTGCGCACGGTCAGGTCCTGCAGGTAGTTACCGCCCGTACTGTTCAGGTTCAGTATGGGGTTGGTGATGCCGTCGCGGTTGCCGTGCAGCACGACGCCGTCGCGGCTCTCGCCGACAATGCTCACATTATAGGCTTTCAGTGACTGCTCCTCGCCTCCGAAGTCGTAGTCGCCGTTTCGCACGAAGATGACCCTTCGGTCGGCGTTCTCATTCTTGTTCAGGGTGTTCACGGCGGCCAGTGCCTGCCTCCATTGCGTCACGTTGCCCACCACGTAGTCATACGGGGCCTTCTCCGTCGCCGGGCGGCTACCTACCTTGATGCCGACGCTGATGGGGCCGGTGTTGCCGTTGCCGTAGGTGTCGCGGGCAGCCCCGGCAGCTACGGTGAGCGTCTGTTCGCTGTCATATTCCAGATTCCACACGGCGAAACGCAGTACCGACGAGCCGCCCTGGGCCACGACCGTCTGTCCGCCGACGGTCGCTTCCGTGTCCTGCATTTCGCGGTCGAAGTGGAGTGTCACCACACAGTGGTTACGGTCTGCCGTCGGCGTCTGGCTCTGGCTTTTCAGCACGGGAGCCGACGTGACGGCCACCTTTGCGACAGTCAGCTCTATCCAGCAAACGGGCTGACCGCCGCCCTTAAGAGTCAGCGTGATAGGCCGGCCGGCCTGATGGCCGTCGATGGGCAGCACCAGGTCATACATCGTAGCGTCGGGTTCCTGATAGTCGTGCTTCGTGGGAATCCACACGGTGGCACCCTCGCTGCTTGCTCCTGCCAGGTAGCCGCCGTTGTAGTTGGCATTGAAGTCCTTCAGCGTCACCTGTCTCACTACCACGTCAGCAGGCACTTCCAGTCTGTAGTCGCCCTCGTTCAGCTTGAAGCTGCTGTTCTCCCAGCCGTCGCCAACGTTTGTCAGCGTGTAGAGGCCGTCAGTCCATCCACCCGCAGTCTTGCCCCCGCCCGTATATCTCAGCTCCACCGTCTGGTCACCGTCCACCTTATTATACAGATGTATGCCGCCTATTGTCAGCAGGTACTTACGCTCCTCGTCGCCCATCTTTGCGCTGATGGTGTAGTCGGCTGTGGCGTGAGCGGGGTCGAGGGTACCGGGCGAGGCCCCGACGGTGGTGCCGTCAACAAGCAGCGCCTCCACCACTGGCATGCTGGTATAGACGTTTTGGGTAAAGCGAGCCTGATAGGGCGCACGGTTCAACTCGTCGGCCACGTCGGCCACCACACCGTCGATGGTCAGTGACGTGATGGAAATCTCGCCGATGTGGAAGATGCGCAGGCTGTAGTCCTGACGTGGAGCAGCAGCCCCCGCCGCCGTGTCGGCCTCCAAGTGCAGCCTCACTACTACCGCCTGTCCCCGCTGCGGGGTGGGCAGCGTGAAGTAGCCGTCGCCCACGTCGGTGATGTCGACGCGCTGGCCGTCGCTCCTTTCGGCGGTGGCCGTCACCGTGCCGTATGCTTTGTCCACGTGCAGGGTCGTTACCTCCTGAGCGTAATTGGCAGGCAGATTGCACAGCCAGTCGGTGTCGGTGCCACGCGTTACCGTCTGTCCGTCAATGCTGATGCCACCGATGGCCGCTAAATGGGCAGCATAGTAGTCCACCCTCAGGTTACGGTAGTTGCAGATGTAGCCCGAGCCCCCTGCAAACGACAGCGTCAGCACCTTCAGCCCCGTCCCTGTTTCTCCGGGCAGGACGATGCTCACCCGTTGATAGTCGGAGGGGGCGTCGGTCCTGATGGTGTAGGTGGCAGTGGCCTCCACCGCCCCCGTTTCGCCGTCCTTCAGGGCGACGGTGAGCGTGCCCCCCGTGCCGTAGCGTGCCACGTCGAGCGACAGGGCATAGACCCCAGCCTGTCGGCACAACACGGTGTAGGCTGCCGTACCGCCATCCTTGATATAGCCCACATTAGCACCCTCGTTCACCACACCGCCGCCATAGCTGCCTTGCGTCAGGCCGATGGTGCCGGGAATAGCAGGCATATCGTCGAGCGACTGAAAGGCCAGGTCGCCCCAGTTGCCCGCATAGCTGGTAGCCTGGGTGACGGCAAACTTCAGGGTGTAGGCCCCGGCAGGCAGTTGTTTCAACATATAGTTATGCACGATGGAGGGAGTCCAGCTGTTGGTGTTCACAATATCCACGTTGCGGCTTAGCACCTCCTGTCCTGAAGCACCTGTAAGTGTCACCTTCATCTTGGCCGCGCTTTTCGTTCCTGTCTTGAAGGTGAGCAGGTAGTCCTGCTGTTGTGTGTTGTTGATGTTGAACTGCAGTTGCGTATTCTTGCCCGTGCTGCCCACGTTGGCACCGCTGTTCTCTACTTGGTAGCCCGTGCCCGTGGCGTTGTTCCAGGAAATGTAGGTTCCTGTCTTGGTAGGAATATCTACCGTTTCGGCCTTCACTCCAGTAGTGAGGGTCATCATTGCGATGGCTAAGGCCATGCATTGCAATACTGTTGAATGTTTCATGTTACTATGGTTTTAAGTTTTCCGCAAAGGTAGCCATTATCGTTTATTCCCGAGGGTAATCTTTATGTCAAGAACGTTCCTTCGGCAATAATTCCACCAATTCAGGAAAAAATTACCCTTGCAAAAGCAGTTGATTTAGCAAAATTGTTGTATCTTTGCACGCAAACTGAACAAATCATCATGAAAAGAGCGATACTAACCCTACTACTGACTATAGCACTCATGGGTGCCGATGCCCAACCTTACTGCCATGTCCGGAGATTCAGCCTGAGGGATGGACTGGCGTCGAACGTCATTTCGAGCATGGAGCAGACGCAGGACCAGCTGATGTGGTTCTCGTCGTGGAACGGACTGAACTGCTACGACGGCTACACGTTCACCACCTTCAACGACCACACGGGGCATGAGCGCACGCTGACCACGAACCGGCTGCTGAAGATTACGCCGTCGGAAAGCTGCGGCAGCATCTGGTGCCTGACCTACGACCGCCAAGTGTTCCTGTTCGACCGCAGCACATGCCGCTTTCTCAACGTGTCGGCCATCATCGACAAGCTTTTGGGGAAAGCGTTTGTCTGTCAGCGTATAGTTTCCCTGCGGAACGGCCACGCATGGCTGTTCAGCCGTGGCGAGGGCGGTCCCTGCATCTGCATTGACGAACGGCGGGGGCTGGGTGCTGATGCCATCAGCACGTTCAGCCGCGAGAACGGAAAGCTGCCCGGAAAGACGGTTTACGGTGTGGAACTGGACGCCGAGGGGCGCGAGTGGCTGTGTACCGACGGAGGGACGGCCATCGCAGGTACGGAATTGAAGACACCAATACCCTACGCCCTCGTCAGACAATTGGGGCAGCAGGTGTTTCTGGCCGCCAAGGACGGCCGCTTCGGCTGCTACGACGGCAAGACGATAACCCCCATAAGGAACCTGCCCGGGAATATAAGCGAGGTGAGGGCTTTGGAGGTCATCGGCGACCGCTACGTAGCAGCACTCACCAATGCAGGCCTGCTTGTCTATGACACCAAAAGCCGGGAGTCACGACTGCTCGGCGGCAGCGACGGCAGCATCCATGCAATCGGCATCGACAGCCGCCAGCGCATCTGGGCACTGACCACCCGAGGCGACGTGCTGCTCGGAACAGCCGACGGACCCATGCAGCAGATCATGATGACAGGCCAGACGCCTGCCCTGCACCAATGTACCCGCTACTTAGTACACGAAGACCGTTACGGCACGGTATGGGTAGGCACCGAACGGGGCTTCTTCGGCTACTACGACGAACCGGCGCATTGTCTGGTGGCCTACCCCGTCAGGACTGATGCCGCCCAGCCCACCATCGACCGCTGGTTTGCCGACAGCCGCGGCGACCTGTGGTTCTCGGGCGAACACGATATGGCAGTCATCAACTTTGGCCAGCGCGTGTTCACATCGACGGTCATGGAGCCGATGCAGCAGGTGCGCAGCATCTGCTACGACAGCCGGGGGCGGCTGTGGACGGGCGACATAGCGGGCCATGTGGCCGTCACCGACGGGCACGCCGTCAGTTACTTAGGCACCGACGGACGGTTGCATCCGCAGCCGACGCGCTTTGCCGACCACGTTTACTGCCTTTGCGAGGACAGTAGCGGACAGCTTTGGATAGGCACCAAGGGCGACGGCCTCTACTGCGTGGCGACCGACGGGCACGTCAGTCACTATCAACACGACAGCAGCGACGCATGGTCGCTGCCCAGCAACCAGATATACGATGTACACGAAGACCGGCAGCACCGACTGTGGATAGGAACCTTCGAGCAGGGCATCTGCCTGATGGACGGCCAGCGGTTCATACATGCCGGCAACCAGCTCGGTCAATATCCCGTGAAGGACTTTTTCAAGGTGCGCCGAATCACCGAGACGCCCGACGGCATCATCATCGTGGCAGCCTCGAACGGGCTGGTCACCTTCTCGGAGCAGTTCACGACAACCGCCGACATCAAGTTCTATGCCCACAAGCACGTGCCTGGCGACACTACCTCGCTGCTGACGAGCGACGTGATGCAGGCCTGTGTCGATCGCGAGGGCCGCATCTTCGTGGCTACCGTAGGCGGAGGCCTGCAGCAGGTGGCCGACCGCAGCCTATCGGAGGGCAAGCTGAAACTGACTGCGGCAGGACGCATGGACGGCGACTATGGCACCATACTCAACATGCTTGAAGACCGCAGGGGCAACCTCTGGATAGGGCGCGAAAGCAGTCTTGCCATGCAAGAGGCCGAGACGGGGCGGCTGTGGCTCTTCGGCCCAGGCCACTTGGGCGAGCGTACCGAACTGACGGAAGCCAAGCCGGCCTTCAACCCCCGGACGGGACAGATAGCCTTTGCCACAACCAGCGGATACGTCAGTTTCCAGCCCGAACAGATAGGACAGGAAAACTTCGTGCCGCCGTTAGTGTTCAAGAGCGTCTATTTTCACGGTACGCAGCAGTCGGTACACCCGGTGGCTGACGACGTGCTCGACGTGCCCGCCCGGCAGCGCAACCTGACCATCCAGTTTGCGGCACTCGACTATCAGGACAACTACATGATACGCTACGCCTACAAGCTGGAGGGCGTTGACAACGAATGGAACAACCTGGGCACGGAGCACAGCATATCGTTCAGCAACCTGCCCCACGGCCGTCACCGGCTGCTGGTGCGCAGCACCAACCAGTACGGCTCCTGGGCCGACAACGAGCGGGTACTGACGCTCAACGTCCACCCTACGTTTTGGGAGACGTGGTGGGCCAAGCTGCTCTACGTCCTGCTGCTGACGGGGGCCGTAGCCGTCGGCGTATGGATATACCTGCTCCGCAGCCGTGCCGAACAGGAACGGCAGAAGAGCCGCATGCTCTCGCTGTTGCTCGAAGAGATGAACCGGCCCCAAGACACAGAACCGGCTGCCGAACAGCCGGAACAGAAACCCAGGGAAGAGGACGGCAACGTGCTGAGACTGCGCCCTACCGACATTGTTGACAGCGACAAACTGATGATGGAGCAGCTGCTGGCCTACATCGAAGAGCACCTTTCAGACCCCGACCTGAAGGTCGAGGACCTGGCACAGGCCGTCTGCTTAGGGCGCACCGCGTTCTACAACAAGGTGAAGGCACTCGTGGGCATCAGCCCCGTGGAACTGTTGCGCCACATCCGCATACGCCACGCCGAGGACATGGTGGCCAAGTCGCAGGAGCCGTTCTCGCAGATTGCTTACGCCGTAGGTTTCAGCGACGCCCACTACTTTGGCAAATGCTTCAAGAAGCAAACCGGCCTTACCCCCTCGGAATACCGCGAGCGCAAGGCCTGAAATACTGCTTGCACGACCGGAAAGCAACAGTTTACCCTACCTAAACTCAGGTGAAGTACTGCTGAAACAGAAGCGGAACACGGCAGTAAGTCTTAAATTCTCTCGAGAATTCGAGGGTTTACCCTACCCTAACCTATAGTTTCCTTACGGTAAACCCTTGAATTCTCTCGAGAATTCAAGGGTTTACTGCTAACTGTCTTCTACTGAGCACCTTACAAAAGGTAAGTTTACCCTACCTAAACGGTGGCTTATCTTACGATGGCCTTCTTGCCGTTGATAATGTAAAGCCCCTTCTTCACGGCGTTCACCTTGCGGCCCTGCAGGTCGTAGATGGCGGGTGCATCATTCATTGTCCGCTGTGCATCGGCAATACCCGTCGGGTCGCCCTTGGTGAAGCTGATGACGTGGGTGTTGCATACGAAGTTGTTGTCGCCGGCCTGCTCACCGTAGATGAGCAGCTTCACACGGCCTGCGGGCAGCGTCATCGAGGTCTTGATGTCCTCCTTGTTGCCCCAGCCGCCGGTGTTGGGCACGTCGAGCACCTGGTTGAACAGCTCGCTGTCGTCCTCGCTGGTCACGGTGATGCGCAGCTGTGCGCCGGTACCGGGCGTCGATACGTTGAGCGTCATATCGTAGGTGTCGGCCTCAGCCACGTTGACATAGTAGAGCACGCTGCCTTCGGCGTAGGCAAAGCCGATGTTGCCGCCACCCTCAACCTGCCATTTGTTGAACACGCCGGCATTGAGGCTGAACGGGTTCTCCTCGGTCGTGGGTATGGTCTGCCAGTTAATCTTCTTGCTGTTGGCAAGGCCGTCAATCGAAGCCTCTAATTGCTTGTAAACGACAGCGCGGACATTGACCTCGGCAGCCAGTGCCTCAGTAGCCTGCTCGATGACGACATTCAGCTGGTTGACCTGTGTCTGGTCGTACTCAGGATAGCCATAGACGGCAGCCTCCTCACGGGCCCTGTCGATGAGAGCCTGCAGATTCTCAACCGTGTACTTGGCGTAGTAGGCCTCCTTGGCAGCCTCCAAGGCCTTGGTGCCGGCACCCTCGGTGTCGGGAACCACCGAGATGTTGAACATACGGGGGTTGCCGGAGTAGGCTTGGCCGTTGCCTTCGCCCGAGATTCTCAGATAGATGTAACCGGCGGGAGCAGCACCAATCTTCAGATACTTGTCCTCGAAGGTCTGCCAGCCACCTGTGCTCGGCATCTGCTCGGTAGTGGCGGTAGCGGTGACGAACTCATTGCCGTCCTCGTCGATAACGAAGAACTCGAAGGTGAGCTGGGCACCGTCGCCTGCATGGGCAAACTGGTAGTTCACTTCGTATTCGGCGTCTTCCTTGTTATACACCTTATAAGTAATGTGGCCACCAGAGTTGAAATTGTCGAGCTGCCAGATGCCGCCGTCAGCCTTGTACGAGCAGCGGTAGGTCTGGTTCGGGTCGTTCGACCTTACGTTCAGCTCCGTCGTGGGCAGAATGTTAAGCACCTTCAGGTTTTCCAAGGCGATGATGGCATCGCTCAGATTATCGTAGGCAGCATCCACAAGCTCCAGGTCTTCGTCGTACACTACCTCCTCAGCCCTGTCGGTTGCCTCCTGCAGGCGGTCGAGCAGCGTGCGGTCTTCCACGGCGTAGTATTCGTCGGTACCCTCGCGGTAGAACCACAGCTTGGCCTGGGCTTCCTCCATCAATGCCTCTAACTGCTCAGCCGTATGATACTCCCTCGGCGTGTAGCGAATCAGGATGTCGCGCACGTTGGTGTACTCGTGATAGTACATGTGCAGGTAGTAGGTCTTGCCCGGCTCCATCTGGAACTTGGCCACGTCGCGCTTGTCCATGAACTCATAGTTCTGCCAGGCACCGTTGGCGGTTGACAGGTTGTAGGTGTTCATCACCACCGTCGAGCTGTCCTCGGCCAGGATGGTCATGTTGATAGAGGCAGAGTTGTTCGAGCTGGCTAAGTACTGGATGTACCAGCTGCCACCCTCGGGCAGGTTGTCGGCGGCAGTGAACTTGTAAGTGAAATAGTTCGTGCGTGTGAACTCCAGCTGTGCGGGATAGTCTTCCTGCCCCAGCTCCATCTCGTAGGCACCGCTCTCGTCGTAGCCGCCGAGGGGAGCCATCGTCGTGGGATTGTTGTACTCGCTGTGGTAGAGCAGCAGGTCGATGCGCGTAGAGTCGGCACCGACGATGACACCCTTGCCGTGGCGCACGGCCTCCTCCTTCAGCGCGGCGGCCGTCAGGTCGGCCACGACAGCCGTGGTGTCGGCCGTGGTATAATCGTTCTGGATGGCCTTCACTAACGCCTCATAGTCGCTCACCATCGTGGCGGTGGTGGCATCCTGCAGGCTGGTGAAATATTTCACGCGGAAAGCCTTCTGGCTGGCGCGGGCGGCCACAGCGGCCACGTTGCCGGAACCCTCAGGCAGAATGCGAATCTGCTTGAACTGCACCTTCTGGGGAGCCAAGGCATCGTTACGCCAATAGACGTGCATCCACACGTGTACATAATTGATACCTTCCTTCAGTTCGACAGCCGAGTACATATAGACGGGGTCGGCAGGCACAAAAGGCTCCGCAACCTCCGTAACTTCCTCACCTTCTACGGGCTCTACAGCTTCTACAGGCTCGGGCAGGTCTTCGTCAGTAACGGTCGTTGCATGGGCAAACACGCCGAAGTCGGGTTCATCAACGGCGACGGGACTGTCGGAAGCCGTGGCGGCTAACTGCACATTGTTGCCCGTCACGTTGACAAGATACTCTACGGCATACTTGCCGGCCTTTGGGGCACTAATCTTGAACGATAGCAATTCTGTACGCAGCAGCGTGCGTGTGGTTCCTTCGAGTTTGTAGGGCCAGTCGAGCTTCATCCATTCGGCATCGGTGAACTCGGTTACGGGTTGGCCAATCTCATTGGCAGCTGTAGCATCAGCAGTGGCAAGAAGTGCGGCTGCCAATGCAAGTGTCTTCATTGAACGTAAAAACATTTTTCTCATACTTTTGTAGCTTTTAGTTAATAATGCGATGATTTTGCTGCAAAAGTATGAGAAAATGTTTACCCCGTTGGGCAATTTTCGCCGTGATAGGGGTATTTTTTGACGGGAAACAATTATTTCCCCATTTTGCATTATCAAAACAAAACTTAGGGGGCTAATGGTGTCCGAACCTGCACTGGTAGCGTATCATGCGGTCGATGAAGGCGTCGACGGCCTTCCAGTCGTTGGCCTGCACCAGGGCGTTGAGTCGGAGGAAGGCTCCGCTGATGTACTTCTGGTGCTCGGCGCCGAGTGAGGCGGGAAGCCGGTCGGTGGGGGCATACCAGGTGGCACGGCCCGCTGCCACGTGGGGAAACAAGCGGAGGGTATGGCCGCTGTGCAGCTCCTCCATCAGCTGGCGCCCCTCGCCGTTGCTATAAGGCAGCCGTTCGGCTACCCAGTCGTCGTAGTAGAAGATAAGGCCGGTGAACACCTGCTCGGCACTGTAGCTGCCGTAGCGGGTGTCGTGGCAGAGCAGCATGGTAAGCCTACGGGCATAGACGCTGAGGGGATAGATGTGGCCGTCGCCGTCGTTGACCAGCAGACGGCAAAAGCGTGCCGCCTGCTTCTGGGGCAGCACTCGTGGAGCAGCAAAGCCTGCCCCCGCCATCATGAGCAGGGACAGGCATAAAACGATGAGACGCTTCATCAGATGGCTCTCAGGAATTTAACAATGGCGTCGCGGTCGGCCTTGGGCAGCCGGTAGAACCTGAGCGTCGAGGCGTAGGCATCGCTCTTCTTCGAGTAGCCGTGCCAGATGATGGCCTCTATCTCGTTGCGGGCACGGCAGTCGTGCAGACGGTCTTCGGCACCGGTGCTGATGAGCGACAGTCCGCGTCCCCAAAGCGGGGTGGTGCGGCACCATGAGCCGTGAATGCCGTTCTTCATGTAGAGGCGGTGCTGTATCATGTCGGTGTAGGGCCAGATGGTCTGGTTCTGGTAGCGGGGCAGCTGCAGGCCCTGGGCGGTGATGATCTGCGGGTTCCAGTAGTTGTCGGTAGTGGTTTTCCACGACGGACGGTGGCAGGCCGCGCAGCCAATCTCGTTGAACATCTGCTTGCCACGCTGCACCTCGGGGTCTTGCAGGTTGCGGGCACGGGGAATGGCCAGCCCTCGGTGCCACACCTGGAAGGCCCAGAAGTTGTTGTCGGACATTTCGGGCTGGAAGTTGTGCCAAGGGTTGTCGAACTGGTTGGTAGTGGGCAGCAGCAGGTTGTAGACAGCCTCGCGGATGCCCTCGTCGGTGCCGTCGGCATGATAGGGCGAGGAGGGATCGGCCTTGATGGCGGCTATCACCTGGGGATTCTCGGACATGGCCTTGGCCCAGGCGGCGGTGGTGTAGAGCTTCGGACGGTCGGAGCGGCTGACGTTGGTGATGTTCCAGATGGCATTGGCACCGGCACCGTCCTGCAGCGAGCCACGGGTCATGGCGTAGGTGAACTTCTTCAGGCGGTTGACCTGCTCGGTGCCGCTTGAGGCATTGACGTACCAGGCGGTGGGAGCAAAGTCGTTCTTCTCCTTGTCCCAGAAGGCGGGATTCAGCTCCACGTAGGGTGCCTCGCGCTGATATTGCACGCGGATGGAGTCGTCGGGGATGGCGTCGAGCAGTCCGGTGCCAGGAATACCGATGGTGCTCTCCAAGCGGAAAGCCACGGCACCGTTGCCCGTCTCCCACGGCGTGGGATTGGTGTTGAAGGCACTGCGGTCGATGTCCAGTTCGGGGTAAATCAGCTCGTAGCGCTCACCGTCGGGAAACTGTGTGGCGGAAATCTCGCTGTCGTCGGCCATCGCCATCAGCGGGAGCCAGCTAAGGTGAATACCGCTCTCGTCGATGGGGGGCAGGAAGGGGCTGACGGCACGAGTCTGGGGCATGCCCGTGACCTCGGCCACGTAGGGGCCGTCGTCACTGTTCAGACCGTCGGCGGGGTGGTAGACAACCAGCAGGTAGCCGTTGCCCCACTCGGCGGTGTACTTCGTCACGCGCTTGCCGTGGCCGTAGGCCGGATGGCAATCGAGGCACGACTTGCGGACGTAAGCCGGGCCGAGGCCGTTGAAGGGCGACTGGAACTCGGTGACGTTGCGCTCGAAGAACTGCTCGCCACGGTTGAAGGCATCGGTCAGTCCCATCTCGGTGACGGCGGGCGTCTGGTCCTCGTAGCAGCCCTGGGTGACGTTCATGGTGGTGCCCTTCTGGCCACCGGTGAACCATTCCTCGGCGGTGAAGTTGCCCACGTCCTTGCCTATGAAGTCGGCTTCTTTCAGGGCAGTGCCGGTGCTGCCGTCGCCGCTGTCGTCGTCGGAGCACGACGCCAAGGCGAGTCCCATGCAGAGGGCGATGATTAGTTTGCTGCTATCCATGATGCTGCTTCGTTAAGGGTTTCATCGAGGGCGTTGATGGCATCCATAGCTGCCTTGGCATTGCTGCTGTGAGAGTCGACCACGAACGGCGTGCCGGCCTTGGCGGTGTTGAGAGCCGCGAGGGCTGCATCGAGCTTGCTCTTCAGACTGGCGGCCATCGTGGCGTTGTACTTCTGGAGGTAGGCCATGATGCTGCTGGCATTGGACGACGTTCCCTGATGGCCGTAGAGGCTGTACTGTATGCTGCTGATGTTGTCGAAGAAGTCGTAGTAGGAGCGCTGGCTGTAGGGCGACTCTATATAGTCGGGGTCGGTGCCCAAGTAGGCCTGTCCTATCTTCTGTCCGGCCACCTCGGCGCAGATGTTGCTGCATCCGGCCACGAGAATGGTTGACATGACGCTGCGCCAGGTGGCGAGGGTGCTGCCGGCACGGGTGGCGTTGAGCATGTTGTCGCCGTAGGAGGAGTCGCCGCTACCCACGGTGGTGGGGAACTCGCACTCCTCAACACGCTCCTGATGAGCCTGGGGAGCCTTGTCGCCGAGCCAGCTGACCTCCAACTGGAAGCACTTGTCGCGCAGGTCGCCTGCCACGGCGGCAGCGAAGATGAGTTCATGCTCGCCCGTGATGTTACGTCCGGCGAAGGCTTCGTCATCCTCCACACCCTTCAGGGCAGCAAGGGTGCGGTTCTTGCCGTTGCGGAAGATGATGAACTCGATGCCGTGGAAGCCCAGCTGCTGTTCGCCAACAAGGGCACGGGCATTGTCGATGCCACCGTCGTCGAGGTCGTCGAGGTCGTCAATAATCTCGCTGCTGCTCAGAGCCTTGGCCAAGGCTGTGCGGTCGAGGGGCCACGTGTCGATGTGGGGGTCGATACCGAAGTCGGTGGCGGCACCGTAGAGGAACGACTCGCTGCTCTCCCAGGCCGAGCGGGCGGCGATGAAGGTGTTGCAAATCTTGTCGATGTCGCCCTGTGTCAGCGACCCGGCACGATACTTGGCTTTGGCATCGACGAGCTGGTCGAACAGCGTCGAGGTCTGTGCGGCCAATGATTTGTAGATGGGGAACACGACGCCCTCCACGTACTGGTTGGTGATGGCCTGCATGGCCTGCTCCTTCTCTGACGGCTGGTTGCCGTCGTTGTTGTCATCGTCACTGCTGCATGCAGTGAAGGCAAGGCCCATGATGAGGGCTGCCGCTGAATAGATAATCTTTTTCATTGTTTAACCTTTTATATTTTTACCTTTTTACTTTTTTTACCTTTTTACTTTTTTACCTTTTTACCTTTACAGAAAGAATCCCTCGTAAGCTACCCCGATGTTCAGGCTCGGCTCATTGTTGTAGGGTGCCTTCAGGTGGCGCAGGCTGTAGTCGGCCTTGACCACGACGCCCGGCACGGGGTGGTAGTTCACGCCGAAAGCCAGGCGGCCCACGTTCGTGTAGTCGAACATCTCCTTGTTGCCAGCTGGAATGTAGCTGTCGTGGTACTCATAGCGTCCGAAGACGTAGAGTTGCTGTTCGTTGCGACGCAGGCTTGTTATCTGCGAGAACACGTCGTAGCCCGCCTCAATGCCTACGGCAACGGCATTCTTGCCAATCATGGCACTCTTCACGGGCGAGTTGGAGGCATGGGCCTTGGCATCCTTGATGACGTTCAGCTTGTCGGTGTCGCCCACATAGCCATAGTCGGCCTGTCCGCGTACTATCCAGTTCCAGCGGTTCAGCGTCAGGTCAACCGAGCCGACGGCCACCGTGCCCTTCACCTTGTCGTAGGGCTTGCCGTCGCCCTTCAGGTCGTTGGGATAGGTGTTGTGGGCCGAGTTGCCGCAGTAGCCGCTCAAGCCTACGCGCAGCCCCTTCGTGGCGTAATAGTCCACACGGGCAGCAAAGCCCAGCTGGTTGGCGGGCTTGAACTCGAAGGGTGAGCCTGCACCGTGGTGAATCCACTTGTCGCGATTGAAGAGCATGGCATTGAGACCAGCCACCACCTGCACCTCATATTTAATACGCGCGCAGCGACCCCATAGCGAGAGGCCCGTGTCGTGCCACGTCGAGGGCAGGATAGTGTTCTCGCCCTCGGGCCTGTAGACGGTGAAGTAGTTCGACGGCTCATGGTGGGCGTTGTTCAGACCTACGGGCACTATGATGTGACCCACACGCAGGTTGACAGCCGACGAGAACTGCTTGTTAATCCATACCTGCTCAAGTTCCACCTCGCCGCCTTTCTCCTGCTCAAACTCCCACTCGGCAGCCTCGTCGGCCTCGTTCTCGACGGCCGAGCCAGTGCCAGTGTGCTCGAACTCTATCTCCGTGCCAAACGTCCAGCCTTTGCCGAAGTCGTAGCCTAAGTAGACTACGGCATGGGGAATGTCGAAGCGTCCGTGCGAGGGGTCGTTGCGGTAGTTCTCGGGACTGGAATAGCGGTTCACGTGGTCGCTGTAGAACTCGCGGCTCAATGCCACCTCACCGTAACCGCCCACCGTCAGCTTTTGCGCCTTGGCAGGGCAGAACGACAGCAGGGCGATGAGACCACCGAACATTGAATTATGAATTTGTGAATTGTACATAATGTATTAACTTTTTGCCTGCAAAGGTACGGCGTTTCGGCTGCCAACGCAATACCTAAAAATGATGAAATGGCCTGAAAACGGGCTTTACGGGGCATTGCCGACAACGAAAATACCTATTTGTGATTATTGCACATATCGGAAATAATGGCTACCTTTGCACCCGGTAATCATAAATAGGTAACATAGGAGTATGAAGAGTCTGAAAATGTATGAGCCTGACGACAAGATGATTTCCCTGATACGCGACAACTACGACCTGTTGCAGTCGTTAGGCAGCTTCGGCATCAGCTTGGGATTTGGCGACAAGACCGTCAAGGAAACCTGCGACGACAACGGCGTGGATACCTACACTTTCCTGGCGGTGGTAAACTTCACCATCAACGGGTGTGGCGAGTTCGAGAACGACGACAAGCTCTCGGTACCTACGCTGCTGCACTACCTCGAGGCCTGCCACGCCTACTTCCTCGACTTCCAGCTGCCCTACATACGACGCGAGCTACAGGAATCGCTCAACGAGCACGACTCGTTAGGCAACCTCATCCTGCGGTTCTACGACGAATATGCCCACGAGATACGCCGCCACATGCGCTACGAACAGAAGACGCTGTTCCCATACGTGCAGTCGCTGCTCGACGGGCATCCCAATTCCGACTACAACGTAGACACCTTCTCGAAGCACCACAGCGCCACCGACAAGAAACTGCGCGAGCTGAAGCTGCTCATCATCAAGTACCTGCCACAGGACGGACTGCACAACAACCAGCTGACGGCCACCCTGCACGACATCTACGAAAACGAGGTGTGGCTGCGCCAGCACGCCATGGTGGAGGACTGCATCTTCGTGCCTGCCATACGTCGCATGGAACTGGTGACACGGCAAAGCGACGTCACACGCAACATCTCGGACATGGTGTTCAAAGGAGGCACCCAGAACTCGGAACAGCTCTCCGACCGTGAGCGCGACGTCATCATCGCACTCGTGCAGGGCATGGCCAACAAGGAGATTGCCGACCACCTTTGTATATCCGTGAACACCGTCATCACCCATCGCCGCAACATAGCCCGTAAGCTACAGATTCACAGTCCCGCCGGCCTCACCATCTACGCCATCGTCAACAACCTCGTCGATATATCAGCCGTCAAGCTATGATTTTACAGCAGCTGGAGCAGTTGGTCGAAGCGGTCAATCTTCAGTAAGCGCTCGTGGTCGAACGGTTCGAAGTGCTCCAACTGCCAGGTAACGTGGAAGGGTATGTGGATAGCCCAGGCACCGATAGCCAAAGCCGGGGCAATGTCGCTCTTCAGCGAGTTGCCCACCATCAGCAGTTCGGAGGGGTGAACCTGCTGGTGCTCGCACAGGGCGACGAACTCGCGCTGCGTCTTGTCGCTGGTAATCTCCACATCGTCGAAGTACTGCAGCAGTCCCGACCGCTTGAGCTTGTTCTCCTGGTCCTGCAACTCACCTTTGGTAAACACCACCTTGCGATAGCCGTCAATACGCTCTAGCGTCTCTTTCACACCGGGCAGCGGCGTGGCGGGCAGGTGGAGCAGTCCCTTGCTCACGCTCAGCAGTTCGGCCAGCTGAGCCGTCGTCAGGTGGTCGCCACCGACACGCAGCGCCGTCTCGATGACAGAGATGGTGAAGGCCTTGCAGCCGTAGCCCAGATCGGCCATGTTGCCGCTCTCGGTCTGAAACAGTTCCTGCGCAGGGTTGTCGCAATAGGGTGCTATCAGCTCATAGAGCCGTTTCTCCACCCGCTCGAAGTGCGACTGGCAGTCCCACAGGGTGTCGTCGGCATCGAAAGCTATGACTTTTATTTGTCCTCTCATAACTTCGCTATTTGGTTGTTGGTGCAAAGGTACAAAAATAAATGTATTTCCAAATGCAACAATCGTACAAATGATGCAACAATCGTTCATTTTTGCTGCTATTTGGTTCGAAAGGCTTTGCCCTTTGCTTTCTTTTTCCTAATTTTGCAGGAAAAATACAAACTACGAATTAGGAGATATGAATTACGAATTACGAATGAAGAGCATGTTACTAACTGGCGTTTGCCTGTGGCTGAGCCTTACGGCAACCGCAGCTACCGCCAACCGTACAATAACAAAGGCCGAGGCGGTGAGCGTCGAGGTGCCCGTGGGCCATGCTCCGCGGCTGCCCTATAGGGTATGGGTGCAGTACAGCGACGGACGGGGCGAGTATCGGCAGGTGAAGTGGCAGAACAGTTCGCTGGTCAGGGAACAGGCCGAGGCCGACCCCACCATCAATCCCGCAGGTACTGAGTATAAGGTGAAGGGCTTCGTCACCGGCGACAATACGACGGCGAACGGCTACCCCGTCACGGCGCTGGTGAAGGTGACTGCCAAAGAGTGGGAGGTGCCGTCGAACAGGGCGGTGGCCGAGACCTTGCCCTTGGACAAGGTAGCCATCAGCGGCAACAACCGCCTGACGTGGAACCGCAACATGGACATCGACCACCTGCTGACACTCGACGTGCGGCAGCAACTGTATAACTACCGCGACACCTACGGACTGCCGACAGAGGGCTATCCCGAGGCCGACGGCTGGGACTCGCCCACGACAAAGCTGAAGGGTCACGGCTCGGGCCACTACATGTCGGCTATGGCCATGGCCTTTGCCAGTTGCCAGGACGAGGCCAAGAAGGAGCAGCTGCGACAGAACATCCGCCTGATGGTGGACTGCCTGCGCCAGTGCCAGGAGCGCACCTTCGTGTGGGACGAGCGGTTGGGCCGCTACTGGGAGGCACGCGACTTTGCCCCGGAAGAGGAACTGAGCGGGATGAAGGGCACGTGGGCCGACTTCGACCGCTACAAGCAGGACTACCGCCACTACGGCTACGGCTACCTGAACGCCATTCCTGCCCAGCACTGTGTGCTGATAGAGAAGTATGCGCCCTACAACAACGAGAGCGGCGTGTGGGCACCTTATTATTCTGTTCACAAGCAGTTGGCAGGACTCATCGACATTGCCCAGTACATTGACAATGCCGAGGTGGCACAGAAGGCGCTGCTCATTGCCAAGGACATGGGGCTGTGGGTGTGGAACCGCATGCACTACCGCACCTTCGTCAAGAGCGACGGACGGCAGGACGAGCGCCGTGCCAAGCCCGGAAACCGCTACGAAATGTGGAATATGTATATTGCCGGAGAGGTGGGCGGCATGGCCGAATCGCTGGCCCGCCTGGCTGAGCTGACGGGCAACGCCGACGAGAAGGCTCACTTGATAGAGGCCGCCCGCTGCTTCGACAGTCCCGCATTCTTCGACCCTCTGGCCAAGAACGTGGATGCCATCCGTACCCGCCATGCCAACCAGCATATACCGATGGTGACGGGCGCTCTGCGCATCTACCGTGGGACGGGCAACCCCTACTATTATAACCTCGCCCAGAATTTCTGGACCATGATACAGGGTCGCTACCGCTACGCCATGGGCGGCGTGGGCAACGGCGAGATGTTCCGCCAACCCTACTCGCAAGTCACCTCCATGTGTGGCAATGCCACCAGCTGGGGCGGGCGTGAGTTGCATCCCGAACCTACCATCAACGAGACTTGCTGCGCCTACAACCTGGCCAAGCTGACGAAGGACCTGAACTGCTACAATCCCGACGATGCCAGCTACATGGACTACTACGAGCGCGTGCTGTACAACCAGTTGGTGGGGTCGCTCAACCCCAACAGGTATATGGTACTCTACCAGTACGCCGTAGGACTAAACGCCTCGAAGCCGTGGGGTAACGAAACGCCGCAATCGACCTGCTGCGGCGGCACGGGAGCCGAAAACCACGTGAAGTATCAGGAGGCCGCCTACTTCGTTGGCGACAACACCGTCTGGGTGGCACTCTATATGCCTACCACGGCAACGTGGGATGCCAAGGGTGTCGTCATCCGGCAGGAATGTCAGTGGCCCGCTGAGAATAGCACCATCACCGTCACGCCCCAGCAATCGAAGACCTCGAAGTTTGCCATGAAACTCCGAGTACCCTATTGGGCCACCGAGGGCTTCGACGTGAAGCTCAACGGCAAGAGCATAGCCAAGCACTACCAGCCCAGCAGCTACGTGGAGATTCCCGCACGCAAATGGTCGGCAAAGGACGTGGTGGAGGTGACAATGCCCTTCACCAAGCACCTGGACTACGGACCTGACAAGATGGATGCAGCCCCGGCCTACGAGCCGGGCGGCAAGACGGAGTACACGCCGATGTGGACTGGCACCTTGATGTATGGTCCGCTGGTCATGGCCACGACAGACATCAAGAACTGGGACGAAGCAACGGTGGAAATGGCTTCCGACCTAAGCGACATCACCCTCAACGGTGCCAAGCCCGGCACAGGACCCGATGCCCAACTGTACACCCTGACGTTCCAAGGGCGAACCTTCGTGCCCGACTACTATGCCGACCGTGGCGTCACCCACTACCTGCGCATTGACCAGGGCACGCCTCTCACTTCCCCCCTCTCGACCATCACTGCTGATATAGACAAGTCGGCTCTGCGTGAGCTGATGCTCGTGGCCAAGGGCCGACAGGAGGAGCAGCAGGCATGGAACGCGCTGACGGTGAAGGTGCCGGAGTATGCCCCCTGGGCCGTCCACGGCTTTGCCCGCATGGCAGAGCAGTACGACAAGGCACTGCCCATACTCGAGGCTCCCGACGACAAGTACAGTCAGGAGGAAATCGACAAGGCTGTCTCGGCCCTGAACGGCATTATCAACTCCATGCGTCCCGGTAACCTGCCTGAGCTGGAGAACATGAGTGAGCTGATGACCCTGTTGGAGAAGGCCCGCAAGATGCCCGAGGGCGACCGCAAACTCGATCGCGCCATCGGCTATGCCAACATGGTGGTGAAATACGTCAGCGACGGCAGCGGCACTATGGATATGATAGAGCGTGCTACCAACCAACTGAAAGAAGCGGTAAAGTAAAACCGAATCAGGCTACCTTCTCTATCAATACGACGGCGTAGGCAGACATGCCTTCCTCGCGGCCGGTGAAGCCGAGATGCTCGGTGGTAGTGGCTTTGATGCTGACGTTGTCTGGATCGGTGCCAATGATGTCGGCAAGGCATTGCTGCATGGCAGGGATATGGGGATTCATCTTGGGCCGTTCGGCACAGATGGTAGCGTCGAGGTTGACGAAGCGGTAGCCTTTGGTGGCTATCAGCTCGATTGTCTGCTGAAGGATAATCTTGCTGTCCATGCCGTCAGTCTCGGCAGCGGTATCGGGGAAGTGGTAGCCGATGTCGCGCATGTTAGCGGCACCAAGCATAGCGTCGCAAATAGCATGTATCAGTACGTCGGCGTCGCTGTGGCCGAGGAGACCAAAGCTAACAGACCCACCCCCTGCCCCTCCCGTGCGGGAGGGGAGATTGAATGGTATCTTTATGCCACCCATCCAGAGGTCACGGCCTTCTACAATGCGGTGGACGTCGTAGCCGAAGCCAATGCGAGAGCAAAGCCCCAAAGACCCACCCCCAACCCCTCCCAAAGGGAGGGAAGTTTGGTTACTTTGCTGGTCTTCCAAAGCATCTGCTATTTCTTCTAAAACGTCATCAATGTTACCAATGACTTCGTCATTTGTAAACCTCAGCACGACATAACCTGCCTGATTGAGATAGCTCGTACGCTCTGCATCTTTTTCAGGTTGTTCTCCTTCTAAGTGGTAGCCCCCATCAATCTCAATAACAAGCTTCTGATTGATGCAAACAAAATCTGGTATGTAACCATAGATTGGATGCTGCCGACGGAAGTGTACACCCAGTTTATCACCCGAAAGATAATTCCAAAGCACGGTCTCTGCCTCTGTAGGGCATTTCCGCATTTCGTGTGCTTTTTCCAACAACAATTGATATGTTGAGGCATCCGTCGTCTCGTATCTATACTTCATATCAGTATCCTACCTTTCTCTTTACTCATCAAACTTTACAAGCTCCCCTCCCTTTGGGAGGGGTTGGGGGTGGGTTCACCTCTTAAACAGATCCTTGATGCCATCCATGTCGAAGGCGAGGGTGAAACGGAGGGTCTGATCGAGAGGATTGGAGCGGGCTGTAGAAATGACGTACCCCACATCGAGCGAGAAGACATTCATACGGAATCCGCCACCGATGGTGAAGTACTTCAAGTTACCCTTCGACTCAGCTTGGTGGTGGTAGCCGGCACGGAGCGAGAACTGGTCGTGGTAGATATACTCGGCACCCACCGACCACTGTATCTCCTCCAGCTCCTCCTTGAAGCCGTTGGGAGCATCGGAAAAGCTCTGGAATATACCCTTAATGGAACCCACGTCGCTGTATTCGCGGCGCACACGGTCCTGATATTCAGAATTGCTCTCGCCCTCTTCCTGACGGGGCACGGTAGGCACCAACAATTTATTGGCATCGGCAGAGAACGAGAAACGGTTGTACTCGTCGACGGGCACCATAAGAGAGGCTCCGAGACGGAGATTAGCGGGAATGAACTGGCTCTCCTCGTCACCGTAATAAGAAATCTTGGAACCGATGTTGCGGATGTTCATACCCAGTCCCAACTGGCACTCACGGTTGCCCAGCATGAGGTAGTTGTTGTAGTACATGGCCAGGTCGGCAGCGAAAGCCGATGCGGGCTTGGAGTCCTCGCTGTAGTCGAAGCGCAAGTCGCTGTATATCCAACGTATGCCGGCGGCAATGGAGAAAGTCTCGGAGAGCATGAGTGAGTAGGCAGCATCAATGCTCATCTCGTAAGGCTTCACGGTAACATCGCTGACGCCATAGTCGGTGTAGACCTCACCCAGCGAGAAGTAGCGCAGGGAGCCCGAGATAGCCGAGTAATCGCCAATACGATAGTATCCGGCCACGTAGGCCAGGTCGATGTCGTTGACCAGCTGGCGCAGCCAGGGGGTGTAGTTCAAGGCAATGCCTGCACGGCTGATACAGAAGGGGTACTTAGCGGGGTTCCAGTACTGTGAGTTGACGTCGGGGTCGGTAGCGGCACCCACGTCGCCCATTCCGGCACCACGGGCATCGGGGGCTATCGTCTCGGAGATGACTGCATGCTCAACGGGGTTGAACATGGTGTTCTTATCATCGTCGTCGGCAACTGCAGCTAAAGGGAGGAGAGCAAGAACCCACCCCCAACCCCTCCCAAAGAGGAGAGGAGCTTCGATAGCCTTAAGAAACTGTTTTATTGACACTGTATTCATTGTTTTCAGCATTTCTTTGTTTGCATCAGATATATAACGTTGATGCCATACCATTTATTGCGTTAGCTCACAATATGATTATTTTCTTCGCTTTCGATGCTTGTGTGCTGCCATCGCTGGAAAGCAGGACACGGTAGAGGTAGACACCCGTCTGCAGGCGGTGGCCGCCACTGGTAGTCAAGTCCCAGTCGATGGTATATGCCTGCGAAGAGGACAATCCCGTCTCAGTATGCTTCCACAACTGACGGCCTGACGTGTCGTAGATGTCAAGCTCAATGTCTACCTGGGAGCCTGCACGGTCGTGGGTGACAATAAAAGTAGTGGTGGTCGTGGCGGGGTTCTTGGTACAGTCGACGCTGAACAAGGTTGGCTCCAAGCCTTTGACCACATTGAACTCTAACTGGACAACGGACGAATTGTTGAGCATATCCCAGGCACGGAACAGCAACTGGTGCTTGCCAGCTGCGAGCTGGGGCAGGCTGTAGGTGAGGTTGCCACTGCGGTAGTCGCCAAAGTCGTACTGGAAGTAGCTGTTCAGGATGTAGGTACTCGACATCTCGCCATCGACAATCAGCTCCAGGTCGTGGCCAATGCCGTTGCCCGATGCGTTGATGCCGTCCTTGTCATTCAGTTCAGCATAGAACAAGGGCGTGGTGTTAACGTCGCCGCCGTTGACGAAGGAACTGGAGTTGAGGTAGCAATAGATGTTGGGGCCTATGCCGTCGTCGCTCATCAGCGAGTCACTGCCCAGCGTGAAGTTGGCGTTATAGCCGTGGGCCGTCTGCTGTCGGTCGGCGCTGAGGGCATAGAGGGTGATAAGACCTGTGCCATCGGAATAACTGATATCCTTGGGCAGGGTGAATACCATGGAGAATCGACCAGCATGTACGCTGTCGCTGCCGACGTAGAGGGTGCTGGGACGGTCGTTGAAGACGTAGGCCGTATCAGCGGCACTCTCGTTGTTGAGTTTGCAAACGACAGACTGTTCGATGTCGCGGATGGTGGCAGTCACCGTTCCACGGAAGCCGGGAGCATTCTCAATGTGCCCCTGCAGCCTGACGGGTTGTCCCACCATAATGCGGGCAGTATTGCCGGTGGCAGGTTGGCCGTCGATGCTGTCGACCACCACCTTCATCGTGGGAACGGCCAATGTCAGGGCCGGGTCGCCTAAGAGGGTGTACTGCAGCTTGTTGGCGGTATAGTCGAGGCCAGAGGTCGTCAGCTGGTTCTTGGCCAAGCGGCCAGCCTCGCCTACAGTGTAGCGGCGGCCAGTGTCGTCAGTGCCTAAGACGTAGCGGGTGAAGGCACGATTCATGTACTGATTATACTGGGCATAAACTGTACGCGTAGTGCCATAGAAAGCCACCGCGCCACCGTTATTGTTAAGCATGACGGTCTCGCCAATGTTCTCCTGCTGGCCGTCGAAGGGCATGATGTCGCACGAAGCAGTCAGCCATAGCGGATGGGCAGCAGATACGGACGAGGCGAAGTCTGAGAGGTGGAGCACCTGCTCATGCGACATGGTGTAGGGAGCACCATGACCCGTGTAGTTCATGATGAGTGCTCCGCTCTGCATCTGCTGCTTGATAAGCCGGGTGACGTCGGGGTAGCTGAAGCCCGTGGCTGAAGACTGGCGGGTGTAGGCATCCCAGTAAATCTTTTTCAGATTGAAGGCAGGATGATCCTTCGCCACCATCTTGGCCACCACCTCGGCATCGTTCATGTGGCGGTTGTTGTCGCCGTCATCGCCCATAAAGCAAATGGTGTTCTGCCAGTTGCCAGCGTTGTCGTTATTACGGTAGCCGATGGTCTTGTCAACCAAAATCTTAGCATCGGCATCATCGCGGACGGGGAAGCGACCCACGGCCACATCGGACTTGTCGCTGCTGAGCATATTGGAACCCTCGCCATCGTCCATCAGGCAGAAGTAGTCGTCGGTGACGTAGCAGTCGGTCTCGCTGAACGAGTTCTCACTCTCATAGCAGAGCAGGAAATCGTCGGGCGAATAGTTCTTCCAGTTGGAGGTCAGCATACGATTGTCCCAGGCACCGTCACCGAATAGCAGCAGGTAGCGGGGCATGTCGGCATCGGTCTCGGCACGGTCGTAGAGCATCTTCAGGTAGCGGCGGTAGGCATTGGCATCGGGAGTGCCGCTCGAGAACTCGTTGAACAGTTCGTCGGCCGGCATGATGCGCACCCGCAGCGAGTCACGGCTCTCGTGGAGGGTCTGTAGCCGCTGGGCCTGGGCCAGCAACTTCTGCGTGGTGGGGATGATGATGACCATATCGACAGCTGCGTCGGCATGGTGGTCTTGGTTCGTGATATTATACACATACTCCGGCGTGGGGAACGTCCCCGTGGCAAGGTCAGTCCACGGCTGAGGTGTGTCGAAGCAGAGCGACAGGTAATCGAGCCGCATGTTGCCGCCCGTGACTTGTCGGATGACCACCTCATTAGTAGCCTGCAGTTCGCCGGTCAGCGTAAAGGTCTGTGTGGCCACTGCTCCACGGCTGTACTTGTCGGGCGAGGACATGATACGCATAGTACCCGCCTCCTGACCGTTGACCGTTATCTCAGCCGTGCAGGGCGCATCGAACGACATGACCACCGTCAGCAAGCCATGCGAGGCAGGGGTGGCCGCCAACTGGTAGGTACGGGAAACCCCCACGCCAAAGAGTCGGCTGTCGTAGAGGTTGCGGCCACCATGATACCACGAAAAGTCGTCAACCTCGGAAAGCGAGTGATAATCGGTCTCGGATGGATAGCAGGAGTCCTTGAATGCTGCCTCATCAATAGTCAACGCCGTAGAATCGTTCTCGGTCAGGAAATAGTAGCCGTAATCGCTATAGGGGTTACGGGTACGGATTGTAGCCGTAGCACTACTCCACCCTACTGGCCCCACGGCATAGAACAGCCGCTTGCCGCCCGCCGTACAGACGGGCACTTGCCGTAGGTCGTCGGTAGTTGCCAAGTAGTCGGCCGTCAGTTTCTCGGGCTGCATGGCACCACCGTAGCCGTAGACTTTCACCTTATTTATATCAGTAAAGCCTGCCTGCCGCACCAGAGCTTCTGTCAGCTGATACACACCTGACGACGGCACCCGGATTTTAGCCCAGCGGCCGGAGGAAAGGACGGAATGGCTCGCATAAAACTCATTGGCCTTATTGGCTCCATTGGCTCCATAAGCTCTGCTGGCTTCATAAGCTTTAGCCTCAACCCTCAGCTTAAAACTCACTAACTTCTGATATTTCCCATCCCTGAAGACCAGAGGGACAAAGCCTACATAGAGCGTGCCGCGCTTGCGTGACACACCGACATACTGCTCAATATCAGGCATGGCGGGCAAGGGCTTGTCGGTAATCCTGCGGAGACGGGCCACATCGGTCTCCGTCATGTCGATGAACTCAGGATAGTCAATGCTGACGGTATACACAGAGTCCGCATAACGGGCTCCCAATTCCTGAGTATAGGTGAACAACGGCAATACCGAATCAATCCTGACCTCCTGGGCGGTCAGGTTGTAGAACTGTTGTGCCTTTATGCCTAAGCACACCAACAGCAACAGCAGGTTCAGTATGCAGCGTCGTTTGCTCATTTACAATTCAAATCCAACACCTTACGGTCTTCGAGCCAGCCATCCAAATGGTCGCCTATCTGCACCGGGCCTACGCCAGCCGGGGTTCCCGTATAAAGCAGGTCACCTGTCTTCAGCGTGAAGAACTGCGAAATGTAGGCTATAATCTCGTCAACACTATAGAACATATCGCTGGTACAACCTTCCTGCACCGTCTCGCCGTTCTTGTCGAGGTGGAAGTGCAGGGCTTGCACGTTGCGGAACTTCGCGATGTCCACCCATTCGCCTATGGCCGCCGAACCGTCGAACCCTTTGCAGATGGTCCAGGGCTGGCCGTTCTGACTGGCTTCCCGCTGCAGGTCGCGGGCCGTGAAGTCGATACCCACCGTCACTGCGTCGTAATAGCGGTGGGCAAACCGCTGGGAGATGTTCTTCCCCAAGCGGCAGATGCGCACCACCACCTCAGCCTCGTAGTCAATCCGCCCCCAGTGGTCGGGCACGAAGAACGGCTTGCCAGGCTTCAGCAGCGCCGAATCAGCTTTCGTGAAGATAACTGGCTTCTCCGTCTTTAATAACGTATCATGCAGCTCTTTATTGTGTGCCGCATAATTCATTCCTATTGCGAATATCTTCATTACATGAATCCTAACCAGCGGAGGATGTCGTTCAGGTTAGCAACAACCATCAACAGAATGAGTATACCAAAGCCAACATACTCCGCACGAATCATGAACTGCTCGGAGGGTTTGCGGCGGGTAATAATCTCGTAGAGCAGGAACAGCACGTGGCCACCATCCAGGGCGGGAATGGGCAGGATGTTCATGAAAGCAAGGATGATGCTGAGGAAGGCTGTCATCTTCCAGAACATATACCAGTCCCACATCGGCGGGAACAGGCTTCCGATGGTTCCAAAACCGCCTAACGACTTGGCACCCTCGGCCGTGAATACATACTTCATGTCGGCCACATAACCAGCCAGCACGTTCCAGCCGTATTTGATGCCAGCGGGAATGCTCTCGAAGAAGCCATACTCGCGGGTATAGGGCTTGTAGAGTGAAGTCAGCTGCCGGGGCATGAAGCCTAACTTCAGCTCCTCGGTCAGCACTACCTGTTTGGTGATGGCACCGTATTGAGCAACGGCAACCTGCGAAGGCACCTCGGTACCGTTGATGGTTTGCGCACTTGCCAGCGTGTCGCGCTGAGTCCCTTTGAAGGTCAGTGTCACGGTGCGCACCTTCATGCTGTCCTCATGGGTCTTAGCCACAGCCAACAGGTCAGCCAAGCGTTCTATCTCATAGCGGAACGTGTTATAGGAATCTATCGGACGACCGTTGAGCGACAGAATCTTGTCGCCAGCCTCCAAGCCGATTGACTCAGCGGGAGTGCCGCTGAGCACACTGTCAACATCGGCAGGCAGGAAAGGCTCAACGAAACGCGGCTCCGACTTCAGCATGTTGAGCAGGTTCAAGTCGCCAGGCAAACTGACGTGCTCATGCTTCCCGTTGCGCACAATTTCCACGTCGCGAGCTTCGGAGAGCATGCGGTAGAGGTCGGCGGAGAAGTCCTTGAACAGCTTGCCATCGGCAGCCACCAGCACGTCACCATCGCGGAAGCCATAGGACTTGGCCTCCTCGTTGAACTTCATGTTAATGTCGCCCACAGGGACGTAGGTGTCGCCCCAATAGAACAGAATCATGGAATAGATGAACAGCGCCAGAAGGAAGTTCACCAGCACGCCGCCAATCATGATGAGCAGGCGCTGCCAAGCAGGTTTGGCACGGAACTCCCACGGCTGTTCGGGCTGCTTCATCTGTTCGGTGTCAAAGCTCTCATCAATCATTCCCGCAATCTTACAATAGCCGCCAAGAGGTAACCAGCCGATACCATACTGCGTGTCGCTGTTCTTGGGCTTGTACTTGAAGATACTGCCTTTCCACTTCCAGATACTGGGGTCGAAAAACAGGTAGAACTTGTCGACGCGCACGCCGAAAAGCTTTGCGAAGAAGAAATGGCCAGCCTCATGGAGCAGCACCAACAGGCCGATGGCCAGCATGAATTGTAACAGTCTTATCAGAAATACTTCCATTGTCTTTTACCTTTTTACCTTTTATTACCTTGAAATTAACTCTGTTGCTATACGCCGTGCCTCGGCATCGGTCGCAATGTATGTTTCGTATGTAGGGTTCTTGTCGAACGTTGCGCGGGTCATGGTCTCAGCTATCACGTCGCCCATCTGGAGGAAGCCGCAACGGTCTTCAAGGAAGGCACGGTTCACTATCTCGTTGGCAGCATTGACGATACAGGGCATGTTGCCGCCCTTGTCGATGGCCTCGAAGGCTAATGCTAAGCAGCGGAACTTCTCTAAGTCAGGCTCAAAGAACTCCAGCCGTTGAGCAGCAAAGAGGTCCAGCCTGCTGCCGCTGAGCGGCAACCTGCGAGGGAAGGAGAAGGCATACTGGATGGGCAACCGCATATCGGGCACACCAAGCTGCGCCTTCACCGAACCGTCCTGGAACTGCACAGCCGAGTGGACGATGCTCTGCGGGTGGACCAGCACCTGTATCTGCTTGGCATCGACACCAAAGAGCCACTTGGCCTCGATAACTTCGAAGCCCTTGTTCATCATCGAGGCAGAGTCGATGGTAATCTTGGCACCCATGTCCCACGTCGGATGGCGCAGGGCATCGGCCTTTGTCACATGGGCTATCTCCTCCATCGTCTTCAGGCGGAAGGGGCCGCCAGAAGCCGTCAGCAGAATCTTCTCAATAGGATTCTGGTCTTCACCGACCAATGACTGGAAAATGGCAGAATGCTCGCTGTCGACGGGCAATATGGGGGTGTGGTACTGCCGAGCCAGCTGAAGTATCAGTTCGCCAGCAACGACCAGCGTCTCCTTGTTGGCCAGTGCAATGGCCTTCCCCGCCTTAATGGCGTGGATGGTGGGCGACAGTCCGGCAAAGCCTACCATAGCTGTAAGCACCATATCGATGGGGCCGGCCTCGACGATCTCGTCCAGTGCCTGTGCTCCGGCATAGACCTTCACGTCAGGCAGATCGTCCATCAGCGACTTCAGTTCGTTGTAGTGCTGTTCGTTGGCAATGACTACGGCAGCAGGCTTGAACTGATGGGCCTGCTCGGCCAATAACTGTACCTTATTATTAGCAGTAAGGCAATAGACCTCATACAGGTCGCTATGCTCCTCAATGACCTCAAGGGCCTGTGTGCCTATCGACCCCGTGGAGCCGAGAATGGCTATTTGTCGTTTCTTCATAATTCTAACAGTCCTTCAGGGATTTCCATCTTGATGGTTTTCCGTTTTGTGTCAATATCACGTATCAAGTCGTCGTTGGCAGGAATCAGGCACCCGTCCTCCAGTTCGAAGAGCAGGTTGGCGGTGGTGTCGTCGATGGCTGCAATGCGGCCGATGGTCGTTCCACCGTTTGCTTCGACCAAGTCGAAGCCTACCAGCAAGGAGAGGGATACGTCGCCTTCATCGTTGGCGGCAAGGGCACGGGGGAAGTACACGTCACAGCCTGTCAGCTCGTTGGCCCGCTGCTGGGTATCTACATCCTCAAACTTCATCAGGGCCACCGTGTCGGAACGGAAACGATACTCCTCGATAAAGAACGGCACCAGTATGCCGTCAAGCTCCAAGACGAGGTAGTCGGCATCCACGCGGTCGAAGATGTCGTCGTCGAACTGCAGCGACACCTCGCCCCTCACGCCGTGGGTCTTGCCCAAACGGCCTATACGGTAGACTTCTTCCTGCTTAATCATGTCGTGTTATTTTAGCACCGAGGGCGTTCAGTCGCGCCTCGATATGCTCGTAACCACGGTCTATCTGCTCAATGTTGCTGATGGTGCTGATGCCGTTGGCACTCAGGGCAGCTATCAGCAGGGCGATACCTGCACGAATATCGGGACTCGACATCCGTTGGGCACGTAGCGTCACTTTGCGGTCATGGCCGACGACGACAGCACGATGAGGGTCGCAGAGTATAATCTGGGCACCCATGTCGATAAGTTTGTCGACAAAGAAGAGACGGCTCTCGAACATCTTTTGGTGGAACAGCACGGAGCCACGGGCCTGGGTAGCCACAACGATGAGTACCGACAGCAAGTCAGGGGTCAGGCCTGGCCAGGGCGCGTCAGCCAGTGTCATGATGGTGCCATCAATAAACGAGTCGACAACAAAGTGCTTCTGATGAGGAATATAGAGGTCATCGTCCTCCGTCTCAATCTTTACGCCAAGCCTGCGGAAAGCATTGGGAATGATGCCGAGGTTCTTCAGCGAGACGTTCTTGATACGGATGCCGTCGCCCACCATAGCGGCCATCCCGATGAACGACCCCACCTCAATCATATCGGGCAGCAGATGGTGCTCAGCTCCGTGCAGTTCTCTGACGCCGACAATGGTCAGCAGGTTGGAACCGATGCCGCTGATGTTGGCACCCATGCGGTTAAGCAAGTGGCAAAGCTGCTGGATATAAGGCTCACAGGCCGCATTGTAGATAGAGGTGGTACCCTCGGCAAAGACAGCCGCCATAATGATGTTGGCCGTACCCGTCACCGAGGCCTCATCCAGCAGCATATAGGTTCCCTTCAGCCGCTTAGCTCCGATTTCGTAGACGTTGCGGTTTTCAAGGTGGTGAAACTTGGCACCTAAATACTTAAAGCCCAGGAAGTGTGTATCCAAGCGGCGGCGGCCTATCTTGTCGCCTCCGGGTTTGGTCACAATGGCCTTGCCCATACGGGCCAGCAACGGACCTATCATCAGCACACTGCCGCGAAGCTGGGCACACTTACGGACGAACTCATCGCTCTCAAGATAATCAAGGTTCAGGTCGGAAGCTTGGAAAGAGTAGCATCTACCCTCTTCTCTCCTACCTTTTACCTCCTCGCATCTCACTCCGATATCGCACAAAAGCTGTATCAGGTTGTTCACGTCGCGGATGTCGGGAATATTATAGATTGTCACCACATCGCTGGTCAGCAATGTGGCACAAATCACCTGCAGCGCCTCATTCTTGGCTCCTTGCGGCATGATGGTGCCGCTCAACAGGTGACCACCTTCTATCTTGAATGAAGCCATAGAGCTACTTTCTCTTTTTCTTCTTTCCTTCGTCGACAGCGATAGCCGTCACCCTGTCGAACCTGAACTTCCCAAGGTCCAGCTGCACGGCACCGTCAGTCAGCCGCGCCATATCGTCGGCCACTTTCTCGTCGTCCGACGAGCCGTGTCCCCACGTCAGCAAGTCGCGCTTCATCTGGTTGGCGGTCTGGCGCACCAGCTCATCGCGCTCAGCACCTTCGGGCATGGTCTTCAGCTTGTCAGTCAACTCGGTCACCAGCTTGCCGTAATGGCGCAGACGGATGCGGTCCTGGGGCAGCGGCACGGGGGCTGGCTTCGAGTGAATCTTCTCAGCATCGCTTACGTCGAAAGGCCAGTCAATATCGAGCCGCTTGTCCGACATCAGGTAGAGATGATCCCAAAGCGTCTGCTGATAGTCGGCAGTATCGCGGACTTGCGGCACCTTGGTCTCCATCATCCGCACAATGGTCTTGGCACACCTCAGCCGGTCGGCCTTAGTAGCTAGTCCGATAGCGTGGTCCACCATCTTCTGGATTTCACGCCCATACTCCGGCATGAGCAACTTCTCGCGTTGCGTGTTGTAGTCTAATCCTTTTATTTCCATAGTCTTATAGTAATTTCTTCGGCATCTTTGCTACGTAGTCCTTCAGGTAGAAGGGCACGTAGTAGGCCACATCCTCCGTCTGTCCGTTCAGCAGGCGACGCTCAGCCAATGGCTGCATCCATTTGGCTACCGGCTCAATGCCGTCGATGTAGTGGGCATTGGGATGGCTGATGGCTTCCATGCACTTTTGGGCACCGCCTCCAAAGAAATAAACGGGCCGCTCATCGAGCCACTGCTTGTAGGTTTCTGCCGTCACCACGTCGGCACCGACAGGGCGCACCTCATGCAACGCACGGTCGTAGATACCGGCATAGACCTCCATGCGGCGGGCGTCAATCATCGGGCACAGCAGGGCATCTTCCTCTACCAACTCCCGTAGCAGCACAGGCACACAGAGCAGTTCAAGCGTCGGCACACTGATGAGCTTCAGGTTGCGGGCATAGCAGATGCCCTTTGCCATAGAAACGCCAATGCGCAGTCCTGTATAGGAACCAGGACCGCCACTGACCGCCACCGCATCGAACGGGATGGCATGATTGTCGGTAAAAGACAGGGCCTCGTCCACGAATGTACCCAATTGCTCGGCGTGGTTTGGCCCTGTATGATCCTCCTGCTCAAAGATGACGTGAGAGTCCTCGCTGACGGCTACGGAGCAGACGTCGGTGCTGGTGTCGATATGTAATATGCAGGCCATAATCCTTTG
The DNA here is from genome assembly GCA_947168395.1 of uncultured Prevotellaceae bacterium. Taxonomy (GTDB): domain Bacteria; phylum Bacteroidota; class Bacteroidia; order Bacteroidales; family Bacteroidaceae; genus Prevotella. The sequence continues at coordinate 35,047 of CAMVLT010000011.1, read as the reverse complement.
TTTCTTACATTTAATAAGGTGCAAAGGTACGCTTTTTTTTGCCAACAACGGAACTTTTATCAGAAATTAACGTCTGACGATAGCTGTTTTTCGAATTATGCCGTAGGAGACCCTGGAGTTTAAGTAGGGTAAACCCACCGTTTACCCTAACTAAACGGTGGGTTTACCCTACCTAAACTCTGAGCCCTCCTTTGGCTTAGTTTTCAGCCGTGATATCCTCTATCTGGTCGATGATTGCCTGATACTGGCGTTGGGTCTTGAAGTTGAGGCTGAGACCGCAGATGGCGCCGATGATGCCACCAATGCAACCACCCCAGAAGAATCCGTTATCTATGGCGTCTCCATGAAGTTGATAGGACTCGTACAAGAACCAAGCAAACCACAGAACAACGGCAGGAATTCCAAAGAACAGCCAGTCGGCTTCGAACTTCTTGGCGCTGGCCACCTTTTTGCGGGCCTCCACAAGATTACGGTTCATCAGATTAGGATCGTTGATTTTGCGGCAGGTGTAGTAGGTGGCACCTGCACAGATGAGCATAAAGATGCTGGTGACAATCCAGAAGAAGAGGGAGAGGCCACCCAATTTCACGAAGCACCAATAGCCGTAAGGTACCATCAACAATCCAACGGCCATGATAATGTAGTAGCGGCGGGTGATGGTGTTCACTTCATTGCGCATGGAACGGCGCATGACGCGGTCGTTCAGTATCTCCTGCTGATTGAGCTTATTCTTGAGCGTGTTCATCTGCTGACGCATGCTCTCTAATTCGAAATCGTTGTTCATAATGGGTAAAAGTTTTAATCGTTTGACATTTGCTTTAATTGCTCTCTGATTCTAAACAGGCGGACGCTGACGTTCTTGGCTGTGATGCCGACAATCTGTCCTATTTCCTCGTAAGGGAGGTTTTCGAGCCAGAGCAGGACTATCGCGCGGTCGAAGGGCTGGAGCTTGGAGATGCGCTTGTGGAGCATGTCCACCTGGCGGGTGTCCTCGTCGCGGTCTTCAAAGAGGTTGATGTCCATGGTCAGCCGGGCTGTGGCGCTGCGTCGCTTCTTCCTGCCGAGAGAGATACAGGTGTTGAGGGCAACGCGGTAGATCCACGTCCTGATGTCACTACGATGCTCGAAGCTGTCGAAGCCCTTCCATAGATGGATGAGTACCTCCTGGAACAGGTCGTTCACCTCGTCGGCATCCTGCGAGAACATGTAGCACACGGTGTAGATGGTGCTCTTGTGTTCTGCAACGATTTGCGCAAACTGTCTTTCTTGAGTTGTCATTGTCGTTCTGTTTTTTGAATCTTTTACCCTTTAGACGCGGCAAAAATACAAAAAACTACACGGAACTACAACTTTTTTTTCGTAAATGTCAGACGAAGGCCCATTTGTACGTTGAAATTCAGGGGCTTATCCTTAAAATAATTCCTCAGCAGGCTGCCATTATCGGGATACCAGCTCACGCCTGGCTCCACGTAAAGTCCCAATTGGGGCACAACGTCGTACTGCACGCCAAGGCTGCCGTTCAGCGACCATTGCAGGCGATCCTTGGGCAGCTCCTGGGTGACACCCTCCGTCACCAAGTGGGTCTTCACGTTCCAGTCGGCCTTCGCCCCAGCCGACAGGTAGGTCCTGAAGCCCTGATACGCCCAGACCCTGTAGCTCAGACTGAGGGGCACGCCAATGTAGTGGAGCGTCTGCTCCTGCTCTATCTTCTGACTGCGCATCACTTGAGTGAAGTCCGAGCTGAGCTTCGTATAGACCACACCCGTCGTCAGCGACAGTCGCTCCGTCAACGGATAGCTCAGCGAGAGGCCGCAGATGAAGGGCTGATGGTGATGCTCGCGCTCCTCGTAGCCCGTCAGATAGATGGGTTCGTAGCCCCTGGCCGATGCGAAATTGCTGTGCTCGTAGGTTTCCCAGTATTGCTTGGCCAGCGCCCCAGCCATCTCCACCCCGTTGCGGCTGTTCTGTGCCCCCATCCCGTTCATCGCATATAGGCTGACGACGGGCGACTTTCTCCGCTTCTTTACAGGCAGTTTTGTTACCTGATAGTCCCGCTCTTTGGCGATGAAATGGTCTATTGACTGAGGCTCAGCTGAGGTTGCAGACTCTTCCTCCACCTCTTCCCTCTCTTCAAGGGGAGGGGTTGGGGGTGGGGTCTGTATATTTTCAATAGGCTGAGAGGTCGTTTTCTGTTTGTTACTTGGTGGAAGTGGATGCGCCATTGCGAGCGTGGGCTGCGCCGCTACCTTCTGGCTTTCGTCTGTCACTATCGGCTCTTCACGCTGGCTCCACCAGAGATAGCCCCCACCTATCATCAAAGCTGCCACAGACGCAGCCACCGCCCAGCGCCGCAAAGCCACGAAACGGGACCGCTGCGGCATCGACTGCTGCTGAAGGGCAGCCTCAATCTCAGCCCATGCGCCCTCTGGAGCTGGCGTCTCGTAGTCGGCCAGCTTCTCGCGCAGTTGTTCTATCCATGGGTCCTGTTTCATATTCTTTGCTTGTTGATGTAGTCTTTAATCATCCTTGCCAGCATCTTCTTCGCCCTGAAGAACAGCGAGGAGGAGGTACTCTCCTTGATGTCCAACAGCTGGGCAATCTCGCGGTGGCTCCGCTGCTCGAAGACGTAGAGGTTAAGCACCATGCGGTAGTTGACGGGCAGCCGTCCTATCATCTTCGTCAGCACGTCGGGCGGCACCCCTCCCACGTCAGGCTCTTCCTGCTCGTCAGGCTCATCGGGGATGTCACTCACCACCATAAACCGCTGGTGCTCACGCAGATAGTCAACGGAGCGGTTGCTGACGATTCTGCTCACCCACGACTTCAGCGACCCTTCGCCGTGATAGTTGAACTGGCCGATGGAGGTGAGGATCCTCACAAAACTGTCCTGCAACACGTCACGCACCTCGTCGCCCTCTGGCAGGTAGCGCAGCCCGATGGCCATAGCATAGCCCGAATAGCGGTCGTAGAGCCGCCGCAGGGCCTCCCGCTCTCCGCTGCGTATTGCCTCCAACAGCTGCAGTTCTGTCTCCACCTTCCGCTATCTGATTCGTTTTGTCGTGTTATAATATAAGGTGAAGGGCAAGTGGGGTGTGCGTTGTCCCTCCTCCAAGGTCTCCAAATTGACGATGTGGTAGCTGCTAACGGGTATTCCTAATGTCCACATCCCGTTGCCGTTCCTGTAGACGGCGGTGGCTTGTTCGTCAGAAAGCACGTCGACACGATGGCTTATGCCGTCAATGTCGACAAAGAAGCAAACAGGAAAGTTGAGCATCATCCCGTTGTCGTCTTCGGCTGAGGTGACGATGGAGGAGAAATTTGTCTCGCTCGTGTAGCCTTGGCTCCTGAGCATAAGCATTACTGGCAGCCCTTTGAGCTCAAAGTGGCCAGGCCAGATACTTGACAGCATTTCTTTCTCAAAGCAGGACCACATCAGATATTCCTCCGGCAGCCTCAACTTCAGTACAGAAGACACCTCTAAGCGAGCCGTATCTACCACCTCTTTGTCGATAGTCCACTCGCCCTCAAAGACTGCGCTTTGAACGTCAGCTTTCGCATTATTCATCTGCATATCAGCCATTGATTCATCATTACCTTCGCTGCACGCCGTCAGCATGCAGGCCACTAACAAGGCCATCAGGCCAAACTTACTTTTTATCTTCTTCATGCTTACACCTTTTTCTTATATAACGGAGAAAAAGCGAAATCTTGCACTTCGGAGCCAGATTTTTCTTCATTAACACTTTTTAAGCCGCCCAAGTGCAGGATTTGCCCCACTCCGTCGTTTCAATGACAGAGAACAACAAGTAAAACCACTAAAAGCAATGAGAACAATGAAAAAAAACTATCTGAGTCTCGGCTTAGCAGCCATGAGCCTGCTGATGGCAGGCTGTTCCACAACCAACGAAAGCGGTGATCTGGAAGCACTACAGACCTACAATTCCAATGACGTCGCGAAACTGGCTCTTGAGGGGCAGAAGGTTCCTACTGACAGCAACAAGTTTGAAGCGTTTGCCGACAATCCCTTCGTCAAGACCGCTGACGAACCCGTATCCACCTTCTCCGTCGATGCCGATGGTGCCTCGTATGCCATCGTGCGTCGCTATCTGGCCAACGACTACGACGTCGAACCTGCCTGCGTGCGCATCGAGGAGTTCCTCAACTACTTTACATTTGACTATCCCTCGCCGAAGGGCGACGAGAAGGTAGCCATCAATGCCGAGGTGGGACGCTGTCCCTGGAACGAGGAGCACCTGCTGCTGCGCTTAGGCCTCAAGGGACGGGAGCTGACGGCTGACGAATCGCCACGTGCCAACTTCGTATTCCTCGTCGATGTGTCTGGCTCAATGGCCAGCAACGACAAGCTGGACCTGCTGAAACGGGGACTCACGGAACTGCTCTACCAGCTGAATCCTGACGACCGCATCTCGCTCATCACCTACTCAGGCGAAGTCCAGAAGTTGTTGGAATCCACTCCCGTCCGTGAGGCAAGCAAAATCAAAAAGGCTATCAGCCAACTATCTGCCGAAGGCTGCACCAACGGCGGCGAAGCGCTGAAGATGGCCTACGAGGAGGCGCTGGCCAACTACGACCCCAAGTGCAACAACCGCATCATCCTGGGCACCGACGGCGACTTCAACGTGGGCGTCACCAGTACCGACGCTCTGGTGGAAATGGTGGAGAGCTACGCCCGCAAAGGCATCTACATGACCTGCCTCGGCTTCGGCATGGGCAACCTGAACGATGCCATGATGGAGAAAATCAGCAATACGGGCAATGGCACCTACCACTACATCGACTGCGAGGACGAGATGATGAAGGTCTTCGTCCACGAGCGTAACCAGTTCGTCAGCGTTGCCAACGATGCCAAGTGCCAGGTTACCTTCAACAGCGACCTCATCAGCGAGTACCGTCTCATCGGCTACGAGAACCGCGTCATGAGCAATGAGGACTTCGAGGACGACAAGAAGGATGCTGGCGAGATTGGCGCAGGCCAAACCATCACTGCCCTCTACGAGATTGTGACCAAGCCCGAAATGTGGAATAAGGATGCTTCGAACCCGCCCATTGTCACTTTCGACTGCCGTTATAAGAAGTCGCTCACCGACAGCAGCCGACCGCTGAAGGTGCAGGTACTCAGGGAGAAGATCTGGGGAGAACCCTCTACGGAGTTCTACTTCGCTGCTGGCATCGCTGCCTACGGCATGATGATGCGCAACTCTCCCCACAAGGGCGACGCCACCATCACGATGGCTAAGAATCTGGTCAAGCAAGGCCTCAGCTTCGACCCTCACAACTATCGCGCCAACCTGCTCGACATGATGGAAAACTACAAATAATGGCCGTGTCAGCCCCACGGAAATGCAAATAAATTCAAATAAATTTGGCGTTTCTGCTGATTTGCACTATCTTTGCAGCAAAAACCAGAAGAAACTATGACAACTATCATCGCATTTGTAGCCTTCATCGTCGTAGCACTTGTAGGTTGGTGCATCGCCGAGGCTAAGGGAAAGTACGTAACCTACGAAAACAATGAGCAGGAACAGGCTGTGCTCGACCAGAACCGTAAGGCCTTGGAGCAGAACGGTTTCCACGAACTGAACATCAAAGACGTGATACGCACTATTGCCACTACGGGCTACAGCGCCGTCTGAACCCAAGGCACGCAATGACGTATCTCTATCGGGACGGTTTCCACGGTGAAACCGTCCCGTTTGATGTTCAAGCGCACCATGCAGGCACGGCTGTTCAGGGGCTTCGCCTGGTCGAAAATGAAGTTGCCTATGCTGTAGTATATCTTCTTGCCGCGAAACTCCTCAATGGTCTGCAGCGTGTGGGTATGGTGACACACGATGACGTCGGCACCAGCCATAATCAGCTGATGGGCTTCCACACGCTGGCGGGGCACTGGCTGGAGCGTGTGCTCACCACCCCAATGCAGCGACGCAATGACGATGGCGGTGCTGTCGGCCCGCTTCAGCATACGTACACGCTCCAACAGCGAGTCCATTGGCTCCTGGCTAACGCAAGGCTGGTCGGGCAGATAGGCATAGTTTTCGAGTGCTAACCGCAGGGAGGGCACCAAATAGACACGGCGCGGACTTTCAGCCAACAGCACGGGCTGGACGGCTTCGTTCATCGTGGCTCCAGCACCGATGGGCACCATGCCCGCCCGCTGGATGTTGCGGCGTGTGTCCATCAGCCCCTCTCGTCCTTGGTCTATGGAGTGGTTGTTGGCCAGATTCAAGTGGGTGAAGCCGTGGCGGTGCAGGGTCTGGAGCCATTCTGGCTCACCCCTGAAGATAAACCGCTTGAAGACGGGTGCCTCTATCTTGGTTGCCGGGCACTCCAAGTTGCCGACAACAACCTGGGCGCTGGACAGCACGGAGTCGACACCTGGTGAAAAGAGGTGGTCGGCACCACGACGCTCAATCACCTGCCGCACCCCACGATCCAGCAGAATGTCGCCCGTCAGCACCACCGTCAGGCTAACAGCCAGAGCTATAGAAAAACTCCTCATTCACTATCTTCTTCTGCTTCAAGGGCACGATGATGCGGTCCATCCATTCGGGCACGCCCTTGCGGGGCTGCTGCTTCAGCTCCTGCTGCCACTCCTCGTCAGTCAGCCGCTGCTGGCCGAGGGGCTGTGTAAACTCACGATAGCTCAGCACGGCACCACGGGTCAGGTAGAGGTAGCCGCCTATCTCGACCACAACATAGATTTCGTCGGCATCGCCCACGGCCTCGTAGAGTATCGACTTCTTCGGGTTGTTGTCGGCATTGGCCGTATAGACGTCGGCTACCAAGGCCACACGGCGGTCGGTGCCCTGCACGTCGTCCCAACCCATGAGGTACTGGTCAGGCTCGCGGATAAGGTCAAGCGAGATGTTCTCGAACGTGGCACCAATGCACTTCAGCTGGTCCATCTCCTCGTCGGTGGGCAGTTTGCCAGCCAGTTCCTTCTCACTGATGCGCAACAGGAACTGCGCTTCTTCGCTGATGCGCTGAGTAGCGTTGGCTATCTTCTCGGTCAGCATATTCTGCTCTTTCAGCAGTTTATGGGTGTTGTCAAGCAGTTCGATGGCCTTCTTCCAGAAAGCTGTGTTCGGCTCCACGTAGCCCTTCACCACGGGGTCGGGAGGCCCAGCACCGCCGCACTCGGCTCCCATCGGCTGCTTGGCGTAGAGAATGGCGTCGTGCTTCAGTTCGGCCCACGAGGCTAAGGCGGCGTTCAGGTTCTTGCAGTCCCACTCAGGCGTTACCATGAAGTAAGGCAAGTGGGTGTCCTGTTCCTTGTTGTCAAGTGTCGTCAGCGTCTGCATCCACTGTGTGGAAATGGTCTGCTGCCAGTCTATCTCGCCCATGCGCTGCTTCATCCTTTCCAGCGTAGGCTTGAATCCTTTCCATGCCTGCCCTTCCTCCATCAGCAGTTGCTCGGCGGCACTGACTCCCAAGGCGGCAAACACGTCTAATCCCTTCGGCGTAGCACGCTGGGTGGGTTTGCCGTCGTAGTCCACCATCTCCTGCAGCACCTCGGCATCGGGCTGGTAGCGCTGGGGCATCAGGCGTACCTTGTTGCGGCTGGTGTGCTGGAACTTGGGTCGCAGGCGGGTTTGCTTGTCGGCTATCCCGTCAATTCGCTTTCCCAATTCGTTTGGATCGAGGTCATCCGTTGCCATTTCGTGCAACAGTTCGCCCACCTGCGCTATACTCACGTCGTCGGGCATTCCCATGAGCCAGTCCAAGGGCTGGGTGAGTTGCTTGTAGAGTGCGCTGAGTCTCGTGTTGTAGTAGACTTCCCGGGCCAGCAGCGCAACCTTGAACATGTCGAAGGGGCGGTCGGTCTGGAAAGGAACGGTCTGCAGCCACATCATAGTGCGGAAGTAGCGTTGCAGGGTGCTGTTACGCGTATAGTGGCCACGTGGGCGGAACAGGCTATAGGCAAACTTCGCATCCTCATAGCCCAAGAACGTGGATATGTCGTCCTCGCTCTTCATCACCTGCCGGTATTCGTGCTGAGCGTCAGCATTGCCTACGGGTTCCTTTTCATGGATAAGGGCGCTGGCCACCGTAAAATAGGTGTTGAGCCAGGTCATGGCGGCCAGAGTGTCGAGTCCGCCGTCCTGGTCGTACTGCTTCACCGTGAACGCTCGGAGCGACTCATGGCAGAACAGGCGCACCAGCGAGTCCAACTTTTGTTCCTCCAACTCGCGCAGCATGCAGTCGAAGTAGAGGTGGTAGAGCTGTAGGAAAAGGTCGGTGGTCACAAACGAGGGGAACTGGCGGTAGTCGTTCTGCTCGTAGACGTGGAACAGCTGCTCGTTCTCGCCCGGCACAATGGCAAAGCCGTTCTGTGCCAGCTGCTGGCACAACTGTGGGTCGAAGTCCGACAACTGGGTGGGGTTGACCAGGTTGGCCACGTTCACCCGCAGTCCGTCGGCTACGTCGAAGTTCTGCTTCAGCAGTTCTTCCTCACGGGCCTTCAGGCGTTTCATGAATGCCTGTTCCTCGCTGGTGTACTTCACGGCACCCACCTCGTCGCTGGCACGGTAGTAGTAGTCGCGCCACGATTCGCCTTCGCGCTCCTTGACGCTGCTGAAATCTACTGTCTCGTCGAACACGTACATCAGCGAGTCGTACCACGTCGTACTGCCATAAATGCCGCGCAGGTAGGCATCCTTGAACGGGTAGCCCTGCCGAGCAGCAGGGGCATTTCGCAGCACGCGCAGGTCGGCGAGGCTGAGTCCCGATACGTCCATGTCGTAGTCAATCTTCTGGTTCAGCTGCTCCACGTCAATCTTCGACACGGGCACCTGCACCACACTCTGTTTCTGGCTGCACGCTGCCATCAGGGCAAGCGCACATACTACAAATAATGTCCTTGTTCTCATTCTCTGAAGTATTTAATGGCTGTTTCTTCGTCTGTACCTTTTATAATAAAACGCTCGAAGGCCATGCCAAAGCCTGCCCAGCGGTAGTCGGCCACCACATAGAGGCTGTCGGCGGTCATCTCCAGACTGCGGATGCTGCCGCCCTCAACGTAGCGGAAGTCGCGCAGAATGCCGCCCAGCTTCGACCCCATCCACATCGGGCGCACCTTGCCGTTCACCTGCTTGAAGATGAACAACCGACGGCCTCGTTCAGGATAAAAGCGCGTTGGCTTCACCACGCCCACCATTGCATCCACCTGCCCGTCGCCATCGATGTCGCCTTCCTGATACTGATAGACGGGATAGGGCAGCCGCCAGTCGTTCAGCCAATACAGGCTGTCGTGCCCCCTACGCAGTTCGAAAGACTGCGCCCCCACGGGGCTAATGAATAGTGAATAGTGAACAATGAATAATGAAAACATCATTATCCACCCATTCCCCATGATTCTGCCCCTATTCTTCATAATTCTTTTGTACCAGCAAGCAAAGATACAAAAAACTAACGAGATTATTTACAACCGCCCACAATTTTACACATTATTTAATAATACCCTGCCGGCAGAATTCCCCCCCCATTGCGCTCTTCCGTTCAGTATATTGCTGTGGCACAGCAATAAACTCCACAGGCATCAGCTCCCTAAACGCCTTATTACACGCCTGCTTCAAGCCCAGCACCACCTTCCCCAATGGCTTTTCCATCTTCTCCCTCACAAACAGAATGGCATGCAAATGATCGGGCATCATCTGTAGCGCCACTACTTTCACCTCCGGATGATGGCTACCTATGGTTTGCCATATCTGTGCTATTGCCTCTCCCAATGGCGACAGCTCGATGGCAGTTTTTTCAGAAAAACGATGACGATGACACCGATGACACCGATGACACCGACCTATTTTTGTCATCGTTTAGCGAAAAAAAGTATTCATTATAATATACATATATTATAATGCTACTGCAAATTACCCTTGCCGAAAAAAAATAAATACCCCCACTGTCATCGGTGTCATCGTCATCGGTGTCATCGATGGGAGTGCTTTTGCATATTTATGCGGTCTGAGATAACGCCGTTCAAACGGGTGGTTTACCGTAAGCAAACCCATGCTTTACCGTAAGTAAACCTCCACTTTACCCTACCTAATCTACAGCTGAAATGGCTGTGGATATTTATGCGGAAACGCGCATAAAAATACGCTCCCACCGATGACAACGATGACAGCGATGACAGCGAAAACAACGAAGACATCAATTCCAGGCACGGAGAATGGCACCATCGAAGGCTACGTTGTAGCAGTAGAGCTGGTGGCCACCCTCGCCTGCAGCCACGACGCCGTTGTTGACGTCGTAGCTGCGATGGCAGCGTGTACATTGCAGCTGCAGTCCGTTCGACGACCACGTGAGGGGATAGTTGGTGCCACCCAGGTCAGTAAGGCAGTTGGGGCACTGGCCCTCGTAGCATACAAGGGTGTTGGTGTAGCTGCTGCAGCCGATGATGATGGCGTTGTTGGCTCCCAAATGGCAACGTGTGTCCGCCTCGCGCTTGGTGGTCAGGGGCACATCCTCGCGGGCCTGGTCGTAGTTTCGGATGGTCTGGATGTGTCGTAATCCTGATGCCATAGTTGACTTGACTATCAGGAAATGGCCAGGGTTGCCCATAGCCGCCGTCAGTTGGCAAGGAGCCGGATGCAGCGTGGTGTCGAAGATGAAGTAGCAGGAATAGCCGCGATAGATGCTGTTCTCGGCATCGTCGCAGGCTAACAGCAGCAAACTCAGTAACAGCAGTCCCAAACGTTTCATCTTCCCAGCAGTTGTTTCTCGGCCTCAATGATGCGCTCGAAGTGGAATCCGTCGAGCACTTGCTGCATCAGCTGCTGAATCTGCGGGTTGCAGAGGTTGCCGATGGAGCCTTCGTGGGTGTGGCGGATGTGCTTGTCGGGCACGAATTGTCCGGCCTCGATGTCAAGGCCCACCTTCTTGTAGGCGTCGCGGAAGGGTAAACCTTCCGCTGCGAGGCGGTTCACTTCTTCAACGCTGAACATGGGGTCGTACATGGGGTTATCGAGTATGTGCTCGTTCACCTCTATCTTATTGATGATGTAGGCAGCCATCTGCAGGCAGTCCTTCAGTTCATCGAAGGCGGGCAGGAATACCTCCTTGATAATCTGCAGGTCGCGGAAGTAGCCTACGGGCAGGTTGTTCATGATGAGCGTCACCTGCTGCGGCAGCGACTGCAGCTTGTTCGACTTGGCACGGATGAGCTCAAAGACGTCGGGGTTCTTCTTATGCGGCATGATAGAGGACCCCGTAGTACACTCCTTCGGCAGCTTGACGAACGAGAAGTTCTGCGAGTTGAACATGCAGGCATCGAAGGCAAGCTTGGCCAGCGTGCCAGCAATGGTGGCAATGGCGAAGCCCACGTTGCGCTCCATCTTTCCACGCCCCATCTGGGCATAGACCACGTTGTAGTCCATCGAGTCGAAGCCCAACAGCTGGGTAGTCATCGTGCGGTTCAGGGGGAAACTGGAGCCGTAGCCAGCCGCCGAGCCGAGCGGGTTGCGGTTGGTCATGCGATAGGCGGCCTGCAGGAACAGCATGTCGTCGCAGAGGCTCTCGGCGTAGGCACCAAACCACAGTCCGAACGACGAGGGCATGGCCACCTGCAAGTGCGTATAGCCCGGCATGAGCACGTCCTTGTACTGGTTGCTCTTCTGTATGAGTTCATCGAACAGCACCTTCACGGCATCGGCTATCTCCATCAGCTGGTGACGCGTAAACAGCTTCAGGTCCACCAGCACCTGGTCATTGCGCGAACGTCCCGAGTGTATCTTCTTGCCCATGTCGCCTAGCTGGCGTGTAAGCAGCATCTCCACCTGCGAGTGTACGTCCTCCACGCCGTCCTCGATGGTAAACTCGCCTCGTTCGCACAGTTCGTAGATGCCCTTCAGCTCGCTCAGCAGCACTGGCAGCTCGTCCTTGCCGATGAGTCCTATGCTTTCGAGCATGGTGATGTGGGCCATAGAGCCCAGCACGTCGTACTTGGCGAGATAGAGGTCCATCTCGCGGTCACGTCCTACGGTGAACCGCTCAATCTCCTTGTTCACCTCAAAGTTCTTCTCCCAGAGTTTCATGTCATTCGTATTTAATCATCGCCAGCGCATCAGCAATCTTCTCCACACCATCCTGCAGCGGGCCGCTTACCATTCCCTTGATGAAGGGGTTCAGCTCGGCCTTGACGGTGACCTTCATCTTCGAAGTGGTCTCCGTGACGGGCAGCACCTGAATCCACACATTGAACGGAACGGGCGACTGCACGGTCTCGAACTTCACGCATTTCGGCTCCTCGCGCTCTATGATGCGCAGCTTCAACTCACCCACGGGAGCCACATTCAGGCTGACCGTGTCTTCGTCGAACGCGAAGTCCTGAATGCGGTCTTCGGGCACACGGTCGCGTACCTTTTCCAGGTTGCGCAGGTCGCTGATGTTGTTGTACACAGCCTCTTGCGAGTAGGGTATCTGCTTCACGCTACTCTCAAACTTTGTCGTATTGTCAAATAGTCCCATGTATTTAATTGACAATTGATAATTGATAATTGATAGTTATTGCCTCCACGTTGATGGTGACTTACGCCACTCGGCTAATACCTGCTTCTCTTCCTCTTTGATGTAACCAATCTTGGCGGCCTCCTCGACCACAGCCTCATAGTTGCTCAGCGTGATCAGCTTCACGCCAGCGGCTGCAAAAGCCTCCTCGGCCACAGGGAAACCGTAGGTGAACGATGCCACCATGCCGATGACCTCGACACCATACTGGCGCAGGGCCTCTACAGCCTTCAGGCTGGAGCCGCCCGTTGAGATAAGGTCCTCGACCACCACTACCTTGGTGGCTTTCCCGATTTCACCTTCCACCTGATTACCCATGCCGTGATCCTTCGGCTTAGGGCGCACATAGCAGTAGGGCAAGCCCAGTTCCTCGGCCACCAAAGCCCCTTGGGCAATGGCACCAGTAGCCACACCGGCTATGGCCTCAGCTTCAGGGAAGTGCTCCTGAATGGCGTGACACAACTCAAGCTTCACGAACGAGCGAAGGCGGGGGAAGCCGAGCGTCTTGCGATTATCAGTATAAATAGGTGACTTCCAGCCGCTGGCCCACGTGAAAGGCTCCTGCGGCTGCAGCTTGATGGCCTTAATCTCCATCAGCTTGCGGGCAAATTGATTCTTGATACTTTCCATAATGTCTCGGTTTTGGCTGCAAAGTTACGAAATAAGTGAGAGAAATAAAAAGAAAACCGCACATTTCTTTCTATTTCCGAACGAAAAGTAGCATTTGGCGCATGATAATCTATAGATTCATGCGAAGGCCAAAGCCGAGATTGAGGTTCAAACGGCGATCCTGATAGATGGTGAGAATGCTGCTGCCATCGGGGAAGTAGTAGCCAAAGCCCGGCTCGGCGTAGATGCTGAACTGGCGGTTGAACATATATTCCACTCCAGCTGCTCCGTTGAGCGAAAACTGCCAGGGACTGGCATCGAGCATCTTTTCTACGATACCGCCAGCCAGGACGTAAACGCTGAAACGGCGGTTTCCCCATAGCTGGTAGCCCACGTTCAGCGGCACGCCGATGTAGTTGAGTCTTTGTTCCTCGGTTGTGGACACGCCGTCGACCAGCGTGGTGATGTCCGAAGAAAGACGGGTGTACGACAGACCGCTCTCCACGCTCCATCGGTCGCTAATGCGATAGCGTAGTGACAGACCGAAGCGAACTGGCTGGCGGTGATGGACGTAATGGTCGGTCTGTTCCCATTTCACGGTGGAGATGGTGTCGTAGACTGTTAAGGGAACCATGTGAGGGTCATGACTATCGACACCATCTTTTCCGTTGGGGCCATCCTTGCCATCCTTACCGTCAGGGCCAGGCCATAAACCAATATCTCCATCATCTCCAGGAGACACATAGACGGTGCGATTCTTGATAATCGTTTCGGTGTACAGCGCAAAGGACGATTCCGAACGACGGCTGTCGCCCATCGTGTTCGACATGTAGACTTTAGCCATCAGGCGGCTGCCAGTCCTCGTCGGGTGGCGGTGAAGGTCGGCGGGATACACGACCTTGGGGCGACTGACGGCTGGCGAAGGCTTGCTTGCTGTAGGGGAAGGGGCTTCTGACTCCTCGGCGGGTGGCGTCGTAATGACCTGTGGCTGCACAGCCGCCACCGTGTCCTCGGATACAGACTCCACCGATGGTTCCATCATCCGCGATGTTGCCCAGCGGGGCCTTTCGCTGCTCACCATTGCTACTGGCTGCGGCACCTCCTCTGCCTGTTGCTCAAGCTGCCGGGGAGATTGGGCTACTGCTACTGGCGGCTGCTCAGGCACCGCCTCTTCATGGTGAAAGGCAAGGTAGCCCGCTCCGGCTATCAACAGTATGACGGCGGCAGCAGCCAGACGTCGTACCCAGAGCGGGCGCGACTGGCGGGCCTCCAGCACCTTGTCAATCTCGTCCCACGACAGTTCAGGAGCAGGCCTTCGGTAGTCTGCCAGCTTCTGCTGCATCTGTTGTCTCCATTGTTCTGTCATTGTCGTGGCTTTATATTGTCGTTATACTGTTGAATCATTCTGGCGAGCAGGTGCTTTGCCCTGTTCAGCTGCGAGGACGAGGTGCTGGCCGTAATGCCAAGCAGGCGAGCTATCTCCTGATGGTTCTTGCCTTCGAAGACGTAGAGGTTCAGCACCGTTCGGTAGCCTGCAGGCAGCTGGCTCACCATCTGGTGGACGACGTCGGGCGGTATGTCGCTGATGGGCGGCTCGGCCTCTGCTGGCTCGTCAATCATCTCTATGTCAATGGCAACCTGTTCGTTTCGCTTCTTGGCCAGCAGGAACTTGAGCGACTCGTTGACGACCACCTTCGTTGCCCAGGCCTGCAGGGAGCCTGTCCCGCGATACTGGAATTCCTGAATATGAGAAAGTATATGAATAAATGCATCCTGGAATACGTCCTTCAGGTCCTCCTCGTCGGTGATGTATCGTGAGCAGACTCCCGCAAGATAGTCAGCGTAAAGGGCACAGAACTCGCGGGCGGCCGCTTTTTCGCCGTCCTGTAGCCGTTTGGCTAAGCGTTGTTCCTCGTTCCCTATAAGATGCACGTATGTTTAGCGTCCTGTAAACTGGCCGATGAAGAAGACGGCACCTGTCTTTTGTTCGCTGATGACGTAAAGGAACGGATGGTTGGCGTGGAACACTGGATAGCCGTCCACCCCAGCGGACCCGTCTTTCATACCAATGACTGTGACGGCAGCGGCCTCGGTGCCCTCCTCGTCGAGCTTGATTTTGGCCACCTGCTTCATTAGATCGATATATATTCGTGCCTTAGACCATACACAGAAGCGGCTGAAGTCGGCTGTAGATGGACTAAAGACATCGACCATACCAAGTTTTCTCATGACAGGTACCAAGTTAATATCGGTATCAGACTCGAATCGCGGCAGTTTCACGTCCACCAAAGTGCTGTGCATACGCTGGTTCAGCTGCTCCCATACCTCGGCGGTAGGCACTTTGGGCACAGCCCTGCTATCCGTCTTGGGCAGCAGCACCGTCATCACAAACGAGCCATTACCGTATGGCAGGCGCAGGGCCTGATAGTCGTCAGTATCACAATAATCAAACTTATCCCGCTGGTGCATCATGGGCTGTGGTTTTATTTCCAAAGTCTCTGTCTCATCTTCCAGCAGGACGTTCACAAAGTGCTCGTCCCTTGTCTCGGCCTTGTCGAACTTCTTTGCCCAATTGCCCTTGAAGTAGATGGCGTTCAGCAGGTAGCTCACGGAAAGGGGGTTGAATTCATCTTCTTTGAGAACCTCCTTGATCATCTGCTCTGTATGGTCGGCGGCCCACTTGTTGATGACATCCCTCGTCTCGCCGTCGGAGAAATCGCGGGTCTCCGGTTCAGCATGATAGAAAGCATTCGCTTTCAGTATGAAGTCGGGCATCAGCTCGTATGGCTCGTTCATGTAAATGGTGTTAGCTATCATCACCTTCGTCAGCGGGTCTAACGTCGGTGCCATCTCCAGCATCTTGTAGCAGAAGTCGTTGATGCCCTCGGCACCTCCATCGGCGAAGCCTAACACCTTGTTGATCTGCTGCTGTGTCTCACCAGCCGCTCCGTTGTTGAGCATACCCAACGCGAAGGTGATGCTGATGGGTGACAGGATTTGACTCTCCTTCTCGTCCTGCGCCGTGCGGAACAGGTTGAAGGCAAACTCGTTACTGCTGCTCACCATCTCTAACTCGGCACGTGTCAGTTCCATACTCGTCGGCAGTTCCACAGGAGTAACTACAGGTTCTGGCTGAGGTTCTATGCTGCTATTGTCAGCATTACTGTCGTCTTTGCTGCATCCTGCAACAACTGTTGCCATCATGGTCAGGGCGATGGCTGCCCATACATTCTTTCTTTTCATAACGCTATACTTCTATGTTTCTTTTTCTATTCAGTTGATATAGTTAGGATATGTCATTAGCATGCGTCCCGTTTGAGCATCTATGTAGCCGACGCCCTCATCACTCGTGCCCTTGTAGTAGAAAGAGTAGACCAGGCGGGGTGCCCATACGGTGGAATTCCTGTCAATGGGCATATCCATGATTATCAGACAGTCGTCCGCCCAGGGGTCGGTGCCATACTCGGTTATTCTCTCAACGGATACACCTAAGTATTTGGCGTAGATCTCGCGGGCTTTTAATGAACTGATGGCGGGCTTGGTGTCGAGGTCCTTGATTTCAAGATATAAACCGTTGCAGTCGCTCACTTTGCCGTCGCGAAAGCGGACGTAATAGCCGGCATCTGGAACCAAGACCCCTTTGTAGCGCTGACAATAAGCTTCGAATGTCAGGGTATTAGGATCGTCCTTGGCTGTTTCGTGTCGGTAAAGCTCAAGGTTGCCGTCCATGTCAAGCCCCATATATTGCTGGAACATCTCTTCAGCAGTAGCGGGAGGGTTAGGACAGTTTAGGAAGGATATCCACCTGATGTATCCATAACCGTCCTTCGTGATTTCAACACCGTTTATGTTTGTCTTCGTTTGCTGGCCCTTTTGGGGATTCGTAAGCGAAATGCCATTAAACTCAGGCTCGGTGTTGTCTGGGATTTCGGGGCTGACAATAGAGTCCGACTGAGGTTCTGTGCTGCCGTCGTCTATACCACCGTCGTCTTTGCTGCATCCAGCTACAACTGCTGCCATCATGGTCAGAGCGATGGCGGCCCATACATTCTTTCTTTTCATAACGTTACACTTTTGCTTCTTTTTCACTTATATAAATCGCAAAAGGCGAAAATCCTGCATCGTAAAACGTTAAATGATGTTATTCCTCTTCATTTTGAGGTGAAACCCAGCGACAGCAGGCTCAGTTTGACACCCCCGGCCTTGAGCAACTCACGGCCACAAGCCATCATCGTGGCCCCTGTAGTGACCACATCGTCAATCAGCAGGACGTGCTTGCCACGAAGGGCATCGGCATCACTCAACACGAAAACGCCCTCAACGTTCTCCTGCCGCTCCCTACGCTGCATCTGCGTCTGGCTCTGCTTGAACACGGTACGGAGCACCACCCGGCTGGCTATGGGCACACCCGTCACACAACTGATGCCCTTGGCCAGTTCAAGGCTCTGGTTATAGCCACGATGACGCTGACGGTTACGGGCCAAAGGGACAGGAACCAGCAGGTCGATACCCTCAAAGAAGCCAGCCTCGCCAAACTCCTGAGCCATCATCACCCCCATTTCACGGCCAATCTCGGGGTGGTCGTGGTATTTCAGGTCGTAGAGAATATTGGCCGGTTTGGAGCCAGCCATATAGTAGAACAAAGCCGCCGCCCGCTCAATAGAAATGATGCCCCAAAAGAGCCGCGCCATGATGTTGTCGGTAGCCTGGTACTGAAAGCCCGTCCGAGGCAGATGCATGTTGCACGAGGCACACAACACCTGTTCTGTCAACGACAGCCGACGGCCACACATCACACAAAGCCGGGGGGCCAACAAGTCGAGCAGACGGTGCCAAAAGCTATTCTTCATCATCCACCATCTCGTCTACGTCGCCATCAATGCACTGGCGGATAATATCATAAGTAAAGCCTCGGCTGAGGGCGAACTTCACCAACTTCTGGTTCAGCTCGTAGTCGTTAGCGGCCTTGACGGAACGCCGCTTCTGCTTCAGCAACGGACGCAGCACGCTGAGGTATTCGTCGTCATCGACCTCGCCGAGCACCTGCTGTTGAATATCCTTGTCGATGTGTTTCATCCACAAGGCCTGTTCTACCTTGCGGCGGCCCCATTTGTTGTAGCGTATCTTGTCGCGGACAAAGGCACGGGCATAACGCTCATCGTCAACATAGCGCTCGCTGACAAGCCGCTCCATCACGCGGGCTTGCGACTCGTCCGACATTTCCCAGCGGCGCATCTTTTCCAACAATTCATGCTGGCAATGCTCGGCACGGGCACAGAGCTGCGCCAGTTGAAGGTAAGCTCCTTGTTCGGTTACTTCTTTCATGGTCGTATGGCTTTCATCATTCTTGGTTTGCCGTATTGGTCTTCGCGGAGGGTGATGGCGTGATACGCCATCTTACTTAACAGCGACTGGAGAGCAGCGGCGTAGAGAGGGTTGATTTCGAAGTAGAGGGTGCCGCCGGGCTTCAGGGCTTGGCGGGCATAACCGGCGATGGCCCTGTAGAACAGCAGCGGGTCATCATCAGGCACGAACAATGCCAACGACGGTTCGTAGTCGAGCACATTGCGCTCCATCGCCTCCTGTTCCTGCTGGCAGATGTAGGGCGGGTTGCTGATGATGATGTCATAAATTGATAATTGGCAATTGACAATTGATAATTGGAGGATATCAATTTGGCTGAAGGTGACGTTGACGTTGAGACGCTGGGCGTTGCTTTGGGCAATAGCCAGAGCCGTTTCGGAAATGTCCCACGCCGATACTTCGGCATGCGGCAACTCGGCGGCAAGTGTGCAGGCTATGCAACCACTGCCCGTTCCGATATCGAGAATACGCTCCTCTCCCCTGCTCTCCGCCAATACCCACTGGCACAGCTCGTAGGTCTCAGGGCGAGGTATCAGCACCCCCGGCGCCACATGGAACCAGCGCCCGCCGAACTCGGCACGGCCCAACACGTACTGTACAGGCTCACCTGTCAGTAGCCGCCGATGGATTTGCCGCAATTCAGCCTCGTCGCCCATTTTGCCACAGAGCACGTCGGCCATCGAAAGGCCGAAATGCACTTCCATCACCAAGCGGGCGATGGCCTTTGCCTCACCTTCACTGTAGAGTGCCGTCAACGAGCGCCAAAACTCGGGATAAGTCACTTCAGGTATCTTACGTATTCACATGCAGCCAAGAGGAAAGCACCCACGCCAAAGTTGGCCTCGCTGTTGGCATCTACCGTCTGCCCGGGGATGGCACGCTCACCGATAGGCTGCACATAGCCTACCTTGCCCGAGGGCTGGAGGGCTGTCTCCGTCAGGTACTTCCAGGCTTTGGCAATGATGGGGGCAAACTCCCGCTTCGACAGGTAGCCGTTGTTGACGCCCCACAGCAGACCATAGGTGAAGAAAGCCGTTCCGCTGGTCTCAGGGCCTGGTGCGTGGGCAGGATCCATCATCGAGCGCGTCCAGTAGCCTTCGGGCTGCTGAATCTTCGCTACGGCACGGGCCAGACGTGTGTACTTATCGACGAAGAACGGCTGGCGTACATACTCCTCGGGCATGTCCTGCAGCACCTTGGCCAGTCCAGCCAGCACCCAGCCGTCGCCACGTGCCCAGAAGTCCTTCTTGCCGTTGGCCGACTTGTGGTTCGGCCACACGTACTTACCGTCGCGGAAATAGAGTCCCGTCTCCTGGTCGAGCATGATGCCATCGGAATAGAGAATGTTCTGGTAGAGCTTGTCAAGATACTTCTGGTCGCCCGTCAACTTGTACATCTTGGTCATCACGGGCATCACCATGTAGAGGGCATCTGCCCACCACCAGTAGTCGTTGGCCTTGGAGTCGGCTTCGTAGCCCATCACCTCCTTGGCACGGGCGACGCGGCGTTCGTCCTTCTGCAAGTTGTATAAATCAATATACGTCTGGAAACAGATTTGCCAATCGCCGAAAAGCACGTAGTCCTGTCCCTCGCCATACTGCTTGTATTTCCACTTGGCAGGGTCAGCCTCCTTGGCACCCTTCCACTCGTTGTGCTCAGCCCAACGGATGGAGTATTCGAGCATCTGCTGGTCCTGCAACAGCTTGTAAACTTCGATGTTACCTGTGTGGTAGGCGGCGTTGTCCCAAAAGGAACGTACTTCGGGCTTGTTGTTCTGCTGCCAATAGGTGTTTACTTTGCGAATGACGTCCTTCACCTGGCCGGGCGTCCACACTCTTGCCTGCAACGATGCGGCGGCAAAGAGACAAAAGGCAAATAATAACTTTCTCATATAACTTTATTACTTTTTGATTCTGATGATATTGAGCGAATAGGCGGGCAACTCTACGTCAACTGTATTACATTCCGGCGACAGCTCATGCTCGGTAGGGCTGATGTTGGTAGGCTGCTGTAGGGTATTCTCGTCGTAACCTGTATTGGCACGCAGGCGTATGAGCTTGGCACTCTTCACGGCAAAGTTGCTGATGTTCAGACGGGCGGTGGTTCCCTCGCTCTGAGAGTTGACAACCTTGACAATGAGCTCTCCCGTCTGGTCGTCGACGGTAGCAGAAGAGAAAACGCCCGTCGACGTGTCGTGCTTCAGCACGGTGTCGAACACCAATTCATTGTCGAGCCAAGCCTTCACTGAGTCGCCACTGACGGTCAGCGTCACGTCATACCAGCGTCCTGCCTCCACACGTCCCCGCTTGGTGGCCGTCTGCGACTTGCCGCTACCGTTTATCTGTTCCAGTCCGTGCTGCGTGTTACCCCAACCGCCGAAGTTCACCCAGCAGTAGTGCTGCGGGTCAACATAGTTGAACACAATGATGAAGCCCTCGCGTCCACCGTCCTTGCGGGCACGGCACTTCACAGTATAGTGGTCGCCCACTTCAGCGGTACAAAGCGCCACACATTGCTCCCGCATACCCGTCTGGCTCAGCACATCGTTGGCGAGTTGCCAGTCGCCGGACACATATTCAGGCTTGCCCGTCTTGGGCAACGGGTCCATGTGGGTGTAGGATGCCTTAGTGCCCCAGGTGGCGTAGCCCACGCGACTCTTTACTGGGGTGACGGGCTTGCGGAAGGCCGTGCCCTCATAGGGATTCGTCTGGCTCAGCTTCACCACTTGCGTTCCCACGTTGCGAGGCATCAGCATCTGCACGTAGTACGACGGTGTGCCCATGACTCGGCTGGAGTTGAAGCGTATCATGTCGGGGCGCCACCTGGCATCGTTCTCGTTGACGAAGATGGGAGCGTATGAGTTCAGCGGTACAATGTCGGAGTTATTCTCCATACCCATCATATAGACGGCCTCACCCAGAGCTGCATTCATGTTACCCAATTCGCCGAAGCCATCGGTAACGGCATACTCTCCAACGTAGATTTTCGGCCCTTTCCGACTGTAGGTGTCATACTTATGGAAGTTGTCGGCAAACCATGCCGGGTTGCGATAGTAGTGCTCGTCCAACAGTTCTACACGCTCCTGACTGTCCCATGTCGGCGTGTCGGTGCCCCAGGCAGCAACATTGCCTATGAGGTGCATGTTCGGATACTTGGCCAGTATCTGTTCCTTGAACAAACGGAAGCGGTCGTAGTAGTGGTCGCTCTGCTGGCGCGGGTCGGGCTGGTTGTTCTCGTTGCCTATTTCGAGATATTCAATGTTAAACGGGGCAGGATGGCCGTTCTTGGCACGCAGGGCACCATACTTGGTGCTGACGTCGCCATTGGCATATTCCAAAGCTGCCAGCGTCTCGTCAATCCACGGCTGCAGCGAGTCAACGGGCGTCTGACCACCATGCCAGATACCCACATTCACCACATAAAGTGGTTTTGCCCCTAAGTCCTCGGCCATCTGCAGGTATTCATGGAAGCCTATGCCGTCCGTCGTGCGGTAGCCCCAGTTGACGTTCCAATGGCCGGGACGCTCCTCAATGGGCCCAATCGTCCTTTCCCAACGGAAGGCATTCTCGGGTGAAATCTGCCCCTCGACGAAGCAACCGCCAGGGAAGCGCATAAACTTGGGGTGCATCTCGTAGAGCATCTGAGCCAAGTCGGGACGCAAGCCGTTCTCGCGGTTTTTGAACGTCGGCGGAAACAGACTGACAACGTCTAACTGCAGCGTGCCCTTGCCATCGAAGACCAAGGCAAACTGAGCCTGAGGGTCGTTGCCGTCGGCCTTCAGCGTAGCGGTGTATTTAGTCCATTGCTTGGTGGGCTGGGCTTCAACATCCGTCGAAGCATAGATGGCGGCACCATCCTTCGAGCAAAGGGTGGCCTTGATGGTGCCCTTATACTGCCCTTTGGCCCAGAACGTCAGATTGTACTGGCGGCCCTGCACGGCATTGATGCCCCAGTAGCCTTCGTTCACCAGGCAAACGGGGTTAGCGGAAGTGGCGCTGATGGCCAGTTCGAGAGCATTCCGCTGGACGTTGTTCAGCAGGGGTGTCTTCTTCGTTGGCTGAATGAGGCGGGCTGTCAGCACAGACGGTGCGGCGGCATAAGTCGACCATCCTTGCATGTCGGCAGGCTTGCCGTACTCGGGGCCGTCCTCAAACGAACGGTTACGTATCAGTTCAGCATAGATGCCACCGTCGGCAGCATGGTTGATGTCCTCAAAGAAGATGCCGTAGTGCGTAGGACTGATTTTGGGGCCTCGCTGGTTGGCATCGATGTCAATGGTTACTTGGGCTGCTGCGCCGCTGCATAGCAAACAGGCGGTTAGGAGGAGATGAGGCTTTTTCATTGTTATGGGGTTTTAGAGTTTAATGACACGGAATGAATAGGGCGGCAGCACGATGGCACTTCCTGCCTCGCCCTTGTTGATGGTAAACTGTTGCTCCTCGGGCTTACCCTCGAAGCCCTCAGTCTGGGCGGTAGCAGGAATGGTCAGCCCCTTGACGCTCAGCTCCAGTGCCACAGGCAAGGCATTCACCAGCTTGACGTAAGTCTTGCCGGTCTTGCTGTCGCGAACCACGCTGGCACCAAGGCGGTGGTCTAATTGTGAATTGTCAATTGTCAGTTGTGAATTGATATAAGTGTCGCCGCCAAAGACCGAGAACAGTCGCTGGACGTGATAGGCTGGCGTGGGGCGCACGGTGGTGTTCGAGAAGTAAATCATGTCGGGGTTCCAGTTGGAGTGCCCGTCCTTGCTAAGCATCGGGGCGTAGCTGGTCATCTCGACCACATCGCCGTTGCGCTCGATGTCGGTCAGGTAGAGGGCCTCGGCCAATGCCGTCTCCACATTGGGCCGCTTAGCATTGGTGGAAGCCGCCCATTCACCCAAATAGACCTTTGCCTCCGAACGGTCGTAGTTGTCGTAGTAGTCACGGTGGTGCATGAACCACCCCGTCGACTCATAGTAATGCTCATCGACCATGTATTGCAGGTCGGGGTGCTTCTTGGTGAAGTCCCAGCCCTCCAAATAGTCGGCCGAAGGGGTATGGAAAGGCCCCACGGTGCCGCAAATCTTGATGTCGGGGTATTTCTGACGGATGGCACGGGCTATCATCTCGTACCGCTCTTCGAACACCGTCGAGATGATGTCCTCGTTGCCTATACTTATATATTTAAGGTGGAAGGGAGCGGGGTGGCCGGCATCGGCACGCATCTTGGCCCACTTCGAGGTCAGCGGGTCGCCGTTGGCCCACTCTATGAGGTCGAGCAGTTCCTGAATGTAGGCGGGCATCTGGTCCATCGGAATACCGTCCTGCTGCCCGCCAATGCCCTTGGCGTTGCAGGCTGAATTCTGACAGGGCACACCAGCAGCCAACACAGGCAGCGGCTCAGCACCGATGTCCTCGCAGAACTGGAAGTACTCGAAGAATCCGAGGCCGCGCGTTTGATGGTAATTCCAGATGTTGAAGTCGGGCTTGCGGTCCTGCAGGGGGCCTACGGTCTCGTTCCAGTGGTAGATGTTTTCCAGTCCCTGGCCGTGACTCATACAGCCGCCGGGGAAGCGCACGAACTTCGGCTTCAGGTCGGCAATCACCTGAGCCAAGTCACGCCGCAATCCGTTCTTCCGGTTCATAAAGGTCTCCTGCGGAAAGAGCGAAATCATATCGACACCCACGTGGGCCACCTTCAGGGGCACGATGGCCAGTCGGGCCTTGGTGTCGTTGGCCTTGGCGGTGAGCACAGTCGTGAATTGCTGCCATTCGCCGGCGTGAGTCTTCAGTTTGCTCTTGGCCAGCACATTACCATCGGAGCCTATCAGTTGAATGGAGAAGTCCTGCTTCTGACCGCCGCCCAGCACGTACATTGAGAAGTCGTACTTCTTGCCCTTCTCCACGACGATGCCGTCCCAGCCTTCGTTCCAAAGCGTGTCTTTCGGCCACAACAGGGCATAGTGCGGATTGTTCTTGCTGAGTGGATGCTCGGTGGCAATCTCTAAGGGACGCTGCGAGTGCCAGGAGGTGGTGGCATTCCAGCCGCGATGGTCTTTCTCAGTATATTCGAAGTCGCGGTTCTGCACCAGTTCGGCGTACAGTCCGCCGTCGGCTGCATAGCTGATGTCCTCGAAGAAAATGCCTATAAGCTTGTCGCTGATAGCCTTTGTCCTGCTCATGTCTACGGTCAAAGTAGCCTTGACGGGCGATGTCGGCATATTAGCGTTCTTGGCATCGTCATGCATACGCTCGGCCGACTTGCGTCCGTCCTCGGCCAACAGCTTGAAATGCTGCTCTATTTTTGACCATTCCGTCGGGGTAATCTCGAAGCTGTTGCCTTCATGCAGACGACCATCGACGGTGGCTGTATCACGAATCCACGCTTCGTCGCTTATCTGGCTGGCCTGATCGGGCGTGAAATGGCGGAAGTTAGGCGTGGCCGATGTCCAGCGTTTGCCCTCGGGCGACTTAAAATAGATGTCAAACGTTCCGTCGGGATTGGGAAACAATACTGGGTCCAAGCATTTCGAGGTGGTCATGACAGGATAGTCCTGCGGCCGCCAGTTAATGAGGTCATTGCTGTAGGCGGCGGCAAATTGCGGCGAGTGGTCGTTCACCTGAAATACCAAGCGCCACGTGCCATCGTGAGCACGGGTAACGCTGGGGTGAAACATCTTCTTCTCTGCTCCCCACGTGCCATAGTCGGAAGAGCACAGACGGCCTGCCTCGCGCCACTTGTCACCCTCCCGCACAGCAATGTGAAGCCCTCCGCTCTTGTCGGGCGAATAGATGAATACGGTTCGGCCCTCGTCGGCCTTTGCCGCAATGGCCGCAGCCTGAAATGCCGCGATGGCCAGGGTCAGTAGTTTTAATTTCATAGCTCTTTTTGTTCTGTTATTGCATTTCTGCCTGCAAAATTACGAAATAATTATCAATTATCAATTGTCAATTATCAATTATTTTAGTATCTTTGCACGCAGAATCCTAAAACCAAAAACAAAAGACAGATGAGAAGACACGTTTTGACAGTATTATTGCTTGCCGTCGCCACACTTTTGCAGGCTGAGGACGGCAGCAAGTTGTGGTTGCGCTATGCCGAGGTGAACAAGGCTAAAGTGACGGGGCCCGAGTGCTTGGCAGCCGACGAACTGCGCAAGTATTACCAAGGCACGGAAGCAACGTTAATTATCGACCCGACGGTAGCCGACGACGAGGGCTACATCGTCAGGGGCAGCACCGTCAGGGCCAAGTCCAAAAAGGGACTGCTCTACGGCGCATACGCATTACTAAGAGGTGAAAACGGAGCCTCGAAGCCGTTCTTCAAGTTGCGCATCCTCAATCATTGGGACAACCTCGACAGCTCTATCGAGCGCGGCTATGCCGGACGCAGCATCTTCTGGCCGACGTTCGACCCGCAGCACATCAGGGAGTATGCACGCGCCAATGCCTCGATAGGCATCAACGGCACCGTGCTGAACAACGTGAACGCCTCGCCCAAGATGCTGTCGGCTGAGAATATAAATAAGGTGAAGCAGATAGCCGACATACTGCGCCCCTACGGCATCCGCGTCTATCTGTCAGTCAACTTCGCCTCACCGATGGGACTCGGAGGGCTGAAGACTGCCGACCCGCTGAACGCTCAGGTCAAGAAGTGGTGGAGGAAAAAGGCCGAAGAAATCTACAAAACCATTCCCGACTTCGGCGGCTTCCTGGTAAAGGCCAACTCCGAGGGACAGCCCGGCCCCGGCGACTACAACCGTTCGCACAGCGACGGTGCCAACATGCTGGCCGACGCGGTGGCTCCCTACGGCGGCATCATTATGTGGCGCTCCTTTGTCTATGGCTCCAAGCATAAGGGTGAGGACCGCGTGAAGCAGGCGGTCTCGGAGTTCAAGCCCGACGACGGCAAGTTCCGCACGAACGTCATCCTGCAGTCGAAGAACGGCCCGCTCGACTTCCAGCCCCGCGAGCCCTACGCCCCCATCTTCGACCAGATGACCCAGACTCCTCAGATGGCCGAGCTACAGATTACCCAGGAGTATCTCGGACAGTCGCGCCATCTGGTCTACCTGGCTCCCATGTGGCGTGAGTTCTTCCGCTACGTCGCCCCCGAGAAGCTGGTAGGCATAGCCGGTGTAGCCAACATAGGCAACGACACCAACTGGTGCGGCCATCATTTCTCGCAGGCCAACTGGTACGCCTTCGGACGCTTGGCATGGAATCCCTCGATGAAATCAGAGGAAATAGCACAGGAATGGCTCACCGCCACCTTCTCACCCGACACCTCTCACCTTTCACCCCTCCTAAGCGTCATGCTTCGCAGCCGCGAAGCCTGCGTCGACTACATGATGCCGCTCGGCCTGCACCACATCTTCAAGTTCGACCACCACTACGGTCCCGAGCCCGACGGATTCATCAAGTCGTACCCCTTAGAGTGGTGCCCCGTCTACTACCATCAGGCCGACAAGCAGGGCATCGGCTTCAACCGTACCCATACGGGCAGCGACGCCACCAGCCAGTACCGTGAACCCTACTGCTCCATTTACGACAACCCGTCGACCTGCCCCGAGAACCTGCTGCTGTGGTTTCACCACCTGCCCTGGACCTACCGCATGAACAGTGGACGGACGCTGTGGGAGGAAATGCAGTACCGCTACCAGCGGGGTGTCAGCGAGGTGGAGGACTTCTGCCGCATCTGGCACGAGTGCAAGCCCTACGTCGACGAGCAGCGTTGGCGTGAAGTCGACGAGCGTATGCAGCACCAGTTAGAGAACGCCCGCGAGTGGCGCGACGTCTGCCTCAGGTACTTCCGCACGTTTGCTGAGTAAAAAGCCTATTTGAACAGCTTCTGCGCAAACATGGTGAGGTAGATGCGCCAGTTGCGCCAGATGTGGCCGCCATCGTTCTCGTAGTACTCGTACTTATAGCCCTTGCCGTCGAGGTATTGGCGCAGTTCGGTGTTCATCTGCATCAGGAAGTCGTCCTTGCCAATGGCTATCCAGTAGAGCTTGGGCTTCGAGGCAAAGAGGCGAGCCATCTGCTCGTCGAACTGCTGACGGTCGCGAGGCATGCGGCAGGCAGCTGACTGTAGGCCGTAATAGTCGAACTCCTCGGGATAGAGGCGCGAGATGCCGAACGTATGGCCGCCACCCATCGAGAGCCCTGTCACGGCACGGCCAGAACGCTTGCTGATGGTCTTGTAGTGGCTGTCGACGAACCGCACAATATCCATGAAGCTTTCCTCCATCGTGGCCTTTGCCCCACGTTCCCTGAAGGCGTTGCCATCGGGCACGTACATGCCCTCGTGCCACCATCCAGGAGCCGCATTACAAGTGGGGTTGCCGTTGGGCATCACCACAATCATCGGCACGCAGCGACCCTCGGCTATCAGGTTGTCCATAATCTGCGATGTGCGCCCCAGGTCTCCCCACGCCGTCTCGTCGCCGCCGAATCCGTGCAGCAGATACATCACGGGGAAACTCCGCTTGCCGTCGTAGGCAGCAGGCAGATAGACCGTCATACGGCGCTGCTGACCCAGCGTCGGACTGTCGTACCATACTCGGCTCAGCGTGCCGTGGGGCACGTTGTTCACCTGATAGAGATGGCCCTTGTCGTCGTTCCCCTTCGTCACGATGAAAATGTTGCTCAGGGTCGAGATGTCGCGGTTCACGTAGCTGTTGGCGGGGTCAACGAATCGCTGGCCGTCCACCGTGAGGCTATAGGAGTATAGCTCGGGGTTCAGTGCCTTTGTCGTCACCGTCCACACGCCGTTGTCCTGCTTTGTCATCGGCAGCGTCTGGCCGCTGATTTCGTTGAAGTCGCCCACCACGCTCACCTGCTGAGCCGATGGGTCGAAGAAGTTGAATGTCACTGTGCCGTCGTTGTTCACTACGGGCGATTTCACCTGCGGCCGCTGCCCTAAGGCCTGCTGTCCGAAACCGTTGGCTGCCATCATGCAGCAGCAAACGAAAGAAATGAGCTTTTTCATATTTTCACATCACGTTTAGTTTATTTTCAGGGGCAAATATACGAAAAATCATTGAACAATGGGGCATAGAACGGTAACTTTTTCATCAGCGGCAGCAATTTTTCCTCTTTTCACTCTTCACTTTTCACTTTATTTCATACCTTTGCAGCTAAAAAACAGTAATAATATGACGACACGGAGATACGCATTGTTTTTCGACATCGACGGTACGCTGGTAAGTTTTAAGACCCACGAGATTCCGCCTTCTACCATCCTCGCCCTTACCCAGGCCAAGGCCAACGGCTCACGAGTCTATATCGCCACAGGCCGCCCGCCGATTATCATTACCAACCTCAGAGCCATCGAGCACCTCATCGACGGCTACATCACCACCAACGGTGCGCTGAACTATGTCGGCAACCAACTGGTCAGCACCCAGCCCATCGTCAGAGAAGACGTGCTGACGTGCGTGGAGGACAGCAAGACAAAGGGTTATGGCCTCATCATTGTGGGGCGCAAGGACGTGGCGGTACTCGACCCCAAAGGCGACGTAGACCGCATCTTCCGCCAGATGCTGGCTGTAGAGAATCTCGACCAGGACTCTCCGCTCGACATCGTGCTCCAGCAGGACATCCTGCAACTGACGGCCTTCTTCCCTGCCGACTACGAGCCCCAACTGATGGCCCGCCTGCCGCAATGCGTCTCGGGCCGCTGGCATCCAGCGTTTACCGACATCACCGCCAACGGTGCCGACAAGGGTAAGGGAATCCTTGCCATAGCCCGCCACGAGGGCTTCGACCCTATCCATACCATTGCTTTCGGCGACGGCGGCAACGACACCTCCATGATTCTGCAGGCGGGTATCGGCATTGCTATGGGCAACGCCATCGACGACCTCAAAAGCCAGGCAGACTACGTCACCACCTCTGTCGACGACAACGGCATACTCAATGCTCTCCGCCACTTCAAGGTGATTTGAATCAGCCGAACAGGTTGCCCACTATGTCGAGCAGGTTGCGGACAGTCTGCTTGTCGGGGACGGGGATGCGGAGCGAGGTCTTCCCCGTCTCGGTATCGGTCTCAACGAGGGTTTCTACGAGCTGGGCGGTGGCTTCGGGTGATTTCAGCGTAGCGGCGAGACCACTGAGGAAAGAAATGCCCTGCGCAACAAGTTCCTTCGGAGGATTAGGGCTTTCAGGCTTCTCCTTGACAGGATCATTCTCCTTGACAGGTTCCTCTTGGACGGATTCCTCTTCTTGGAGGGGTTCCGGCTCCTTGACGGGTTCCGGCTCGTCGGAAACGTCATCCGTCGAAGTCTGAACAGTAACTTTTTCTTCTGTCTTCTCGTCGTCCAAGGCCTCGCCAAGGGTGTCCATCATAGCGGTAAACTTGCTTTCGTTGCCCAGGAAGATGGTGTCCTCACCATTGTCGAGCACACCCTCGAACATAGCGGTCTTGAAACGGAGCTTTCCTAACATGCTTTCCTCGATAGTACCACGACTGACGAGGTTGATGACCTGCACGTTGCGCTCCTGGCCAAGACGGTAGATGCGGGCTATGCGCTGCTCCAGCACGGCGGGGTTCCAGGGCAGGTCAAGGTTAATCATGATGCTGCCGGCCTGCAGGTTCAGACCCGTGCTGCCAGCGTCGGTCGACAGGAACACGCGGCTGTCGGGATTGTCAGTAAAGTTGTTGATAAGGTCACGCCGGGCCTTCGAGGGCACGCCGCCGTGCAGGTACTCGTAACGCACGCCTAACTTGTCGAGCTCGTAGGCAATGAGTCTCGTCATGCGCTCCCATTGGCTGAAGATGACCACCTTCTCGTCGCCGTTGTCGAACACCTGCTGCAGGATGCTCATCGTCTCGGTGACCTTCGTATCGTAGCGCGACTTCTGGTCAAGGATATAGGTACTGTCGCACACCATGCGCATCATCGAGAGGAACTGCAACAGCCGCTGGCGGTCTTTCTCGGGAAGGAAGTGCAGCTTGCGCCATTTATACACAAGGTTTGCCACGCTCATCTTGAACTCCTCGTGGATATCCATCTGCTCCTTCGTCATCGGCACGAATATGTTCTGGTCCGTGCGCTTCGGCATCTGAATAGCCACCTGCTTCTTCGTGCGGCGGATAAGTCGCTCGCGGGCCATCTCACCCACCTTGTTCAGGTTCTGGTAGCCTATGACCTTGCCGCCATCGTCAGTCACGATGCTGTCGGCGCGGAATTGCCAATAGGGGCCGAGACAGAAGTTGTCGGCAAACTCCATGACGGAATAAAGCTCTTCCAGTTTGTTCTCCAACGGTGTGCCCGAAAGGATGACGGCATAGTCGGAGCGTATCTTGCGGGCTGCCATCGAAATCTGAGTCTTCCAGTTTTTCAGGCGCTGCACTTCGTCCATGATAAGCACCTCGGTCTGTAGCGAGCCCCACATCTTCACGTCGTTCGACATGCAATTGTACGACACAATCTTGTAGGGCACGTCCGACGCATACTGCTCCTTGCGTTTCAGCGGGTTACCCTCGATGACAAGCGTCAGAGGATGCTCCGGCGAGTGTTCTTTGTCCTTTGAGAACCGCTCTATCTCCCGCTGCCACTGGTATTTCAGCGACGTAGGACAGACGATGAGTATCTGCTCGGCCAAACCCTCGCGCCGCAGCAACTCTGCCGTGCCGATGGCCTGAATGGTCTTTCCAAGGCCCATCTCGTCGGCGATAATCGTGCGGCCACGCTCGAAGGCGAAGCGGATGCCCTCCTTCTGGTAAGGGTAGAGCGTAACCGTCAGCAACTGGTCGAGCCGCTGGTCGGTGTATTTTCTGATAAGCTGGCTGCGGAACTTCCGCTCACGCTGCTCCAGGATGTAGTCGATGGCATCCTGGTAGAAACGGAACGACGGGTCAATGGCAACAGCTTCGGCCATCAGCTTGTCGTAGTCATCGAAGGCGTAGGGGAACATCACACCCTCGGCATCGAAGTAATGCGCGGCCAGCTGCATGAACTCCTCACGGTGGTCGCTGCCCACACGAATCCTCACCTGGCGGCCCTCGGTGTACGACAGATAGACCGACGTGTAAGCAGGCGGCTCCTTGTGAACCTTACGCCGCCGGGTCTCGTCAATCCACAGCTTCACACTTTCAATATGCTTGCAAGTACCGAGTCGCGACGTCTTGAAGTCTAAGCACGAGCAGTAATTCCACATACTCCCTTCGCCCCTGTACACCACCTTGTACGTCTGTTTCGACTGCGGATTTCTCACCTCATACTCGCCCGGCAGGTTCTTTTCGTCCACAGCCGCCACAGCCATCGGCTCCTCCTTCGCTACCTGCTTCCGTAGAGCCTGCTGCCACTCCACCAGCGTCATTCCCTGCGGCTTCACCACCCACGAAATCTTCGGTATCCTCAGCGCCTGACTCTCTGAGCCGGCCTTCCGCTTCGTCGTTCCCTTCTTACCTGTCGGACGACTGGTGCTTTTTGTTGTTGCCATATTCCTTTATTATTTTCGATTTGCTTGCAAAAGTAATAAAAAATATCGGATTTCCCTCCTTATTTCATAAAATTATGAATTAAAAGGGGAGCTTATGCAATAAATGATGATGATGGCAGTAGCCAAATAAGCCACTTTCACCGGAAGTCCGATGCGCAGGTAGTCCGTTGCACAGTAACCGCCCGGACCGTACACCAACAGATTGAATGGCGTACCGAAGGGGGTCATGAAGGCTGCATTCACCGCCAGCAACAGGGCAAGGGCAAACGGAAGAGGGGCACACCCCATGCCCACAGCGGCATCATAGACAATGGGAAACATCAATGTGAGGGCTGCTGAATTGGACACGAACTCGGTGACGATTGTCGCCACCAGACAAAGGGCTATCATCACCATGACAAGATGACCGTCACAAAGGCTCAGGACACTCGCCGCCATCTGATTGGCCAAACCTGTCTTCTGGAGGGCCGTACCAAGTGCGATGCCTCCTCCAAGTGATATCATGATTTCCCAATTGATGGCATTCATGGCCTGCGACGGCGTGCAGCAGCGGAACACCAGCATAGCCCCAGCGGCGATGAGAGCACTTTTCAGCAGCGACAGCACACCTGTGGTTGCCAGCAGCAACATACCAATCAAAATGGCCGTAGAGACCAGTGATTTCATGCCCAACACGGGAATCTCGGGAGAATCAAAGAACTGCAACTGCGACTTCAAAGTTTCTGCTTGTATCTTCCGACGAGGATGATGGACAAAGAGCAGCGAGTCACCGGCTTGCAGGACGACCTCACGGGGCGGCTCGCTGATGCGCACACCCTTGCGCGATACGGCCACCAGCGTCATATCGCTCCCCTGCTCGAAACGAGTTTCACCCATACGCTTTCCTATCAGGCTGCTGCCGAAACACACGTATGCTGTCTTTATTTGCAGTTTCTCCTTTTTCTTACTGTCGTTGAAAACGGGGCGGTCCGGACTGACAAAACCCATCTTCTTAGCCAAATCCACCAGTTCGTCAATCTGGCCCGAGAAAACAAGCCGGTCACCGCCCATCAGGGGCTCATCGTCGCCTACTGGCGATATCAGCCGGTAATTGTCGAAGTGAATCAGTTCCACAAGACTGGCGGTTTTCAGATGGTTCAGACCTAATTCACCGATGGTCTCGCCAATGTAGCGATTGTCCGAGGTGACAAGCACTTCAAGTGTGAATTCGCTGGTATTGTCAAAAGCGGCCTCCGGATTGCTGGTATCCGGCAGGAGCCTGTGGAAGATGAGAAGTACCAACGTAGCAACTGCAAAGCAAGCCAATGCGGGAACCGTAGTCACAAAGATGTCCAACGACTGACCGGTTTGTTGCTCGTACATGCCACACAGCAACAAGGTCGTCGGCGTGGCAATCGTGACCAGAGGACCGCCCATCCCGGCAGCATAACTCAAGGGAATGAGCAGTTTAGATGGCTGGATGCCCAACTTCCTTGACCAAAGCCTGACGACACCCACGAAGACTGCAACAACGGAAGTGTTGTTCACAAACGAGCTCAGTAGTGACACGGGCAACATCAGCCGCAGCAGGGCACGGATCTCTCCCCCGGGCTGTCTAAGCACATGTTTCGTAAACCACAGAAGCACACCTGTGTAGGAAAGACCTGTAGCTATGACGAACATTACACCCACTATAATGACCGTCGAACTGACAAGGCCGGAAAAAGCTTCGGAGGTGTTCAGCACACCCGTCACATACAAGATGCTGATGGCACTCAGAAAGATTATGTCTGACCTGAGCCGCGTAAACAATAGTGCTGCCACTACCGCAACGAGCGTCACGATAGTAATCCACGCATCAAGACTTAATCCTAAAGACACTATCCATTCCATTAACATCTTATTTGTTGTTCAGTTAATTCAGGGGCAAATATACGAAAATCATTCAACAATGGAGCATAGAACGGTAACTTTTTCATCAACGGCAGCTATTTTTCCGCTTTCACTCCTAAAAAACACCAAAAAAACGCCCTTAATGTCTTAAGGAACATCTTGCCGCCGCTGCTCTCCACCACGTCCGTCTGGCTCGACTCGCCCGTCTGTGCAAACGGTGCGATGCCAAATGTGGGTCTCACATTGCTTTTTCTTTGTTTTCATATCGATAATCATACTCCTCTTTTGTTAACAATTTTCTTAAATCATTCCTCTTAGGATTATTACATTATTACATTATTACATTTTGCCCCTTTTTGAATGCCCATAAACTAAGAAATTATTTTTATAATTATATATTTATATATAAATATATAATTATAAACAATAGTCAAAAACAAGCATTTTGTAATAATGTAATAATGTAATATTGTAATGTTAGAAGGTTTGGTCGGCTGTTTCTCCGCCGTCCTGACGCTTGCAGCTACCAGCCCTTGTGCGGAGCATGGCCACCACATTGTCACCAATTTTTACTTCGCCAGATGTGCGGGAAAAATTCCCCCCACATTCCTTTCCCCATGCCAGCTCCATGTTCCGGATGTCCCTCAGCACGTGTGCATGGGTCTGCTCTCGCAATTTTTATTGCAGCAGCTCCCCTACCTCTTCTACTGTTAAACCTGCTATCTCAGAAATGTCTTCAGCAGAGAAACCTTTAGCCTTCATCCTTTGAACGGTTTCAGCTTTCTCTTGCAGAATACCTTTTTGAACGCCTTGCTGAATACCTTGCTGAATACCTTGCTGAATACCTTGCTGAATACCTTTTTGTATGCCTTCAAGCACTCCCTTATCTCGTGCGGTCTTAATAACGCTATAGTTATCCCAGAACACCTTCTTGCTGTCTTCATACTGGCGGCGCTCAGTCTCGGAATAACGGGCAATCTCGGCTTGGTCGAAAAGCTTTTGGAACACACGGTCCTGCAATGCCTTGGGACGCTCCCACAAGCGATACAGATTTCGAAGATCGAGCATCCACTCGATATACGGATTGATGTATCTCTCGTTTGTGTCGTCTGCCATAATCATTGGGAGTTTTGGTGTTTTTGTTTTCAGTTTGCAAAGATAATGAGAAACAATGAAACGGCCAAATTTTTATGGCAAAAAATGCTGCTGCCGAAGCCCCCCACCCGACAGGCCAAGACCCCCCA
>CAMVLT010000010.1 GCA_947168395.1 uncultured Prevotellaceae bacterium | reverse complement strand
CGGTTGTCGCGGTTGTGGTAGAGTTCGCGCAGGGGGTTCTGGCGGTCGCTCATGCCGCCTACAGGGCCTGAGAAGGTCTCGCCGTCCTCTTCATATACGGGAAGTGTGGGAGCCATCTTCAGGGCGTTCTCCAAGGGCTGGCAGTCCACCTGGTCGCTGTAGGTGATGGTGGCGTTCTCGCCCACGGTGACAATCTTGTTCACCTTGTAGCTGGTGTTGATGCGCCCCGAGAAGCTCTCGAAGTTGGTGTATTTCAGTATGCCGTTGTTCTTCTTATAGCCGAAAGAGACAAGTGCCGATGCCTTCTCGGTAGCGTTCGAGAGGCTGAGGTCGTAACTCTGCGAGAAACCGGTGCGGCTTATCTCGTCGAGCCAGTCGGTATCGCTGAAGCGCATGGTCTTCTTCGAGTTCATATAGCCGTCGTAAAGGCCGTTCACGGTGAACTGGCGCATCTGGCCCGTGGCGGGGTCGTATGCCTGTATCTGCTTACCGGCGGCGGCGTTGAGTGTCAGCCCGTAGTTGTTGGCATACTGCTCGGGGTCTAGTCCGTCGTTCATGGCAGCCTGAGCCATGGCGGTGGCGTACTCCGAGGTGTTGGCCAGCTTCATCATGGTCTGCTTGTTGTAGAACTGGGTGGTGAGGTTAGCCGAGAAGTCGACCTTCACCTTGTCGCCCTTCTTGCCGCTACGGGTGGTGATGATAATCACGCCGTTGGCAGCGCGGCTACCGTAGATAGAGGCCGAGGCAGCATCCTTCAGCACCTGCATCGACTCGATGTCGTTCATGTTCAGCGTGTTCAGGTTGGTAGTGGTGGGCACACCGTCGATGATGAACAGGGGGTCCTGCGACGAGTTGAACGAACCGCCGCCACGGATGCGGACGGTACCAGCACCTACAGGTGAGCCGTTGCTGGTGATGGTCATGCCTGGCACCTTACCCTGCAGGGCGCGCATGGGGTCGGTGTCGCTCGACGTCTTCAGCTCGTCGGTCTTCACCACAGCCACCGAACCCGTCAGGTCGGCCTTGCGCTGGGTCTGGTAACCCGTCACCACCACCTCGGCCAGTTGCGAGGCGTTCTCCTTCAGTTGCACCTTCATGCCATTGGCGGCAGGCATCTCCACTGGGTCGTAGCCGATGTAGGTGATGACCAGCATGGCGCCTTTGGCCACTTTCACCTTGAAGTTGCCGTCGAAATCAGTCACGGCACCATTGCTGGTGCCCTTCTCTTTCACCGTGGCTCCGATGACTCCTTCGCCGAAATCATCGACCACCGTTCCTGTAATCTCCGTCTGCGCGTACATTATTGTACAAAACATCAGAGCCAGGAAGCTGAGCAAGAATCTCTTTGTTTTTTCCATTTGCTTTTACGTTTTTAGTTAATACGATATGTTTCAAAAAACTACCGCAAAAGTACTGATCAAACGCGCAAATGGCTGAAACTTATCGTTCTGTGACTAAGAATAATGTTACATGTAACAATATTGAAAGACTCTTTATAGTTTTTCGTATTTCATTCTGCCCTGAACTCCATGGGCAGTTTGCCGAATTGCTTCTTAAAGCAGGTGGTGAAATAGCTGGGCGTCGTGAAGCCTACCTCGTAGCCTATCTCGGCCACCGTCTTGGTGGTGCTGTTGAGCAGCGTCTTGGCACGCTCTAAGCGCATCTCCCTCAGCAGCTCCACTGGCGAGAGGCCCGTGAGCACCTTCACCTTGCGATAGAGCTGCACGCGGCTGATGCCCAGGTCGTCGCCCAGGTCGTCCATTTTCAGCTTCGGGTTTGCCATCTTCTCTCTCACCACGTCGCGCAGGTGGTCCATGAATAGCTTGTCCTGCGTGGTGAGCTTCACCTCCTTGGCATCTGCTTGTCCACCCTTGAACACCGCCTGCAACTGCTGGCGGCTGCGCAGCAGGTTGTCGATGCGGCTGATGAGCAGGTCGGCGCGGAAGGGCTTGGTCATGTAGGCGTCGGCACCGTGCTCGTAGCCCTCCATCTGCTGGGCCTCGGTGCTGCGGGCTGTGAGCAGGATGACGGGAATGTGGCTGGTGATGAAGTCCTGCTTCAGTCGCTGGCAGAACTGCAGACCGTCCATCACGGGCATCATCACATCCGATATGACGATGTCGGGCACGCTCTCGCGGGCCAGCTGCAGGCCGCTCTGCCCGTCGGGGGCCTCAAGCACATAGAAGCGCGAGGCTAACAGGGTGCGCAGATAGTGGCGCATGTCGGCGTTGTCGTCGACGATGAGGATGTTCGACAGTTCCTCGGTGTCCTCCTGCTTCAGCATGCCGAGGTGTTCCTTCTCCACGATGGCAGCTGCCTGCTGTTGCATGATGCCCTGAGCCGTATGGTCGTCGACTGCCGGCTGGCTGGTGTCCTTACCGAATTTGAGCACGTCCGACAGTACGTTCTCCATCTGGCAGATGTTCCGCTCGGTTATCTCCAGCAGTTGCAGGTCTTCGCCCTTTACGGCTTTGCGCTGCAGTAGCTGGCTTACGGGTCCGGCAATGAGCGTCAGCGGCGTCTTCAGCTGGTGGCTGGCATTGGTGTAGAAGAGTTTCTGCTCACGGTTCAGGGCCTTCTGGCGGCGGTGGGCGGCACGTATCTGCACCACGCCGCGCCACGTGAGCAGCACAGCCACCACAAGCAGCACGATGACGGCTACAGCAGCCCAGATAATCTTGTTCTGCATGTTGTAGAGGCCGAAATACTCCTCTAACTTGTCCTGGATGGTTAGCAGCTGACTGCCCTGTTTTTGCAGTTCTTTGCTGTAAAGGGCCACCATATTGACATTCTCCGGCGTGATGACCATGCTCTGCAGCACGTTGTTGCGCTCGTATGGCTTGCCCTCCAGTATGTCGAGCGCCAGCCGCACTATCAGCTCGCCCGGGGTGGGATAAACGCAGGTGGCCGCCAGCCATCCCTGCTCCACACCCTCAATGCCCTCGCCGGGGCCGGGCAGACCGTCAACGCCGATAATCTTCACCTGGCCCTCTAACCCAGCATCCTTCACCGCCCATGAAGCACCGCGGGCCATGAAGTCGCTGTGGCAGAAGATGACGTCGGGGCGGTTGTCGCTCTGCAAAGCCTGCCGTACTATGGTGTCCGTGCGGTGGTCGTCCCAGTTGCTGAAGACGCAATGGTAGTCCACCTCCGGGTGCTGGCCGATGGCCTGCTCGAAACCCTTGTGGCGGTCGCGCGATGGCGATGTGCTCTGCAGGGCGGTAATCTCAAGCACTTTGTGTCCCCCGCCCGCTTTCACCAGATGCGCCGCATAGTTGGCGGCCAGACGGCCCACGTCCTCATTATCGCCGCCGATGAAGGCCGTATAGTCGTCGGTGTCGGCCTTGCGGTCGAACAGGATGACGGGCTTGCCGCGCTCCTTGGCACGCCGTAGGGCGGGTGCCACCTCGGCATATTCGTTGGGCGCCACCACCAGGAGGTCCACATCCTCATTGAGCAGACTGTCAATCTGCCTCACCTGCACGTCGCTACGGTCGTGGCAGTTCAGTATCTCCACTTCCACGTCCTGGTCGTAGAGGTGCTGGGCGGCCAGCAGTTCATTGTTCAGTTTGTAGCGCCAGTTGCCCGCCGAGCATTGCAGCACCGAAATACGGTAGTGCTTGCCTGAACTGCAAGCCGCCAGCAGCAGCGTCAGTCCACATAATATAATAAGGTGTAAGACGGGCTTCATGTTCTCATACGAGTCTATTTAACGGCAATCTTCCTGCCGTTATTTATATAGATTCCCTTCTCCGTGGGCTTGCCATTTAGACGGCGACCGTCGATGGTGTACCAGCCGTCGGGACGTGAAGAAACGGCAACCGCCTCCTTGATGCCAGTGGGAATGTAGCCTTCGTTAATCCACTGGTAGTGGGCAGCCAGCGAGCCGGTGACGGTCAGATTCAGGAAGAAGAGCGTGGCAGCGTCTATATGGTCATCGTTGCTGAACGTGTCGTTGAGCCGGTAGAGGGTGTTCTCACCGTCGGGATGCGCATCGCGGAAGGACAGGTAGTTGCCGAAGGGCACCACCATGTCGGAACGTGAGTGATAGAACTGTATGCGGTGCTGCGGCTCCCACCCCTTGACCACCGAGTTTTCGGCCAGGGCACGGTGCAGGGCCTGCTGGGCATTTTCAGCCTTTTCGGGCACGGTCGAGAAGTTGGAAGCATCGTTCAGATAGGCGTATGTGGCTGGTGTGAACATCTTGTCGGCATGTCCCCAGACCTTGCCCCATCTCGGTGTGTCAAACAGCTCAGCCATCTGCTCTGGCGAATAGTGGCGGTCGAGCGTGTCACGCCCCTCTTCCAACTGGTCATACCACATGCTGGCCATTTCCGAGGTTGTGTACTGCTTGCTGTCTATCCAGCCCAGCACACCCGTATCGAGCAGTTGCTGCGTCAGTAGGTCGCCATAGCCGTAGCCGGCCAGTTCGGGGTATGTGTCGCACATACCTTTTATAATAAGCGGCACTACTGCAGGATAGGTAATCATACCCTTGCGGTGATCGGTTTCTGCACCGTAGCTGGTGCCGTCGTCCTCAAAGTAGTAGCGCATGGTCTCCACCAGGTCGTAGGGACCGTCGCCGCAGACACTTCCCTGGAAATGATACTGCTCGGACAGCCCCTCGCCCTCGATGAGCCGCTGCAAGGCCAGCGTGACTGCCGCCCCCTGCGAAAAACCTAAGCCAAACGTGCGCCAGTCGCTCTTTAACGGCAGCAGCTGGTTGGAGTCAATCTTCTCAGCAGCCTGCTGCCGATAGAGTTTGAGTCCGTATTCAAGGGCATCCAGCACCTGACGCGCCGTGAGCCGCTGCGAGAGATAGGGGTGCGGCAGGCTTCTGGTCGCGCCATAGCCCTCATAGTCGGGTGCAATGATGATGCAGCGGCCCACAAAGTCGGTGCTGATGTCATCCGTAAGATCGCCGTAAGTTCGGCGGGGCAGCGTCTGCAGCGCCGTCAGCTCTTTGGAGAATCCCTTGGTGGTGGGGCGCTCGTCGTCACTGCCGATGGTGGCATGGCTGTAGATGTGTACACTCTCGATGCTATCTTTCTCCTCCGGCTCCCCCGGTGTCCAGGCTACGAGTGCCGCCGAGAGCACAGTAGGCTGCCCAGAACAGCTGACTGACGGATAGTTGAATTCATAAACTGTGCTATTGCCTAACTCTGACAGTTTTGTCAGTCTTTGCGATGCCTCAGCAGTCTGAGCCATGCCGTGATTGGCTACGAATACGGCAGCCAGGAGTAGTAATGCTTTTAATTTCATATTGCTTTTGATCTTTATTGATGTCTTCATACTTCTTTGTGTGCAAAGGTAGTAAGAATTATCGAAAGCAACAAGCGGCAAATGTTAAAATTACCTTACTCATACACACCTACTGACTCATGCGGAGAAAATAGTGATGGTCGCAGGGACTGAACGGGCGCCAGCTCCACCCAGCAGTTGCAGCGGAACCTAAAGTGCGTCAAAAAATAAAAGCCTCGCAAAAAAATAAGCCCACCCAAGCCTCTCCTCATGAGGACTTGGGTGGGGCTTCTTTTCATAGGAAGTTCGCCAATGGTACAATGGTACATTGGTACACTACAGCATCAGCTTCCCCGTCTTGCGATAACTCGACCTCGAGGCTCCAGCCTGCCTGTCGTCGCCCAGCGGCGAAGTTCAGCCCGTGGTAGGCACAGCGCTTCAGCAGCATCTCGTCAGCCCGCGAGTCGTTCTCCCTGGCGTCCTCCATGCGGCGGGCCGTCCAGTCGTAGAGTTCGTCGATGTTTTTCTGAACCGTCAGTTCGCCCTTCACCCTGTCGAGCTTCTCAGCCCATGCCTTCAAACGCAGCGTGAAGGGCGTGCCCGTGTAGATGAAGTTCCACGTCACGTAGAAGTCCTCCTGTATCATGCCGATGGTGGGTGCACGGTAGCCGCCGTTCGGCAGCATCGCAGCTACTTGACCACGGCTTTCTTTCCGTCGATGATGTAAACACCCTTGGTATTGATGTTGGCGACACGCTGACCAGAGAGGGTGGTGAACACACGGGCTGCATCAGGACGTGCTGTGCGCAATGTATTGACAGCGGTGCTTTGTTCCGTGACGATTTCAATGCCAGGACACTTGGCCTTGATAACATTCCAATCTTCGTCCCAACGACCGGCAGCAGTCACGTCGAGCTTGGTTGCAGTGGGAGCCAGCTTAGCGGCCAGCAGGGCATAGTCGTCGTAGGCTTCGGGATGCCAGTCGCCATTCCACGTACACTGATAGCTGCCCTTGCCGATGACACCCGTCACCACGACCTCACCCGTCAGTGAATTGTCGGCGTATGCGTGGAGGCCCTTGCCATTGACCATCGTGCCTTCCATCTTGATGTCGTCGATATAGATGGTCTGCCCCACATTGGCCAGGGCGTCGCCACCATCTTCAAAGGGCCAAATCTCCAGCACGGTGTTGGCGGTGTCGGTGATCTTCTCGCTGTCGGGACCGGCGGCGAACTCGAAGGTCAGGATGTTCCACTGGTCAGCATCGCCACACCAGAACCATCGCCCGGTAGCGTAGCCGCCGTCGCCATCCTTCACCAGTTTCACCAGCACGTTGTGGTTCAGGCTCATCTTGACGCGCATTGTCAGGCGCCGCAGGGCCTTGAAGTCCACATCGCCTAAGGGCAGGGCGGCATTGCAGTGCTCCTTATCCCAACCATCGGGGTTGGCTTTTAGCGTCACCTTGAGGCATTTGTTGCCATTGTCGTCGACCACGGTGGGGTCGGCGCGGTTCCAAAAGCCGCCGTCGCTGTTCACTTCCTTGTCCTCACCATCCCAAAGCACCACCTGTGCGGAGGCAGTCATTGTGGCCACTGCCATAGCCAGCATGAGTAATTGTCTTTTCATTATTTCCTTTTCTTTTGCGTGTCCGACGGAAAAGCGTCGGACACGGGGGTTTTAATTTATTGATATGTTATCCTGAAAAACAATCCTTTACCAATGGAAAAACTAACTAACTACTATTTATTGCTGGCCGACCTTCACGTCGCTCACGGTTACCGATCCGCCATAGTTGTTGATGCTCCAGCAGTTCTTCTGGATGCCGTAGATGCGCTGAGTGTAAGCGCAGACATCGTTGATGTACATCACGAGGACGGAGTTGTCGGTGTAGATGTCGATAGCGTAGGTGTTGTCGGCTGGACGTTCAAACCAGTAGCCGTCGATACCCTCGACGAATCCCTTGCCCTCAGCGCCCTCCTGCTCGAAGTTGACCTTGCGATGGTTTTCGTCCTCGGGATTCACCACTATCGTGTAGTATTTCTTGGAGTCGGTGCCACGCACGAAGGAGATGCCGAACTTGTCCCAGTTGTTGGAGGTCTTGACCGTGAAGGAGAGGTGGTTGCAGGTACCCAAGCGGCTGTAGAGCACGTAGGCATCATCGCCGGTGAGGGTGGCTGTCCCAGCGGGAGAACCGCTGGACACATTGCTGCCGTTGGAGGCCATCACCTTTACCTCTTGCTGCTTGTTGTACTTGGCAGCCATAGCGGGAACGGCTCCGAGGGTCAGCGTACCGTCGGCATGCTGTATGAGTTTGTGGCAGACGAGGGCACCGCTCCAGTTGGGTTCATTGCCGTCACCGGCTCCCACGTTGATGTTCTTCTCGTGGATGTCGCCGCCTGAGCGGAAGGGACACCAGCCCCAGATGAAGCGGTCGGTGCCGTTGGAAGCGGTCTTTCCGGCATAGAAGGCCCGGCTGTCGAGCACGCCCTCATGGCCGTCGGCGGGCCACTTCGGGCCGTCGTTAAAGCAGTTCTTCAGCTCGTCGTAGCTGCGGGCCATCATGTACTTCACCTTGCGGCTCCACGAGGTGCGGAAGCTCTCGCTGTAGACCATGTACCAGTAGTCGCCCATCTTGAAGATGTCGGGGCACTCGAGCATGCGGTCCCAGATCATGCGGATGCGTCCCACGTGCTCCCACGTCTTCAGGTCGGATGACTTGAACTCGGCAAAGACGGGGTCGCCGCCGTTGACAGGATAGGTGGAGATGACCATGTGGTAGAGGTTGTCGTCGGCTACGAAGACCTGCGGGTCGCGGA
Source organism: uncultured Prevotellaceae bacterium (assembly GCA_947168395.1). Lineage (GTDB taxonomy): Bacteria > Bacteroidota > Bacteroidia > Bacteroidales > Bacteroidaceae > Prevotella. Next base: position 80,851 of record CAMVLT010000010.1, on the reverse strand, counting down.
AGTCGTTGCCTGAGTAGCCGTAGTCGGGGCCGTTGAGCGTCCACAGCTCGTCCTTCGTCCAGGTCTTGAAGTCGTTGGACGTGGCCCGCATCACTACTTCACGGTTCTTGCAGTTACCGTTGTGGCCCGTATAATATATATAATAGGTGCCGTCCTTCTCGTAGGCACAGCCCGTACCGAGGGCAGCGTCCTGCTGGTAGTCGTTGGCGCCAAAGGGCAACAGTTCGCCGAGCGACTGGTAGGTAGCGCCATCCTTGGTGGCCACAGCCCAGATGGGGTGGAAGCGGTGACTCAGGTTGTTGATGAACTCCTGCAGATAGAGCACCTTGAAGTCGCCGGAACGCTGGTCGTAGAAGGGCATGGGGTCGCCTACACGTCCCACGGTGGGGGTGTAGTAGGTGCTGAAGCCCTGTTCGTCGGTGGGTGTGAAGAACGTGGTGGTGCCTTCCCAGTCGCGGTCGGGGTCGCCGCTGAAGTCATCGTCGCTGCAGGAGGCGAGGGTTGCCGGGGCTGCGGCAACGCCGCAGCACACGAGACAACCAAGGATGTAATGCTTTATATTGTTGGTTTTCATAATGGTGACGTTTTATTTGGTTAGATAATTGAAAGCGTTGAGCATGATGCCGCCCATGTTGTCGTGATAGACCGACGTGTAAGGCGTGGGTGAGTTCCAGTCGAAGAGTCCGGAGCCGAAGCAGATGATGCCACCCTTGCCGTAGTTGCCGTCGGCAGCTTTCAGTTCCCAGGCCACGATGGCACCGTCGCCACCATGAGCCAAGCCTCGACTGCCAGTGATTTCCTCGAAGGCCTGCACATCGGTGTAGGGATTCCAGAGGGCGAACTGCGACGTGGTGTTGCAGATGGTATAGCCGTTGTCGAGCGTGTAGACGGCATCGTCGGGAGCACCGGGATAGGTGACGAGGTTCTGCCACAGCGGATGGGTGGTGTCGTAGGAGAAGAAGTGCCAGGGGTCGTCGCCCATAAGGTCGGAACCTTCACCGCCTCCTCCTCCCCAGCAGTTGTTGGGATAAGCGTTCTCGGGCATGGCTCCGAGGGCTATGGCATAGTTCACAGCCGAGCGGCTGAGCACGAAGGCACCACCGCGCTTCCAGAACTCCTTCATCTTGGGCAGTGCTGTCATGGCACCGGTGGCAGCCTCGGCAAACCCGTTGTAGTTGCCGTAGGCAGGGCTGTGGCGGTGGAAGAAGATGAGCTTGCACTCGTCGAGCGAGATGCTGCCGCTGGCCACCATGTCCCACGATGCGTAGGCGGCACCCTCGATGTTGCCCGTCAGCCACTTGGCGGCTGCCTTTTCCTCGTCGTTCAGCAGCTCAACGTTCTCTGCGTCGCCTACGAAGATGGCCACGGGATTCTCGATGAGCGTCACGTTGACGGTATAAGTTGTGGTAGCCGTATTGTCGTTCAGCGTCAGCAGCATCGGCTCACGGAAGTTGGCCTTTGTGCCGCTGGCGGGGCTGCAGGTGGCATCGTCGCTGCACTCCACCTCGAAGGTGGCGTTCTCCAGGTCGATGCCGCTGTTGGCCATCACCGAGACGGTGACTGTCTTGTCGTCCTGGTTGATGGCTCCCTTCACGCCCTCGAGTATGAAGAGTTTAAGCAGGGCCTCGTCGTTGCGCACGCTGACCTGATAGTCCATGACGAGGTCGCCGTTGGTGATATGCAGGGTACGGTCGGCGTCGAAGTTCACGCGGTCGCCCACCTTCAGGTTGGTTTGTGCGCCAGGCGACACGGTGAGGCTGGTAATCTCCATTGAGCTTTTCTGGTTGAAGTCTACGGGCACTTTCACCTTCACCAGTCGTTTCTCGGTGTTGATGGTTCCCTCGTATTGTCCGTTGAGGACGAAGTTCTCCACCAGGCATGAGCCGCTCACGTCGATGCTGCCCGTATGGTCGTCGCTGCAGGCTGTAAAGCCGCAGATGATGCAGATTGCGCAGATAATGCTATATATTGTTTTCATAATTGTCAATTGTAGATTGTGAATTATCAATTAAAAATTACCACTGTCCGCAGTTCTGCGTATAGTGTCCGTTAGAGGCTGCTATCTGTTCGAAGGGCACAGGCAGGTACTCGTTTTTGTTGGCGGTGAACAGTGAGCCGTCGAGGAAGTTCATTTTCTCGCTCTCGGTGCTGTAGAAACGGTTGAGCACGGTGGCAACGTCGCCCCAGCGCACGAGGTCGAAGAAACGCTCGCTCTCCATAGCCAGCTCTAAGCGGCGCTCGGTCTTGACTATCTGCAAGGTCTGCTCTTTGGAGTAGGAGCCGCTGTACTTGCCGATGGCGTAGTGTACACCATATTTATTAGGATAGTTCGACACGATGCTGTTGGTGGCCATGGCGGCAGCACGGCCGCGTACTTGGTTCACCAGGGCAATGGCCTCGGTGGTCTGGCCTAACTGAGCCAGCGCCTCGGCACGCATCAGCAGCACGTCGGCATAGCGCAGCACCACGCGGTTCATGGAGCTGGCCCACTGGTTGTCGCACACGAAGAGGTAGCTGTCGGTCAGTGCAGGGTCAACGTTCTGCTTCAGCGACACGAAGTAGCCATACTTGCCACCCGAACGGCTCCAGGTGTTGGTCTGGCTGACCATGAAGTTGGGGTTGAACATATAGGGAGTGCCAGGCACACCGACGGTGACGAAGAGACGCGGGTCGACAGTCTGTGCCGAGCCGACGGTGTAGTCGGCAGCCGGGGCGTTGTCGAAGACGGGCAGTCCGTCGGCAGTGGTGCGGTAGGCGTTGACCAGGTTGATGGAGGGCTTGTAGAAGTCGCAGCCCGCGTCATGAACCTTGGGGATGCAGGGCACGATGAGTCGGTAGGAGAAGTTGAGGTTGCCCCAGGTGGTACCGTCGTTGCGCGAGTACTGGATGGCCCAGAGGCTCTCCTTGCCGTTCTCGTACTGTTCCTCGGGACGGAAGTTGTTGTGCAGGTCGCTTTCCAGTGCGTAGCCGTTGTAGATAGATGCGCTGGTGTACTCCAGCACCTTCTTCAGGTCATCCTCGTTGACCGAGGTCACCTGGTTGCTGTTGGCATCGTCCTGACGGTAAGCCTTATAGAGGTACACCTTAGCTAAGAAGGCGGCGCAGGCAGCCTTTGTGGGGCGTCCCTTTTCAGGCTGAGTAGTGGGCAGTACGGCGTAGGCATCCTCCAGGTCGTTGATGATCTGTTGCCAGCCCTCGTCGTTGGTGTACTCGGTGTTCGACAGGTTGTTGTAGTCGTCCTCCTGCATGTTGGGCTTGTTGACGAAGGGAATCTTCTTGAACAGGCGCTTCAGCTGGAAGTGACCGTAGGCACGCAGGAACTTCATCTCGGCGGTGCGCTGCTGGATGGTGGCATTGGCTTGGTCGGCATCGGCCAGGATGTCGAGCGACAGGCTGATGCGCGACAGGTAGCGGTAGAAGCGGTTCCAGATGTCGTTGTAGGGCCAGTCCTTGGTCATCACGCCGGTGCTCTTCTCCAGGATGTGGAAGGGCTCGCCGTCGGAGAAGTCCGAGCCGCCCACGTAGGCATCGTCGGAACGGGTATCGTAGTTCCATAGTGAGAACGAGGAGTTCATGTCCTCGATGCTGACCAGTCCGGCGTAGGCCGAAATCAGCACGTTGTCGATATACTCAGGGTTTTTCACCTCGTCCTGAGTCAGCGTGGCCTGCGGCACCTGCTCGTCGAGGAAATTGGAGCAGGAGGTGAAGGCTGCTGTCATACAGCAGCAAACGTAACAGGCAATGAGTTTATATGTCATTTTCATATTATTGCTGTATTTAGAATGAAACGTTGAGTCCGAATGTGAGATTGAGGGGGATGGGGTAGTTGAATCCGGGGTTCTCAGGGTCAGCCCCCGTGAACTTGCTACTCTTGATGGTCAGCAGGTTCTGAGCCGAGGCGTAGAGGCGCACGCGGTCCAAGTGCAGCTTGCCGGTCACCGTCTTAGGTATGTTGTAGCCCAACTGTATGGTGCGCAGTTTCACGTAAGACCCGTTTTCGATGAAGTAAGAGGATATGCGGCCCTCACGGTTGGTGTCCGATGTGGTCAGCGCGGGAATGTCGCTGCCCGGATTGGCAGGACTCCATGCGTCGAGCACACGTGTGCCTTTGTTCAGGTAGGGCACGTTGATGGCAGAGTTGGCCCAGAAGTCGGTCTGCGACTTGAAGCCACGACAATCGACGTCAACACCCTGCACGCCCTGCCAGAACATGGTCAGGTCCCAGTCCTTGTACTGCAGGTAGAGGTTCAGACCCCATGTGAAGTCGGGTGTCGGGTCGTAAATCCAGTCTTGGTCATCCTCGGTGACCATGCCGTCGCCGTTCAGGTCCTTATAGCGTATGCGTCCCAGTCCGGCACCTTCCTGCTTGGCGTGGTTGTCAATCTCCTCCTGGCTCTTGAAAATGCCGTCGTAGACGTAGCCCACCTGCGAGAACATGGGGTGACCCACGACGCTCTTCACGCCGTTGCCGCCGTACTTGCCGTTGGCAGCCACCGTCTCGGGCAGCTTGGTAATCTCGTTCACGTATTTGCTGATGTTACCGCTGATGTCCCACGAGAAGTCGTTGGGCAGGCGGTGACGGTAGCCTACGGTGAGTTCCCAACCGTTGTTCTTCACCTCGCCGGCGTTAATCCACTGGCCAGCGCCCTCGCCCATGGCGGCAATACCCTCCATGAAGAGCAGGATGTCGGTGGTCTTCTTGTTGAACCAGTCGAACGAACCGTAAATCTCGTTGCCGAGCAATGCGAAGTCCACACCGATGTTGTGCTGCGTGGTGGTCTCCCACTTGATGTCGTCGTTGCCACGCTGGTTGCGCACATAGCCGTTGTCCAGGTCATAGCCGCCGTTCTTACCGGCAATGTCGTAGGAGGAGCCTGCCTGACCGCTGCCCCAGAGTCCTGTAGACACTACAGACTTATATAACGTGTAGCGGGCTGTGTTCGATATTTCCTGGTTACCGGTCTGTCCCCATGAGTAGCGCAGCTTCAGGTTGTCGAGCCAGCCTTTAGTGCTCTCCATGAATTTCTCTTCGCTGATGCGCCAACCGGCACTGACCGACGGGAAGGTACCGTACTGCTTGTTGCTACCGAAGCGGCTCGAACCGTCGCGGCGGATGGTGAACGAAGCCAGGTACTTGTCGTCGTAGGTGTAGTTCACTTTGCCGAAGAACGACAGCAACGAGAAACCCTCGCCGAAGCCTTCGGCCAGTTGCTTGCCGGCACCAGCACTGGGCCACATGTAGTCGGTGTTGAGAATGGCCAGTTCGTAACGCTTGGCACTGTTCATCTTGTAGTCCATGCGGTTCACCTCGGTACCAATCATGGCATCGCCCCGGTGCTTGCCGATTTCCAGATTATAGGTGGCAATGGCGTTCCACATCCATCGCATGGTGTGCTCTTGCTTGCCCTCCACGGCCGAGTCGGTGCGCATCACCTTACCATTGGCGATGGGGAATGTGAAGAAACGCTGCTCCTTCTGCGTGTAGTCCATACCGAGGGTGGTGCGTACCATGAAGTTCTTGAACGGGGTGATGCTCAGGTGGACGTCACCGAAAGAGCGCCACTGCGTGTACTCGTTTTCCTTGGCATTGTCAATCATGCTCAGCGGGTTCTCGCGCTCAGAATAAGCACCTAATGCCTGTGCGTACTTGCCATTCTCGGCATAGATGGGGAAGTTGGGGTTGAATTCCAGTGCGTGCTCCAGCACACCGCCGGGGGCATCGACACCCTTTGTGCGGTTGATGGTGAAGTTCTCGCCTATTACTACTGCTCCGTCAAAAAGCTTGTAGTCGGCATTGGCACGTGCCGACAGACGGTTGAAGTAACTGTCCTTGATGGTGCCCTGATTGTCGTAGTAGCCCAGACTGAAGAAGGCGTTGCCCTTCTCCGAGCCGTTGCTCACCGAGAGGTTGTACTGCTGTACCACGCCCGTGCGGGTAATCTCGTCGAACCAGTCGGTGTCGCCTGCACGTACCGAGGCATTCTCGTCCAGGAACATGTTCATCGTCATCTTGTTCAGCACGGGGTTGCCATTGGCATCATATCCCCAGTCGTAGTTGTAGCCCAGGTTGTTGTTCGAGGGGTTCAGACCGTCGTTCACGCAAGCCTGCCAGTAGGCACGTCCCCACTCGTTGGCATTCATCGTCTCAATCTTATTCGTATAGAAAGATGTGGCCACACTTCCGTCGAAGTTCACCTTCACCTTGCCGTCCTTGCCTTTCTTGGTGGTGATGATGATGACACCGTTGGCGGCTCGTGAACCGTAGATACTGGCCGAGGCGGCGTCCTTCAACACCTGTATGCTCTCGATGTCGTTGCCGTTCAGTTCGTGCATGCCGGCCTTCGTGGGCACGCCGTCGATGATGTAGAGCGGGTCGTTGTCATTCAGCGTTCCCACACCACGGATGCGTACCGTGGCGGCACCCGAGGGATTACCGTCAGCCGTGATGTTCATGCCCGGCACGCGGCCCTGCAGGGCCTTCATCGGGTTGTTCTCGTTCTGTTTGGCCATTTCGTCGACGCTCACCGTTGAGATGGCTCCCGTCAGGTCGGCTTTGCGCTGGGTGGTGTAACCCGTCACCACCACTTCTTCCAGCATCTTGTCGTCGGGTACCAGTTCCACTTTCATGCCCATCGCGGCAGGCACCTCCTGTGTCTGATAGCCAATGTACGAAATCGCCAGCACAGCACCTGCCTTGACCTTGATTTTGAAGTTTCCTTCGAAATCGGTCACCGTGCCGTTGCTGGTTCCTTTCTCCATTACTGTGGCACCTATGACTCCCTCACCGAAGTCATCGAGCACCGTGCCGCTTATCTCCGTTTGCGCGTACAAAGCTGTACTCGCAAAGATGAGCGACAAACTCAGCAGAAATCTCCTTAGTCTTTCCATTTACTCTTGCGTTTTTAGTTAATACTATTGTTTCAGAAATCTGGCGCAAAAGTACTAACCATCCGCGCAAAAGCATTAAAAATATCGTTCACGCCGTACAAAATATGTTGCAATGTAACATTTTTGCGGTGGAATGAACGATTTTTCGTATCTTTCGTTATTTCCTTACGTCACCCGGCACCATGCCATACTCCTCCTTGAAACACTTAGTGAAGTAAGAGGGGGCGGTGAAACCTACGGCATAGGCTACTTCCGAGACGCTTTTCTCGGTGGTAAGCAGCAGTTGGTAGGCACGGTTCAGTCGGGCAGTGCGCAGCAACTCTACAGGCGACGAGCCTGAGACGGCCTTCACCTTGCGATAGAGCTGCACACGGCTGAGGTTCATGTCGGCTGCCAAATCCTCGACACTTACGTCGCTGTCCTCCAGACGAGCCTCGATGACCTCCTTGAAGCGGGTGATGAAATGTGAGACGGCAACGGGTTCGTTGTCATCTGTATTTTCTGACGATGCCTCGGAACCATCAGTTGAAGTGGATTTGTAATCCCCGACTGTCTCTGTGGGTTCAGCAGCAGGAATGTCTTCAGGCTTAAGATTCCACAACGTATTGACCACGCGCTCTCTCTGAAAGACAATCTTGCGGAGATGATAGAGGTAGAATAGTACGAATATTATGACTAATAGCACTATGACACCAATAGCCAACCAGTTGATGATACGCTGCGCGTCGAGCTTGTGCAGATAGTTGTCGGCCTTCTTATGCAATGAGTCCAGCTGGTCGGACTGGCGCATAATCTCCTCGCTCTCCATCAGCAGAACCTTGGCGTTGTCGCGGGTGACGAGAGCCGACATCAGCATGGTCTCCTTCTCGTAGTGATTGCCTTCGAGAATATTGACGGCCAAGTCGATGATTTGGTCACCATGAGTGGGATAGATATACGAAGCGTCGAGTAGCGAGTCGCGCACCAACTGAATGCCGCCAGTGGGGCCAGGCAATCCGTCGATGCCGCAATAGAGCACTCCCGTCCCCAGCACTTTTCGCGCTCCCATGGCTGTGCGGTCATTGGCACCAAAGACCAAGTCTACTTTCGTGTCGCGATGATTGGCCAGCCATTGGCGGGTGATTTCACAGGCCGTAGGTTCTGTCCAATCGCCTTGCAGCGATTCTACCACGCTGATGCCGGGGGCGTCCTTCAAGGCATCCATGAAACCGTTGTGGCGCTCGATGGCAGGAGAAGAGCCTTCCAAGCCCTTTATTTCCAATACCGAACCCTTACCACCAAGGCGCGAGGCAATGTATTCGCCCATCACGTGCCCCATCTCATAATTGTCAGCACTGATGAAAGCTGTGAATTTCTGCGAATTGGTCTTCCGCTCAAATACGATGACAGGGATGCCTTTATCGTAGGCGCGGTCGATAGCGGGCGAGATGGTCTGCACCTGATTCGGTGCTACAATCAGCAAGTCGATGCCGTCATTCACGAGGCTGTCTATCTGCTGCACCTGCCGCTCGTCACTATCGTAGGCAGCAGCAAACTTCAACTCTACATTGTCATGGAAGTAAGCTCCCATCCTCAGCTCAGCGTTCTGCTTGTCGCGCCAGATGTCATCGGAGCACTGCGACACGCCGATACGGTATTTTACTTTGTCGCCAGAACATGAGACAAGCATGGCGGCCGCAACTACAATGGTGAACAATATAATCTTTCGCATATTTTTGACAGATGTAAGGTATCTTCACCAGTTTAGTAATAGTACCCCGACCGAGAATCGAACTCGGAACTAAGCTTTAGGAGAGCCTTGTTATATCCATTTAACTATCAGGGCGTCTTTCCGAGGGTGCAAAGTTACGGCAAAAAAGGGAAACCACCAAATTATTTGGCAGCTTTTTGCTGTTTTGCCTTATTTGCTGCCACGGAGAGAAGTATGGAGAGCAGCAAGATGCCGAAGATAATGGCCAGTGACACCGGCGTGGGCACCTCGATGTGGGGCATGTTCAGCTCAAAGCCTGCCAGTTGGGCGAGGCCGTTGACGTATTCGTTCATGGCTAACAGCATCTTGATGCCCACAAAGATGAGGATAATCCCCAGTCCATATTTAAGATAGGTGAAAAACTTGGCAATGGCGGCCAGTGCAAAATACAGGGCACGCAAGCCGAGAATAGCGAAGATATTAGATGTAAGCACGATAAACGGGTCGCGGCTGACACTGAAGACAGCGGGGATGGAGTCGACGGCAAAGGCCACGTCGGTGGTCTCGATGACGAGCAGCGTGATGAACAGCGGGGTGGCTAACCGGCGGCCGTTGTCGAGAATGAAGAACTTGTCGCCGTGCATCTGGTCGGTAACGGGAAAGAACCGTTTGAACAGCTTGACAATGATGTTCTGTGAGGGATCCGCCTGCTGTGAGTCGTCGTGGCTGAACATCTTGAAACCCGTATAGAGCAGGAACAGGCCGAACAGTCCGAGAACCCACTCGAAGCGCTCCACCATAGCCGCACCGGCGAAGATGAAGACACTGCGCAGCACCAAGGCGCCGAAGATGCCCCAGAAGAGCACCTCATGCTGGTATTTACGCTCCACACCGAAGAACGAGAAGAGCATCAGGAACACGAAGAGATTGTCCATCGACAGCGATTTCTCTATCAGGTAGCCCGCCAAGAATTCCATCGCCTTGCCGTGCGAGTCGACAGGATAATAAAGGTATATGCCGGCACAGAATACCAGCGAAACACCTATCCACACGGCGGTCATCTTCAAGGCTTCACCTACGCTGACCTCATGCTGTCCCTTCTTGCCGAACATCTTCAGGTCGGCTATCAGCATGACAAACACTAATACATAGAAAACTATCCATGCCCACAGGGGCATACCCATCAAGTCCATTCTCTCAAAGTTGTTTTATTAATAATTCGGATGCAAAGGTACTACTTTTTTTCCGAATCTCACAAATAAAAACGTGCCGAATCACAATTCAGCACGTTTTTATTGATGTTAGTTGTTAGTTGTACCAGATAGAAGTTTCTGTTTCGGGTGAATAACTGTCGACCAATTGGGCGTCGAGTTTCATCTCTTCTTCGTTGCGTTCAGTTGTAGTTGACATAAGCAGTTCCTCCATAATTTGTTCTTCGTCGATAGCAAATATAGGCATTTTTCTGATAAGTTGTATATCAAATAGCGTTTTTTAATAATAAATTAACTTTTTTTCTGCCAAAAATGTATATCTTTGCAGGCAATAACCAAAAAGTGCATGATTTTGATGAAAAGAAAACTATTGACATTTGTCCTGTTTATGACCTTTGCCTCCGAGGCTTTGCCGCAGGCAATGATAGCCCATCCTTGGCAGGGCAAGCGAGTGGCCTACTTTGGCGACTCCATTACCGACCCGCGTAACAGCGGCTCGAAGAAGAAGTACTGGGGATTCCTTGAGGACTGGCTCCAGATAACGCCCTACGTCTATGGCGTCAGCGGCCGCCAATGGAACGACATACCGCGCCAGACCGACCAGCTGAAGCAGCAGCACGGCCAGGATGTCGATGCCATCCTCATTTTCTGCGGCACCAACGATTATAATAATGGTGTGCCCGTCGGCCAGTGGTGGGACGAGCGGGTGACCGAGGTGGAGTACGGCCACGGCCAGGTGAAGCAGATGGTGACGCGCCGCCAGCGCACGCCGTCGATGGACCCCACCACCTACAAGGGACGCATCAACATTGCCCTCGACTCGCTGAAGCGCACTTTCCCCACGAAGCAGATTGTGCTGCTGACGCCCATCCACCGCAGCGACTTCCACGCCAACGAGAAGAACTGGCAGTGTGACGAATCGTACACCAACCAATGTGGCGAGTATCTCGACGTCTACATCGACGCCGTCAAGGAGGCGGGCAACATCTGGGCGGTGCCCGTTATCGACTGGAACGCCACCTCTGGCCTCTTCCCGTTGCTGAAGGAGCACGGCCAGTATTTCCACAATGCCGAGACCGACCTGCTGCACCCCAACGACCAGGGACACCAGCGCATGGCCCGCACACTGATGTACCAGCTGCTGGCCCTGCCCTGCACGTTCTGATGGCATATTTGGGAGCATCGCTGTGGCCTCCAAAATCGCATGTTTATGCATTTACGGATTGGCCGTAGCAGACTGGGGGTTTGGGTAGGGTAAACTCCGACTTTACCCTACCCAAACCTCGGGTTTACTTAGGGGAAACTCCAGGACGGTATTGGCACCGCATTTTTATGCAAATAGCGAATAATTATGCGCTTCCAGTAAATTATCAGCTGCATTTTGTAGTTTTTCGAAAAAACACCTAACCTCCTAACCCAACAGCCCGAAAACCCTTTGTACATCGGGGTTTCAGACAGGTTAGGTGTTTAACGGACTCCTAACCTCTCAGAATGCCTTTCTACAAAGGCATTTCCAGCCATTAGGTTAGGAGGTTAGGTGTTTTAGCGTGACATATTCTGGAGAGAGCATCGCTGCTGTCTCCAGAATCGTCCCGGGTACTACTCGTTTTTTATATACTAACTTTACTTACGGCCGTATACCGCTTTGACAATGTGCCACTGACGATGTACGTCGGCACAATCCATGTGGTTGGGAGCCATCGCGTCGAATAGATGGTTATAGGGAGTGCCCTTTGCCTTCTCCTTCTGTGCCCATAGGCGCAGCTCGCCGTCGGTGAAGTGCTTCTTGGGCAGGTTGCGCACCACTTCGTAGTTCGTGATGCCCAGTTCGCGCATCAGGGCTTCGGCGCGGCTGATGTCCCGCTCGGCTGTTTCCTTGCTGGCATAAATCCAGCACTTGAAGCCGGGCTTCGTCTTGCTGCGCTCAAACTCGTTGCGCACGCTGTAGTTGTAAGATGTCGGTTCCCAGTCGGTGATGGAGCAATGCATCCAGTCGCCGGGCGTGGCCTTGCCGTTCTTGATGTATAGCTCGCCCTTGCCAGGCAGCAGCAGCGTCTGCACACGCGGTACATTGCCCTCAATGCCTGCGGGGATGGTGACGGGCGTGGTGATGAGGTTCACCGTGGTTCGCTGCCCTTTGACGGAGAGAGCCTTTCCGTTAGCGTCACTTGCAAGCATGGCGTTCTCAGCGTTCTTTATTTCAATCTTCTTGAGGTCCTTGGCGGTTAGCTTGGGCAGGCTGTTTTGGTCGAAGGGCACACCGTTGAGCATCATCGTGGTCTTTCTTGGCATTTTCGCATTATTAGTGTTGTCGAAAGAGTAAGTGAAGAATTGCTCTTCGATGTGCGAGGCGCCATTGCTTTCTATCCACACACCCTCGCCAAGATTGACGCGGTAGTAGTCGCGATAACCCTTGCCCCACTTCTCGTGGGTTTTGTATTCCACTAACGGTTTAGACTCGTCGCTATTAGTTCTGAGTACTGTCTGCTGCACCTCGTCCGTTTTAACTTCAGGCGTAGCAAACGCCATGACTGCCAATGCGGCCACGGGGACGGCGAACGCTGCACGGAGCATACGCCATCGGTTGGATTTCTGTTGTTGCATCATGTTGATTCGTTGTTTGAGTGAACCGCGATTCAGGGTGTTGGCAAACAGCTGCAGACGGTTGCCGACAGCCTTGATCACGAGAAGTTGTTGATATTGCTTTGCATCGATGCCTTGACAGATGACGGCCTCGTCGGCCTCGTATTCGTGTATGGCCTTCAGTTCGCGGGCTAAGAGCCATGCAAAAGGATTGAACCACTGCACCACCTGCAACCCTTCGAGCAGCAGCACGTCCCACGAATGTCCCAGTCGGGCGTGAGCCTGCTCGTGGGTGAGTATGCTGCGGCGGTGCTGTTCGTAGTCGCCTACGCTGATAGCTATCCAGTGCATAAAGCTGAACGGCGGGAACTCACCACCCTTCACGACAATGGTGTTGCCCTGTGAGTCGCGCAAGCGCAATCCTCCCTGCAAGCTGCGAACCAGTAAGACGCTGCGGCGGATGAAGCATGCGAGGGTGATGCATATACCTATTATGTATAGGGGACCCACCAGACCCACCCCCTGCCCCTCAGGACTCACCCCCTGCCCCTCCCTGTGAGGGAGGGGAGTAATAACTCCATCCGCAGAATGTTGTTCCTGAGTGTATTCACTCCCCTCCCTCACAGGGAGGGGCAGGGGGTGAGTCCTGAGGGGTTGGGGGGTGAGTCCTGAGGGGTTGGGGGTGAGTCCTGAGGGGTTGGGGGTGAGTCCTGAGGTGCAAGGGATTATTGCTTATCGTGATATGAACCGCCGGCAGTACCAGCGACAGCACCACGATGCCGAGCAGCATGACGCGGTTAAAGCGGTGGAACGTCTCCCGGCTGAGCAGGGCTGAAAACCCACCATAGAGCAACGTCAGCAGCAGGGCCGACTTCAGGGCATAGTATATCATAGCGTCTGGTCGTTTGTGTCATCAATCAGTTCAAGAATCTCCTGCAATTCCTCGTTGCTGATGTCCTCATGCTGTACGAAGAACGAGAGCATCTTCTTCACCGAACTGCCAAACATGGTATCCTTCACGTCGCGCAGCACACAGGTGACGTAGCGCTCACGGGTGAGCAGCGGCGAATAGACAAACGTCCGGCCCGTGCCGTCCAGTCGGCGGTGCTCCACATAGCCTTTCGCCTCCAGAATCTTCAGCAGCGTGGCAACGGTAGTCCGCGCGGGCTGCGGTTCCTGGTAGAGTGCCACCAGGTCGTTGATGGTCACGCCCTGCTGCTGGTCCCACAGCAGGTTCATCAGTTCTGACTCGGCCCGCGTCAGCGGTCTCATGGAATGGTTCTCTGTCATAGCGTCTGTGATTTCTTTTCTTGGTGCAAAGTTAGCCGAAAGCCACTATGCCGTCAAATTATTCGTCGTCCTTTTCCTTTTCCGTCCCTGTTTTTTAACATTTATGTTTAGTCAACGTCCTTTCCTTTTTTAGTTGTTAACCAAATGTCTACTGCACTTTTTTCTTCGGTTGCTTGTTCAGCCTGTACACGACGTGCAGCAGGGCGTAGCGCGGCAGGACGTTGGTGTAGGTCTCGGTGCGGCCTTGGGCGTTGACGATGCGGGTGACATTGTCGAGCTGTCCGAGGAGGTCGAAACCGTCGACCATCAGCAGTAGGCGGCCTTTGAGGAAGGGGCGCGTCAGCCGGGCGTTCCATACGAGGTCGGTGGTGTTCAAACGAGTGTCGGCATAGCCTGTGCGGGTGTAGAGCGTCAGGTCGGTATTGAGTTCCATCTGTAAAGGGAGTTTTAGGAGGGCGGTGAGGGCGTTGGTGAGGGTGAGGGGCTGCGATGATATCGCAGCATACTGGACATTGGTAGTGGTGAAGCGTTGCCAGAGGGTGGTGCTCTTGAAACTAAGCGAGTGCTGTCCTAACTTGTAGGAAAGGCTCAGCGTGTTGTTGAATGAGAGGGTGTTGACTGTGCTGCGCTCTTGGTCAACCAAATCGACGCTGTGCTGATAGCTGATACTCGGTCTGACATTGAGGCGCAAGAGGTGCTTCTTGCCAATGGCCGTATTGAATTGGTATGTACCTTTGATGAGGTGACCACTACTTCCTGAAGCATCTTTGTCTCACGCTTCATATAGATAGGAGGCAGTTCCCGACGCTGTTCGCGACGATAGATGTTGTTCAACTCGAAAGGCACTTCCGCAGTCTTGAAGCCCACGTAGGTAGCCTGGATGATGTATTTGGCAGGTCGTGCAGGCACTCTGAAGCCAAAGTCTGCGTACTCAATGGGAGGGTTATTGCCATATTGCATGTATGAGATGGCTTCACAAGAGTCGATGCGAACACCATCGGCAGTGAGCAGCCGGACATTGGAGTGCGGCAAGTCGTTGTGCGTCAGGTTGTCTTTTACCTTGCCTGTGAGTACTATAAAGCGATTGTCGGCTTTCGGCTTATACTGCACGAAGATGTCGTGCCCCTTCCGCTTGACGCGGACGGGCTGATCCTTGCAGAGGCGGCTGATGGCCTTGGGGATAGACAGGCCGCTGACGTTGGCGGTGACCTGCAGGTGCTCCAGGTCGTTATGGATGAAGCTGATTTCGTAGTCCGACTGCCGTTGGTTCAAAGCTTCGAGGGCCGCGGCGAGGGACTGGGATTGGGCTGTGGCGACGGCACAGCATAGCAGACAGAAGAAGAGAAAGTGAATACGTTTCATGGCTGGCTTTCCTTGGCAGTTTCTTCTACAAAGATGGTGTCACGGGCATCGGTAAGTCTGAGGCCCTCGAACTCGTTCACGGTGGCGAGGAAGTCGGCCAAGGACTGGTCAGGGTCCCACGTGATGGTGAAGCGCAGGCTGCGCGGCGCCTCACTATGGTAGCTGACGGCACGGTGCTCGTGGCGGGCCACAACGGTGAGGATGCTGTCGAGGCGGGCATTGCTGAAGTGGACGGGCGAGGGAATCGGGGCGTGAGGAGTGGAGTGATTTGTCTCCGTCGCATTCCCCCGGATTTGTCCAGAGTGGTCTTGCAGGAAGTAAGCTGCGGCGAATGCCAAGCCGCTGATGACGATGAAGCCGATAAACGCGGCGGCCATCCTGTGCCACCTCATCCTACGCTTCCTACGGTGCAGACTGAAATCGGCGGGCAACTGGGGCGCCCGTTGCTGTCGGCGTTGTATGGCGCGGCGCAGGTTCACGTCTTGGTAGCGCAGCCGCTCAGTGTCGTTGGTGTTGTCCTGTTTCATAAGTCCTGGATTTGTTTGATGAGTTGATAGAGCTTGTGGCGGATGCGGTGCAGGCGGGTGGCGATGGTGCCGGGAGTCTGGCCGGTGATGTAGCCGATGTCGGCGAGAGGCAGGTCGTCATAGTAGAACAGCGTGACGAGCGTCTGCTCATCGGCCGTCAGGTGTTCGATGGCCCGCTCCAGCAGTTCCGTCCGTTCGTCGTCGGGCTCCTGGAAGAGCGTCTGCATCTCCGCCTCGGCCGCTGCACTGACGGCCTCGTCATCCATCGTCAGCGTCTGTAGCACAGGCCGTCGTAGGTGGTTCAAGGCTGTGCGGTAAGCGATGCGGCAGAGCCAAGTGCGCAGCGATGCCTTTGCCGGGTCGTAGCTGTCCATCTGGCTAAGGCCGCGCAGCCGGGCGTCCTGCGTCAGTTCCTCGGCATCCTGCACGTTGCCCACCAACTGACAGATGATGGTGAACACGCTCTGTCCGTACAGTCGTACTATGTCTTCGCTTCGGTTCATTGCTTTGTTGTCTCTACTAATATATACACACTTTTTGCCGATATTATTACACAGATTCGGGATTTTTTTGTACCTTTGCCGACAGAAACTTAAAACTAAAGGAAATATGAAGAGACTAATGACATTTGCAGCTGTGCTGCTGACCGCCGTCACCATGATGGCAAAGACGGAGACCGTGCCTTCGTCAAACAACAGGCTTGAGTTGACATTCAGCGACGAGGGCGGCGTGGCCACCTACAGCGTCAGCTACGACGGTGTGCCGGTGCTGACGTCTTCGCGCTTAGGCTTCGAGGCCGACTTCGGCGACTTTACCAAGGGACTGACGATGGGCCAGTACAAGATGCAGTTACGCGATGCCACCATCTTCGTGAAAGGAGGCCCAAGCCGCAAGGTGAACGCCGTGCGCTACACCGTACCGTTCACCAATGCCAAGGGCCAGCAGATGTCGGTCGTCTTTAACGTGACGGACACCGGCGTGGCCTACTGCTACGAGATTCCCCGTCCTGGTGAGAATCCGAAGTGTGGCGTCATCCGCCGCGAGGTCAGCTCGTTTAATTTCCCCGAGGGCACGACGACGTTCCTCTGTCCGCAGATAGGCCCGATGACGGGCTGGGAGCGCACGAAGCCCAGCTACGAGGAGGACTACAAGGTTGACCAGCCCATGGCCCAGCGTTCGCAGTTCGGGCAGGGCTATACGTTCCCTTGCCTGTTTAAGGCCCCCTCCAACCTCCCCCAACTGGGGGAGGCATCAGCGGCAACCAAGGCACAGCTTACCTCCCCCAGTCGGGGAAGGCAGGAGGGGGCTTTATGGGTGCTGGTCTCCGAGACGGGCGTCGACGGCAGCTACGTGGGTAGCCACCTGAGCGACTATGCGCCGGAGACGGGCTACACCATCGCCTTCCCGCAGGCTGGCGAGAACAACGGCAACGGCACGCCCTTTGCCGGCATCCCCTTGCCTTACACCACGCCGTGGCGCACCATCGTCATCGGTACCTCGCTGAAGCCCATTGTCGAGAGCAAATACGGGCTGCCCTCGCTGCAGGCCAAATACAAAGCGTCGACGGAGTACAAGCCCGGCCGCTACACATGGTCGTGGCTCGTCTGGCAGGACGAAAGTATCAACTACGCCGACCAGGTGCAGTTCATTGACCTCGCCGGCAAGATGGGCTTCGAGTACTGCTTGGTCGACAACTGGTGGGACGAGCGCATCGGGCGCGACAAGATTGAGGAGCTTTCGAAGTATGCCAAGTCGAAGGGCGTGAGCCTGATGCTGTGGTACAACTCCAACGGCTACGAGAACGACGCCCCGCAGACTCCGCGCGACTGCATGTCGACCGCCATTGCCCGTGACAAGGAGATGGCCTGGCTGCAGAAGATTGGTGTGAAGGGTATCAAGGTCGACTTCTTCGGCGGCGACAAGCAGCAGACCATGCAGCTCTACGAGGACATCCTCTTCGATGCCAACCGCTACGGCCTGCAGGTCATCTTCCACGGCTGCACCATGCCGCGCGGCTGGGAGATGATGTACCCCAACTACGTGGCCTCGGAGGCCGTGCTCGCCAGCGAGAACGTCTTCTTCAGCGAGGGTCACGCCAAGAGCGAGGCCTTCGAGCTGTGCATGCACCCCTTCGTCCGCAATGCCATGGGGCCGATGGACTGGGGCGGCACGATTATGAACAAATACCTGAGTCGCGACAACAAGAGCCGCCACAAGCGTTATACGACTGACATCTTCGAGATGGCCGCCGCCATCACAACCCAGACCCGTGTGCAGTGCATCGCCATGCAGCCCAACAACCTTGACGAGTTGCCGCAGTTTGAGCTCGACTTCCTGCGCGAGGTGCCCACCGTGTGGCACGACACCCGATTCCTTGACGGCTATCCCGGCAAGTATGTGGTATTGGCTCGCCGTAATGGCGACAACTGGTACGTGGCAGGCCTGAATGCCGAGCCGCAGGCCAAGACGCTGACTATTGAAATGCCGGAGTGGGCCGGCCAGACAGTAAACTACTACGTGGACGATGCAAAGAAGGGGCCGCAGCTGCGCCAGTTGAAGATTGATAAAAAGGGGCAGGCGAAGGTGACGATGCAGCCCAACGGCGGTATCATTCTGACAATTAACTGAAATTAGGTCAATACTTGATAATTCTTTATAAATAAACGGCCGCAGATGCTGCTCCGCGGCCGTTTTTGTTTACTTTTGCAGTATGTTTCGACAGATGTTGGTGTACTTTTTTGCTGCGCTGTCCGTTTCGTCCTTTGCTCAGAAACGGTTCGTGGTGGTTGACGTGGAGACCCGCGTCCCCATCCGTGGCGTCAATGTGCAGAGCGGCATCCATTGTGCAGATACCACCGATTGGCAGGGTTTCATCACCATTCCCGACTCCTGCCGAACGCTGTCGTTGACCCACGTGAAGTACGAGAGCCGCATCCTGAACGTTGAGGAGGTGACGGACACCATCTTCCTCATCTCGAAGCTCATGGGGCTGAACGAGGTGGTAGTATTCGGCAAGGGCAAGGGTGATGATCCTCTGAAGGAACTGAAAAGGTCGATGGCTCTCGATAAGACCGAGATGCAGCTGGCCGCCGCCGACCCTTCCAGAGGCTTTAATATCTTAGGACTTCTCCAGTCGCTCTTCAAGCGCAAGAAGGAAAGTAAGAAAGAACGTTTCCGTCGCATGCTCAAAGAATATTGACTTTCGTCTCTTTTACCTGACCGACCACTCAAAGAGACCTGCGGAGTCGTTGTCGGGCAGGGTCACTTCCAGACGCACAGCCTTGGTCTTCACAGGTGTGAAGTTGACGGTGCTGGGGGTGCCGGGATTGGTAGGATAGGCATTGGCACCCTCGACGGGCTTCCATTCACCATTAGCGTCCTGATAGAGGATGCGCCACGACTTAGGAACGGAACAGCCGCCCCACGGCTTGTCGCTGAACCAGTAAACGGTTGAGCTGCTGATCTCCGCTTCCTGTGGGAAGGTGTAACCTATCCACTCCGTTGAGGCCTTCTTTGGCCACCAGTGGGTGTAGGGCACCGAGCGGTCATTCTCGCCTTTTGGCACCAAGCGGTCGTTGATAGCACTGAGGGCGGGCAGACGGTTCATCGAGGCGCTGACTTTGCTCTCGCTGGCCAGGGTGGCAGGTTGAGCAGGTGTGGTGGCACTCAGGTCCTGAGCCATCCATACGCGCATCTTTCCACTTCCGCGATGGCACCAGGCGTAATAGGGAATGAGCGTCAGCGTCTGGTCGTTCGTCACGAGCTTGCCCTGCTTGTTGAAGTCCAGTGTCTGGGCCTCGGTGATGAGGGTGGTAATTGGCGTGCCGGCCACCTCGCCCTTGCCGAGACGGAAGGAAGGCTCCTGGTTGACGAGGGTACTCATAATGTCGAATGCGTTGTCGGGGTGCTCGGCACAATAGACCAGCGGACCACGTTCGATGGCCACCATGCCTCGGTCGGCCTCTACTTTGTTATTGGCACGCACGGTGCGCGGCTCCATGTCGAAGTGCAGCTGCACCTTGTCGCCCTTCTTCCACTTGCGGTCGATGGTGAGGTAGCCGTCGTCCGTGGTGGTGACGGCAATGCTATTGCCGTTTACGGAACAGGTCGCATTGAGGCGTTTGTTGTCAGTATACTGATAGAGGTCGGAGGGAACGGTCTGGTTCCTCAGCCAGCCAGGGATGCGGATCTTCATGGCAAACTGTCCGGCACTGGTTTTATCGATGTTGATGGTGATGTCGCCGTCCCACGGGTAGTTGGTGGTCTGACTGAGGCTGACGTTCTTGCCGCCAACGTTGAGGTTGCTTTTGTTAGAGAGGAACAGGTTGACATAGACGTTCCTGTCTTTCACGGCATAGACGTAGCCCGGCAACGAGGGAATGAAGCGGCATATATTGGAGGGACAGCAGGCACAGCCGAACCATGCCTGACGCTGGTGCTGACCCATCGACTCCAAGGGGTTGGGGTAGAAGAAGCCGTTGCCTTCGAGCGATACGCCGCTGATGAGGCCGTTGTAAAGAGTGCGCTCCAGCACATCGTAGTATTTCGACTCACCGTGGAGCAGGAAGAGGCGGTAGTTGACGTAGACGTTGCCGATGGCGGCGCAGGTCTCGCAGTAGGCACTCATGTTGGGCAGTTCGTAGTTTTTGCCGAAGGCCTCGCCACTGGCTGTGGCACCGATGCCGCCAGTGATGTAGAGCTTCTTTGTGACGATATTGCTCCAGATGCGGTCGATGGCATCAATGTAGCTCTGGTCACCTGTGAGGGCAGCGACGTCGGCCATGCCGGCATACATATATGCGGCACGGACGGCATGTCCCACAGCCTCGTTCTGGTCGACAACGGGTTTATGGCTCTGCGAGTAATCGTTTTTAATCTGGGTCTTCCCGCGATAGTCGAGCAGGAACTTGGCAAAGTCGAGGTAGCGCTGCTGGCCAGTGGCAAGATAGAGCCTTGCCATAGCCATCTCGGCAATCTGGTGGCCGGGCACCACACACATCTGACCAGGGTTGGGACCCACCTCCTTGCAAGCCACGTCGGCATAACGGCAGGCAATGTCAAGGAACTTGCGCTTGCCGGTAGCCTGCCAGTAGGCCACGGCTCCCTCCACCATGTGGCCGAGGTTGTAGAGTTCGTGCGAGAGGTCTTCCTCCTTCACCCATCGGCGGTCTCCGGCCCAGTGGTGGGGATTGCCGGGGTTTTGGGTGCGGGCGGTATAGAGGTAGCCGTCGGGTTCTTGTGCCTTGCCAATAATGTCGATGACTGAGTCGCAGTAGGCCTCCAATTTCTTGTCTGGGTAGGTCTGCAGGATGTAGGCTGCACCTTCCAGCGTCTTGTAGGGGTCGGTGTCGTCAAACGAGTAGCCTACGCCGTTGACCTTGAACACCTTCGAGGGGTCGGCCATGTGGGTGGCGGCGTTCTCGAAGTTCTTGTAGCGGCCTTCGCTCTCACACTTCGAGAATGCGAGGGGTATGGTCGTATTGCGCGAAGCCTCCAGTCGTTGTCCCCAGAACGTGCCGGGGGTTACTTTCACAGATGTGAAAGGCACGGGGGTGATGGGATAACCCTTCTGCGCCACTGCGTGGCTAAAGGATAAAGAACAAATGATGAATGATAATACGAACTTTTTCATATTGTTGTTGTTTTAGAAGTGATCGACAATCGTTGGTTTCCCGAATTTCAGGACAAAGCCACCGCCGTTAGCCATACGGATGCTGAGTGTTTCGCCGTTATGATGGGATTGTGTGTCTAAGAGATAGTCTTCGGCGTTGTGATTGGCATTGATGCCGTCGGTGAGCATCATGGTGACGTAGGAACCCTCACCGAGGAAACTGAGCGGTAGCTCGATGGTGCGGGCATCCCAGTTGGTCTGGCCTCCGACGTACCATATATCGCCTTTGCGGCGGGCAGTGATGATATACTTGCCCAGTTCGCCCTGCAGGACGCGGGTTTCGTCCCACTCGTCAGGAATGGCGGCAATGAACTTGGTGTAGTCAGGCTCCTGTTCGTAGTTGGTCGGAGCGTCGCAGAGCATGGTGAACGGTGAGTCGTGAACAACGTAGCAGGCCGCCTGGTGGCAACGGGTACCCATCGACACCGGGTTCTGGTAGCACTCCACCCAGTTCTCCTTCGTGCCGTTGCGCATGGCACCCGGCGTAAAGTCCACCTGTCCGGCCATCATACGGATGAAGGGGAAGGTGACATCGTAGCGCGGCATATCGGTTTCCTTTTTTGCCCAGCGTGCTTCCTCCATGCCGAAGACACCCTCGTAGTTCAAAATGTTGGGATAGGTGCGGCTCATGCCCGTCGGGGCGAAGTAGCCGTGGTAGTCGAGGAAGAGCTTATACTTGGCACAAGTCTTGGCAATGCGCTCGGCCATCTCAATAGCCGTCTGGTCGTTGCGGTCGAGGAAGTCCACCTTAAAGCCCTTGATGCCCATCTTTGCGTATTTTGCACAGGCCTCGTCAAGGTGCTCGTCGAGCACGTTGAATACAGTCCATAGTACGATGCTAACGTCCTTCTTGGCGGCGTAGTTAATCAGTCCCTGTAGGTCGATGTCTGGTATAGGGTTCATAATGTCGCCCTTCGATGAGTCGTACCACCCTTCGTCGAGCACGATGTAGCCCATGTGGTTCTTGGTGGCGAAATCAATATAATATTGGTACGTGCGCGTATTGATGCCTGCCTCGAAGTCAACGCCTTTCAGATTCCAGTCGTTCCACCAGTCCCATGCCACTTTGCCGGGGTGTATCCAGTCGGTGCTGCCAATCTGGTTGGGTGTGGCAAGAGCATAGACGAGGTTGTTCACGGGCATGTCAATATCCTTTTCCGTAACGGCCAGTACGCGCCAGGGGTAGGTACGTGCTCCCTCGCTTTTGGCTATGTATTCCTCGGTCTCAGCCACATAGTTCATGCCGCGCCAGCGGTAGTAGTCCATCTTCTTGGGGTATTTGGCGAACTCGGCGACAAGAGCGTCACCATCGGCTTTTAGGAACATGCCAGGATACGAGCGCAGGTCGCTTTCCAAAATGGTCAACTTCACGCCACTGGGCACCTCAATGGTGGCAGGCAGGAATGCGGCCAACGGGCGGGCATCAACCAGATGTGTCTCGTGGTAGGTGTTCTGGAAAGCCATTGCGTATGGTTTTTCCGGGTTAGTGGTGTATGAGAGCCAGGCCTTCGACTCTTTCGGGAAGTGGAAGGCTGCCACCTCATTGCCGATGATAGTTTCGCCCTTATTCGTGGTATAGAATCGGTACGCGATACCCTCGTCGTAGGCTCGCAGATGCAGGCCGAAACCGTCGTTCAGTTTCAGGTCTATCTGGTTCGCCTTTACAGTGAAGTGCTTCTGGCGATAAAATGACGCCTTAATGTCTTCGCTGATGGTGGTGCGGCGCACGGAACGGATGCTGCGGCTGGTATTGAGGGCTACAGGCATGGTTACAATTGTTTTGCCGTCGAGCGTCATACGCAGCGTGAGTCCTGCTTCGTCAGTAGCAGTTACGGTAAGCCTTCCGTTAGGCGACGTCACGGTTACTTCTTTGGCTTGGAGGATGCCGCTGGTTAGTAAGGCGGCGGTCATCAGGATTAGTCTAAAGTGATTCATTGAGTGATATCTTTCGATGTTAACGGTGCAAAGATACAAAAGATTTCCGTAACTCCGTGCAAATTCCGTCTAAGCCAATGCAAAAAAAGTCTAACCGATGATATTTTCAGTCCTGATAGACGATATTTCCATTGTATTGGATTATCTTGACACGCCGTTTGGCATTTTCTTCGTTACTTTGCAGCATAAAACTTAAAGATACTAAAACAAGATGAAAAAAGAAGCGCTACTGATTGCGGGTACGCTGGTCCTGACACTACAGGTGGCGGCAACTCCCAAACAGACAGTCCCCATTACCGAGGTGTCCTTCACACAGGTACATCTGAGTGATAGGTTCTGGACTCCCCGCATCGAGGTGAATCGCACGGTGTCGATACCCTCTGCCTTCCGGGAGTGTGAGAAGAACGGACGCTTCGACAACTTTGCCTTGGCTGCCGGTCTTATAAAAGGTGAGCACAAGGGCGACTTCTCGTTTGACGACACTGACCCCTATAAGGTCATCGAGGGTGCGTCGTATGCCTTGGCCGCAAAGTACGACCAGCAGTTGGATCACTATCTCGACTCCGTCATCAATCTCATAGCCAAGGCACAGGAGCCTGACGGTTACCTGACTACTTGTGTCACCAACAACTGCACTCGCCTTAGTGGTTGGTGGGGTACCCATAAATGGGAGAAGATCAATTCGCATGAACTATACAACAGTGGTCATCTGATAGAGAGTGCCGTGGCCCACTACCGTGCCACTGGCAAGAAGACCTTCCTGAACGTGGCCATCAAGAATGCCAACCTCGTCTGCCGCACCTTCGGCCCCAATGAGGGGCAGATACACCGTCCTGGCGGTCACCCCATCATTGAGATGGCATTGTGTAAACTCTACAAGGTAACTGGCAACAAGAAGTACTTAGAGGGTGCCAAATACTTCATAGACGAAACGGGACGCTGTACCGATGGCCATGCGCCGAGCATGTATTCGCAGGATCATAAGCCCATCCTACAGCAGGATGAAATTGTGGGCCATGCTGTGCGTGCAGGCTATTTATATTCCGGCGTGGCCGATGTGGCTGCGCTGAAAGGCGACACCGCCTATTTCCAAGCCTTGGAGCGTATTTGGGGAAATATGGTATCTAAGAAGCTTTTCATCACCGGCGGCATTGGCAGCCGTCCCCAGGGCGAGGGCTTTGGCCCCAACTACGAACTGAACTCGCATACTGCCTATTGCGAGACGTGTGCCGCCATTGCCAACGTCTACTGGAACTACCGCATGTTCCTTGCAACGGGCCAGTCGAAGTATATCGACATCTGTGAACGGGCCTTGTTTAATAATGTATTAAGCGGCGTCTCGCTGAGCGGTGACCGTTTTTTCTACGACAACCCTTTGGAGAGTGATGGCGAGCACAACCGCGAACGGTGGTTCGGCTGTGCCTGCTGTCCGGGCAACATCACCCGTTTCATCGCCTCGGTGCCCGCTTATATGTATGCCACTCAGGGCAGCGACGTCTATGTGAATCTCTATGCCCAAGGCCGTGCCAAGGTGGGTAGGGTAGAACTGGAGCAGACGACCAACTACCCATGGGACGGGAATGTGAAGATCAAGGTCATAAAGGGCAAAGGCAAATTTGCCATCAAACTGCGCATCCCCGGCTGGCTGAAAGAACAGGCCGTTCCTTCTGATCTCTATACCTACGCCGACAACAAGCACCTCACCGCCACCTTATCCGTAAACGGCAATCCTATTGCCGTTACCACCACGGACAACGGCTACCTTACCATCACCCGCCAGTGGAAAAGTGGCGACATCATCGAGCTGAACCTGCCGATGGAAGTGCGCCGTATCGTAGCCAACGACAATGCCGAGGACTTGCGCGGCAAGGTGGCTTTGGAGCGCGGCCCTATCGTCTACTGCATAGAGGCGGGCGACCAGAGTTGCATGTCTGTCTTTAATTTGTATCTGCCCTCCGATAATCACCAAGAATTCAAGGTCAGTTACATGCCCGAGTTGTTGGGCGGTATCTCGGTTATTGATACCAAGGCCAAGATGGTGCGTAGTGACGGCAACGTGGAAGACGTGCAGATGAGAGCCATTCCCTATGCTGTGTGGAACAATCGTGAATCGCAGGCTATGGAAGTGTGGATAGCCTCGACTCCCACGGCGGCCGTCATTATCCCACAGAGTACTATTGCCAGCCGTGCACAGACGTTCAGCAACCGCGGCCCTATCCAGAATGATGCCCCCGAGACGGCACCGACCGATCTGGGTGCCAGCGGCGTGAACGACCAGTGGGAACCGAAGCGCAGCAGCGACACGTCGAAGCCCTACCACTACTGGTGGCTGAAACGCGGCACGAAGGAGTCTATCAGCTACAAGTTCGATAAGCCCTATGAGGTGTCGAACGTGCAGGTCTACTGGCTTGACTTCGACCATTACGACGGTGACTTCCGAGTGCCGGAGTCGTGGATGCTTTTTTACCGTGCCAACGATGGCCAATGGCGTGAGGTGGAAGGCCATTCACCCTATACCGTCCGTAAGGATTGCTATAACTCGGTGGATTTCAAGCCCGTCATGACGCAGGAACTGAAGATTGTGGTCCAGCTGCAAAAAGGTGTCTCTGGTGGCGTGCTGGAATGGAAAGTGAAGTAAAAGGATAAAAATAGGATAGTTATGAAGAAAAAGTACCAAGTCATGAAGCTGATAGCTTTATCATTTATCATCTTTCATTTGTCAGTTAGCTACGTAGTAGCGCAGAAGACCGTTTACATTCCTATGGAATGGCGTCAGCAGCGTACGGACACGTTGCTCTACAAAGAGAGTGACCCCGACAACAAGTACACGTGGTCGAAGAGCCGCAGCGTGGAGTCCGACAACGTCATCGTGTTTTGGGATAAGTACTACGGCAACACCCTGCCCTCGAAGTCGCCGTCGGCCTATCGCGTAGACGAGCAGGACTTGCTCAAGAAATGCGAGGCGTTCTATGACCTTGAAATCAACAAGCTTGGCTTTGTTGACCCCGTGAAGTCGAACCTGGCTAAGTACAAAGTGATGGTGCTGATGAACCACACCACCGACTGGGTGTGCTATGGTGGCGGTTACGACTTTCAAGTCAGTGCCTTGTGGCTCAGTCCCTCAACCAGCAAGCCTGTGGGACATTCGGTGGCGCACGAGGTGGGCCACTCGTTCCACTACATGTGTTATGCCGAGCACAGCGGTCACAAGGACTCCTCGACCGACAATACAGGGTTCCACTTAGCTTGCGGCAACGGTCAGGCCATTTGGGAACAGACGGCTCAGTGGCAGGCCGCCCAGTCGTACCCCAACCAGATGTACGACCAGAGTATCTCGGTGTTCCGTAAGTCGCACAACTATGCCTTTTCTCATGAGTGGCACCGCTATCAGAGCTACTGGTTCCATTACTTCATCAATGAATACTATAACGATATCACTACTGTAGCTCAGGTGTGGAACCAACCCATGACTGGCCAGAGTAGCGGCAATGCCACCGATTTCAATCAGGCACTGATGGCGCTGAAGGGACTCGATGCTAATGGGCTTTTCCGTCTCTACTACGACTATGCTGCCCACTGCGCAACCTGGGACATGGAGGCTTGTAAGCCTTACCGCAGCCCCTACATCGGTGACTTTGACTACCAGTGTGTGCAGACTGCCGACAAGACCTATCAGGTGGCTTTGGCTTCGACACCGCAGTCCACTGGTTTCAATGTCGTGCCTTTGCAGGTGCCCCAGGCTGGTACGCAGATTACCACCCACTTCACCGCCCTCCGTCCGGCTGCCAAGCTGGCCGACGGAGACCCAGCAGAAATGATGGGCGGCGAGACTCAATGGACAAAGACAACCCGTACTAACTACATACGTCCTGCATCACCCAGCCAGCGGGCTTTCCGGTTAGGCTATGTGGCCCTGATGAAGGACGGCACCCGTCAGTACTTCAACGAAGACAGCCTTTACTGTCAAGGTACCACTGAGGTAACAGAGGACGTCACGATGACCGTGCCCGAAGGTGTCGACCGTCTGTGGCTCATCGTGTCGCCCGCTCCCAAGAAGTACGTGCAGCACAAGTGGACCGAGAAGGCCGACAATGCCGAGCATTGGCCTTACAGCTTCCAGCTGGAAGGCACCGACCTTGGTTCACGGGCTAAGATATATGTGCAGTCGAACATCGACGGACGAGAGGTTGCTGATATCACGCTGACCTATGATGTCTATCTGCCCCAACTCAACAGCTACGATGCCGTTCCTGTCAGTGTTGGTGGTAATGCCTTGGCACAGTTGGGCACCGCCTTCCAGATGCAGACTACCGACATTGCTGGCAAGATGGTTAGCTATTCGGCTGCCGGCCCCTCCGTGGGCAAGATTATGTTCTACCCCCTGAATCCTAAGACCTTGGACTTGGTTAACAATGCCTCGACGGCCAATGGCTATGGCCACTGGTTCAACGCTTCGGGTAATGTCAGCCCTTATTCCAATGGCTATATTTACAGCGAAATGAACGCCACGTCGTTGACCTTCAACATCGGCCAGTATCCCGGCAAGGTGAAGCAAGGTAATGAGTACACCATCGGTCAGGCTCTGCGCTACAAGCAGGCTAATAGCAAGGAGGCCATAGCACGCTTCGTCTTCCATGTTCACATCACGAGCGGTCAGTCGGGTGCTGAGCTGACGGGTATTGACTATAATGACCCGACAGGCATCAGCGGCACCTCGTGTCTATATGATAAAATAGAAATAACAAATGATAAAGTCTACAACCTGCAAGGTCGTGAGGTGGTTGCACCTTCGCGTCATGGGTTGTATATCGTCAATGGCAAGAAAATAAAGCTATGAAAAGGTTTGCTGTAATGATGCTGGTGCTGTTAGTGTCCTTGTTGGGCTTGCAGGCACAAGTGAAATATGAGATGCATTATTATGTGGCTCCTGACACCACGAACCACTATCTCCACGTAACGCTCGACTACCAACAAGGGCTAAAGGTTGGCGATGACACGTCGGAAAAGATGCCTAACACTCGGGAGTTGGTGCTCAATATGCCCCGTTGGGCTCCAGGCTATTATCAGATACTCGACTTTGCCAAGCACCTTTGCGACTTTTCTGCAACCGACAGCAAAGGCAATCCGTTAACATGGCGCAAGGACGGCCTGAACCGCTGGCGCATCCAACTGCCCGAAGACCATTGTGCAAAAGTCTCTTACCGCATTTACGCTAATGAGCGCGACGTGGCTTCCAGCCGCGTGGAGCCCAATATCGCCTTTGTCGCTCCACCAGGCGTCTTCATGCATGTTGATGGCGACATCCAGCATCCTGTCACCGTTACCTTCCAGATGCCGCAGCACTGGCAACACATCGCCACAGGCCTGAGACCCCATGTTGATGATACCAACACATTTACTGCTCCCGACTTCGATACGCTTTACGACTCTCCTCTCCTGTTAGGCAACTATTACACATCACACTTTGCCCACGAAGGCCATGACTATGAATTTGCTTTGGAAACCCCGGACGGCGTTGAGGAGTGTGGTCTGCAGGACGCTTTCAAGCGCATCGTCAGTGCCGCCACTCAACTGATGGGACATGTCCCTTACGACAAGTACTGTCTCATCCACATGGGTAAGGGTGTCGGCGGTCTGGAGCATTTGAACTCTCAGGCTTGCTATACCGACGGTCACTATCGTTTCTCGTCCCGTCGGGCACATGTTAAGTTCCTTGCTTTCGTTGCACATGAGTATTTCCATCTCTATAATGTGAAGTGCATACGCCCCACGGAGCTGTGGCCGCTCGACTACGACCGTGAGGCCATCACCCCGATGCTTTGGGTAAGCGAAGGGCTGACGTGCTACTACGAGTTCCGACTGTTGCAGTATGCCGGTATCACTACTACCGACGAGGCTTTGGAGTTGCTGTCCACCTATTTCTCGCTCTATGCCCCCTATGATGGACAGCGCCACATGAGTTTGCGGCAGAGTAGCTACGACATCTGGCTGAACTTCATGAACACCGATGACAACGCCCGCGACGTGCGAGTGAACTACTACTTCAAGGGGCCGGTCATTGGTTTGCTGCTCGATGTGGCCATCCGTGAGAAGACTGCACAGCAGCAGTCGCTCGACGATGTGATGCGTTTGCTCTATAACCGCTATTATCTTGAGCTGAAGCGAGGCTTTTCGGAAGAAGAGTTCTGGGCTGCTGTCGCTGAGGTTGCAGGAGATTCCCTCCCTGAGATGTGTCGCTTGGTAGACACCACCGCCGATATCGACTACGACCGTCTGCTTGCTCCTGCCGGCCTCCGCATCGACACCACCGACTGGAGCATCCGGCGGATAGCCAGTCCCAACAAGTCACAGCAGGCATTCCTTAAGGCCATGCGTCTTTGAATGAAATCAACACCAAGATAAAGAAATGAAAAAGGCAGTATTATTGATTATTGGGGCATTAGCTGGTCTGTGCCCCCTGCATGCACAGAAAAAAGTTTATATTCCCGAAGACTTGCGCTCAATGAATCTCGAGGCCGACACCTCGAAGTGGTGCTGGAAGCGCTCGGCCGAGACCCGCGACTGCATCTTCTTCTGGGAACGCGGCTTCGGCAATGATCTGCAAAGTCCTCCGCAGCTTGAAGGCAAGCCTATGGCCTTCAACCTCTCAGTGCTCATGGAACGTGTCCAGTCGTTCTACACCTTCTTTCATGATACGTTGGGATTTACATGTCCCGGTTCTAAAGCCGACCGTTACAAGATGATGGTCATGGTGATGTACTCCCTCGACGGAACAGCCTACGGTGGAACCTACGACAATTTTATCGGTGGACTCTGGGTGGCCCCCAACCGCATACAAGACAAGACGATGAACTGCATGGCCCATGAACTGGGACACTCGTTCCAGTTGCAGATTCCTGCCGACAGTGTAGGCGATGCCTGGGGCGGCACTGGCTTCTATGAGATGACCTCGCAGTGGATGCTCTGGCAAGTGAACCCCAACTGGCTGCGCGACGAGAACTACCACTTCGAGGCGTTCCGAAAACTGACCCATAAGGCATATCTCGATGGTGAGAACATCTACCACTCGCCTTATGTTATCCAGTGGTGGAGTGATTTGCATGGCAAGAAAAGCATAGCTGAACTCTATCGGCAAGGCAAGCGTGGCGAAGACCCCGTCATCACTTATAAGCGGATGTACGGCCTCTCGCAGAACCAGTTCAACGACGAGATATTCCAGGGCTACCAGCACTTGCTGAACTTCGACTTCAAACATGCTCGCTTAGAGACACGCCCCTACGCTTGTACCTTTTCTACTGAGCTGGACACGTTGAAGGGCGATTGGCTGCGTCCCAAGAACGCTCCTGAAGCTTATGGCTTCAACGCCATCGAACTGCCGGTCAGACGTACTGCCAAAGTCACCATCCGTCCTTCCGCCCTTCACCAGCTTCGCTACGGCTTTGTCGGTATCACCACCGACGACCGTGAAATCTATTCCCCCATCGGTGCCACTACCTTCCGTACTCCTAAGGGTACAACGCTCAAGAAACTCTATTTCATCGTGATGGGGGCGCCACAAGAACACCAGATGCTTTCATGGGGTGGTTATGGCAGCCAGCCAGCTCCCAACCCTACTTATCCCTACGAACTGAAAATTTCTTCTACAAACTGATACGTAATTGCGGAATTATGACTATATTTGCACCATGAAGCGAAGAATCGTGGTGCTTTTTTGTGGGTTGCTCATAGCTGTTGCCGGAGCATGGGCACAGGGACGGCAGACGCTGCGGCGGCTGACGACCGAGGATGGTTTGCCTTCGAACACGGTGCGTAACATCGTGCAGGACAGGCAGGGGTTCATCTGGCTGGGTACCGACAAGGGCTTGTGCCGCTACGATGGCGTGCAGGTCAGGGTGTTCCGTATCCCCGAGAACGGCATCGACCAGTTTGTTATGTCGCTCACAGCCGAAGGCGACTCCCTGCTACTCAGCACGGCACGTGGTGTCTTCAGCTTCTCGCCCCGTACAGAGCGTTTCCGCCGGTTGGAAGGAATGAAGGGACATCAGACGGGGCGTGGTGACCGGCTGCAGACTCACGACGGGCGGTTGTGGGTGGGTACCTGGGAGGAAGGCTTGATGCTGATGGCCGACAACAAGGCACCCCAACAGATTCTGAGTCCTGTGCGCGATGGAGTGGGACATCATATCCACAAACTGTTTGAATTCGACCAGCGCTACGTCCTCATCGGCTGCGACGAGGGTTTGGTGGCCTACGACATGCAGACAGGGCAGACGGCACTCTGGGACACGCCGAAGTTTGTGTACTCCATTGAGCGCGACCACGAGGGAGGCCTCTGGTTAGGCACTTTCTATGATGGTGTTTGCTACTTGAACGACGTGTTGGACAGGTTTGAGCGTGTGCCGGGACATGTCATCTCACGGTTCTGCGAGGACGGAGCGGGCCGTCTGTGGATAGCCAGCGACGATGCGGGTCTGAGCTGTATCGTGGATGGTGCAGAGCATGACTACCCTGGACGGGCAGTCATGGCTCACGAGAATGTCCATGCGTTGCAGCAGGACGGTGACTATCTGTGGGTGGGTACCTATGCTGGCGGTGTCTATCGGCTGTCGGGTAGTGGGGCGATACGTCATTACACGACTGATGACGGACTGCACGATAACAGCAGCTACGTCATCTACCGCGACAGGCAGCAGTTGTGGGTGGCGACGATGACTGGTCTTTGTCGTTACGATGAGGCCAATGACCGCTTTGTGCTCGTCAAGGAACTGGCGGGCGTAGCCGTCAGCATGACTACTGACCGTCAGGGTCGACTCTGGATTGCTACCCAGGGTGGCGGACTCTACCGCTACGACAACAAAACGTGGAAGCAATACCAGCACGGCAGCGATGCCACTTCGTTGGACGATACGGAACTGAACTGCGTGTTTGCGACCCGCGACGGACATTTGTGGGTAGCAACAGAGAGTGGTCTGTGCCTTTACCGGCCTGAGAGCGACAACTTCCGCCGGGTGTTCGATGGCAAGGTGAGTAGCATCGTGGAGTCTGCTGATGGTGACGAACTATGGTTAGCAACAGAGAAGGGCGTGCTGAGGTTCCGAGGCGCTTCGAGCCTGATGAATAATGAACAGGGAATAATAGACCACTCTATGTTTACCCGCGAAGACGGTCTCGTCGGTACGCAGTTCCAGCCCGATGCGGGCTTCCGCGACTCCCGTGGTTACATCTATTTCGGCACGGCAGGTGGCTATAGCCGCTTCCTGCCTGCCAATATCCATACCAACAAACTACTGCCGAAGGTCTATATCACGGGGTTGGAGGTGTTCAACCAGACGGTGGCGGTGGGCGATGAGCTGATGGCTGAGGCGCTGCCCTATGGCGGGAAGCTGGAGTTGAGCTATAGTGATCGTATGTTCAGCCTCCGCTATGCGGCACTGAGCTATGTGTCGCCATCGAAAAACCAGTATGCCTACCGTTTGGATGGTTTCGACCGCGACTGGAACTACGTGGGTTCGCAGACGAAAGCCACCTATACAAACCTGCCGCCGGGCAGCTATACCTTTCGGGTGAAGGCAACGAACAACGACGGCCAGTGGTCGGAGCAAGAGGCCACCGTCAGCATTGTCATCAGCCCGCCATTTTGGTGGTCGTTGCCGGCCAGGCTTGTGTACCTATTCTTGTTATTAGGAGCCATCTGGTACTATGTCCGGCTTCGTCTTCACCGTGCCGAGCATCGCCATCAGGAGGAGATACGGCGTCTGTCGGAAGCCAAGGAGCAGGAAGCCCGTGAGGCCCGTCTCAGTTTCTTTACAATGATTGCCCATGAGATACGGACGCCGGTAACGCTCATCATCGGACCGCTGGAAGAATTGAAGAAGAAGCTAAAAGTCGAGAGTGGGGAATTACAGATGATTGACCGCAACGCCCATCGGCTGTTGGAGTTGGTGAACCAGCTGTTGGATTTCCGTAAGGTGGAGCAGAAAGACATGCCTATGCACTTTGCTCCGCACAACATCTGCCAGCTGATGCACAACGTCTGCGAACGCTTCGCCCCGACATTCCAGCAGGGCGGGCGACAGTTTACCGTCGATTATCCTGACGAGTACTTTACGGCCATCGTCGATGCTGAGGCTTTGACCAAGGTGGTGAGCAACCTGCTGAGCAATGCCAACAAGTACACAAAGAGCCGCGTCAGTGTGCGCTGCTTCGAGGAGGCAGGTACAGGTAACTTCCGCATTGAGGTGGAGGACGATGGCATCGGCATCATCGAGCAGGATCGCGAGCGCATCTTCCAGCCTTTCTATCAAGCTGCCGACAACAAACCTGGTACAGGTATCGGCCTGTCGATAGTGCGCAACATCGTCAGCCAGCATGGCGGCACCATCAGCGTGGAGAGCGAGGTAGGCCAAGGCAGTAAGTTCACGGTGGTGCTACCGATAAAGCAGTCTCATGAACCCGCCCTCCCCTCCCTAAATAAGGAGGGGTCGGGGGAAGGTCTTCTCCTTGTCGACGACCAGCAGGATATGCTCGACTACATTGCTTCCCACTTCAACGGACGTTACAACGTGTTGACCGCCCATGACGGGTTGGAGGCCCTCGACAAGCTTGCGCAGCATGAGGTGAGCCTGATAGTCAGCGATTGGATGATGCCTCGCATGGACGGTGCCGAGCTGTGTCGGCGGGTGCGCCAGAATGCCGACACGAGCCACATACCATTTATCATGCTTACCGCCAAGACCGACGATGAGGCGAAGGTAGAAGGTATGGATGTAGGTGCCGATGCCTACGTGGAAAAGCCTTTCTCCATCCAGTATTTGGAGGGTATCATCCGCAATACGTTGGAGATGCGCCATCGGTTACGCGAGCGTTTCAGCCACGAACCGCTGGAACCGGTGACTGAGATTGCCAACAACCCGACGGACAACGACTTCCTGAGCCGCATGAACGACCTTATACAGCAGAACTTTGATAATCCTGACCTGAACGTCAACTTCCTGGCCGAGCAGTTAGCCATCTCGCGTAGTGGTTTGTTTGCCAAAATCAAGACGTTGGCCGACGTGACGCCCAACGAGATGATTCAGATAGTGCGCCTGAAGCGGGCTGCCCAACTGTTGCGTGAGACGAATCTAAGCGTTAGTGAAGTGTGCTACCGCGTGGGATTCTCCAGCCCGTCGTACTTCACCAAGTGTTTCTCCAAACAGTTCGGCATCAAACCGACGGAGTGGAAAAATGGACGGGGCCATTAGTCTCAGGAGTCTCAGGAAAGGAGAAACAGCAAAATAAACGGGAGAATCCTTGCGGGGTTCTCTTTTTTTTCGTACCTTTGCACCCACAAATTCAAGGGGTGCTCACGGTTGTGGGCTGAGATGATACCCTCTAAACCTGATTCGGACAATGCCGACGTAGGGATGGATAGTAGTTTTATCACAGGACTCCCCTTTACATTATTTATTAATTAAAGGTAACAACAAAAGTATGAGAAAGATTGTTTTGCTGACCGTGGGCTTGACCGTAGCGGTGGCAGCAGGTGCACAGGAAAAATGGCACTATGATTCAACAAAGGTAGAGAAATTGTCTGAGGTGGTGGTCAGCGGCGTAAGGGCGCAGAAAAATGCACCGTTTGCCGTGAGCAACATTAAGAAGAAGCAGTTGAGCGATTTCTCGAAGACGGGACGCGAACTGCCCTTCCTTTTCTCGCAGTCACCTGGTGTCGTGGCATGGAGCGAAAACGGTGTGGGAACGGGAACGACATATATGCGTATTCGTGGTGCCGGTGATTCACGTATCAACGTTACACTCGATGGTGTGCCTCTTAATTCGCCCGAGGACCAGTGTGTGTTCTGGGCTAATATGAATGGCTACGGTTCGCTGTTGGGCAGCGTCCAGATACAGCGCGGTGTAGGCACATCGACCAATGGCGACGGTGCCTTCGGCGGTACGGTGGCTCTGCAGACGGCTACACCCCAGCAGACGCCGGGCATTGAGGTAAGTGCCAGCTACGGCTCTTTCAATACGCTGAACTTCGGCGGCAACTTCTCTTCTGGCTTGCTTTGGAACCACTGGATTGTGGACGGAGCCTACCGCCAGACAACAACCGACGGTTTCGTACATGGTACCAGCGGCCGCAGCGGCTCCTACTATGGCGGCATCAGCTGGTTGGGCGACGACGTTGCTGTCCGCTACAAGAACATCGGCAACTTCGAGCGTACCGGCCAGGCTTGGAACGGTGTCACCGCCGGCGATAACGACCTGAGCCTGATGGACGGAACCTACGGTGTGATGACGGGCATCAAGACCTATAAGGATATGTGGGAGGCTGGCCTCGGCAAGTACAATACGCTCTACGAGACACTGGCCTACGATGCGGACGGCAACTTCGCCAAGGATGCCGATGGCAACTACATGACCAACCGCTACAGAATGACCGATGGCTCCTTCTGGGACAAGACAACCGACAACTTCTGGCAGAACCATAACATCCTGTCGATTGCCTGGACGCTGAACGACCATTGGAGCACCACGGCCTCGTTGCACTACACTTACGGTTATGGCTACTACGAGGAGTTTCGTCCGAACAACAAGTTGTCGAAATTCGGCCTGACCGTCAACGATGCTGAGGGTAATTTCATCAAGAGGTCCGACTTCGTGCGTAAGAAAGGCGTGACGCAGCATACTTATGGTCTCGTTTGGAATATGAACTACAAGGACGAGTCATGGGACATTCTCGGCGGCCTCTCACTCCAAAACTTCGACGGCAACCACTTCGGGCGTATCAACTACATCGCCAATAGCGACGTGCGCCAGAAGTATTTGGCCAACGGCGACTATACCTATTACGACTCTGACGCCCACAAGCTCGATGGCAGTGCCTTCGTGAAGGCCGCCTACCATCTGACGGAGCAGTGGGATGTGTTCGGCGACATTCAGTACCGCCATGTGGGCTACAAGACCGATGGCTACAACGACAAATTCTATGAGGAGGACAGTCATTTTCACAACCAGTACCTTGATATCGACAAGAAGTACGACTTCCTGAACCCCAAGGCTGGTTTCTCGTGGACGATGAGTGGTCACCGCGTCTACGGCTCCGTCGCCATGAGTCATCGCGAGCCGGAGCGTAACAATTATACGGACAACGGCTCCTATCCGGCCCCGTCGGCAGAATCGCTGATGGACTACGAGGTGGGCTACACCTTCAACAACGACTTCTTTCGCGCGGGCGTGAACCTTTATTATATGGACTATAAGGACCAGTTCGTGCAGACGGGTCTGCTGAGCGACATCGGCGAGAACCTGACCACCAACATCAAGGATTCTTACCGTTTGGGTATAGAACTGCAGGCCGGCATCGACATTACCCCGTGGTTGACTCTCGAAGGCAATGCCGCCCTGAGCCAGAACAAAATCAAGAACTTCGACGAGGTGGTCGAGGATTGGGACAACGGTTCGCAGACTATTCACTACGACAACTCCACACTGGCCTTCAGCCCCTCTACCATCCTCAATGGCTTTGCCAATCTGCACTGGAAGGGACTGTCTGCCACCTGGCACACTAACTTCGTTAGCCGCCAGTATCTCGACAACACCGAGAGTGCCGACCGCTCACTGCCCTGCTACTCAGCTTCCGACATTTCGCTGAATTATACGGTGAAGCCTGCAATGTTCAATGTTCAACGTTCATTGTTCAAAGAGATGATCTTCGGCCTGAACTTCAACAACATCTTCAACCGTCGCTATGCCGCCAACGGCTGGGTCTACTCCGCCATCTGCGATAGCTATGGCCACCCCAACGACAATCGTTACTACCAGATAGGCTTCATTCCGATGGCAGGTTTCAACATGATGGGTAGCCTGACGTTACGGTTCTGATTATAGAATTATGACAGAGTTTCTTACATCTCATTGGCTCGACATCGTTACTACTGTCCTCGGCCTGGCCTACATTCTCCTGGAATATAGGGCTAGTATTTGGATGTGGGCAGTAGGCTTCGCCATGCAGGCCCTCGGTATCGTGCTCTACTACCAGAAAGGACTCTATGCCGACTGTGGCATGGAGTTCTACTACCTGACGATGACGGTGTATGGCTATTGGAAGTGGAAAACCCACCCCCAACCCCTCTCCGTTGAGGGAGGGGGGATTAAGTCATTGCTCCCCTCTCTCAACAGGGAGAGGTTGGGAGTGGGGCTGCTCATCATCGCCACCATCTGGGCCGCCATCTATTGGCTTCTGGTTACGTTCACCAATTCTAACGTGCCGTTGGCCGACTCGTTCACCACGGCGCTAAGCATTGTCGGTATCTGGGCTTTGGCTCATAAGTACCTGGAGCAGTGGTTCATCTGGATTGTAGTCGACGTGGTCACTTCAGTGCTCTATTTCTACAAGGACATCCCCTTCAAGGCCAGTCTTTACGCTCTTTATGTCATCATTGCAATTTTTGGTTACATAAAATGGCGGAAAATGATAAATATTTCGTAACTTTGCGCCCAGAAATGTAAATTAGCAATCTTATGCGTAAAGTAATAGGAATTGGCGAGACTGTTCTCGACATCATTTTCAAGGGCGAACAGCCCATACAGGCTGTACCGGGCGGCTCGGCGTTCAACGCCATCATCTCTTTGGGGAGGGCAGGTGTGCCTTCCATGTTCATCGGTGAGGCTGGCAACGACAGGGTAGGTAGGTACGTGAAGAAGTATTTAACCGACAATGGCGTCGATGCTACCAATGTGAACACCTTCGCGGAATCGAAGTCGCCTATCTCACTGGCCTTTCTCGATGAAGAGAACGATGCCGAGTATATTTTTTATAAAGACCATCTCCACGACCAGCTTGACTTTGTATATCCCAAAGTGCAGCCTGATGACGTGGTAATCTTTGGTTCGTTCTTCGCCATCAATCCGGTGGTACGTCCTCAAGTGGTAGGTTTTCTGGACTATGCCAAGCAGCATGGTGCCATCCTCTATTATGACGTGAACTACCGTGCTTCCCATCGTAACGACTTGATGAAGGTGACACCCAATCTGCTGGAGAATTACGAACTGGCTGACATAGTTCGTGGCTCGGACGAGGATTTTGAAGTGATGTACCGCAAGAAGGATGCCGACTCGGTCTACCGCAGCGAGATTTCCTTCTATACCAAGAAGTTTATCTATACCCGTGGTGCCCAGCCTGTAGAGCTAAGGGCTGAAGGGGGCTTCTGCAAGCAGTATCCCGTGCCCACGACTGAGACTGTCAGTACCATCGGGGCTGGCGACAACTTCAATGCTGGCTTCGTCTATGGCCTTATTCACCACAACATCACTCGGGCTGACATTGAGGCTGGGCTGACCGAACAGCAGTGGGACCAGCTCATGGAGTGTGCCCAGGCATTCTCGGCCAATTGCTGCAAAAGCCTGAGCAACAGCATCGATATCGAATTTGCCAATCAATTGAAGAAACAATAATAAACGACTATGAAAGAAATCATCAGCAAAATCTATTACGTCGGTGTCAACGACCGCAACAAGACGCTTTTCGAAGGTCTCTGGCCACTGCCCAACGGCGTCAGCTATAACGCTTATCTGATTGATGACGAGAAAGTGTGCCTCATCGATACCGTAGAGGTCGACTTCTTCATGCCTTTCCTCGAGAACATCCGCGAGGTTATCGGTGACCGCCCCATCGACTATGTCGTGGTCAACCACATGGAGCCTGACCACAGCGGCTCTCTGGCCCTCCTTCGCCAGTTCTACCCCGACATCCAGATTATTGGTAACAAGAAGACTTTCGACATGATGGCGGGCTTCTACCACCTAACTACCGGCCTTCATGCGGTCAGCGGTTCTCCCGCCGACACGCTCTCCCTCGGTGCCCACCAGCTCCAGTTCGTCCTCACCCCCATGGTCCACTGGCCTGAAACCATGATGACGCTTGCCACCGTCCCGTCTGTTGCTGGGTCGCAGCAACAAACCGTCCTCTTCTCTGGCGACGCTTTCGGCTGCTTCGGTGCCCTCAACGGTGCCTACGTCGACGAGCAGATGAACTGCGACGAGTTTTGGCTTGAGATGACGCGCTACTATTCCAACATTGTCGGCAAGTACGGCACCCCAGTCCAGATGGCCTTGAAGAAACTTGCCGGCGTAAAAGTCGACTACATCTGCTCCACCCACGGCCCCGTCTGGCATCAGTACGTCGAAAAGGTCATCGGCATTTACGACCGTCTCTCGAAGTATGAGGCTGAACCTGGACTCGTTATCTGTTATGGAACGATGTACGGCAACACCGAGCGTGCCGCCGAGGTCATTGCCCGCGCTGCCGCTCAGGCCGGACTGAAGAACATCGTGATGTACAACGTCTCGAAGACCCACCATTCTTATATCATCCGCGACCTCTTCCGCTATCGTGGCCTCATCGTAGGTGCGCCGACTTACAATACCGGCCTCTACCACGAGATGAACGTCCTGCTCGACGAACTGTCGCAGAAGGACATCAAGGGTCGTCTCTTCGGGTGGTTTGGCTCTTTCAGCTGGGCATCGAAGGCTGTCGGTGAAATCACGAAGTGGAATGAAGAACGCCTACACTACGAGCAGGTTGGCACCCCCGTAGAAATCAAGCAGGCCCTCACCGACGAGACCATTGCCAAATGCGAAGCCTTAGGTCAAGCTATGGCAAAGCGCCTACTATCCCTATAAGCCATTGGTCTCATTGGCCCCATAGCCCTCATGATTCCTCCACCATACTGGCCAGTTCCTCCAAGGAACTGGCCACTTTGATGTAGTCCCGCCAGTGGCCGCGCATCATGCCGCGCTGCTGTAGCTCATCGAGCAAAGCAACAAGTCCCGTCCAGCATTCCTTTATATTATAAAGGATAACAGCCTTCTGATGATACCCGATGGTGGCCGATGCTGCAACGGTAAATATCTCGTCGAGTGTGCCGATGCCTCCAGGCAGAGCCACAAACACATCGCCTTGGTCCATCATCAGCTGCTTGCGGTCTGTCAAGTTGTCGCAGCGTATTTCCACATCTACATAGTCGCTCGTCCTTCCCGACTTCTCGACCATCGATGGAATCACACCGATGGTGCGTCCGTGGGCTTCGTGGGCCGCCTTGGCAAGACACTCCATCAGCCCCTGATTTACACCGCCGTACACGATGGAATGGCCGTTTTCGGCTGCCCACCGTCCCAATTCCTCGGTTGCCGCAAAGAATGCGGGGTCTATCTGCTGATTTGCAGAACAAAAAACACATATCTTCATAATTGGGTACAAAGTTACAAAATAATTGATAAACGACAATTGATAATTGGTATTTATTTCGTAATTTTGCATCCTAAACAATAGTAAATGAATCAGGCAACGATAGATTTCATCCGTAACCATGCCGATGACGATGTGCGCCAATTGGCACTTAGGGGGACTAAGAACCTTGCGGTGGATTTTCCTTTTGCACTCGACCAGATAGCGGGGCGGCAGACGGCAAGGCGGAAATTGCCGTCGTGGGCGGCTACGGAGGGCATTGTCTATCCGCCTCATCTGTCGATGGAACAATGCTCCAGCGAGCAGACAGCCCGCTACAAAGCCGACATGGCGGGAAGTGGCCATCGGCTTGTCGACCTGACGGGTGGTTTTGGTGTCGACTTCTCGGTGATGGCGCGTGGTTTTGCCGAGGCTGTCTATGTAGAACGACAAGCCCCTCTCTGTGAGATAGCTGCCGAGAACTTCCGTCTTTTGGGACTGCATCAGGCTGTCGTTGTCTGTGGCGACGGTACGGACTACCTGCAAACGATGCCCCCGGCCGACCTTATTTATATAGACCCAGCCCGTCGTGACGACCACGGAGGCCGTACCTACGGCATCTCCGACTGTACCCCCAATGTGCTCTCCATCCGTGACCTGCTTCTGGAAAAGGCCGAACGGGTGCTGATAAAGCTCTCCCCAATGCTCGACTGGCGCAAGGCCGTATCCGACCTCGGCTCCCAGTATGTCCGCGAAGTCCACATTGTCTCCGTAGCCAACGAGTGCAAGGAACTCCTCATCCTCTTATCTCCAGGCACCTCTTTCCGCCTCGTCTGCGCCAATGATAACACCAAGTTCGAAGCCCATTGGTCTCATGAGTCTCATGAGTCCCATTGGCCACATTGGCCTCATAATCCCCATTACCTCTACTCCCCCAACGCCTCCATCATGAAAGCTGGCTGCTTCGCCGAATTAGCCACCCGCTTCTCCCTCGACCAACTGGCCCAAAACAGCCACCTCTTCGTTTCCGATAAACTGGTAGAAGACTTCCCAGGCCGCATCTTCCATGTTGATGCCGTCACCACGATGAACAAGCATGACCTGCGTCACCACCTGCAGGGACTGACGCAGGCCAATATTGCCGTCAGAAACTTCCCCTTGTCTGTAGCCGAACTGCGCAAGCGGCTGAAACTGAGCGAGGGTGGTAGCACTTATATATTTGCTACCACCCTCGCCGACGGGAAAAAAGTCCTGCTGATTTGCAGCAGAGGCTGAAATGCTGTTATTCCTCTACCTCAATAGTCTCTTTAATGACACGGATGCCCTCGGCGTCAATGATGACGCAACGGTTCTTGTCGTTCTCGGCAAACGGCTGAACGGTGTCACCCTTTGAGTCGGTAGTGATGATGCTGGGATCAACGCCATAACGCTTCACAAGGTCGTCCTTGAACTGGTTGGCACGGTTGGCAGCATACTTCTTGTTGATGGTAGGATTACCGGTACCCTTGTCGGCGTAGCCAACGATGCTCACCTTGGTGTTCTTGTTCTCCTTAATGAAGTTGGCTACCTGCTCCATAATGGCACTCGGCGTCTCGTTGGCACTCACACGGATAGCGTAGAACACTTCCTTGTGCAGCTTCACAGCCTGTTCCTTCTCAATCACCTTCTTCACCAGCTTCTTCTCCACAACGGGAACGGGTGCAGGCTCAACAACGGGGATGGGCTCTGGCTCCTTGACGGGTTCCACCTTCTTGCAACACTCCTTCTTGTAGCCGAAACGGTAGCTCAGGCCAATCATGCCGCTGATCATCCAGTCGTCGGCGTCGTTGGTCTTGCTGTTGAAGCGGTCGTCCATGCTGTTGGCATCAAACTCCAACGAAACGCCGATGGGCTTCGTGACGTTCGTCTCTAAGCGCAGACCGGCACGCAGGTTGTGGCTCAAGCGGTTTTTGCTGGTCCATGCAAGGGGAGCCATGTTGGGATTGTTGTTCACAATCTCCTTCATGTCGTCGTTCTTCCAGGCGTTCGACAGACCGATACCTCCCACGAAGATGAGGTTCAGCGGATGGCTGTAGTTCTTGCTGAACAGGTTGGTGAGGTTGATGAGGACGTCGGCGTTAGTGGTGATAAAGTTCCACTTGTAGTCTTTGTCCATACTCTCGAAACGGCCTTTGGCCTGAATGCCCGACACGTGAAGACGTGCTCCGACAACAGGCGTAAAGTAATGACCTACCGAAACGGCACCGATGGGCATGAGCAGCTTGTCAATCTTGGCATCGGTCGTTGTCCACTCCAAGCCTCCCTGAACTTCAACGAAGCTGTAGGACTTGAGTTTACCGCCATCGGCACAACAGTCTTGTGCCATCACGGCATTGGACATGAGCAGCGAAAATGCTGCAAGGAATAGAGTTTTCTTCATACTTAATTGCAATTAGTTATAAATAATTATCTGCTTTTGCCTGCAAAAGTAGCTTAACTTATTGAAAAATCCAAATAATTCTTTCTTTTTTTTAATAAATATGTGTATCTTTGCCACATATTTGGGTAAAATGGACTAAATTAGGAGTAGATTATGGCATCAGTTGACATTAAAAAGGTGGAAACTAAGAAAGATTTGAAGGCTTTCATTGAGTTGCATTACGAATTGTATAAAGGCAACAAGTTCGATGCGCCAAATCTGTACAGCGACGAACTGCACACCTTGAGCAAGGACCAGAACGCGGCCTTCGAATTTTGTGAGGCTGAATACTACATGGCCTATCGTGACGGACGGCTTGTGGGACGTGTCGCCGCCATCATCAACCACCGCTACAACGAGCAGTGGCAGCGAAAGGCTGTGCGATTCGGATGGATTGACCTGGTGGACGATGCCGAAGTGATGCGGGCACTTCTTGGAGCCGTCGAGGACTACGGACGCCAAAAAGGCATGACCGAAATTATTGGCCCCCTCGGCTTCACCGATATGGATCCTGAGGGTATGCTTATCAAGGGATTCGACCAGTTAGGTACTATGGCCACCATCTACAACTATGAGTACTACCCCAAATTGATGGAGCAGATGGAGGGGTACGAGAAGGACAACGACTACGTGGAGTATAAAGCCTTCGTACCCAAGGGCGATATGCCCGAGAAATTCTCGAAGGTGGCGCAGATGGTCCAGAAGCGTTACAACCTGCATTGCCCTCAGCTGAAGCGCAGCCAGGTGTTCGGCCCCGAAGGCTACGGCCGCAAGGTGCTGGAGGTGGTGAACAAGACCTTCGGCAACCTCTACGGATATTCGCAAATGACTGATCGCCAGATAGATACCTACGTGAAAGAGTACTTCAAGTTCTTCTCGATGGACATGCTCTGCGTCATCGAGGACTGGAACACGCCCAATCACGATGTTATTGGCGTCGGCATCAGCATCCCTTCGTTGACCCGTGCCCTCCAGAAGTGCCGCAAGGGTCGCTTGTTGCCCTTCGGCTGGTGGCACCTCTTCAAAGCCCTCTATCTGAAGAAGACCGACATCGTCGACTGCCTCCTCATCGGTGTCCTGCCCGAATACCGTTCAAAGGGTGCCAACGCCCTTCTTTTCTACACCCTCATCCCTATCTATCAGAAGTACGGCTTCAAGTGGGGCGAAACCCACGTTCACATGGAGAGTAACACCGCCGTCCAAGCACAGTGGCAGTACTTAGAGAACGAACAGCACAAGCGCCG
Source organism: uncultured Prevotellaceae bacterium (assembly GCA_947168395.1). Taxonomy (GTDB): domain Bacteria; phylum Bacteroidota; class Bacteroidia; order Bacteroidales; family Bacteroidaceae; genus Prevotella. The sequence goes on along the minus strand of CAMVLT010000010.1, from coordinate 36,783 downwards.
CCGCTGCTACAAAAAAGCCCTATAACCTTCACCTCTTCACCTCACCCTTCCCTCAATCTCTCCCCCCAATCTCTCCCCCTAAACAGGGGGAGCCGGAGGGGGTCTGGCTGGAGCCAGAGGGGGTCTATAGGTTTAAGTAGGGTAAACCCAGGGTTTACCTAGGGTAAACTCCCAGTTTACTTACGGTAAACCCCGAGACCCGATTTATCATCAAAAGACCCCAACTTCTCCACACTTCCCTCAAGAAAATGTTTAAAAACCACTATCACCATCACTATTCAGAAAACATCAATTGATAATCAGCGATTTACAGACTTTTTATCCATCACTATACTGTCACCATTTTGTCACTTTTCAAATAGTGACAGAAAGTGACAACTAAGACTACCACCTTTCACATTTAACCAATTAAAAAACAATATATTAGCTAAAGAAGTGACAAAGTGACCATATTTTTTAAAAATACTATGTACAAACGAAACTATCAGTCCCAGTATCTTTAAGAACAAAAATCTACAAAAATCCACAAAAAAAAAGTGAAAGATTTGTGTTAGATTTTCGAAGATTTTTGTCCATTATAACCTGTAAGAATTTGCAATTCGATAAAAAAGACCTAAAGTTTGGCAGTTTCATTTTTTGTTTGTAACTTTGCACCTGATAACAATAGTTGTTCTATGGAAAAGAGAATTGTGAAGATACCCAATATAGCCGGGGAGGTTCGCATCGGTTTCAGCTTTAACTATCTTATAAAGGTTATTGCTGAAACGGAGGCGAGTGAAGCTGTGCTGTGGGATTTCACAGGTGTTACTACTTTGCATCCATTCTTTCTGGCTCCATTGGCAATATACAAGAACACGTCTGGCAGAAACATTGAATGTGTCAATATGTCACTTCGCTTGCAGTCATATCTGAACAGCATCTGTTTCGACCGTATGTTACACTTTGACAGAGACAGCCGTGAAGATATAGAAGCCGTTATGGCTCAGTATCTTGACAGAACCTATATTCCCCTTTGTAGTTTCGCCATGACGGATGCCAATAAAGATTCTTTTGGATCCATTATGCAGCATATCATTACAAAGCAGACTAATATAGGACGGGGTGGTGGCTCATCATTAAGCTATCTCATCAGTGAGTTGTTGGATAATATTTATGAACATTCTCACAGCAAAAATGGATATGTCTTTTCACAATATCTCGAACAGGAAGGTATGATAGACCTATGCATTGCCGATACAGGAGTCACCATTTTCAACAGTTTCAAGAATGCAGGATTATATCAAGAAGAAATCGACGATCATGAGGTTGAGGCACTGAAATTGGCAAATGAAGGATATTCAACCAAAAATCGCCCAGAGGCCGAGAATAGAGGCTATGGCATTTCTACATCAAAGGAGATGCTCGTCGTTGGTATGAAAGGAGCTTTCTTCATGATGTCAGGTGGAGCATTCCACCGTTATGAGAATGGGGCCAATGACTATATTGACTTGAAGGACTTGTTCAACTGGAAAGGAACCGTTATTCTTATGCGTATTCCTGTGAACTTGCCAGAAGACTTTAACTATATAGACTATTTGGAATAAATAATTACAGATTTGAAGATGAAGCAGATAATTAGATTGAAGGATATTTATAATGCAGACCTTTATACCAGGTCGCGAGCCTCGGAACTCCGTTCGACTATCAATAACAATGCTGATGAGGTTGTTCTTGACTTTGAGCAGATTGGCTTTATGTCTCGTTCTTTTGCCGATGAAATCTGCAATATCATAGATGACATGAAGACCGTTCATTTCAGTTTCGAAAACCGCAACGAAGATGTGGAGTCTATGATGACAAAGGTTGCCGAGGGGCGCAACCGTGAACGTAAGCGAGGCGTCGGCAACGCTAAAATGTATAAGTTCAAGGACATGGAAAGCTTATCTGATTACCTGTTAGCTATGTAGCAGTGTAAATCAAAGTAGTAACAAAATCCTCCCCCTAAACAGGGGGAGCCAGAGGGGGTCTTTAGGGGTCATCCAAATTCGCCTGCATCAAACACTCACCTTTGCGCCTTCGCGTCTTTGCGTACCAGAGATAATTCGAATAATTCGTGAAATTCGTAGTCGTTTGTTGTGCGTTTTTTGTCTCATTTATGTCTATATTTCAGCCATTTAATGAAATTTGGCTCAGAAAAGTTGTTTATATAAATAGAAATATGTAACTTTGCAGCCCAAATTTGTGCATAATGGCCAACTATTTGGGAACAACAACTGACAATAACGATAATAACATAATGATGAAAACAAAACTGAAATTCTTTTTGGTATTCCTCGCCATGATGGTGGGAGGAGTGAATGGCGCGTGGGCAGATAATATACCCATTGGTAACTCAGATAATACTACAGGATATCTTGGTGCTTATCAGGAGTACTCATTAGGGCAGAATCAAAAACTGCATTTGGAATTTATCAACTACAACAAAGTTGGAGGTGATACGTGGAACAACTGGGTGTTGGTGGTTTCACCGATATCAGGTAACGATGTAATATTGCGTGCTGACGATTGGTGGTGGATGGGTAATACAGATTATAATAAAAACAACACAACAGGCGCATGGTGGTACGAATCATATAGTAGTAACATTGATTGGGGATATTTTTATGATGACATGAATGGTGCCCATGTCTCAATGGATATCAGTACTGTTGTGTCTGGTGGCTATGTGCATATAATAATAAAGGTTACAGCTACCAACAATGGGCGTACTTATAATGAAACGTTAAAAATACTACGTAGTTCAGAGAATTATTCTTGTACGGCCAAATTGTCAGTTGACAACTCACATCTGGAAATTACTGAAGCTACGACTACGAATTGTAATGTTTCTTTCTATGATTTTGCTGGTGCATCATCTTTGGATCCAAGATTCGAAGGAGGAGGCGGTGGAACAGGAAGTTGGAGTTTCAATCAGAATGGTTACTACAACGGCACAAGTGGTACCCGTCAATTCCATATTAAGAACCTGTATAATGGCGATCAGGTGGTGGTCAGTTATTCTGGTTCTTCCGCCTCTTTTAATACGACAAACGCAAAAAATAGCAGTGGTGAATTTATGACGGCAAACTCCACCGTTGTTTCTGATGCGCCCTATTATGTCACATCTGACGGGACGCTGACCCTTAACATTCCAAGATACCTGACTATTTATTCCGTAGAGATAACCCGTGAGACAAATTTAACACCTGCCGTTTCCTTTACGTCTACTGACACAGAAATGACGGTAGGCGAGTATTTCCAGACTACAGTCAGTACGACCCCAACCAAAGCTACCCCAGTCTATTCAAGTACTAATCCTGGCGTTGCCACTGTTGATGCTTATGGCCGAGTAACGGCAGTAGGAGCAGGAAATACAACAATTAAAGCAAACCTTACTGTAAATGGAGCATCTGCAACTGAGGCTTCATATAACTTAACGGTTGCATCCATAACGACAGCAACTAAGGACTATGATTTCCAAAATTTTTCGCATTTAGAAAGTGGTAATTGGGTAGTGAAAGGAGAAGGAGATTATAATCCAAGTTGGGATGTAAGCTACTTTGATAACGATGTAGGTATTACTGTTACAGTAATGAACTTTGATGACTGGAAATTTACCTCTGACAATACGCATGGAGGTGATAAATTGTTTGGTGTTGTTAGTTGGGGATGGTATCTTTCAAAGCACAGTAGCAATAGTGGTTTTTTCAATAATACAGGAAAAACTGATGACTTCCATATTAAGGACTTGCACAATGGAGACAAAATCACGATAACATATAGCAATGGAACGTGTACTGCTTCTTCACTTAATATGTGCCAATACAATGTTGGGACGGGAAAGTATGAGGATGTGGGCTTAGGTTCTGCTATTACGAATAATGCAGATTATATTGTAACTTCTGATGGCTATGTAAAGATTGGCGTTTCTAATGGCACATACATAGAGCACGTTAGGATTCAGCGTGAGGGTAGTCCTGCTATGACATTCAGTCCAAATTCTACTACGTATGAACTAACCGACTTAAACTTCACGGAACCAACTCTCATTACGCAGCCTGCTGGTATTGGCGTTACCTATAGCAGTAGCGACGAAACGATTGCCAAAACAGGCAGTGAAGACGGCGGACCGAGTGACATTATGTTTATCCGTCCTGGTAATGTAACGATCACGGCCACGGCGGTTATTGGTGGTACGCCATATACGGCTTCTTACAACATTCTTGTCAGAGCCGATGATGCCCTGTTCATAGCTACAAGTGACGACACAGCAGAGTTCCCGCTGAATAACCCTTATAATAATAAAGACAATGTAGGTGTGGTGGCAGTCAATGCCACAACATTTACTTCCGTACCGTTCATTACCATGAAGTTCGGTAACGGCAGCAATATTGCTTTGGTACGAGACTTTAGCAATGTCAATAATTACCATTCATCAATGATACTTGATGCAGATGGTATACAGCACATGAGCTATACACCGACGCTTGAGAGTGGAGTTACCAGAATGAGGCCTACGGCTGGTACATATTATGTGTTTGAACCCGTTATTGACGGAGATTTGACCATCCGTGGCGTTAAACGTGTAAAATCTGATGGAACCGCTGTTAACAATAGTGTAGTATTAGTTGATGCCGATTTAACGAGTGGAACAACTACTACTTATAGACCTTTCTCTGGTGTGACTCATACCGTCACGTATGCCATTGATAATACGACAAAGATATCTGGTACAACGGTTGCTGTAAACGATGGCGGGACACTTGTTGCCAATTTGACATTTGGTGAGGCAAGGCCATCGGGTAATACAGATTCAGACCATTATTTGGATTTCACAACAAAAGAAGCGAACTTAAGTGGTTATACTTATTGCACAGATGGTAATAATGTTAATGGTAATCAAAGAGGTGGTACATTCTATACAATAGTACCACAGCTTGATGGTGAAATAGAAGTAGCAGTCATTTTGAATCAGGATAAGGAATTTTATATACTTGAGGATGGTATTGCCATGAGTGAATTCAATGGCATCAAGAAATCTTCAAAGTATTATGGAACTTTTACATTCGACGTTAAGGCCAACAAGAGCTACAAGATTTTCTGCTCAGGCTCTAAATTGGGCTTTTATGGTTTCAAGTTCACCAACGACAAGACCTATACGAGCTATCCCATTGTCAAGGAACTTGAGTTCACTGGGAATCAAGCTAAAGATGATGAATATCAGAAAATATCTCTGAGAGCAGGACACACTTATTATCTTTATGGCAATAATAACCTGACAAACGGTAGCGAACGTCAAGTGTTCTATTTGCACGGTTTTACTTATTCCACGAACTTTGCGTTTGCGAATAAGGCTGTGGTGATAGGCAGCACTGGAACGAGTGCATCAGAAGTTACCCATATAGCTGTAGCTTCTGGGGCTACAACTGTGAACTATCAGCAACAGGTAGGTAACCATTCGTCAGGTGTCACCTATTCAATGAGGTTCAAGGGTAATGATGGAAGCGATATCGATAAGAATTCTATGATTAATTCTGAAACAGGTGCTATTACTGGCATACCACTCTCTGAACCAGGCACCTATATTGTAACAGCCACATATTCGACATATAAAACCTATTATGCGATAACAGTTCCTTATACTGTGCCGTCAGGCTCAACCAATCGCATTACGTGGAAATTCAATGATGCTTCCGAGATTGAGTCAAAAGAAGAACTGAATAAAAATGCAACGGACTGGAAAACTTATTATAAGGTGCGCTTATACGACAATCAGACACGAGCGCTGACTTATATCAACGTGCCAGTAAGAAGTAACGGCATTGGTATCAACGGCGACAACGCCCGTTACATTGATAAGACAGCAGGTCTGCTTTTCAAAGCTAATGCCCAGAATTTCGGTACGACTACAGCAGAACCTTCAGGTGTTTCGACATTGGAAGCGAAACTGACACATGACCCCACCTCGCTGACAGACAACCATTACGTGACCATATCCAACGGCACCAGTATGACCATACCTAATTTGAAAGCAGGGCAGTATGTCCGCGTCAAATGGTCGCGCTATTCGGAGAACAAAGGTGACCTGATGGCGGTCAGCAATCTGAATGACCTGAATAATAATTCTATCAATACAACATTCACTATTGGTGCTGGTGGCCGTGTAAGCGACAAGGGCGGTACGGGCTACCATGAGTTCATCGTTGCAGCAGATGGCGACGTAACTTTCACGTTGAGTCAGGATGGTTGGGCAAATATCTACGAAGTTGATGTAGCCAACGTCTTTATCCCCACCGACCTACGACTTCAGACAGTGGACGCTACAGCCAGCGCTGGTTCCAGAGGATCAGCCTTGGCATTCATCCACAAGAAGGATCATGGCGATGACATCGTTGAAGAATACTCTACCGCATACGGCAGAATCCTCAGCCAAAGTAATACGTCGATAACGTATCGAATTAAAGATGGAACCCGTACTGGTACACTGAACAGCACGAATTGTACGATAGGCGGCGATAACAAGACCCTGACAGTACACGGTGGCAACACATCAGGTACTACCAGTGGTCACGGTCGCTTTACTGTGGTACAGGAAGGCAAGGTAAGAGCTTCGAATGGCACAGATTATTTGCTCGACAAAAACGAATATGTTATCAAAGTTTATGAATATGGCTACAACCAGCAGACATATCCTCACACTTGGAACATGAAGCACGTGACGACGGATACTGGCAATGCTACCGTTTCGAACCTGACGACAGATGCTGGTCTGACAGGAGGTGATGAAACCCATAATTCCTATTGGTTAGCAAGTAACAACAATAAGGATTTTACGCTGAAGATTGGCAACCCCGAGAACCTCATGTCTTGGAACTACAAGTCGACAATTAACCAAACAGATGGTAATGCCATTCCTGAGTTGGACGGTCTGGGGATTATACCCCAAGACTTGACCAGCAGCGAAGACAACTCCGTCACCTTCAAGGCTGGAGATGGAGGACAAGGACTTCAAATCGGAGCAAAGAACAACACCATTGTAGTGCCCTCTGTTGCAACGGGACAAAAAGTCTATGTCGCTGCTACTGGTGATGGTACTGTAAAAATCTCTGGTGCTGAAAGCCCACTGAGCGCGACTCGTACCGTAAGCGATGTCAAGGTCTACGAGATTGCAGGTTCGAGTAGTGATGTTGAGTTGGTTTTTAACAATATGACCATCAACCAAGTTGCCGTTTCAGTAGATACGAAGGAAATAACCGATGCAGGATTTGCTACCGAGGCTCGTAATTATCCACTTGACTTTACGCTTGCCAGTACGTTCGGCGTCAATAGCGACATCAGTGGTGCAATCCAAACGGCATACATCATAACGGGTGTTGACGGGACAAATGTAACAAAACAACCTGTCGACTATGCCCATACTGGTGAAGGAGTGATGATGGGTAGTGGGGTTACAACAGATAATTCTAATTGGGCACTCTTCACAACAGATGTCGACCGAAGTACTTCTTCTATAAGTGAGAACTTATTAAAAGGCGTAACCACAACTGGCGTGACAGTTGGCCAGACATCAGGAAGTGGAAGTGACCTGAGGTATAATTACATTCTGGCGAAGGGTGGATATAATGTAACGATGGAAAATGGAACACCGACGGCTGGTACAACTGTTTCTGGACTTGGTTACTATCTTTTATTCAAGAGCGGTACCGTTGTAGAAGGTTCAACTTATACAGATCAAGAACTGTATCCGAATTCTGCCTATTTGCAGCTGCCATCCGCTTTGGCTGTACACCAAGGATTAGAGGGTAGTAGCTCAGCGAGAGCGGTCTTCTTTATTGATTTCGATGGTGACCAGACGGACATTCAGATGCCTATGGCTGGTATGCAAGAAATGGAAAATGATGCTTACTACACCCTGCAAGGCGTCCGTATTGACAATCCTGGTAAGGGTCTCTACATCCGTAACGGCAGAAAGGTCTATGTGAAATAAATGGTCTAACCTGATAATAAGAATAGAATATGAAGAAGATATATATCAAGCCAACGGTCAAAGCAATTAACATGCTCCCCGTAAAACCACTCGCCCTCTCTGGTGAACAAACGGGAGTGAAACTCGGTGACCGAAGAATTCAGCTTTCAAGAGAGACTGAAGGATTTGACTGGGACGACGAGGAAGAAGACAGCATGTGGAAGTAACCACCCTTCCACCCCAACAAAAATAATTATAGTGACGGCCTCTCGAAGCGCATTATTCGAGAAGCCGTCACCGTTTTTCGGCCCGAAACTTTTGGCCGTTTCAATAAAAGTTTGTATCTTTGCGGCGTTGATATTATAGAATAAGGAATATTATGGCAAACAATAATGACTTCATCCGCTTTGACTGGGCTATCAAACGCATACTGCGTGACAAGGCTAACTTCGGTGTTCTCGAAGGACTGATGACTGTGCTATTGGGTGATAAGATAACTATTGTTGAGATTCTGGAAAGTGAAAGCAATCGCGACTCACGTGAGGACAAGTCGAACCGTGTGGACGTGAAGGCGAAAACCAGCGACGGCGAAATAATCATTGTGGAGGTGCAGCTGGCACGTGAGGCCCACTTCATGCAACGCATTCTGTATGGTACCTCAAAGGCCGTCATTGAGCAGCTGAAGATAGCACAGGATTACGATAACATCAAGAAAGTGTACTCCATCAGTGTGCTCTACTTCGACCTGGGCAGCGGAGAGGACTATATCTACCACGGTGTGACGACATTCAAAGGCATGACAAAGCCTGACTCCATCCTGCAGTTCAACCAACGGGAGGAGAACTTCGTCAAGGAGTCGGCTCCTTGGGTTGTGTCCCCAGAAGAAGTGTTCCCTGAATACTTCCTTCTGCGTGTCAACCAGTTCAACGCCGTAGCCAAGACTCCTATTGAGGACTGGATGGCCTATCTGAAGGACGGCGTCATCAGGGACGATACGCAGACCCCCGGCTTGCAGGAAGCACGGGAGAAGCTGGACTACATGAAAATGAGTGCCGCCGAGCGCCGTGCCTACGAGGACTATATGGTCAGCGTCCACGCTGCCAAGGATGTCTACGAAACGGCTGTTGCCGAGGGTCGCGCCGAGGGTCGCGCCGAGGGTCGCGCCGAGGGTCGCGCCGAGGGTCGGGCTGAGGGTCGGGCTGAGGGTCGTGCCGAGGGTCGGGCAGAGGGTCGGGCTGAGGGTCGGGCTGAGGGCCTTGCCGAGGGAGAACGCAAAAAATCTCTTGCCGTTGCCCACAACCTGAAAGCAATGGGCCTTAGCATTGAGGACATCGCCAAGGCAATCGACCTCACCACCGATGAAGTTGCTGCTCTATAATAGAATTAGGTACGCGCAAGACGAAACAGAAGCCAGCATGTGGAAGTAACCACCCTTCCGCCCTAACAACAATAATTATAGTGACGGCCTCTCGAAGCGCATTATTCGAGAAGCCGTCACCGTTTTTCGGCCCGAAACTTTTGGCCGTTTCAATAAAAGTTCGTATCTTTGCGGCGTAATGACGTAAAGAAGAGAAAAATCAAAGCCTCAGAAGCCTGAGCTTGTATTTGCAGGAGTCATCATTGCAGGTATTATGGATGAGAATATTGATCATCGTTTGCTTTTTCTGACGGGGAGTCTGGTCGTTATCGTTTTCGCTTTAGTAGGTTTAATAATAATGTCAAATAATAAGGAGGATAATTGAAATGGATTTTATTTATTTCTTAGTAGCATGGGGTGTAATTGGCATATTAATCGGTGTCTTTGCCCTAAGAATGACTCATCGCATCTCCCACATGGAAGAGTGATTGATAGTCCAACTTGACTGGCCGCTGAAGCACGTGGTGCAGCGAACTAATCGCCGCCCACGTGCTTCGGCGGTTTCCGTCCCTCCCATCGCGCCTCAATAATAAACAATTGCAATAAAATTTGGAAGTTACGGAAAAAGTTCTTACCTTTGCCAACATGAAGAAAGAATTTGGTTAAGAAATGAACACAATGAATCCTTTTATTATCTATGCAATGGTGGCAATTATTATTGCTGCCGGTTTCCTTTTCATTAAACTATTGGAATGGAAAGATAAGCATATAGCATAGCTACCCTTCCGCCCAACAACTGACCACCGAAGCACCTGCCCCTACACCCCCAAGAAAGGCAGTGGCAGGTGCTTTGGACTAAAGCCCTCGTTTCAGGTATTCGTATCCTATACGGCAGCGGAGGCAGTCGCGCCGGTCGCAATATTCCTTTTTCAGCTGGATGAGGGCCTGGGAATCGCCGGCAGACTGGACGGGTAGGCCGCACTGCTGCCACATTCGGATGATGTAATTGTTTTCGGGCTTCAGCTGTTCTAAGAGGTCGAAGGCACGGTCACAGAGTTCTTCCTTATGACGATGACGGCCTACGGCAAAGAACATCGGGATGGCGGTGTTGATGAGCAGAAGGTTGAGGGAACCGTAACTGAGGTGCTTCTCGTTCTTGGCACTGAGCGAACCGAAGGTGTAGTGGGTTTCCCAATAAGGGGTGACGTGCGACGAGAGCAGCTGTTTCAACTGTTCTACCGTCTTACATTCCAGGAGTTCGCTGAGTCCCGCCTTGCGCTGATAGTATAGGTTGGCCAACTGCGACAGTCGGATGTGCGGAAAGTTCTGGGGCCTGAGGCGGAGAAAGTTCCACAGCGAGGCATCCATCGGCTGCATGCCGAACTTATGGGCCAGGTATTGATACTCGTTCCGCAGTTTGGCAAAGTAACCGTCGTTGAGGGCATCCCGCTGATAATGGGCGGGTATGGTGTTAAGCTCCAGGAGACCGGCTTGCCCCATGAAGATGGCCTCCACCTGAAAGAGGTCGTCGCGGTGGTGGCCCACGGCTTGCAACGGTACGTTCAAGGCCCATTGCTCGAAGGTGTCGCTGTTGATGCCGAAGCCGTAGTTGCGGGCCAGCGTCACGAAGTAGGCATCCTCCCACGAACCTCCGCACTGCTCGGCCCGTCGGCGTATGTCCTCGGTCTTGCGTTCCAGTCTCTCTGTCTGTAAGGCAGCCATCCACGAATGAACCATCAGCCGCGTGAGGTCAGGGATGATACGGTAGCACGGTGGATAATGGTCGGTCTTGAGCAGTTCCTCGTAGTGCTCACTGACATGCTGGGGCACACTGAGCTGTAGCTGCGGGATGTACTGACCACAGGAGTTGGTGACGTCGGTGTCTATCGTCTCGCAGACGTGGAGCACCACGTTGTCATAGTGTGGGTCTTTGTCATGCCCATGCTGATACCAGTCCGAGGCACGGTCGTGAATCTCGACGTTGCCAACCCATAACGTGCCGCCAATCTTCACCTTGGCGTTAAAGAAGTCGGGGCCAGCGTTGTGGTTGTGCAACCCCGCATCGATGACTTCCACCAGCCGCCCGTCAGTGGTCGTCAGCTCGTGGAGCGGCAGCATCTTGTGCTTCCAAGTATAGTGTAATAGTAGTTCCATTATTTGATCATGATCTTGCGGCCATCCATGATGTATATGCCGCTTTGTGTAGGTGTGTCGGTGTACTTTCTGCCCTGCAGGTCGTGCCATGCACCGTCTTGAATGGCTACCGGCATGTCAATGCTGATGACACGCACCACGTATTCGCCGTCAGAGATGTTCATCACAATCTTCTTGACACTCGAGTCGCCGGGTCTTCCGAGACCGTTGCCAATGTCGACAAGGAAGTAGGCATTGAACGGACTGATCTCTTTGTTGTCGGTGGGGATGAGCAGTTTGTCATCGTTGCCCATGTAGAGGTTGCCGGTGGTGTTGGGTATCAGTGTCTCAGGAGCATAGGTGCCAACAAACTGCACACTTCCGTCCTGACTGGTGACGGTCAGTTCGGGGGCTTCGGCACTCTTGATGGTCACGTTCTCAAAGACGGGATTCTGAATCTCGCCGCTGACCGTCGTGCGCCATTCAAAGAGGTAGGGCTTGCCCGGCTCTACGTTGCGGGCGGGCTTGAAGTTCAGGATTACCTTGCCCTCAGCTTCGTCGAAACCCGTTGGGGCGGAGTAGTCTTTCTTATCGGTAATGTCAAGCTCCCAGATGTCTGCACCGCTGAGCGGTGAGAGGTCGATGTTCTCGCCGATAATGTCGAACGGCAGGCACAGGGTGTTCCACTTGTGGTTCTTGAAGAATGTATGGCCGTCGAACACCACTTCCTTGACCGTCCTGCCCTTGTACTGCTCGATGAGCTGGCGATTGTCCTCGCTGTCGCGGAATGTCAGCAGGGCAACGACCTCGGGAACATCCTCCTCGCTCAGGTAGTAGGTGTCCGTATTCGTGGCACTGTGGTACCTCAGGTAAATCTCGCCGTCGGGAAGTGTTACGTTGGCATCTGAGCGCTTGAACACGTATGAGTTGCCTTCCTTGCTGAAGCGGTAGATGTCGCGACCGCCACGGATGCTGCCGTCAGATACCCATAACTTGTTGTTCTTGCGCACATAGGCGTCGTCGGCCCTGGTCAGCGGGATGTTGTGTACAGCACCGGCCTCGTCAGAGTGAATCATGATGATGTCGCCCATAGGTACTTCCTCGATGGCGTTCAGCGTGACGTGCTGTGCATCGTCGTCGACACCCACCACTTCGTAGGCATCGACGGTCAGCAGGCCGATACCGTCGAGGTCAATCTCACTCTTGGCCATATAGGGCGTGAAGTTGTAACCCTCAGGGAAGCGCAGCACCTCGCAGATTTCACCGTTGCAGGTAACTGGCAGGCAGAGCCGGTAGTAGTCGGCCTCGCCGTAGACGTAGAGCTTCATGGTCACGCGTTCATATAAATATACATCGTTGGGCTTGGGCAGGTTGGGCAGCGTGTCGAGCAGTATGCTGTCGGCATTGACATACTCGTAGAGTTTCGACTCGATGATGTTGCCCGCTGTGTCGGAGAGTGTCATCTTCACCTTGGCCGACTTGTTGGCTCCCTCTAAGCGCAACTGAGCAAAGGCAGCCTTGTGCTTGTAGGAGAAGCCGTCGCCCATCTGGAAACTGACCGACAGGAATTTGTCCTCGTCAAACTCCTGGGGCACCTCTATCTGTGCTGAGAGACTGTCGCGAGGCGTACCAGCCACGACGCTGAGACCGCCATTGAGAATGAGGTCGGAGACGTCGTAAAGCAGACAGCCTGCCCCCTCTGTCTTCTCCACCGTGACGAGTGTGTCTTGGTCGGTCTTCATGTTGGGCGTCCACGAAAGGTAGTTGTCGCCGCCGGGATAGGAGGCAGAGACGGACACTAAGCGGATGTCCTCGCCCATGACAATATAGACGGAGTCTTTCGTTGATTCGTTGTAGAAGAGCGTGGCGACGTAGTTGCCGTCGGCATCAACGCTGGTCTTGTAGGTCGTGCTGTCGGCAATGGTGGTGGCCGACAGCTTGTCCTTTGTCACCATCTGGTAGATGGTACCATAACGGGCGGGCAACTTGAAGGTTGTGCCTGTGCCTACCTCGGCATAACCCTGTGGACCCGTCTTCTCGTTGTCAATCCAGCCGGCCGAGGCGTCAATCTTCATGTTCATGTCAATGTAGTAAGAGTTGTACAACGTCGGCTTGACAAAACTGCACACCTCCTGGAAGTTGCTGAACAGGGCCACGCTGTCGGGCAGTCCGAACTCCCACTTGGTGATGACGGTGGCGTCGCCCAGGTCTTCCTCGTTCAGCACGTAGTTGGGTGTCAGGATGACATCAGCCGTCAGCGTGTCGCGGACGACGATGGTGTCCGTTACGATGTTATCCGGCAGGTAGGTCTTGCCGTTGCTGCCCGTCCACGACTGCACGCTGTAGCCGAAGGCACGCAGTTTCTCGTACTTATGGTGGTAGTAGTTGGCGGGAACGACGATGACACCGTTCTCGTCGGTATACTTTACGAAGGGCGTGCCCTTGAAAATAAACTTGAAGTTCTCTGTCTTAGAGTCACTTTCCGTCATGCCGCCTTCATCGGATGCAGCCCAAAGTGTCGTGCCCAGTAGGCAGACGGCAACAATCAGCATAAATGTCTTTTTCATATTTATAGTCTAATTTGTTATGAGTTATTGTTCAGTCTATCACTTCTATGAACTGTCCTTGCAGGTTGAAGCGCAGGTCCATATCGTTCGACAGTTCTATTTTGTAGCCGTAGGGCTTCCTGCTGAGTTTTGAAACCACGTCGTCCGGGTAGTTGGCCTTCACATACTGGATGATTGTCGGCGGGATGAGCTTGACGGGGACACCTGTTTTCTTGCGACCCACACGTTCCCACTCGCCTTGCATGTCGAACTCCACTTTGGTGCCGTCGTTGAGCCATACGCAGTACTCCATCTCGCTGTCATCGTCATCGTCGTCTATCTCCACAAGCACGACAGACGTTCCTGGGAAATACTGCTTGATGAAGTGCTGCGAATTAACAGGAATATCCTGGTCGGCGCATGACATCAGCATCAGCGCCATCAGACACGCCAGCGTTCCTATCCATCTTTTTATCCTTCTCATATTTAGTATTCAATGTTCAACGTTCAATGTTCCATCACGCTTGCTATCTTGTCGGCGTTCATGCTTCGGGCACTGGCGTCGAATATCTCCTTGTAACGTCCGCCCTCCCGGTAGACGTCCTCAGGGGTACCGCTCTGTACCACGCGGCCCTGCTCCAGCACGTAAATCTGGTCGGCATCTACTATCTGGCCAATGTTGTGGGAGATAATGATGACGGTTCGGCCACGCTTGATGGCGTCGATGCTCGACTTGATTTGCTCGGTGGCAATGGCATCGAGGCTGGCCGTGGGTTCGTCGAGGATGATGACCGCCGGGTTCTTGATGAACATGCGTGCAATGGCGATGCGCTGCTGCTGGCCACCGCTGAGCCTCAGGGCACTGCTCTCGAAGCCGTCGGGCAGTTGCATGACTTGGTCGTAGAGGAAGGCTTGACGGGCAGCCTGCACTACGTCGTCGTGGGTGGCCTGCGGGTTGCCGTAGCGTATGTTCTCCTCGATGGTGCCGTCGAAGATGTGATTCTTCTGCATCACCAGACCGACGTGTTCTCTCAGCCAGCGGGTGTCCCACTGGTCGAGGGGTGTGCCGTCGAGGGTGATGGTGCCGCTGTCGGTATGGTAGAACTTGTCGAGCAGGTTGACGACGGTGCTCTTGCCAGCGCCGCTCATGCCCACCAGTGCCGTAATCTTGCCCGGCTCTATGCGCATCGAAACGTCGTGCAGGGCCTTCACGCCGTTGGGGTAGGTGAAGTCAACGTGCTGCAGCTCGAAGCAACCTGTCACGTGGTCGGGATGGTGGTTGCCCGTATTCTCCACATCCTCCTCGCCTTCCATCAGCTCAAAAAGCCCCTCGGAGTAGATGAGGGCGTCGTTCAGGTCGTCGTAGATGCGGTGCAACTGGCGGATAGGTGCGCTGACATTGGCAAAGAGCATGACGTGGTACATAATCTTACCGATGGTCATGCCTGGATAGTCGATTAGTACGAGGTAGGCTGTCAGGATGATGACGAGTACGGTACCTATCTGCTCTAAGAATCCCTTCAGGCCCGTGAAGAAGTAGCTCTGCTTGCGGGTCGACAGCTGTAGGTCGGTCACCGCGTCCTGTATTGTGGCCTGCCGTCCGCTCTCTATCTGCTCGCGGTTGAACGACTTGATGACGGTGATGCTCTCAATGATGTTCAGAATGCTCTGGCTGACGGCCTGCTGACCCTGGAAGATGCCGCGCCGCCCGGCTCTCATGCGCTCGGCTTGGATGTAGGTGACATAAAAATAAATAGGTACAATGCAAAGCGCTACCAAACCCACGTAGAAGTTGGCGGCAAACATCAGTATGAGTGCCAGTACGGCACTGGAAAACAGCGGCAGAATGTCGATGAAAAGGCTGTTCACCGCTCGGCTTACACTGGTCACACCTTTGTCGATGCGCGACTGGAGCCTTCCCGCCTCATTACCCGATGTCGTATAGAAAGCCATGCGGAACGTCAGGATATGCCTGACCACCTGCAGCGACAGGTCACGGCTGACGAGAATGCGCATACGTTCGCCGTAGTAGCGGCGGAAGAAGTTGACGACGGTTGCCAGCAACTCCTTGCCTAACAGTACAGCGCTGATGATGGTGAGGATGCGTACGGCACTTGACCACATCAGGGAGGGTTGCTGGTCGAGCACGTTGATGGCATCTACAGAACGGTCGAGCACGATGGCGTTGACCTGGGCCAGCAGCGAACCTATCAGCGTCAGCGCCAACGTCACTACCACCAGCCAGCGGTATGGTCTGACATAGCGCAGTATATGACTTAGCAACTTCCAAATGCTCATAGGTTCTTTCATGCCAGTTTAGACTTATCTTTTGATTACTTAATGCAAAAGTAACCAATTTGTCTGACTTAAGCAAACAAATTTAGTTAAAAAAACACTCGAATCAGTCCATTGGCCTGTTTTTACTCAAAAATTATTCGTAACTTTGCAGCCGACAAACTCATAAAGTGTAATTACTAACTATTAGAATGAATATGAAGAAGATACTGTTTGCTATATTATTGCTACTGCCGATGGTAGCTGTTGACAATAGTGCGTACACCTTGAAGCGTGTCAGCGTACACGACCCAAGCGTCGTTTGGGAACCGTCGTCGAATTACTACTATATCTTTGGCTCGCACCGGGCCGTCGCCCGTTCGAAGGACTTGATGAGCTGGGCTTCACTGCAGGCACCTTGGGGAACGGTTAACACTCAGGGCAACGTGGTGAGCGGCGTGGCCAACAATAAGGCTTTCCTTACCAATATGACGAAGAGCGTGACCGTCGGCGGCGAGGAGAAGGCGTTTGGCAATTTCGATGTCCATGCCTGGTCGGCAGCCTATGGCGGCGGTTATAATATTGATGGTAACATGTGGGCACCCGACGTCATCTACAACAAGAAGATGGAAAAGTGGTGCATGTACCTCAGCATCAACGGGCCAACGTGGAACTCGAGCATCATACTGCTGACGGCTGACAAGATAACGGGGCCATACGTCTATCAGGGACCCGTGGTGTTTTCGGGCTTCAACGTGACGTCGACCGCTGCCGTCAGCTACAAGAACACTGATCTGGAACTGGTACTCGGCACACAGTCGGCCCTGCCGTCTCGTTACAATGTGGGCAACAACTGGGGGCGCCGCTGGCCTCATGCCATTGACCCCTGTGTGTTCTACGACGAGGATGGCAGGCTGTGGATGTCGTATGGCTCATGGAGCGGTGGCATCTGGATATTGCGGCTTAACGAGGAAAACGGACTGCGCGACTATGACGTGAAATATCCGTCAACTGGCGGCAATACCGACGGCGTGACCAGCGACCCCTATTTTGGCACGAAGATTGCTGGCGGCTACTACGTGTCGGGCGAGGGCTCTTATATAGAATATGTGGGCGGTTATTACTTCCTGTTCATCTCCAATGGCGGTTTGAC
This sequence comes from uncultured Prevotellaceae bacterium, assembly GCA_947168395.1. Classification (GTDB taxonomy): domain Bacteria; phylum Bacteroidota; class Bacteroidia; order Bacteroidales; family Bacteroidaceae; genus Prevotella. Next base: position 19,336 of record CAMVLT010000010.1, on the reverse strand, counting down.
TGCTGGAGGTAATGCCAGCGACTACAACAACGGCGGCTACCAGATGCGCGTTTTCCGCTCACAGAAGCCCGACGGCCCCTACCGGGATGCCAGCAACGTGAGTGCTATCTACACACAGTTTAAAACGAACTTCGGTCCGGGCTGCGACACCCGTGGCGTGAACATCTTCGGCGCTTACGGCAATTGGGGCTATCAGGCTACCGGCAAGTATTCAGAGCGTTCGCAAGGGCATAATTCCATCATTGCTGCCGAGGACGGACGTACCTATCTGGTCTATCATACCCGCTTCCAAGACCGGGGTGAAGGGCATGAGGTGCGTGTACACCAGGTGTTCCAGAATCAGGACGGCTGGTTAGTGGCAGCTCCCTTTGAGTATACAGGTGAGACGGTGACCAGTGCCGACATCGCAGCTACACAACAGATAGCTACTGCCGACATACCAGGCACTTATCAGCTGCTGTACCACAAGTATGGGCTGGATCACCGCAAGAAGGAGTATGTTACTCCCGAGGAAATAGTGCTTCATGCCGATGGCACCATAACGGGCAGCCGCAGCGGCAAATGGCAGATAACGGAAGGTAAGTCGTACATCACCCTTACGCTGGGCGGTATCGTGTTCAAAGGCGTGATGGTGGAACAGACCATGGAACCCAAAAGCACGAAGACTGCCGCCTTCACAGCCCTGACCCGGAGTGGCGTCACGGTGTGGGGCTACCGTTCGGGGGACGACCCGACGGGAATTAAAGAGCATGTTGCGACTAAGTCGCAACAAACGATGAAGGGGGACTTGTTTGATTTGCAGGGACGGCGCGTGACGAAGGTGACAGGCAAGGGCATTTACATCGAAAACGGCCGTAAGCGTGTAATAAAGTGAAGAAAAGTGTTATTTTCTGTTGAATCTGAACGATATATCCGCAAAAAACAGTAACTTTGCAGACGAATTAATTCGAACAGACCTATGAAAATAGCTTTAATCGGCTACGGCAAGATGGGCAAGATGATAGAACAGATAGCCCTTGACCGTGGTCATGAGATTGTAAGTATCATTGATATTGACAACCAGCAGGACTTCGACAGCCCTGAGTTTGCATCGGCCGATGTGGCCATCGAGTTTACTGCCCCGCAGGTGGCATACGGTAATTATCTGAAGGCGTGGGCCAAAGGCGTGAAGGTGGTCAGCGGCAGCACAGGCTGGATGAAGGAGCATGGCGACGATGTGCGCCAACAGTGTACAGCAAATGGAAAGACGCTGTTCTGGGCATCGAACTTCAGTATCGGCGTGGCCATCTTCTCGGCCGTTAACCGCTACTTAGCCAAGATTATGAACCAGTTCCCCCAGTACGACGTTGAGATGGAGGAGACGCACCATGTGCATAAGCTCGACCACCCCAGCGGCACAGCCATCACGCTGGCCGAGGAGATTGTGGCCGAAATAGACCGCAAGGAGGCGTGGGCCGAGGATACTACCGATCCGAAGCTGTTGCGCGTCGACCACATTCGACGGGGCGAGGTGCCCGGCATCCACACTATCCGCTACGATTCGGATGCCGACCTTATCACCATCAGCCACGATGCACATTCTCGCAAGGGCTTTGCCCTCGGTGCCGTGTTGGCTGCGGAATATACAAAAGAGCATGAGGGACTGTTGACCATCTCAGACATGTTCAAATTTTAACAGTATACATAAAGGAGTTTAAATTGACCCCTATCCGCAACTATTCTGTGATGTGTTGCGTCAAACTCATGTGAAACCTCAAAAAGCAATGAAAAAGAAAGAGAAGCTGAATCCCAAGAAGCAGTGGCTGAAGTTTATCGTCGTGCTGGTGCTCTACCTGCTCTTCCTCTACTGGGTGAAGTCGTGGTGGGGCCTGTTGGTCGTACCATTCATCTACGATGTCTATATCTCCAAGAAAATAAAGTGGCAGTGGTGGAAGGAAGAGGAAGGCCCCGTCAAGTGGGTCATGTCGTGGGTCGATGCCTTAGTGTTCGCACTGGTGGCCGTCTACTTCATCAACCTGTTCTTCTTCCAGAATTACGTGATTCCATCGAGCAGTTTGGAGAAGTCGCTGCTGACGGGCGACTACCTTTTTGTCAGTAAGGTGAGCTATGGCCCGCGCATCCCTGAGACACCGCTGACCATGCCGCTGACGCAGCATACGTTGCCTGTTGTGGAGTGCAAATCGTACATCGAATGGCCCCATTGGGACTACCGCCGCGTGAAAGGCATTGGGAAGGTTGAACTGAACGACATTGTCGTCTTCAACTATCCTTCGGGTGATACCCTCTGCTCGTCACCCCAGTATCAGGCTATGGACTTCTACCGTACCTGTTACGATTTGGGCTATCGTATCTATCCTCAACGCCCCAATCCCGATTCGCTTGACAACGAGACTCGCCGCAAGTTCTACCAGACCATCTATCAGGCTGGTCGACAGTATATTGTCGACAACCCGGCAGAGTTTGGTGAAATCATAACCCGTCCCGCTGACCGTCGTGAGAACTATGTCAAGCGTTGTGTTGGTCTGCCTGGACAGACTTTGGAAATCAAGAACCGCATCGTTTATCTGGACGGTAAGCCGAACAAGGAACCCGAGAATGTGCAGTATACCTATCGCATGAAACTCAAGCAGGGAATTCCTGATGACTTGATGCAGGAATTGTCAATCTCGATGGAGGACCTGATGAGTCTGAATCAGTTGGGTTACATGCCAATGACGCAGCATGCCGTCGATGTGCTCGGTGCCCGGAAGGACCTGGTAGAGAACATTACGCTGAATACGGAAGCCGACGAGTGGGACATCTATCCGCTGAACGGCAATAAGCACTGGACACGCGACAACTACGGCCCCATCTGGATTCCCAAGAAGGGCGAGACGCTGAAACTGACGCTCGACAATCTGCCCGTCTATGAACGCCCCATCCGGGCTTACGAGGGCAATGAGTTAGAGGTACGCGACGGTAAGATTTTCATCAATGGCAAGGAGACCAACGAGTACACCTTTAAGATGGATTACTACTGGATGCAGGGCGACAACCGCCACAACTCCGCCGACTCGCGCTACTGGGGCTTTGTGCCCGAGGACCATATTGTCGGCAAGCCCATCTTCATTTGGTGGAGCAGCGACCCCGACCGTCATGGTCTGAAGGGCATCCGCTGGCACCGCCTCTTCCGTTTTGTGGATAGCATCAAGTGAAACCTAATGATTGTTGCGATAACATCGCAACATACTGAACAGTGCGCAGTACGCTGAAGTTCATCATAGCGCTTGGCGTGGCTTTTATCATTATGCTGATGTTCAGAGCGCTGGTCTTTACCATCTACACCGTGCCGGGTTCCACGTTGGAGCCTAAGTTCCAGGCTGGTGACAGGGTGATGGTGAACCGATGGTCGTATGGGTTGCGGACGGGAGGTGGGGGGCTGTTCTCTTACGGACGGCTGTGTCGCCAGACTGTGAAGAAGGGCGACTGGATAGCCGTCGACGACTCCGTGGGTAATGTCATGATAGGGTGTTGTACGGCCCTGCCTGGCGACACTATTCTGTGGCAGGAGCGTATGGTCGTTGTGCCTGGCAAGGTGAGCTGTGCCCGCCACGACTATTACCACCTGGACCATGTAGGACTTATCCGCGAGGAGCAGATTATCGGACGTGTGGTGCTTAATGTCTTCAGCCATAATCCTGCCCGTCCTTTCTGGGATGGTTATGAATCCAGCCGATTCCTGATGCCGCTATGAATGCTGTGCTGCTCTCCACGACTTATTTCGGACCAATACAATGGTACCAGAAGCTTTATCGTGCCGATGAGGCATGGATAGAACAGCACGAGCACTTCGTCAAGCAGACCTACCGCAGCCGCTGCATTATTGCCACCACTCAGGGCACTCAGACCCTCTCCATTCCCATTGAACATCCCACGAGCAACGTTCAACGTTCAACGTTCAACGTTCAACGTATCAAGGACATCCGTATCAGCGACCACGGCAACTGGCGTCACCTGCATTGGAATGCGCTACAGTCGGCATACGGCGAGTCACCGTTCTTTGAGTATTACGAAGACGATTTGCACCCATTCTTTGAGAAGCGCTGGACGTTCCTGTTCGACTTCAACGAGGCCATCCGCGAAAAGCTGTGCGAGCTGCTCGACATTAGCCCCGTTGTGCGCTTTACCGAGAAGTATGTCAGCGACTATGCCTCCGATTACCGTGAAGCCATCAATCCCAAGCACCCGGCACCCGACCCCGACTTTCAACCGCGCAGATACTATCAGGTCTACGAAGCGAAGCACGGCTTTCTGCCAAACCTCAGCATCGTAGACCTGCTGTTCAATATGGGGCCAGAGTCGGTCTTTTACCTGTAGGTCCTCACCACCTGTCTCTTGTCTGGATGTCGTCAGCCCAGCGATGGTCTTTCGGGAAGGGCTGGCCACCCCATGCCTTAACCTGCGTCCACGGCTCCGACGGCGTTGTCCAGAACGCGTGGTCGGCGGGCAGACCGAGGGGCATGAAGGCGAGGCTGGTCATGTAGAGTGAACCGTTGTTGGTGTACCAGTCGGCTGTTTCGGGCTGGTGTCCACAGAAGCCGATGGTCAGGTAGCCTGCGTCATTATAGTTCTGCTGGTAGTCGAACATACGGTGCATGACGGCGGTGAGGGCGGCACGTACCTGTCCGTTCGTCAGGTCTTTCGGCAGCTTCTGGTACCATGCCATCAAGGCCAGCGGCTGCATGGCGGCCAGACGGTAGGGGGTGGAGCGGCCGATGACGGGGAACGTTCCTTCGGGTGAGATGAAGCGCTCCAGGATAATGGAGAACTTCTGTGCCCGCTTCAGGGCGCGGTCGTAGTATTTCTGATACTCCAAACGGGTGTTGGCCTTGGCATCCAGCATGTTCTGCAGCGTCTCCAGGTACATGGCGTGGAACACGTAGCTCGAATAATAGTCGAAGGCGAAGACGGGACCGTCAGCATACCAGCCGTCGCCAATATACCATTCCTCCACCTTGCGGATGGTCATCATCACACGGAAGTCATCGTACTCCCTCAGTCCTACGGCCTTGGCGATGAAACTCTCAATGATACTTGAGAAGAGGAACCAGTTGGTGTAAGGTGGTTCGATGCTTCTTAGTTTCTTGAACTCCGTGATGTAGCGGTCTTTCGTCGTCTGGTCCAACGGTACCCACAGCTGGTCGTAGGCACGGATGAATGATTCGGCAATGTAGGCAGCGTCAACAAGGTTCTGTCCCGATGCTCCCCAAACCAGATAGTCGGGCGACTGGGGGTCCACACTGTTCTTGTACGAGGCTAATGCCCACTCGCGCAGCTGCTTTCTTTGCTGTCCCTCAGCCGTCTCGTCGTCGGGCAATGCCAGCCACGGAGCAATGCCCGCCATCAGGCGCCCGAAGGTCTCCATGTACACCACCTTTCGGTTGCGGTTGTCGAACGAAGGGCTGAACTCCGTCTTCATGTTCTTCTGCAGTTCACCCTTGGCCATGTTTTCCAGAACTGGCTGTGCCATCTTGTAGGCCTGTTCCGTCCAGTACTCGCGGTCAGTCTGTACCGCCTTCTTTGCTTTCTTTGCCGCTTCCGCCGGCACCAGCAGCACAGCAAGTGCTGCCATCAAAAGTATCATCCGTTTCATAGGCTTATATACATTATTTATAAATATTACTCCAAATAGGTATATCCGTACAGTCCCGAGCGGTAGGTCGACAGAAACTCCTTGCCTTCTTCCAGCGAGATTTTGCCTTCCTTCACGCTCTTGGTCACCCAGATTTCCAACTGGCGCACCAGCTTCTTCGGGTTGTACTGCACGTACTCCAGCACTTCTTCCACCGTCTCACCGTCAATAATCTGGTCGATGTGGTACTTGCCGTCCTTTACGGAAATATGAACTGCCGTGGTGTCGCCGAACAGGTTGTGCATGTCGCCGAGTATTTCCTGATAGGCTCCTACAAGGAACACGCCGAGGTAGTAGGCCTCGTTCCGTTTCAGGGTGTGTACTGGCAGCGAGTGCGAGTTGTGGCGGTTGGTCACAAAGTTGGCTATCTTGCCGTCCGAGTCGCAGGTGATGTCCTGAATGGTGGCATTGCGGGTCGGGCGTTCGTTCAGTCGCTGGATGGGCATAATGGGGAATACTTGGTCGATGGCCCACGAGTCGCTCAGGCTCTGGAACAGCGAGAAGTTGCAGAAGTACTTGTCGGCCAACAGTTTATCGATGCTCATCAGCTCCTCGGGCACATGCTTCAGCGTCTTGGCCAAGGCGTGTATCTCGTGGCAGACGCTCCAGTACATGGCCTCAATCTCGGCCCTCGTCTTCAGGTCCACAATGCCGTGGGAAAAGAGGTCGAGCACCTCTTCACGTATCTGCTCGGCGTCGTGCCAGTCTTCCAGTACGTTACGCGGAGACAGGTTGTCCCATATCTCGTACAGGTCTTTCACCAGTTGGTGGGAGTTCTCTTCCGGTTCGAACTCCTCGGGCATCTCGGGCAGCGAGGCAGTCTCCAGTACGTTGATGACCAGCACCGAGTGGTGGGCGGCTAACGAGCGGCCGCTCTCGGTGATAATGTTGGGGTGGGGGAGACTGTTCTTGTTGGCTGCCTCGACGAAGGTGTAGATGCAGTCGTTGACATACTCCTGGATGGAGTAGTTGACCGAGCTTTCACTCGATGGTGAACGGGTACCGTCGTAGTCGACACCCAATCCGCCGCCACAGTCGACGAACTCCACGCCGTAGCCCATCTTGTGCAGTTGGATGTAGAACTGCGAAGCCTCACGCAGGGCCGTCTGGATGCGGCGTATCTTCGTAATCTGGCTGCCGATGTGGAAGTGAATGAGCTTCAGGCAGTCGCGCATGTCCTTCTTGTCGAGCATGTCAAGTGCCTCTAACAGCTCGGCACTCGTCAGTCCGAACTTCGAGGCGTCGCCGCCGCTCTCCTCCCATTTGCCGCTGCCGCTGCTGGCTAACTTGATGCGGATGCCGATGTTGGGACGCACGTCTAACTTCTTGGCAATCTTGGCAATGATGTCCAGCTCGTTCAGCTTCTCCACAACGATGAAGATGCGCTTCCCCATCTTCTGCGCCAGCAGGGCCAGTTCAATGTACGACTGGTCTTTGTAGCCGTTGCAGACGATGACCGAGTCGCTCTGGCATTGCATGGCGATGACGGCATGAAGCTCGGGCTTCGAGCCGGCCTCCAGTCCGAGGTTGAACTTACGGCCGTGCGAGATAATCTCCTCTACTACGGGTTGCATCTGGTTCACCTTGATGGGGTAAATCACGTAGTTCTCGCCTTTGTAATCATACTCCTTGGCCGCTTTCTTGAAACAGCTCCAAGTCTTTTCGATGCGGTTGTCCAGAATATCGGGAAACCTGAGCAGCACGGGTGCCGTGACGTCACGTAGTGCCAGTTCGTCCATCACTTCGCGCAGGTCTATCTGCACAGAGTCTTTACACGGCGTGACGTAGACGTTGCCCTCGTCGTTGATGCCGAAATAGGAGGTGCCCCAACCGCCAATGTTGTAAAGTTCGCGGGCGTCTTCAATGGTCCATTTCTTCATAATGCTTCCAGGTTTAGTAGTTCCCTCAGTTTTTCGATAGTTATCTTTATTTTCTCGGTATTGTCCATCAGGCTGACGTCCAAAGTGTAGCGCGCCTTATTATAATAAGGTTCGCGCGACTCTAACTGCTGGCGAATGAATGTTATCAGCTCGTCGGGGGTCTTGCCTTTCAGCAGCGGACGGTCTCCCTTGCCCATGAGCAGGTGCTTGTGCAGCACTTCGGGCTCACAGCGCAGATAGACTACCAGGGCCTGCTGGTTCAGGTAGTCTATGTTGTCGAAGAAGCAGGGCGTGCCGCCGCCACAGCTGATGACCACGTCCTCAAACTCGGCCACCTCGTGCAGCATGTTGCACTCTATCTTGCGGAAGCCCTCTTCACCCCGTTCGGCAAAGATCTGGCTTATCTTCTTGCGCATGCGGCTTTCGATGTACCAGTCCAGGTCGTAGAACGGCATCCCTATTTCCTTGGCTAATGCCCTGCCAACGGTGGTCTTGCCCGACCCCATATAGCCTATCAGAACAATCCTCTTCAATGCTTAATTCTTATTGATGATTTTCATGCATTCCTCGTACGACAGCTGGGCAGCCTTCTCGTGCAGGTTCTTCGGCAGACGGTAGTTCTTGCCGTCGTACACCATGTAGGGGCCGTAGCGACCGTTCAGGATTTCGAGCTTGTCGTCTTCAAGGAATATCTTGATGTGTTTCTGGGTCTCCTGCTTGCGCTTTTCCTCAATCAGCTCGATGGCCTCGCCAAGGGTAATGGCCATCGGGTCGGCACCCTTGGGCAGCGAGGTGTATTTGCCGTCGTGCAGCACGTAAGGGCCGAAGCGGCCTGCGCCGATGGTGACGGGCAGTTCTTCGTACTTGCCTATCTCACGAGGCAGCTTGAACAGTTCGAGGGCTTCGTCGAGCGTCAGCGTTTCCAGGCTCAGGTGCTTGGGCAACTGGGCAAACTGGGGCTTCTCCGAGTCGACGGCCGAGCCTATCTGCACCACAGGACCAAAGCGGCCTATTTTCACAAATACGGGCTTGCCGCTCTTGGGGTCGGTGCCCAGCTCTCGCTCACCGGCCTTGTGCTCGTTGCGGCTGTTCATGGCCTTCTCGACGGTGGGCTCGAAATTGCGGTCGAAGGTCTTCATCATCTTGGTCCAGGCCTCGTCGCCTTCGGCTATGCGGTCGAAGTCCTGCTCCACCTTGGCGGTGAAGTTGTAGTCCATAATGCCGGGGAAGTTCTTCATAAGGTAGTCGTTGACCACAATGCCGATGTCAGTGGGCATCAGTTTGCCCTTGTCCGAGTTTACCACCTCCTTGCGCACTTTCTGGGTTATCTGCTTGCCCTTCAGAATGTCAACGGTATAGGGGCGCTCCTCGCCTTTCTTGTCACCTTTCTGAACGTATTCACGCTGCTGGATGGTCGAGATGGTGGGGGCGTAGGTCGACGGGCGGCCGATGCCTAACTCCTCGAGCTTGTGCACAAGCGAGGCTTCGGTATAACGCTGGGGACCTAAGCTGAAGCGCTCGGTAGCCGAGATTTCGCGGCGGGTCAGCTGCTGGCCCGACTGTAATGGCGGCAACACGTGACCGAACTCGTCTTGCTGCTCTTCGTCGTCGCTTGATTCACGATAGACTTTCAGGAAACCGTCGAATTTCACCACTTCACCCTGTGCAACGAATGAATGGTCGATGGCCAATGGTGACTGTCCAATGTTCGATGGCGAATAGTTAATGGCAATTTCTGCCGTCGTTCTTTCTATCTCGGCATCGGCCATCTGCGAGGCAATGGTGCGTTTCCAGATGAGCTCATAGAGCTTCTTCTCCTGGGCAGTACCCTCGATGGTGGCCTTGTCCATATAGGTGGGGCGGATGGCTTCGTGAGCCTCCTGGGCACCCTTCGAGCTGGTGTGATACTGGCGGGGATTGGAGTACTCGGCACCGTAGAGCTCCGTAATCTCCTCTTTCGAGGCACCCAAGCAGAGCTTCGACAGGTTGACGGAGTCGGTACGCATATAGGTGATTCGTCCGTTCTCGTAGAGATGCTGTGCCACCATCATCGTCTGGCTGACAGTAAAGCCTAACTTGCGGGCGGCTTCCTGCTGTAGGGTTGAGGTGGTGAAGGGTGGGGCGGGGGAGCGCTTCGTGGGCTTCTTCTGTACGCTTGTCACGGTGAAGGTGGCCTCCTTGCATTGTTCCAGCAGTTGCAGCACTTCCTCGTGGGTCTTCAGGCGGGTGTTCAGCGTAGCCTTCACTTCCGACTGCGAACCGTCGGCGTTGGTCAGGGCAAAGATGGCGCCGACGCTGTAGTAGGGCTCGCTCTTGAAAGCCTGCAACTCGCGTTCACGCTCCACAATCAGACGGACGGCAACGCTTTGCACGCGGCCTGCCGACAAAGCGGGCTTCACCTTGCGCCACAACACGGGCGACAGCTTGAAGCCTACCAGACGGTCGAGCACGCGGCGGGCTTGCTGGGCGTTCACCAGGTTCATGTCCAAGTGGCGTGGGTGCTCAATAGCCTCCAAAATGGCCGACTTCGTGATTTCGTGGAACACAATACGGTTGGTGTTCGCCTCGTCCAAGCCCAGCACCTCGCACAGGTGCCACGAGATGGCTTCTCCCTCACGGTCTTCATCGGATGCTAACCACACCTTCTCGGCCTGCTTCGACAGCTTCTTCAGTTCGCTGACCAGTTTCTTCTTCTCCTCGGGAATTTCGTATTCGGGTTCCAACGACTTCTCGTCTATACTTAGTTCCTTCTTCTTCAAGTCACGGATGTGACCGTAGCTCGACATCACCTTGAAGTCCTTGCCCAGGAACTTCTCAATAGTCTTCGCCTTGGCAGGTGACTCTACGATAACCAGATTCTTTTGCATACCTTTCTTCTATATTTCAATTCTTGAATTATTCAATCTTTCCGATTGTGGGGTGCAAAAGTAAGCAAACTTTTCGCTTACACCTTATTATATATGCGTTTTTTTGCTTTTTTTAAGAAAAAACCGGCCTGAAAGGCCAGAAAGCCTCCAGCCCAGTGCATAGCCCTGGGTGCAAGAAGGTGGGTCGAAACGGCCTGAAAGGCCAAAAGCACTTAACCCTGGGTACCTGTAACATTGTTGCTTTTGCCCTTGCAGGGCGTTGGACGCATACTACATATATTTTTCAATTTCTGCTTTCACTTTGTCACTTTCTTATTTATCTACTTGAAAAATAAATGTTTATAAGTGAAAGCAAATCAATTCTACATTCACTAATCCGTCACTTCACGTCATTAAGTCGGTGACTTTTGCTTGAAAAGTCACCGACTTTTTCACCAAAAGTCATTGGTTTATGCTCCTAATAGCCTTCACTAAATAGTGACGGCAAGTGACAGTATAGTGAAAGTAAATCAATTATTAACTATCTGTATATCAGCAAATAATATTTCAATAGTGATGGTGAATGTACTTTTCAAACATTTTCATGTAGAGCACATCAATGGACTCACCCGGCTGTCACTCGGAGTTTACCCTACTTAAACCCAGGGTTTACCCTACCTAAACTCCCGGTTTACCCTACTGAAACTCGGAGGGGGGCGTAGTGACGGTGACAGAACAAATAGTGAAAAGTACAGGGAACAAATGAACGACAAACGGGTAACAAACGAGTAACAAACGGGTAACAAACGAGTAACAAAAGTGCCAAAATGAGGAGATTTTTCTACACTTCCGGGCAAAAATCGGCAGGGTGACGCGACATTTTTGGGGCAGCAAGGCCAAAAAACGCCATTTCCGAGGCTTTTTTGCCCTCAAAATTCATCAAAAACCGCCTTTCCCGCTGACAATTAGCCCGTGCTATATTGTGGGCGCGCGTATGGATAAGAATTGACAATTCACTTTATTAACAACTTAAAAATTTAACAAACATCATGAACAAGAAAGACTTGAAAAGGTATGAAACCCCTGTTGCAGAGGTAGTAGAACTTGGTGTTGAGGATCAACTCCTTGTTACAACTTTTGAACCTGGACACAGAGGAGCCCGCGAAATTGAGGGAATCGAGTTTGAAGAGGAATAACCCTATTTAAAGTTAACTTTTTTTATTAACCCAAATTTTTAAGAGTATGAAAAAATTTTCAAAAGTGTTTGCTTTTGCTGCCTTGGCAGCATTGATGGCAAGCTGCTCGCAGGATGACCTGAATGTCGGCGCACAGTTCCGTGCCGACAAGGCCCAACTGTTCGGTACTATTGGTGGGGAGAAGACCACCCGTACCGGTATGTTCGAGCCCACTGGTTACCTGTCGGACAGAGTTGTGTGGACTGAGGGTGACAAGGCTCGCGTGTTTACGCTTGACGCCCTGACCTACCACGCTTACAACCTGGTAGATGGTGCCGGCACCCAAACAGGTACGTTCACCGCTACGTCGGCTACCACTCTTACTGGTAAGAAGTATGCCGTGACTGACGCCTCGATGGTTTATGCTGTTTCTGCAGCTGACGAATCAGGCAATGCCCTGTTGACGATGACCATTCCGTCCAGCTACTCGGTGAACGAGGAGATGATGGGCGAAGGCATCTACAAGTTCCCTGCTCCTTTCTGGGGTGAGGCTACCGAGGAAGAAAAGGGTACTGACGCCGATGGCAACAAGCTGTACGACCTGACCGTGGGTTTCAAGGCACTGGTTCACTACCTGCGCGTTGATCTGGCTGACATTCCCACCGGCACGAAGGCTATCGTGCTGACCACCCATGGTGAAGACGGCTACCAGCTGGCTTCCAAGCTGCCAACTGATGACAAAGTGTGGAAGGCTCCTACCGAAGAATCTATTTCGTCAGGAAATCCCGATGCTCCTGCCGACTGGTCTGCAATTCCCTTTACCACCGGTGGTGCCAGCGAGGCTCTTTCCGGAACAGTGAACACCGTGCTTGAGGAAGGTTGCTTCCTGCACGTTGACGAGCAGAACCGTCTGGTGTATTCTGATACCCTGCGTATCGACCTTGCAGAGATTCAGCGTTACCTTGAGGTTGACCCGCGCGGTCAGGCTGTGGAAGTCGAGCAGAACACCGACCAGGTTTTCTGGGTGCCCATTCTGGTCAACACCTACAAGAACCTTCGCGTGCTGGCTGTTACTGAAGACTCGAGATTCAGCTACTGCTGGGTTGGCAAGGAGCTTGCCTGCTACAGTGACAAATACTTCGACCGTAGCGGCATCACCGACCTGATGCAGAAGAATGTAGAAGTTCCTGATGAGGTAAATTGCCGTGAGCTCTCTGAGATTATCAGGGAAGCTGCCGACGGTATGCACACCGCTATTGTCAACGTTAAGGAACTCAATCTTTCGGGCGACGATGCAGAGGATAAAATCTACATTGAGGATGAATTCGTAAAGAACAACGTAGTCCTGAACATTGAAAAGATTGATGGTGACGATGGCGACGGTTTCCAGATTGTGGAGGCATCCTATCTGCCCAATGCCGACTACGATCCCCTCAGTCCTTATGGCCCTAATGCTCAGTACCTTTGGAAGCCAGTGCTCTACAACCGCAATCCGGACGCCGCAGAGCGTACCATTGAGGTGAACCTTCCAAGCGAATATGATGAAGATGTCAATATTGACACTCCGACATCCAACGTTGAAATCGGTACGATTGACAAGGCAAACGGTCTGGCTAATATCAAGGTGCTGGCAGCCAGCACGAAGTTTGTGTCCGGCCACGACGTAGCATTCAACGACAGCCGCGTGCTGCAGAACTACAAGGATGCCAGCGTCATCGTGAAGACCGGTATGGGAAGTGTAGAGATTGCCGAGGGTTCCGTGGGTGATGTCTATTTCTACAGCGGTGGCCAGGAGGAGGCCGAAACTGAAAAGCTGACTGTCACCACCGTTAACGGCATTGCCATCCGTATCAGCGATGCCCTGATAGAAGACATTTACATGATGCCGACTTCGCGTCAGGAGCGCTTCATCCTTACCACGGGTAGTGCAGCTTTCAAGACGCTTAAAGTTCATCCAGATGCAACCACCCAGAATCCTAACCTGAACAATGTTGACATTCAGTCGTACTGGACTGGCGCAGCCCTGAGTGAATATGCTCTCGAGAATGGATACGACCAGAAGGAAGTCTGGACCGTTGCCCAGTTGGCAAGTGTGGGTGAAGGAGCCCCCAGCACCTATACTGAAGGCGAGTACGAGATACCCACGCTCGTGACAGAGATGTGGCTTGGCGATTCTGAGTATCCCTGGATTGGTGCAGAGGTTACAGTAGATAACTTTAAGTTCAACGGTAATGGCGTTTCGCTGCAGAACATGACCCTTGACACCAACGACGCCACCTTCGTTGACCCGCACCACTGCTGCACCAGCTGCGGCCCGGCACGCAAGATGAACCTGGAGGAGAACCTGGGTCTGTTCCGCTCGATTAACAATACTGAGAGCCTTGTTGAGAACATCGACCTGAACGACGTTTACCTGAAGACTGACGCCCCCATCGACCACATTGGTTCTATTGTTGGCTATGTGAATAACGATAAGGCACAGTTCAAGAACAACATCATTGGTGAGGTGAAGATTGACGTTAACGGTTTCGGTGTCGGCGGTATGGCAGGTGCTATCGAGACTAAGGAGCTGTTGGCCAAAGACAATGAGGTAACTGGTGTTGGTGACAATGATTATCAGCCTCTTGCCAGCGGCTACGTGATTTCGAAGAAGAGCCTGGTAGGCGGTCTGATTGGCTATGCCGTTGTTGAAGGAAAAGCCGATATTCTCAATACCACCATCAAGTTCGACGATCCTACCGCTACCGATCCTACGAACCAGATTTACACCGAGGGTTCTTGTGCCGGTGGTGTGATTGGCGGACTGAGTACTTCAGGAGCTTCATCTATCAAAAACGCAAATGTGAAGGTTCGCGACAAGATTGCTGCTGACGGTCTGTCTAAGGACTATTATCAGGTAGCTTACGATATCCTGAACGGTACCACGCACCCGATTCTGCCGGAGCAGGCGTTTACAAACGGTGAATATCAGTTCTTCGATTTCGAGGATTGGGATCAGTTTGATGCAGTAGCTCCGATTGCCGGCACTCAGATTATTTCTTGCGCTGGTGGTGTTGCTGGTAACATTGAATCTGCAGATAACATTATTATTATGAATTCGAAGGTCGATGTTGACAACGAGATTTCTGGTAACGGTTCGTTCATTGGTGGTCTTGCTGCTGTGTCAAGTTCACAAAAATATACCCGTATCCAGGACAACGAGGTGAAGACTGCTTTGCTGGAGTCATATGAGCGTGGCACCGTTGGTGGTTCTGTAGGTGCTCTCTATTCTAAGGAGGCTGCAAGGAATCTGAACAACAAAGCTACCATTACGAACATCATGGCTAATGGCAGCAGCTTTGCATCCGGTCAGATTGGTATCCTTGGCACAGGTGGCCATGCTTTCGTTGATGGTAACGAGGTGAATGTATCTGGTCAGATTTATGCCAATAATCAAGTAGCTGCCGGTCTTATCGGTGTCAGCAATGTCTTCACTGAAGGCAAGAAGCTGACTGTACTGGATGGCAAGGTTAATGTCGGAACCATCAAGTCTGAAAATGGTTACGCAGGTGGTGCTGCAGCCGTACTGCTGAATGGTAAGAGCTATTTCGGTAATAAGGATGTGAATCTCAGCTCCAAGAACAACAGAGGAGATAGTTACACCCCCGAGCAGTATGCATATACACTCGACATTGATGTAGCTACCCTGGCAAGTGCCTACGCAGTAGGTGGTATTGTCGGTAAGAACAACCCCGAAATGTATGTCTACACACAGAAGTGGCAGTATTCAAGCGACAAGAAGTATGGTGCAGAGGTTGACGTTGACATCGTGAAGTATGAGAATACTAAGGACGAGAGCTGGTTCGCTACCAGCACAGACTGGAACAAGCTTGGTACCTTCGGTAACATCCTCGGCTATCAGGATGCTAAGATTGACTACTGGACTCCCGAATTGCACGTTACCAACAAGTTGGACGATGCCATGAAGAAGGCTGTTCTCTACCCGAACCATAGAGACCGTGACCACACTACAATCATTCCCAATATGTACTACTGGGGTGACTCGAACGACTCGAACGTTGGTTGGGCCAGCAACAGCGGCCTCTACTACAAGGACGGCGTGAAGGTTCAGCGTGGCGACCAGTACAATGGCTTCAACAAGTACTGCAAGTATTAATCTTTTTTGATTACAAACTCCCGGAGGGTGCGCAACTTATGAGGGTGCGCACCCTCTTACATTTGAATAATTTCTATCAACTATGATAAGATTCTCAAAAATATGGCTCCTCATCCTGACTGTCAGCATGCTGACGGCATGTAGCAGCAATGATGACAACATGGATCCAGTAGTGCCTCAGCCGGAACCTGAGCCTCAGCCGATGGTTACAGACAGCACACGTATGGAATGTCACCTTGACGACACAACCGGCAGCGTATGGACCAAGGACGACACTGTCAGCGTTCTAAGCCTGATGTCCGTCCGGCAGAACAAGTATGTACTCAGTAGTGGTGCCGGCACGCCAACAGGCCAATTCACTCTTGCTGAGGACAACATGGGCCACGGTGAGTTAGGCCAGCTTTATGCTGTCACAGCCCACCGCTATAACTACGGTACTTCATCGACCGACGACGGTAAGATGAAAATTGTCACGGGAATCCCAGCCGTCTATACCTTGGCCGAAGTTGCCGCTCCCGAAGGAGCTTGCAGGAAGCCTGTGCCCTACTGGGCTATCGTCAGCCTTGGTACCGGCGGTTGCCTGACTGCCACATTCAAGGGGCTTACGGCCCTTCTGAAGGTTCCTGTATCGGCATTACCTTCAGGAACGAGGGCTATCGTACTGTGTACGCACCGTTTCGTAGATTTAGGCGGCGTTAAGCACTATGGCGGGGACGAACAGGTACTTAACGGCACCTTCGAAGCTGTGCTTGAGGACGACACCCAGCTTGAGCGCAACTCCATCTTTATTGCTGGCGACTCGCTGCGCATCAATTTGGGTACAAGCTACCCCTCGGATGAGAATACAAACATGTTCATACCTGTGGTATCTGCCCAGTACAATATGCTGTATGTTGTTGCAGTCACCGGCGACACCTATTATCCCTACCAGTGGGAGGGAAGCATCCTGGGATCCTTTGGCGAGGACACCGATTTCAGCCCGGGCAGCATGATTACGCTACCCCAGTAAAACAAAGAGTATCATGACAGAACAAAATAGGAGTCCCTTCCTTGGAAAGCAATGTGTGAACATGTTTCTGATGCTGGTCTGGACTACGGCAGTACTCCTGTTAGTATCGATAGACTCTCCGCTGCACGGGGTGTACGGCCACAACGACTCGGCGTGGTTCTTCATGTGCGGCAAGGCCGTGATGAACGGGCTGACGCCCTACGTTGACTTCACCGACTCGAAAGGGCCGCTGCTATGGCTCATCTACGGCATCGGCTACCTGCTGAGTCCCCGCAACTATGTGGGTGTGTGGATACTGAGCTGCCTTGCGTATGCGGGTACCTTTTATTATAACTACCGGACGGCGCGGCTGCTCCTGCAGGATGACAATAAGTCGCTGTTGGTGACAATGCTGATGCCGCTGGCCTATTTCCTGCCGTGGTTCCACTACGAGATGCGAGCCGAGGATTTGTGCAACCTGCCGGTGGCCGTGTCGGTATATTACCTGTTCCGACTGCTGTATAGCAGCGGCAGCACCGCTGCACAGCGGACTGGTGGAGAACCGGTGGGCACGGTGGCCCGGACGGGACTGGTGCTGGGCGGGTGCTTCATGGCGCTGGTAATGATCAAATGGAGCATTGCTGTGATGCAGGCCTCGATGATTGTCATTGCGCTGTGGTACCTGATATGGGAGAAGCAGGAGTACGGGCTATTGAAGTGGGCATTGTGCGGTATGGCGGTTGTAGCGACGCCGTTCGTCGTGTGGCTGGTTGTCGTGGGGGCGTGGTCGGCATTCATTGATGAATATTTTGTCAATACTTTCCAGACGGTGTCGTCGGAGGAGGGATTCATGAGTTCGCTGCTGACAGAGATAGAGGAGCAGTGGAGTACGCCGCAGTCGCTTGCGCTGTTGCTGCTGACTTCGGTAGGCGGCTGGCTGCTGAGCCGGCAGCTGCCCCACTACCGCTTTGTGCCCCTTGCGGTGAGCCTGTTTTTCTTCCTGGTGTGTACCCGCCACAATATGAACTACTATTATGCGGCCTGCTACATCTTCCTGCTGTATCTGCTTATCTATATGATAAGCCTACTGAGAAAGCCCGTCCGGACGTGGAACCTGGCGATGGCGGCAGCTGTCGTCTTAGCATGGGGCGTGAGTGAGAACGTGCGTTCACACAGCTACAAGCGGCCTACGACGAAGTGGGTGGCCAATCAGGGCCGCGACAGCTTTGAGCACCTGTCGCGCTGCATCCAAGGAGAGAAGCCCCGCATCATGAACCTGGTGGCCGGTGAGTTCGGCTTTGGCATACAGTCAGAGGCGCTGCCAGCCGGCAAGTACTGGAGCAAACAAGTGGGCATGACGCGTGAGATGGCGAGAGGCCACCAGGAGCTACTGGAGTCAGGGCGTGCCGACTATGTCATTGCCTACAGCAGTGAGAATTGCCGTCAGATTGGGCTTACCACCGAATACATCAGGACGTTCGGCTATGAGGCCGTCGACTCGCTGACCTACGTTGACTATAAGGGACACTGGCGGACGACTATTATTTATGAGGCGAGAGGTAAGAGGTGAGATGTATGGAAGTACCATTGCTATGGATTGTCGTGCCTTGCTATAACGAAGCCGCGATGCTGCCGCTGTCGATGCCGCGGTTCGAAGAGCTGCTGACGGCGATGTCGGGCGACGGGCTTGTGTCACCCGACAGCCGCATCGTCTATGTCGATGACGGTTCGACGGACGGGACGTGGGATGTCATCTGCCGACGGCATGAGTTCAGCCCGCGAAACGGCGGGCTGCACCTCGGCCGCAACGCCGGGCAGCAGAATGCTATGTTGGCCGGGCTGGAAGCCTCGGTGGGCAGGGCCGACTGCGTGGTGACCGCTGATGCCGACCTGCAGGACGATATCGGCGTGATACCTGAGATGGTGCGCCGCTACCGCGAGGGCTACGAGATAGTCTATGGCGTGCGGAGTGACCGTAGCTGCGACACGTTGTTCAAGCGGTGGACAGCACAGGGGTTCTACCGGGTGATGGACTGGCTGGGTGCCCATACCATCTACAACCATTCTGAATATCGTCTGATGGGCAGCCGCGCCATCGCGCAGCTTGGCCGGTATGCCGAACGTACCATCTTCCTTCGGGCTATCGTGACGCAATTAGGCTTTCCGTCGGCGACGGTCAGCTACGAGCGGCGGCGGCGCGAGGTCGGCGAGACCAAGTACACCCTGGGAAAGATGGCGGTGCTGGCTGTCAGCGGCATCACGTCGGTCAGCGTGAAGCCCATTCGCCTGGTTTCCGCCTTCGGGCTGCTGTTTGTTCTCGTGGCTCTTGGCGTGGCCGCCTGGGTGCTGTGGTGCATGTACGCAGGCCGCAACGTCAGCGGATGGGTGTCGCTGATGCTCTCCGTGTGGTTCATCGGCGGCTGCATCCTGATGGCCCTGGGCCTCATCGGCGAGTACGTCGCCAAGATCGTCGTCGACGTGAAGCTGCGCCCGAGGTACAACATCGTGGAGGAGAGGATATAAGGGGCTGCGAAGCTCTTCATCGAGACAGAAAAGCGAGTCCGGAGAAGTCCGTTCACAAAAGAACCTTCTGCGTAAATTCTCCCCAAACATTTGGAGG
>CAMVLT010000009.1 GCA_947168395.1 uncultured Prevotellaceae bacterium | reverse complement strand
CAAAATGTGGGGAAATATTCAGTCAGCAGTCATTTTTCAACCGTACAGGTCGAAGGATTTTATTGAAATGGTTGGTAAAAATAGCAATTTCTGCTATCCCGATATGGTTTTACATGGAGGGAATAATAGTGATGACAACTATATCATTTGCGAAATAAAGAGGAAAGAAACGATAAATAGTAACAAAGACTCTCTAACTAAAGATATCAATAAACTGGGTCTACTTATTACGGATAATCTTCATGTAAAATATTCAGATATAGAATGGAAAGGATATAAATATGGAGTATTTATATTAACAGGAAAATATTGGGGAGGAGGTGACATCGAATTAAATGAATCAGATATAGACAATTATCTGATTGTTGATGAATTGGATGTAGAGGATAATTGCCGTTCTCGAATTATCTGTGTTTTATATAATGGAAGAAGTCTTCGTTATAACTTTCTGAATAATATATTAAAAGAGAAACAATAGAAGAATTATGAAACGACTATTAACTTTGGCAGTATCGTTCCTATGCTGCATGGCAACTTCGTTTGCTCAGTTTAGCGGATCGGGGTCTGGAACCGAGAGTGACCCGTTCTGCATTACTAATCCTATTCAGCTGAATCAGCTGCGTAACTTTCTGAATCAGCAGAATGTATACTTTAGGTTGGAGGCAGATATTGACTTGACAGAGTTCTTGGAAGACGAGAACTCAACGGAAGGATGGCAACCAATAGGGACTAAATCAACGCCATTCAAGGGTATATTCGATGGCAATGGGAAAACTGTATCAGGATTATGGATTAAAAGAAGTGGCACTGATTATGTTGGTTTTTTTGGCAATCTGAATGGGGGTACTGTGAAAAATCTGACACTTACTGGAGGTAATGTGCATGGCAATGAACATGTGGGATTTTTATCAGGCTATGGGGGGACCGTATCCGATTGTTCCTTTTCCGGTAGTGTCAGCGGCTATTCTTATATAGGTGGGTGTATAGGCGAATCAGGTGTTATCAACAGAGTAAAGTCAACAGTTGATGTTTTAGGGAAATGGCATAGTTATACTATTAAAGACGGCGAGAAAATTTACGATGGTGGTGATTATGTCGGAGGTCTATCAGGTAGCAATGGTTCCTTTAATGATTGTATAGTTACAAATAACTACGTAAGTGGTACCAACTATGTTGGAGGAATCTGTGGATCGAATGGGAATAAAAATGTGACGAAATCTTGTTATGTATATTCGAATGTCTCAGGTAATAATTTTATAGGTGGAATATATGGGAAAAGTGATTCGTATCATTGTGACATATTAAATAGTGGATTTTGTGGTAATATTGAAGGCTCTTCATATATTGGTGGAATAGGGGGTAATGTTCGCCAAAGTAATATTAAAAATTGCTGGGCCATTGGACATATAAAAGCCTTAGGTAACTATATAGGGGGATTGATTGGTTTTTACTCTGAAGGATACAATAGTTATATTCAAAATGGTTATTTTAGTGGTTCTGTTACAGGAAATGAACAAGTTGGTGGTTTAGTTGGCTCTTCTGAAAGTGTTTCTGGGTATTATGAAAGGAACGATATTATGTATAACTATGTAAATGCTTCTGTCGTTGGTTCTAAATTTGTTGGTGGATTATGTGGGTATTTGTTTAAAACTACATTAAAATCAAATGCTGTAATGGCAACATCGATAAAAGCAACTGAAAGTAATGTTGGAAGAATCTATGGCGAAAGAGGTAGCAGTGTCCAAATAGGTGAAATGGGTACCGCCAATGAGAACAAAGCTTTGAACAGAGCTATTGTAATTGAGGCTGGCGTTGCGAAGGACATTACAGACAATGAGCAGAACGGTGCTGGTGTCAGTCCTACAACACTAAAACTAAAAGCTACCTACGTAGCTATGGGGTGGGACTTCAACGACACGTGGGCTATACAAGAAACAGAGTGCTACCCCTATATGCAGACGCAGACAGCACCGCCAGTGATACAGTCGAAATTGGTATCTGGAGCAACCGTGGTCAGCGGAAAATGCGTGGACGGAGGCACGGTGACGTTGGAGATTGACGGCGTAAAGCAGCAGATGGTGAGCACAGGACATGAGTTCTCGTTTACCGTCAGTCCGCTACAGGCTGGGCATGATGTGCGGCTGTCGGCCAAGGTTGATGGGAAGGAGCAATCGTATTATACTACTGAGACGGTGGCCTATTTGGGTAAGGGTACGGCTGAAGACCCCTATCAGGTATATACGGCAGCTGACCTGACAGGCGTTTACAGGAAGGGCTATTTCAAGCTGATGAACGACATTGACCTGACGGACTATATCAACCAGTTCAGCCCCTCGGAAGGCTGGGAATCGATAGGCCGCGAGGGCAGCGAGACGATACACTTCGATGGCGACGGACATAAGATAACGGGACTATGGTGCAACACTACCCGCAACAACACGGGCCTGTTCTCGTGCTTTGCCAACGGCGAGATCAAGAACCTGACGGTGGAAACAGCGAAAGGCAAGCAGGTGAAAGGTGGCAAGAACACGGGCATACTGATAGGTAAGATGATGAACGGCACGATAGAGAACTGCCGTGTGGTGGGAACACTTGGCGACGGAACGCCTGTTGGCGGACTTGTGGGACTCTTTGAGGGCGGCAAAATCAGCCTCTGCCAAGCATCAGTAACCATCAATGCCACGCTGGAAGCCTCGTATGTCGGCGGCATCGCGGGCGACATTACCAGTGGCACGATAGATCAGTGCGTGACGATAGGCACGCTGAGGGCTACGGGCAAGGAGTCATACGTCGGCGGACTGGTAGGCAGGAACCGTGCCGAGGTTACCAACTGCTACAGCAACGCGGCGATTCACTCGTCGTACAACGCAGCGGGTCTGGTGGCATATAATTATAATAAGGTGGAGAAGTGCTACGCTACAGGCGACATCTACAGCCAGAACTACGGTGCGGGCGTCATTGGCTACAACGACGGCTCCAGCGCTGTGGTGAAGAACTGCGCGGCAATGAATAATAAGATAGACGTAACATACGAATCCCAGCAAGTGCAGCAGGGTGGCGGCTATGGGCAGCGCATCATCGGTGGAAAGAAGAATGGTGCTGCGGCTCCAGAGCTGAACAACTATGCGCTGAAGACGATGCAGGTGTCGGTTAACAACAAAGCTCAGGAGGTTGACGACAACCCGTACAATGGCGTAAGCAAGAACGGCTCGGAACTGGCAAAGGCTACGACGTATCAGGAGTTAGGCTGGGACTTCAGCGAGACGTGGGCCATCGCCGAAGGCGAAGGCTACCCGTCGCTGAAGAAGAACGAGGCCGTGGTAGTGAAGCCTGGCGAGGATGAGCCGGAGCCAGAGTCAGAACCTGTGCTGTCTACGGATGACCAGTTGGTGGTGGACGAGGTGACGGCGAGCAAAGGAAAGACTGTTGCCGTAGGCATCGGGCTGACGAACAAGGATACTGACCTGACGGCGTACCAGTTTGATATGACGCTGCCTGCCGGTTTCACGTTGGCAATGGACGGTAAGAAGTATCAGGTGACGAAGACGGCGCGATACGAGGATGACGGGCAGACGCTGAACGTGTCGGCTGTGGAGGGCAGCGAGCGGACGTACCGCTTCGTGAGCTTCTCGCTGTCGAACAGCGTCATCACCGAGACGAGCGGCGCCATCCTGAACGCCATCGTGGAGGTGGCCGACAATGTGGAGCCAGGCAGCTATGAGGCTCAGCTGTCGGCAATTGTATTCACGAAGGCCGACGGTACACAGGTGAAGCTGAACAACGTGAAGTTCAACTTCGTGGTGAACAGCGTGACGAAGGGCGACACCAACGACGACGGCGACATCAACGTGTCGGACATTGTGGAGATAGTGAACTGCATCATGGGCAAGCCGTCGGCGAAGTTCGTCAAGGCGGCTGCTGACATGAACGGCGACGGCGAGGTGAACGTGACGGACATTGTGCAGGTGGTGAGCATCATCATGGCGGGCAGCGGTGCCAGTTCACGCAGCGATGTGGATATGGCTTCGGCAACGGACAACGACAAACTGCTGTTGACGGATGGACTATCGTTGAGATTGGAGAATGACGGCAACTATGTGGCCGCTCAGTTTGATGTAAAACTTGCTGACGGTCAGACGTTAGACGATATTTCGCTGAACGCCGGACGCAGCAGTCAGCACCTGCTAACGTATGCCAAGACGGGCGAGAACCTGTATAAGGTGGTACTTTACTCGTTGGATAACAGCTCGTTTAGTGGGCATGATGGCGAGTTGCTGAATATCAGAACCTCAGGCAGCGGCGACATTGCAATTGACAATATCTTGTTCGTGACTTCTGGAAACGTAGAAAAGCGGTTTGCGCCGCTCTATGGCACAGTAACAGGAATTGAAGACACTAAGCACTCAACACTAAACACTCAACAAGCCTTTGACTTGCAAGGACGTAGAACGAAGGCAACGAAGAAGGGCGTGTATGTTGTAAATGGTAAAAAACAGGTAGTCAAATGAAACGATATAGGTTACTGATGATGGCAGTCCTGCTCACGATGGTGGGCAGGACGCTGGCCGACAACTTGACGGTGGCCGACGTGACGATGAACGCCGGCGATAAGAAGCAGGTGTCGATAGTGCTGAACAACCCTGACCACCAGTATGCGGCGTTTCAGTTTGACCTGGTGCTGCCCGATGGTGTCACCATTGCGACGAATACGAAGGGTAAGCTGATAGCCAGCCTGAATGAAGACCGCAAGGACGACCATTCGCTGACGGTGACGGACGTAGGAGATAATACGTATCGGTTCCTGTCGTTCTCGTTGACGAATGCGGAGTTCTACGGAACGGGCGGCGCTTTGGTAGACTTGACGCTGGAGGCTGCGACGGATGCGGTGGGCGGCGTAAAGACTGCCAGCGTGAAGTCGCAGGTGTTTACGGAGGTGAGCGGTACGCAGAGCAAGTGGTCCGACGTGTCGTTCAGCATCGACGTGAAGGGCGGTGGCAGTGTGACACCTGACGACCCGCCGGTAGTCAGCGGCGATGACATGCTGACGGTGGAGCCTGTCACGATGAGTGCAGGGGAGAGTCAGCAGGTGGGTATCGTACTGAAGAACCCGTCGAACCAGTATACAGCATTTCAGTTTGACTTGGTGCTGCCCGATGGCATCAGCATTGCGAAGAATGCCAAGGGGAAACTCGTGGCCAGTCTGAATGAGGACCGTATTGACGACCATACACTGACGGTGACGGATGTTGGCGGCAACACCTACCGTTTCCTGACGTTCTCAATGACGAATGCGGAGTTCTCAGGGACGGATGGAACGTTGGTATATGTGACGCTGCAAGCCGCTTCCGATGCGGTGGTCGGTGCAAAGACGGCTACCATCAAGTCGCAGGTGATGACCCAGATGAGCGGCAAACAGAGCAAGTGGGCCGACAAGTCGTTTCAGATAACTGTTGAGGCGGCTGTGGTGCCTGTGACCATTACGGCCAAGAGCTATAGCCGGGAGTATGGCGAGGCCAACCCTGTGTTTGGATATACCTCGGAAGGTGCAACGGTAGTGGGGCAGCCGGAAATCAGTTGCGAGGCTACTGCTACATCGCCCGTCGGCACCTACCCTATTGTAATCAAGAAAGGTAGTGTGACGAATAGTGGCGATACGTATGTCAATGGTACACTCACGATTACCAAGGCTCCGCTGACGATTAGCGGCGGGTCGTATAGCATGAAGCAAGGCGAGGCATTGCCAACGTTTGTTGCAACATATTCTGGTTTCAAGAATGGTGAGACTTCGACGGTGCTGTCGAAGCAGCCAACGCTGACTACTACGGCGACGTCAAGCAGTGAGCCAGGATCATACGAGGTGAAAGTTAGTGGGGCCGAGGCTCAGAACTACGAAATTAGTTATGTCGCAGGTACGCTGACAATTACGGAGGCTGACCCTATTACTGTGACGGTGAAAAGTGTAAGTCGCCAGTATGGCGAGGCTAACCCGTCGTTTGAATATACCGTAGCTGGTGGTACGCTGGACGGTACGCCTGAAATCAGCTGTTCGGCTACGGCGAAGTCAGACGTTGGGACGTATGACATCACCATTGCGAAAGGTTCGGTGAAGAACTACAACGTTACTTTCATTGGCGGTAAGCTGACTGTTACGAAGGCTCCTTTGACGATTAGCGGCGGGACGTACTCCATGAAGCAGGGGGATGCATTGCCTAAGTTTGTCGCAACATACTCTGGTTGGAAGAATGGTGATACGGAAGCCGTGCTGACGAAGAAGCCTACGCTGACAACTACGGCCACTTCGGCAAGTACACCTGGGACGTATGACGTGAACGTCAGCGGTGCGGAAGCTAAGAATTATGACATCACTTATAAGAAAGGAACGCTGACTATTACGGACGCAGACCCCATTACTGTGACGGTAAAGAGCGTGAGTCGCCAGTATGGCGAGGCTAACCCGACGTTTGAGTTTACCGTGGATGGTGGAACGCTGGACGGTACACCTGAAATCAGCTGCACTGCAACAGAAAAGTCAGACGTTGGTACGTATGATATTACTATCACGAAAGGTTCGGTAAAGAATTACAACGTGTCCTTCGTAGATGGTAAGCTGACTGTCACCAAGGCTCCGCTATCCATTAGTGGCGGTACATATAGCATGAAGCAGGGTGAACAGTTGCCAACCTTCAAGGCTACTTACTCAGGCTGGAAGAACGGTGATACGGAAGCGGTGTTGACGAAGAAACCGACGCTGACTACTACGGCTATGTCAAGTAGTACACCTGGTACTTACGAAGTGAAGGTCAGTGGTGCTGAGGCTCAGAACTACGAAATTAATTATGTCGCAGGTACGCTGACTATTACGGAAGCTGAGCATATTATCATAACGGTAAAGAGTGTAAGCCGCGAATATGGCGAGGCTAACCCAACGTTTGAATATACAGTAGAGGGTGGCACGCTTACATTTTCGCCATCATTCCGCTGTGAAGCAACAAGGGAGTCCGATGTAGGAACGTATGAAATCAAACTCTGGAGAATTATTCGTAGTCGTTCAACTGATGACCAGCATTCCACCTCAAACAGTCTTTTAGATAACATAACTATCATTAATGGTACGCTGACAGTCACAAAGGCACCGTTAACAGTCAGTGCAGGTGATTATACTATGAAGCAGGGCGAACAGCTGCCGACCTTCAAGGCTACGTATACTGGATTCAAGAACAAAGATACAGAAAAGGTGTTGACGCAGGAACCGATGCTGACAACTGCAGCCACGTCAAGCAGCGAACCTGGCACATACGAAGTAATGGTCTATGGAGCTGAAGCTAAAAACTACGAATTCGATTACATGGAAGGTACGTTGACCATCACTGAAGCTGATCCTGTAACGGTGACGGCCAAGAGCTACACCCGTGAATATGGTGATGCTAACCCGACATTTGAATACACTTCAGAGGGTGCCACACTGAACGGTACTCCTGAAATTACTTGTGAGGCTACGGCTACTTCTCCTGTTGGCACCTACCCTATTATAATAAAGAAAGGTGGCGTGACGAACTACAATGATTCGTATATCAACGGTACGCTGACCATTACCAAGGCTCCGCTAACGATTAAGGCTGGGACGTACACGAGGAAGCAGGGCGAGGAAAATCCTGAATTCACCTTGGAGTATGCTGGTTTCAAGAACAATGAGACGGAAGCTGTGCTGACCAAGAAGCCATCGATGACCACAACGGCAACAAAGGAGTCAGAAGTGGGCGACTACGATGTGAAGATCAGTGGTGCTGAGGCCCAGAACTACGAAATCACTTACGTCAATGGTACGCTGAAGGTGACTGATGCTGATCCTGTGACAGTAACAGCTATGAGCTACACCCGTGAGTATGGTGATGCTAACCCAACGTTTGAGTTTACGTCAGAAGGAGCTACGCTGAAAGGTCAGCCGGAGATTACTTGTGAAGCTACGGCTACTTCACCCGTTGGAACCTATCCCATCATATTAAAAAAAGGTGGCGTGACGAACTACAACGATACGTATGTCAATGGCACGCTTACCATTACGAAGGCTCCGCTGACCATCAGCGGCGGCGAGTATGTCATGAAGCAGGGTGACGCGATGCCTACGCTGAAGGCTGTGTATGCAGGCTTCAAGAACAATGAGACGGAAGACGTTTTGACAACGATGCCTAAAGTGACAACCACTGCCACCTCGGCAAGTGCTCCTGGCACTTACGAAGTAATTGTGGGCGGTGCGGAGGCTGAGAACTACGAGTTCAGCTACGTCGCAGGTACACTTACCATCGTGGATGCTGATGCTGTAGTCGTTACGGCAAAGAGCTACACCCGTGAGTATGGCGAGGCCAATCCGACGTTTGAGTTTACGTCGGAAGGAGCGACGTTGGAAGGTCAGCCGGAAATCAGCTGCGAGGCTACGGCTACGTCTCCTGTCGGAACCTATCCTATTGTCATCAAGAAGGGTGGCGTGACGAACTACAATGATTCGTATGTTAATGGTACGCTGACTATTACCAAGGCTCCGCTGACCATCGACGGCGGCGAGTACACGATGAAGCAGGGCGAGGACGTGCCAATGCTAAAGGCCGAGTATAGCGGTTTCAAGAATGGAGAGACGGAGGCGGTGCTGAAGACGAAGCCGATGCTGAAGACGACGGCAACGTCGGGCAGCGAACCAGGAGTTTATGAGGTGACTGTCAGCGGTGCCGAGGCTGAGAACTACGAGATTAGCTACGTGGCCGGCAAGCTGACCATCTTGGAGGCTGATGCCGTAGTCGTGACGGCCAAGAGCTATACCCGTGAGTATGGCGAGGCCAACCCGACGTTTGAGTTTACGTCGGAAGGAGCAACGTTGGAGGGTACACCCGAAATCGTTTGTACCGCTACGGCTACATCGCCTGTCGGCACCTATCCTATTATCATCAAGAAAGGTAGCGTGACGAACTATAACGACCAGTACGTTAGCGGCGCGCTGACTATTACGAAGGCTCCGCTGAAGGTGACGGTGGCTGATGCTACCCGTGAACAGGGCGAGGAGAACCCTGAGTTCGTAATCACCTACGAAGGCTGGAAGAACGGTGAGACGGAAACTGTGCTGACGAAGAAGCCCGTGGCCACGACTACGGCGACGAAGGACAGCGCGGTGGGTGAGTACGTCATCGTTGTGAGCGGCGGCGAGGCCCAGAACTATGAGCTGAGTTACGTCAACGGTAAGCTGACGGTGACGGTACCGAGCAGCATCCGCGAATTGCTCAGTGGTGGTACTTTCGATGTTTACACAACCTCTGGAAAGCTGATCAGGAAAGGTGCCGCTTCATTGAAAGGACTTGCCAAGGGTGTGTATATCGTGAATGGCCAGAAGGTGATAGTGAAGTAAAATATACCTCATAACCTCATAAAATCCCCTGAAACCCCTTTGTACACTGGGGTTTCAGGGCATGAGGTATGTTTGAGATACCTCATGGAAACCTCATGGGTATCCTCATATTTTATAAAGTTAAAAAACGTTGTGGGTTGAAAGCATTATGCGCAATTTCTTGGGATTCAATAAAAAATCATTAGGAAAATTTGGCGGATAGTACTAAATTTAGTACCTTTGCAGGCAAATGTAATGTTATGGGAACAAAAGAGAAACTGATAGAACGGTTCAAAAAGAAACCCAAAGACTTCACATACGAAGAAACAGTCACACTGTTATCTTACTATGGCTATGAGGTACATAACAAAGGAATAACCTCTGGTTCACGAGTCAGGTTTAGGAATGAATCATCTGGCGTTTACATTGACATTCATCGTCCGCACCCAGGAAGCATCATGAAAGAGTGGATGATTAAAGCGATATATCAGCATCTGAAGAATTGTGGTCATCTAAAATAGGAAGGTTATGGATTATTTGGAATACAAAGGATACAAAGGTAGTGTGGAATATAGTAAGGAAGACAACTGCCTTTTTGGAAAGGTACAAGGAATGAGCAAAGCCTTGATTCTTTATGAAGGGAAAACTGTTGATGAGCTTCGAAAAGACTTCGAAGAGGGCGTCGACAGTTATCTTGAGGCATGCAGGGCTGACGGAGTTGAGCCTGCAAAGCCTTATAGCGGACGGCTTAATCTGCGGATGTCTTCAGAATTACACTCACGAGTGGCTGCTTTTGTCTCGTCAACAGGAACTACTATCAATGATTTCATCAATCGAGCAATCACAAATGAACTGAAGCATGCTGCGGCATTGTGATTCTCATAAAATTTATAGAAAGCCATCACTCTATCACTTTTCGTGATATATAATTGTATAATAGATGTTTAGAAGTGATAGTATATGTTTATACTTTCACAAAACTATCACTTTCAATCACTAAACCATAGGTTTTTGGTCAGAAAGTCATAGACTTTTGCACGAAAAGTCGGTGAGTTTTCACAAAAAATCGATGACTTTTTGTGGATATAATCTTTGTGCGAAAAGTGACAGAAAAGTGACAGAATATGACGGTAAGAAAATTTTTATATCGTTGATTTTCAGCTCATAATTAGAAATTAGTGATAGTGATGGCAGTTTTGAAACATTTTTATGAGAGGCTCATTTTGGGATGTGGGATGGAGGTGCTGGGAGTTTAGGTAGGGTAAACCTGGAGTTTACCCTACCTAAACCCTGGGTTTACCCTACTTAAACTCCTGAGTAGACTTACTGAAACTTGGAGGGTGAGGGGATGGGATATCAAAGTCTCGATGGCTGACAACAACCGTTTTCATTACACGGACGGCAACATCACCGTCTCTATAACTCTCGACAATGCGGCCTTTGGAGCCGACTACTCTGATGAATTCAAGTGCTACATCTATGCTGATGACTTCTACCCGATGTGCTGTAGTGAGCACGACGGACTCTCGGACTACGAATGGCCTGTGTACACACTCTATATGAACAGTTCACACGTCTGGCTGCCAGGCAAATACACCTTAATTTATAAGAGAGAGGGACCAACGGCTGACACAGGCCGTACTTACCCTCGACAAGCAACTGCAGGCCAAAGTGACAGACATCAGCGAGTGTCAGCCCTTGAGCGATGCCGACGTGATGACCACCTGCTTGGAGGACGTTGACATAACTTGGCGCCTGATGGCCACCACTCCTGGCATCGGCGTGCTGCGCAGAAGGGTGGTTGAGGCAACATGAAAGACGACTACAGCCTCTGGATGTGTGGTACGCGGCAGGAGGTTGACAGCGTGGCTTTTATACGGCGAAGGCAAGAGTAATTTGATATGTCGAAGTGGCAAAAGTGTCGTTTCGACATTCTTTTTTGATACTTTAACGTAAAAAGGCCCAAGGCGGCAGCAAATTTTTCACTTTTCACTTTTCACTTCTCACTTTTTCTTTGTACCTTTGCACCCGAAAAAAACAAGAGTATTCACAACTAAAACTTATTATAAAAAATTATGGCAAAGTTAGATTTGACACAGTATGGCATCACGGGTTCGACCGTGATTGCTCACAATCCGTCGTATGAGTACCTCTTTGAAGAGGAGACAAAGGCTGGTCTGACCGGTTTCGACAAGGGTCAGAACACTGAGCTTGATGCTGTTAACGTGATGACTGGTATCTATACCGGCCGTTCGCCTAAGGACAAGTACATCGTGAAGGATGCACAGAGCGAGGACAAGGTGTGGTGGACTTCTGAGGAATACAAGAACGACAACCACCCCATGAGCGAGGAGGTTTGGAAGCAGGTTAAGGAGATCGCTATCAAGGAGCTCTGCAACAAGGAGCTTTACGTAGTTGACGCTTTCTGCGGTGCTAACGAGGCTACACGTCTGGCTGTTCGCTTCATCGTTGAGGTAGCATGGCAGGCACACTTCGTTAAGAACATGTTCATCCAGCCTACAGCTGAGGAGCTGGAGAAGTTTGAGCCTAACTTCGTAATCTATAACGCTTCTAAGGCTAAGGTTGAGAACTACAAGGAGCTGGGTCTGAACTCAGAGACTTGTGTTGCCTTCAACACAACAAGCCGTGAGCAGTGCATCATCAACACATGGTACGGTGGTGAGATGAAGAAGGGTATGTTCTCGATGATGAACTACTATCTGCCCCTGCAGGGTATCGCTTCGATGCACTGCTCGGCCAATACTGATATGGAGGGTAAGAACACCGCTATCTTCTTCGGTCTCTCCGGCACCGGTAAGACCACGCTGTCGACCGACCCGAAGCGCCTGCTCATTGGTGACGACGAGCACGGATGGGACGACGAGGGTGTGTTCAACTTTGAGGGTGGCTGCTATGCCAAGGTTATAAACCTCGACAAGGAGAGCGAGCCCGACATCTACAACGCTATCCGCCGTGACGCCCTGTTAGAGAACGTTACTGTTGACGAGGCTGGCAAGATTGACTTTGCCGACAAGAGCGTGACCGAGAACACCCGTGTGAGCTATCCTATCAACCACATTGAGAAGATTGCCCAGAAGGTGAACCAGAAGAGTGCCGGTCCCGAGGCTAAGAACGTCATCTTCCTGAGCGCTGACGCATTTGGCGTGCTGCCTCCCGTATCAATCCTGACTCCTGAGCAGACGAAGTACTACTTCCTCTCGGGTTTCACCGCCAAGCTGGCTGGTACCGAGCGCGGCATTACCGAGCCTACTCCTACCTTCAGCGCCTGCTTCGGCCAGGCATTCCTCGAACTGCATCCCACCAAATATGCTGAGGAGCTGGTGAAGCGCATGGAGAAGAGCGGTGCCAAGGCTTACCTCGTGAACACGGGTTGGAACGGTACCGGCAAGCGTATCTCTATCAAGGACACCCGTGGTATCATCGACGCTATCCTCGGTGGCGACATCCTGAACGCTCCCACGAAGAAGATTCCTTACTTCGACTTCGAGGTTCCCACACAGCTCAACGGCGTGGCATGGGGCATTCTCGATCCTCGTGACACCTATCAGAACCGCGACGAGTGGGAAGAGAAGGCTAAGGATCTGGCTGGCCGATTCATCAAGAACTTCAAGAAGTACGAGGGCAACGAGGCCGGTAAGGCACTTGTGGCCGCAGGACCGAAACTCTAATACGTTGAACGTTGAACGTTGAACATTGAACGTTGGCTGCGCCGAAAAGGGGGCAGCCAACGTTTTTTGATGTAAGTCAAAAAGGAGTGCCCGTTGGAAAAAATGTTCAATGTTCAATGTTCAATGTTCAACGATTCTTCGTACCTTTGCACCATCAATCGTGATGATTGTCTCGTTATTCATTAGGTTAGTAAGTCTTCGCTTATGCGAAGTAATTTAAGGTAAAGATTATGTTATTAGATTTTCAAACAACGGTCATGTTGGTTTCTGTGGCTATTGCAACAGTATTGAGTGTTTTCACTCTGACCAAGACCAACATTCGTTAAAAAGAGTGCGGAGTGAGTGATTCATACCGCACTCTTTTTTTGAAGATAAAAGTTAAAACAAACTTAAAAACACGTATTTTATCCTATATTTTGAGAATAATGAGGTAGAAATGAACGTTATTTGCAGAAATGTGAGTAAATTTGCACCCAAATTTGTAATTGAACGTTCGATGAAAAGAATATTTCAGGTTTTCTGCGGGTTGCTTGTGGCTGCCTTGTCGCTGATTTCGTGTCTGAATTCCAGCGATGACTCTACGACATATTATAGTGATATGGCCATCAAGACTTTCACGTTGGGTACCCTTAACAGGTATCTGCACACTACAACGTCTGATGGCCGTGACTCTATTTACAAGTCTACTTATACGGCATCATCCTATAAGCTGAACATTGACCAGCTGAATCATAAAATCTATAGTGCTGATTCGCTGTTGCCTAACACCGACGTTTCCCGCGTCGTCTGTAGCGTGACGACTTCCAACAACGGCGTCGTCTATGTGAAGTCGATGACCAGCGATACGCTGACCTATTTCATCTCTGGTTCCGACTCTATCGACTTTACCCAGCCGCGCATCTTCAGGGTCTTTGCCAACGACGGTTCGGGCAGTCGTGACTATACTGTCAGTCTGGCGGTACGCACTATGGAGAAAGGCACGTTCATCTGGACGGAGGCCGACGGCGCTGACTTCCCCCAGGATCCTAATGCCTGGATGCAGGTGATTGGCAAGGATGGGCTTACGTATATAGGCAGCACCCGGTTTGAATCTTACGCTTTGCTATACCCTGATGAACTGTTTAAATCTGTGGATGATGCCCAGACCTGGACGAATGACCAGCTTGAAACCAGCGGCTCGCTGCTGCCCAGGTGGAACCGGGCTTTCGTGAGTTGGCAACTCAATGCCAATACCGACTACGCACTATTTGTGGGATACAACTCACAGGTGTCGGACAAGGCGATGACGATATGGCGCAAGTTGGTGGACAGCGATTGCGACGGTCGCTGGGTGTACATGCCGTTGGATGAGGACAACCCTTACTACCTGCCGAAGATGGACAAGGTGTCGTTGGTTTACTTCAATAAGTGTGTGCTGGCTTTCTGTAGCGATAAGAACATCTACGTGAGCCGCGACCAGGGCATCACGTGGAAGAAGACATCCACGTATTCGTTCCCTGTCGGGTGCAGCAGTGCATTCCGTGTGGCGACCGATGACGATGACAATGTTTGGCTGACCGACACTGTCAGCGGCAAGACGTGGAGAGGACGATTGACAAAGTGATTGAACGTGAAAGAGGCATGTAATCATAGGCTGAGCTGGGCGGTGAAAGTATTGACACTACTTGTCACTTGTCACTTGTCACCTATCACTTCTTTCTCACAGGAAGACCCGGAGTATAAGATGGAGATTGGCGGAGGTGTAGGTTTGGTCAACTATTTTGGCGACTTCAACGAAAACCTCTTCGGGAATATGCAGCCGATGGGCAGCATAGTGGCGAAGTACCGCCCAAATCCCCGGATGTCGTGGGCCGTCACCATAGGTTACGGAAACCTGAAGGGCAGCGTCCGTGACGAAAAGACGTGGTATCCGGAGACTGAGACCATGCCCGCTGACTTCAGCCACTCGCTGATTGACGGCGGCCTGCGGTTTGAGTATAACTTCTGGCCCTACGGCACAGGACGTGAATACCGAGGTGCCAAGCACTTGGCACCATTCATAACATTGGGACTTGGCACTACCTACGCCAAAACACCCGATGAAGGTGTCTTGGCCCTGAATATCCCCTTTGGGGCAGGCGTGAAGTATAAGATACGCGACCGGCTGAACCTGACGGCTGAGTGGAGGATGCACTTCACGGGCAGCGACAAGCTGGACGGCGTGACCGACCCCTATGGCATCAAGAGCAGCGGCCTGTTCAAGAACGCCGACTGCTACAGCGTGCTGCAGCTGTCGCTGACATACGATATATGGGAAAAATGTAAAACTTGCAATAATGACAGAGACTGATCAGAAACTGGATATGACACGCATCCCCCAACACATTGCAATCATTATGGACGGCAACGGGCGCTGGGCAACCGAGCGAGGAAAGGACCGCAGCTTTGGCCATCAGGCTGGTGTGGACGCCGTGCGTTGCATCACTTCGGAATGTACCCGCTTGGGTGTGAAGTATCTGACGCTGTATACCTTCTCGACTGAGAACTGGAACCGCCCGTCCGACGAGATATCCGCGCTGATGGGACTGGTGTTGTCATCGCTTGAAGACGAGATCTTCATGAAGAACAATGTACGCTTCAGAGTTATTGGTGACGTAAAACGACTGCCTGATGACGTTCGGCAGAAGTTGCATGAGACGGAAGAACACACGGCTAAAAATGACGCAATGACGATGGTGGTGGCACTCAGCTATTCCAGCCGCTGGGAGATTACCGAGGCTGTACGCAAGATTGTCAGCGAGGTACACGATATGGAGGAGCTTCCGCAAAACATTCTCAAGAACTGGAAGACGGGAGGCATCCGTGCCGAGGATATCACCGAAGATGTCATTTCTCAGCACCTTTGCACCAACTTCATGCCCGACCCTGACCTGCTTATCCGCACGGGCGGCGAACTGCGCATCTCGAACTACCTGCTGTGGCAAATAGCCTACTCAGAGCTGTACTTCTGCGACACCTACTGGCCCGACTTCGACGAGGCTTGTCTGCACGAAGCCATAGCCAGCTATCAGCGTCGTCAGCGCCGGTTCGGGAAGACGGAGGCTCAGGTGGAGGCTGAAGAAAAGGTAAAAAAGTAAAAAGGTAAAAAAGTAAAAAGGTAAAAAAGTAAAAGGATTAAGCAACGTGATATATTATATTTTAAATAAGGTACGTGAGATGGTAAGAGGAGTTCTGCCTCTCTGCCTTCTTGCCTTTTTGCCTTTAGTAGCTTCGGCGCAGGACAAGATTGTCAATCCCGACATCTCGTATGCCGGTACTCCCCGCACCTGCGAAATCGGAGGCTTGGCTGTCGAGGGAGTCGAAGGTTACGAGGACTATGTGCTGACCGGTCTGTCGGGCCTGGCTGTCGGGCAGGAGATTGAGGTTCCCGGCTCGGCCATCACCGATGCCGTGAAGCGCTACTGGAAGCATGGACTCTTTTCGCGTGTGCAGATTACTGCCGACTCGCTGGTAGGCTCTAAAATCTACCTCTGCATCCACTTGTCGCTGCGTCCCCGTATCAGTTCCATCAACTACATTGGTCTGAAGAAGTCGGAGCGCGAGGACATGGAAGCCAAACTCGGCATTATGAAGGGCAGCCAGATAACGCCCAATATGATTGACCGTGCCAAAATCCTGGCCAAGAAGTACTTCGACTCCAAGGGCTACAAGAATGCCGAAATCGACATCATGCAGCGCGACGATGTGACCAATAAAAACCAAGTCATACTCGATGTCACCGTCGACAAGAAGCAGAAGATGAAGGTTCGCAGCATCATCTTCGAGGGCAACGAGAACCTGAGCGACAAGAAGATCAAGGGCCCGCTCTTCGGCAAGGGCGCCTTCGGAAAGATTCACGAGGCTGGCAAGTTCAAGACCATGTTCAAGGCCAAGAAGTTTACCGACGAACGCTACAGGGAGGCTAAGGAAGCCCTTATTGAGAAGTACAACGAGCTGGGCTACCGTGACATGACCATCCTCGAAGACTCCGTATGGAATGTGGACGAAAAGCATGTCAACGTCCTGGTAAAACTGGAAGAAGGCCAGAAGTACTATATCCGCAATATTACTTGGGTGGGCAATACTGTAGCCACGACCGACTACCTGAGCCACCAGCTCGGCATGAAGAAAGGTGACGTCTATAACCAGAAGCTGATGAACAAGCGACTCTCGGAGGACGAGGACGCGGTAGGTAACTACTACTGGAACAACGGCTACCTCTTCTATAACCTGCAGCCGACGGAAGTGAACGTTGTGGGCGACTCCATCGACCTCGAAATGCGCATCAGCGAGGGCCAGCAGGCCCACCTCGACCATGTCCGCATCTACGGTAATGACCGCCTCTATGAGGAGGTAGTGCGCCGTGAACTGCGTACCAAGCCTGGCGACCTCTTCTCAAAGGAAGCCCTGATGCGTTCGGCCCGAGATATTGCCTCGATGGGACATTTCAACCAGGAGTCGGTGAACCCCAAGGTGGAACCCAACTACGAGGACGGTACCACCGTGGACATCAACTGGATGCTGGAGCAGAAGTCGAACGACCAGATTGAGTTCTCACTCGGTTGGGGACAGACGGGCGTTATCGGACGTATTGGTCTGAAGCTCAACAACTTCTCCATGCGCAACCTTTTCGGTAAGAACAAGATGCACCGCGGCATCATGCCCATCGGCGACGGTGAGCAGTTGGGCATCAACTTCCAGACCAACGGCTCTTACTACAGCCAGATATCTACCAGTTACTCTACCAGCTGGTTTGGCAATAAGCGACCCAATTCGTTCAGCGTTAGCTTGTTCTACTCCAAGCAGTCCGATATTTCGAGCTACTACCGTAACAATGCACTCTACAACAGTCTCTATGGCTACGGCTATGGCTACGGTTACGGCATGTACAACAACTATTCCTATAACTACGAGTCCATGCTCGACGACGATAAGAACATTCGCATGTTCGGTGCCAGCATCGGCTGGGGAAAGCGTTTGCGTTGGCCCGACGACTACTTCCAGTTCATGGCTACCGTCGGTTACACGCGCTATATGCTGCGCGACTGGAACTACTTCTACATCGCCAACGGTAACTGTAACAACCTGAACCTCGGACTGACGCTGTCACGTACTTCGACCGACAACCAGCTGTTCCCGCGCCGTGGCTCGGAATTCATTCTTTCGCTGACGATGACACCGCCTTGGTCGCTGTTCGACGGCAAGGACTACAAGAACCTGGCTGTCAACAACACTTCGGCTACCTACGAGAAAGAACTGCAAGATATGTACCGCTGGATTGAGTATCACAAGTGGAAGTTCAAGTCGCGTACCTACACGGCCCTGACCAATAGCCAAAAGTGCTTTGTGCTGATGACACGTGTGGAACTGGGTATCCTCGGTTCGTACAACAAGGACAAGAAGTCGCCCTTCGAGACCTTCTACGTCGGTGGTGACGGTATGAGCGGCTATAGCTACAGCTATGCTGAGGAAACCATCGGACTGCGTGGTTACGACAACGGCTCTATCTCGACATCGTCGGCCTACACCGAGGCATCGGGACGCCGCACGTCGAACAACGCATACGCCTACGACCGCTTCACCCTGGAACTGCGCTACCCGTTCATGCTGGGCAACACCACCATCTACGGACTGGGCTTCCTCGAAGGTGGTAATGCCTGGGCCGACGTGAAGAAGTTCAACCCCTTCAACATGAAGCGCTCGGCAGGTGTCGGTGTCCGTATCTTCCTGCCGATGGTCGGCCTGATGGGTATCGACTGGGCCTACGGTTTCGACAAGGTATATACCAGTGGCGGATGGAGCAAGGGTGGCAGCAATTTCCACTTCATCCTTGGACAAGAGTTCTAAAGAATTTAGAGTTAAAAGTTAAGAATTATGATTAGAAAAGCTATCATCTGCGCAATCTGCGTAATCTGTGGTTTCACTTCTGCTTCAGCGCAGAAGTTTGCACTGGTGGATATGGACTATATCCTGAAGAACATCCCTGCCTATGAACGGGCCAATGAGCAGCTGAACCAGGTGTCGAAGAAATGGCAGGCCGAGGTCGACGCCCTCACCACTGAGGCACAGACTCTGTATAAAAACTATCAGAACGAGCTGGTGTTCCTCTCGGCCGAACAGAAGAAGGCCAAGCAGGATGCCATCATGGAGAAGGAGAAACAGGCTTCCGAACTGAAGCGCAAGTACTTCGGTCCAGAGGGTGAGCTGTTCAAGAAGCGCACCTCGCTGATGACACCCATTCAGGACGAAATCTACAATGCCGTCAAAGACATTGCCGACCTGCGCGGCTACCAGTTAGTGCTCGACCGTGCCAGCGATACCGGCATCATCTTCGGCTCGCCCAAGATCGACATCTCCAACGAGGTACTTGGCAAGCTCGGCTATTCCCGTTAACTAAATGTATAAACCCTAAAAACAATAAAGCACAATGAAAAAGTTTATCATCTGCGCAATCTGCGCAATCTGCGGTTTCACCACCGCTAACGCACAGGCCAAGTTCGGTCATGTGAACACTCAGGAAATCATCCAGGCTATGCCTGAATACACCAAGGCCAAGAGCGAAATCGAAGCCCTTACGGCTCAGTATGAGGCCGACCTCAAGTCGATGCAGGACGAGCTCCAGAAGAAGGGCGACACCTTCGAGAAGGAGCAGGCATCACTGCCCGACAACATCAAACAGCGTCGTCAGCAGGAACTGCAGGATATGTACACCAAGATTCAGCAGAGCTTCCAGGACAACCAGCAGGCACTGGCCAAGGCTCAGCAGGAGAAGATGCAGGCCATCACCACCAAGGTGCTCGACGCCATCAAGGCTGTCGGCCAGGCCGGCGGTTATGTCTATGTCATGGAGATGGGAGCCGGCATCCCCTACATCAGTACCACCCTCTCTACCGACGTCACTGCTCAGGTGAAGCAGAAACTCGGCCTGAAGTAAAAACAGCGTATTAAATGCGGGAGGTGTTGATTGCAATACCTCCCGCATTTTTTTGCAAAATCAGAACCGCCAAACAAATCGACCGCAGATTTCGCAGATTACCCGGATTTCCTGTTGGGGCAGTAAAAAGTGTCTCCTCTGTGCATATTTATGCACTTCCAGATTGAACGGGGCGGAGGGGGAGTTTGGGTAGGGTAAACCCAGGGTTTGGGTAGGGTAAACTCCGGGTTTACCGTAAGGAAACTCAGGTGGGGACGATGACATGTATGTTTATACGAAATGTGGATATGTATGCGCCTTTGTCTGGCTTTTCTGGCTGGTTAGGAGTTTTAGTCATAAACATGATAATGCGATTTATAGATAAAAAACGTAAAAAGATTCGTTAGTTCAGGGAATTCTTTATAATTTTGCTGCCCAAATATGTATGTAGAGATGAAGAACGTTATGAAGAAAAGACTAATATTGCTTTGCACCATTGTGATGCTGGGGCTGTGCAGCTTTGCTCAGGAAACGATGGAAGTTGTCAACCCTAACGCGCTGAAGTTTGCATACCTCAGTTATGAGGAGGCGCTGCGGTCCATGCCCGGCTATAAGCTGGCACAGCAGTCGCTCGGCGACTTGCGTGCCCAGTATGAGGCTGAGCAGAAACGGGTGGAACAGGACTTTAACATGAAGTACGAGGATTTTCTTGAGGGTCAGCGCGACTTCCCTGAGACGATACTCCGCAAGCGTCAGACTGAACTGAAGGAGCTGTTGGAGCGTAACATGGCCTTCAAGGCCGAGGTACGGCAGCAGTTGGCCAAGGCCGAGGCCGAGGCGATGGCTCCGCTGAAGGAGAGGCTGGCTGAGGTGCTGGCCCAGATAGGACTGGAGCGCGGCTATGCCTTCATCCTCAATACCGACGGAAACACCGTACCTTTCATCCATCCCGCGATGGGCGAGGACATCAATCAACTGGTGCAGGAAAAATGGGCCCAATAGGCATCTTCGACAGTGGCTATGGCGGACTGACCATCCTGCATGGCATCCGCCAGTTGCTTCCCGAGTACGACTATCTGTACCTGGGCGACAATGCCCGGGCACCCTACGGACCTCGTTCGTTCGATGTGGTCTATGAGTTCACACGCCAGGCCGTGGTCAAGCTGTTCGAGATGGGGTGCCATCTCGTCATCTTGGGCTGCAACACCGCTTCGGCCAAGGCTTTGCGCACCATCCAGCAGCACGACATCCCCAAGATTGACCCTGAGCGCCGGGTGCTTGGTGTCATCCGTCCCACGGCCGAGGTCATCGGCTCGCTGACGCATAGCCGCCATGTCGGTGTGCTGGCCACTGAGGGCACCATCAAGAGCGAGAGCTACAACCTGGAAATCCAGAAGCTGCACCCCGACATTGTTGTGTCGGGCGTGGCGTGTCCATTCTGGGTGCCGTTGGTAGAATATAACGAGGCCGACTCCCCAGGTGCCGACTACTTTGTAAAGAAGCGTATAGACGAAATCATGCGCAAGGACCCTGAGATTGACACCCTCATCCTGGGCTGCACCCATTATCCGCTGCTCATGCCCAAGATTCTGAAGTACCTGCCCGCCGGAGTGCGTGTGGTCCCGCAGGGTGAGTATGTGGCCGAAAGCCTGCAGCAGTACTTCGTGAAGCACCCCGAGATAGAGCGTCAATGCTCCAAGGGTCATACCGCCCGCTACCTGACCACCGAGAACACCGACAAGTTCAAGGAACAGGCCCAGATGTTCCTGCATGAGCAGGTAGAGGTCGAGAATGTAACGTTAGGGTAATACCTGTCCCTTCTTCTTCTTGCGAACGAAGAAACTGCCAGTGCCAGAATGATGACGAGGAACGTCACGATGAAGGCATTCACAAATCTATCACTTTCTATCACTAAACCATAGGTTTTTGGTTAGAAATTCATTGACTTTTGCACGAAAAGTCGGTGAGTTTTTGCTGTTATATCCTATATATCAAAAGTGACAGTAAAGTGAAGGTAAATGACAGCAAGAATTTTACTATATTACAGGTTATCAGATAGTAATAATAATGAAGTGACGGTGATAGTATATTTGAAAAGCATTCGTGAGAGTTCTATCATAGAATGTGGGTAGGGGGTGCTGGATGACATTCTTCGTACCATTAACTTTTTTTTGTTCATTTCCTTGTCGTTTTCACATCTTTATTCGTAACTTTGCCGCTCCAAAACGCAATTAGTATGAAGACATTTATGAACGTCGGCGACATCGGGCCTTTAGAGCAGGCCTTGGCCGAAGCACAAGAGATTAAGAACGACCGTTTCAAATATCAGCACTTGGGACACAACAAGACGCTGATGATGATTTTCTTCAATAACTCGCTGCGTACCCGACTGTCAACGCAGAAGGCGGCGATGAACTTGGGCATGAACGTCATCGTGCTCGACGTCAACGCCGGAGCCTGGAAGTTGGAGACTGAGCGCGGCGT
The DNA here is from genome assembly GCA_947168395.1 of uncultured Prevotellaceae bacterium. GTDB lineage: Bacteria > Bacteroidota > Bacteroidia > Bacteroidales > Bacteroidaceae > Prevotella. The sequence goes on along the minus strand of CAMVLT010000009.1, from coordinate 85,428 downwards.
CATCATGGACGGCGACAAGTCAGAGCACCTGCTCGAGGCTATCCCCGTGATGGGCTGCTACTGCGACATCATCGGTGTGCGCTCGTTTGCCGGACTGACCGACCGCGAGTATGACTACGCCGAGACGGTGGTCAATCAGTTTATCAAGTACAGCGGCCGCCCCGTTTTTGCTATGGAGACGGCCACCGTGCATCCGCTGCAGGCGTTTGCCGACCTGATTACCATCAAGGAGTGGACCCCCTCTAACTCCCCCTGTTTAGGGGGAGAATCAGTAGCCTCCCCTAAACAGGGGAGGTTGGAGGGGTCTGGGCCTCGTCCAAAGGTCGTGCTGACCTGGGCTCCCCACTGCCGCGCCCTGCCGCAGGCTGTGCCCAACTCGTTTGCCCAGTGGATGCTGGCTGCCGACGTTGACTTCGTCATCACCCATCCCGAGGGCTACGAACTCGATCCGAAGTTTGTGGGTGACATCAAGGTGGAGTACGACCAGCGGAAAGCCTTCGAAGGTGCCGACTTCATCTACGCCAAGAACTGGTCGAACCCCGGCGTGACCAATCCTGAGGACTACGGCAAGATTACCTCGAAGGACATGTCGTGGACGGTTGACACGGAGCACATGTCGTGGACCAACAACGGCAAGTTCATGCACTGTCTGCCCGTTCGCCGTGGCCTCATCGTCACCGACGACGTCATCGAGAGCCCCAATAGCATCGTCATACCTGAAGCTGCCAACCGCGAAATTTCGTGCTCGGTGGTGCTGAAGAGAATGCTCGAGGCACTGTAAGTGGTTCAAGATTCGCATTTTTAAGGAGTCAAGGAGTTCAAGACAAATGTTTACGGTTCCATAATCGCCCCCAAATATTGGTAGATTTTATGGACTTAGATGTTGTCTTGAACTCCTTGTATCCCTGTCTTCTTTGAACAATTGGAGCGTGCTATCACATAAGATGATTCAATAAACAGCAAGCAAATCTGCCCATGAGTGCCTTCCTCCATCTCTGACTGTACTGGCCCACTTGTCATAGCCTGCATCGCTCATCGCTCTATCCATAACCAACTTGCAACAAAAATCGCACTGACACTTCACGGATGTCAGGCGTTGTGTCAAGTAATCTACTTGCAATTCCGTCAATCGTACAACGGGCATCTGCATATCGTCTGAATAGGAAGTAGGCAAAGAAGACAGAAACTCATAAGCGCAATAAGCAGACATGCCATAAGCCATATACGCTTTCAGGCCTCTACTATAGTACAGGTTTATAGTATTCCCGCTATTGCATACTTCCCGCATCGTGATAACGTCTTTATACATAACGCTCATAACTAACTCCTTTCCATCTTATTTCCAGCGAAAGTCTCTCCGTTTTTAGTATTACGAGCAACACTCCCTATGATAAAAAAAAGAGCGTGAACCCTCATACTGCCTGTTTGTCTCTTTAGGTCGTAGGAAACCCCGCAAATAAACAGACAGAAAATGACGCTCACGCAGAAGTATATAAACTAACGCGTTAAGTGTGCCGGAGGATGTACACCCTCTCGCCACACTAACGGGATAGTATCATATACGACCCGTAGCATCCATTCTGCAATGTTCCTGATTTGCGCTTTTGAATTTCCTACGTTCAAAGAAACCAAAAACAAAGCGTCAGACGCTGTTCCATTAAGTTATTTCAATCCACCTGACAATTCTTTAGAACTTTTCAGCGTGGACTCTTTGCAAAGATACAAATTATTTGTGGATATGACATATAATCAAAGAAAGTTTAAGAAAAATTAGAAATTCAATGAACATCCGTGTCACTTGTTATAACAATAGTTTCGACTATCGGCATTGTCAAAGTTGTGGTGATGTCTTGCGACTGCGAATCGGTTAGTAGTAACGAAGACTCCAACCTGATGACCTCAACGACTGGTTTTGTATATATTCTTCTCATGACAACGGTTACTTGATGATGATTAGTTTTCCATTCTTCACATAGACGCCCTTCGATACCTTAGCAACACGCACGCCCTGTAGTGTGTAAAAGGCTGCACCGGCTTTTGACGTTCTCTGTTCGCTGATAGCTGCCGTTTGACTATCTGACGGCATCACAATCTTTCGAACACTTCCCCCAGACGGTATTGCCAGATAAGCCTTATGAGCTGGCAAGGTCACATCAGTACTGACAGGATAGAAACCAGTCCCACTCTGCGTAGACAGCACATAGGCATCTGCTGGTGCTTGAGTGGCTTCCAACACACCCTTCAGCAGATTACCAGAGACGTCATCGGGATCCTTATCCGTGGCATTGAACTTGACGGTTGCACCTTCCGTGCCATTCACGATAAAGCCTGTTTCAGCAGGAACGATGCTCACCTCTTTCAGCTGAACAGCATCAGTCGTTATCGACTCAACGATATACCCCTTGATACCTTCTGTCTTGGTCAAGTCGAGTCGGCGGTCGGAGCAATAGGTTGACCATCCGTCAGCAGCCAATGTCAAGCTTTCGGTAAGGTCGGGCATAGGGATGTTTAGCGAGCGATCGGCGGTCCTATTTTCTCTTCCTTCTACGCCATAGTTACTTTTGTCTTGTAATACACTTTCAATATTATTACCATAACCAAAAGTAGCAAACAATCCAAAATAATCATTCTTCCTAATCTCATCAACCTTTGATTCGTATTCTGGTTCATCTCCCTCAGCATGGACAATAAAAATCTGAGCAGTCAAATCAGCAAATCCATTAACTATTGTAGCAACCAAGGGTGATGTACCTATCTTTTGTTCAATTTTCGCCTTTGCTATTTTCGTCATACTCGCCTTCAACCTCTCCTTAGCCTTCTCGCTGAAGCTATCATCTTCAGGCAGCGAAGTCACGCTACCTGTTTTGATATCTAAAGTCTGCATATCTGCACTCAGCGTCATGACGCGATAGTCGCAGGGGTAGGAGATGGTCGAGCCTGTGTTGACATCGTAGATTTCCTTCGTCAGGTCTGCATTCCAGTCTTTGGCAATGTCCGAAGTATGGAAATGACCCGACAGCACCACGCGGACACCGGCATCAGCTAAACTATTGCGCACGGTTGCATAGTCGGCCACAGTTGCTGAACTGACATACATATCGGCTCCCAAAATATGGGGAAACAGCGGATGGTGCATCATGGCTATTACTTGCTTCCCCTCGTTATAGGCTTTTTGAGCTTGTTTACAAACCCAATCCAACGTCCCGGAAGGAAGCGCACCAGTATGCGAATCAATACCTATCAGCACCAGCCCCTCCACAGGTTCAGCAGCGTAGCTCAGCGAGTTGGGGTCGCGTGTCGTATTGCTGTAACCATAGTCGGCATAGAGAGAAGCAAAACCTTCACTGGTAACAGATTCCACTTTCGTAGTGGTTGCACCATTGTACGATTCAGCACTGCTGTTGTCAATGTCGTGATTGCCGGGAATCACGTACACCTTCACGCCAGCAGCTTTCAGCTCTTTCAATCTGCCTGCCACATACTGATGGCTCAGTAATTCTCCATCTTTCGTCAGGTCGCCAGTCAGCAGCAACAGGTCGGGCTTGTCTTCTCCCGACTTAAACTTATCCACCAAATAGTCAAAAATCCTCTGACTGTAGTCTAACAGTTTACGGTCGCTGGCCAACTTATTCTGCCACGCCGTACCATCGTTCACCAACAAATCAGGTGCCATGACATGGGTATCAGTAATCACAGCTATCTTCGTCTGAGCCACCGCTACCGACTGCCAAAGCGTGGTCAGCAGGAGTATGGTCATCAGTCTCATCCATTTCTTTTTCATCTGTTTATATTCTTATTAGGTTAAGAAAAAGCCTTCGGGAGGAAGTTTTCCTCCTTTTGCGTTGCAAAGGTAACTATTTCCCTGATAACAGCCAAACTTCCCTGCCATTTATTTGGTAGTCATGAAATAATTACCTAAATTTGCAACCTCAAACAATATAAAGCAATAGAGGATGATTTCGTTTGAATGTGACTATAACAACGGGGCACACCCGAAGGTACTGGAAAACCTCGTCAGGCACAACGATGCCAAGCCGACGCCCTACGGTTTTGACGAGTTCTCGGAGCGGGCAAAGCACAAAATACGTGAAGCCTGCGGACTGCCCGACGCCCAGATATTCTTCCTGACAGGTGGCACACAGACCAATGCGACGACCATCGACTCCATGCTCTATCAGTACGAGGGGGTTATCTGCGTCGGCTCAGGACATATCAATGTTCACGAAGCAGGTGCCGTGGAGTTCACGGAGCACAAGATTATCACCATTCCCGATACGGAGGGAAAGATGGAGGCACAGACGCTTGACAACTACTTGGACGACTTCATGCACGACGGCAACAAAGACCACGCCGTGCATCCAGGACTGGTTTACATCACCTTCCCCACGGAACTGGGCACGCTCTATACTGCCAAGGAACTGGATGACATCTACCAGGTTTGCCAGAACTACGATATACCACTATATATCGACGGTGCCCGTTTAGGCTACGGCTTGATGGCTGAAGGGAGTGACGTCACCCTACCCTACCTGGCCCGCCACTGCGATGTGTTCTACATTGGCGGCACCAAGATTGGCGCCCTGTGCGGCGAGGCGGTGGTATTCACCAACCGCAAGGCCCACAAGCACTTCTTCTCCATTCAGAAGCAGCACGGAGCCGTCATTGCCAAAGGGGCCCTGATTGGTCTGCAATTTGAAGCGCTCTTCTCCGACAACCTGTACTTCAAATTGTCGCGCCACGCCATAGATATGGCCATGCGGCTGAAAGAGTTGTTCCAGAAGAAGGGCTACCAGTTCTACATCGACTCGCCCACCAACCAGCAGTTCCTGGTGCTCAGCAACGAGGAGGTGACACGGTTAGAGCAGCGCGTGGGCTTTACCCACTTCGGCCAGACCGACCATCACCACACCATCTGCCGCTTCGTGACCAGTTGGGCCACGACAGAGGAAGACATTGAGCAACTGCGGCAGGCTATCGGCTAAGTCGGAACCCCTTGCTCACTACACCTTTATAGGTATTGATGGAAAGTCGCAATGAGTCTACCTCAAGTTCTTCAAGAGGAACACTGAAGTAGACTCGTTGCGAATAGTATTCAGGCACACCGCCTTGGTTATGGAATACGCGAAGCTGATAGGTGCGGCGCCCGCCATCGTCAGCCACAATCGTATCGCCAATGATGCCCAACGTCTGGGTCACCTTTTCATCCTCAACAGCACCCGTCTTCAGAATCAAGCACAGGTTGAGGTACTTCCTGTTGCCGCTCAGCCAGACGGACTCCATTCCTAAGGGGTCGGTCTTATCACCACTTTTGAACTCACTGGGTTTCCTAATCTGTGTCGTCGACACCCTGGAAAGGGCTATGGCTTCAGCCTTTTCCCCCACCTTATTATAATATAGGACGGCACGGTAGGTGGTGTCAGGGCGCTGTATCCACTGGGCAGTATAGGGCGTCGTCAGCTGCAACCGCTCGTCGTCGTCAGTAACCACATACCCTACCTGCTTGTCATTATCCACAAAAGCCTCAACAAAGTCGGCACGCATCAGGGAATATTCACTGTCGCCCTTGTCATAGAGTTCCTGTTCACAGGAGGTGACAAATGCAAAGAGCGAGACGGCAGACAGCAGACGGACAAACTTTTTCATGAGCGGGCAGCATTAAAGTTAATAAGCGGATTGGCATACATGGTCAGGATGCGTTCACGAAGGAACGGCTCGTCCTTGTCAGGTATCGTAATCTTGGCCAACTGGCCTTTCAGGTACTGCTCGAAGCGTTGTTCGTCGGCAGCAGAGTAGTTAGCGGCATACTCCCTCTTTCCTGCCAACAAGTCGGCAGCGATGTAGTTGCAGGGATAGAGCCGGTAACCCCGGTGAAGCTCGCGGTCCATACGGTGAGCCAACGCCGTGAAGTACTCGTTCTTGGGCAGACTGGTATCCAGCTCATCCATCCACGTGTTGACGGGAGCGGCACAATGGTAGCTGACACGTCCCTTGTAGCCGAAGATACCCGTCTTCATGTTGTCGAGGTCGTCCTGACGGCTCTTCTTGAACGCCGGGTTGTCGCGCTTCTGCTGGAACTCCTGCGCTTTCAGGTAGTCGCAGGGGTCGTACTCGTAGCTGATGGTCAGCGGCACGATGTTCAGCTCACGCAGGTCGCCGCCCATAGCCAGCATCTTCAGCACCGACTCCTGTGTACGGTCATCAGAGTCCTTGGCACGTCCCTCACGCTGGGCAATCCAGATATTCTCCTTCTTCTGGCTGACGGCATAGTGGATATAGCGGCTCATAAGCTGGCTGGAACGCAGCATCTCGTGGGCCGTCAGTCCACGGCGCACGGTGAAAGCCTTGTTCATACGGACCAGTCGTTTAATCCAAGGATAGATGAGCAAGTTGTCGCCGATGCCTATTTCCACAGTGGTTGGATAGCCGCTGTTGACAAGCATCACGTCGAGAAAGGCCGAGTCGAGCACAATGTCGCGGTGGTTGCTGATGAAGGTGTAGCGGGCTTCATGAGCCCTATGAGCCCCATTTGCCACAAGTGCCTCATCGTCGAACGAACAGCCGTCGGTATGCTTGCGGATGATGTACTGTACGATGGGCTTCATGAACCGCTTCTGGAAGTCGAGCGGAGTCTTCACCCCCGTAAAGGCAAGCCGCAACAAGCCATTGCGCAGCCCCTTCGGCAGCCACGGTGCCAAGCCCTTCATTACCACATTGAACTGACGGTCGTTCAACAATTCGTCAAACGCCTGCTTCATCTCTCCCGCCTCGTAGGGCCTTATCTCGTCGAACTCGTTCATATCAGAATTGGTTTTCCACAATCTCGGTCAGCACATCAGTCATCGACAGGCCAGCGGCACGCACCTGCTGGGGAATGAAGCTGGTAGCCGTCATGCCTGGCGTGGTATTGACCTCCAGCATCGAGATCTTGCCTTCCTTCGAAATGATGTAGTCAATACGGATTATGCCGTTGCAATGCAGGATATCGTAGATGTGGCTGGTTATCTTGCTCACACGCTCAGCTGTTTCGGGACTGATGCGTGCCGGGGTAATCTCCTGAACCTGACCATTATACTTGGCATCGTAGTCGAAGAACTCGTTCGACGTGACGACCTCGGTAATGGGGAAGATGACCGTCTTCTCACGGGTCTTGTAGATACCTTGCGTAATCTCTGTCCCTTCAAGCAGCGCCTCGACCATGATTTCCGGACTCTCCAGCATAGCCTTACGGATGGCGGGAGCCAACTGGTCCTTGTTCTTCACCTTCGACACGCCGAAGCTGCTGCCGTCGGCAGCGGGTTTCACGAAACAGGGCATACCGATGCGCTCCTCTATCTCGTCGTCGCTCACCAGTTCCTCGTAGCCCTGACGGATGAGCAGCGAGTCGGCAACACTGACACCATAACCCCGCAGGTACTGGTTGAGCACGAACTTGTTGAACGTCATGGCCTCGACCAGCACCCCGCTGGTGGAGTAAGGCAGGTCGATGAGGTTGAAGTAGCCTTGCAGCACACCGTTCTCGCCGGGAGTTCCGTGGATGGTGATGTAGGCATAGTCAAACAGCTTGGCCTTGCCGTCCTCCATGAACGAGAAGTCGTTGCGGTCAATTGGGGCCGTCGTGCCTCCGGGCAGTTCCACGTGCCAGTCCTGGCCCTTAATGTCTACGATATAGACGTTATAGCGTTCTTTGTCAAAGAAGGAATAAAGTCCTTGTGCCGAGCGGAGCGAAACGTCGTGCTCGGATGAGTCGCCACCACAGACGATGGCAATGTTTCTCTTCAGATTTTTCATTGTCTTGATATCAAGTTATTGCTATGTTTCTAATATAATTCCGCCATTTATCTATCACTGCAGCCATGTCGTCCGGCAAGTCGCTGGTGAAGTCCATCTGTCGCCCCGTCGTGGGATGGACGAAGCCCAAGGTACGGGCATGGAGCAACTGACGGGGGCAGAGCCGGAAGCAGTTCTGAATAAACGCCTTATAGGTTGACGACCGCTCACCCCGCAGGATTTCGGTGCCGCCGTAACGCTCGTCGCAGAACAACGGATGGCCGATATGCTTCATGTGAGCCCTGATTTGGTGGGTACGCCCCGTCTCCAAGCGGCACTCCACCAGCGTGGTGTAGCCGAAGTGCTCGATCACCTTCCAATGGGTGACGGCAGGCTTGCCTACTTCAGAGTCAGGCGGGAAGACGGCCATTCGCTGACGGTCACGGGGGTCGCGGCCGATGTTGCCTTCTATGCGCCCTTCGTTCTCAGTAAAGTGCCCCCACACCAGGGCATGATAGCTGCGGTGGGTGTCGTGATTGAAAAACTGTACACCAAGTTTGGTCTTGGCCTCCGGTGTCTTGGCCACGACGAGCAGTCCGCTGGTGTCTTTGTCAATGCGGTGGACGAGTCCCACGCTGGGGTCATTAGGGTCATAGGTCGGCAGCGAACGCAGGTGCCAGGCTATGGCATTGACCAACGTGCCGTGGAAATTGCCTACGCCGGGATGCACCACCAAGCCGGCCGGCTTGTTGATGACCATCAGCTGGTCGTCCTCATAGACCACATTAAGCGGCATATCCTCCGGTTCGATGGTCGTGTCGTAGTGAGGACGGTCGAGCATCAGGGTGACAACATCGCCTGGGCGTACCTTATAATTACTCTTCACGGGGCGGTCGTTCACATGGATAAATCCGGCATCGGCCGCCTGCTGTATACGGTTTCGACTGGAGTGCTGCATGTGCTCGGTCAGGAACTTGTCAATGCGCAACGGCTCCTGACCACGATCCACCTCTATGCGGAAGTGTTCGTAGAGCTGTTGACTTTCATCGTCCAGTTCCTGGTCGTCCAGTGCCAGTTCCTCGCTGTCTATATCCATCATATCAGTTTCCAACGTACTCTTCCTCCTCTTCAGGGTCCACTTCTTCAAACTCGTCCATACCGCTGCCGTCAAGTTGCTCTTCAGGATAGACGATTTCCGGCGCTGTATAGTCTATGTCTTCATCGGCACCGTATTGTCCGTTGCCTATCATCAACGTGAGCGGCGTATCAATTGACACTCGCTCGCCACTGTTGACCTGACGGCCACGGCACAAGATGCCGTACACCCAGTCGCGTTCTCCCAGGATGCGTTTGGGCGGCAGCAACTTGAAGCCTAAGGACATCAGCTTGGCCTCAGCCTCGCGGTAACTGCTGTTGTCAACGATATCGGGTATGGCCACCTTCGGCGATGAGGGAGAGTTGACCGTCACATAGATGACATGTCCCTCTTTCACAGTGATGCCCTCGGCCGGCGACTGCGCCAATATGCAATCCGCTGGAAGCCGCTTGTTGTAACCGGAATCGCTAACCATCAATACCAGTCCCTGCTCATCCAGCAACAGACGGGCATTAGAACACGACATACGGACGAGCTTGGGCACCTTGATGCCTTCACCGTGATGGGTGTACAACTCCAGTCCGTACTTGACGCCGAAGCACAAACCCACTACGACAAGCACCATTGCAAACAGGTTTCCCCACAGATACAGACTGCAGAACTTACCAAAGAATTCCTTTGTTTTCATCGATAAATTACTTTTCGCCTACAAAAGTACTAAAAAAACAGAAAGAAGCAAAGAATATTCCCTACTTCTTTCTGTTTTACCTTCATTTTTTCTTTTTCGAGACAACTCGATTACTTTCCGTGGTGCTCGTCAGAAACAGTTAACTTCTTACGACCCTTTGCGCGGCGTGAAGCCAACACGCGGCGACCATTCTTTGTGGCCATTCTCTCACGGAAGCCGTGCTTGTTCACGCGACGGCGATTGTGCGGCTGAAACGTTCTTTTCATTGCTTTTCTTCTTTATTTTGTGATTTATTTATCGTTTTGGGGTGCAAAAGTACTCATTTCTTTTGAATTACGCAAATTTATCGCGAAATTTTTCTCTTTTTACTTTCCACTTTTCACTTTTTTTCGTACCTTTGCACCCAAATTCCAATATATTACATTATTTAATTTATATGATTAACTCACAAGACATCAAAAAAGGAACCGCCATCCGCATGGACGGAGGCATCTGGGTTTGCATCGATTTCCAGCACCGCAAGCCGGGTAAGGGTAACACCATTATGAACATCAAGGTTAAGAACGTTTCTGACGGACGTGTGCTGGAGCGCCGCTATAACATCGGTGAAAAACTGGAGGACGTCATCATCGAGCGCCGCCCCTACCAGTATCTGTACGAAGACCAGTCTGGACGTATCTTCATGAATCAGGAGACTTTCGAACAGATTCCCATCGACAATGACCTCGTTATAGGTCATGAGTTCATGAAGGAGAGCGACATCGTGGAAGTGGTCAGTGATACCACCGACGGCACTATCCTCTACGCCGAAATGCCGGTGAAGACCATTCTGCGCGTCACCCACTCAGAGCCTGGCGTCAAGGGCGACACAGCCACCAACACCCTGAAGCCCGCCACACTGGAGACTGGCGTTGAGGTGCGCGTTCCCCTGTTCATCAACGAGGGCGACCTCATTCAGGTTGACACCCGCGACGGCAGCTATCTGGCTCGTGCTAAGGAGTAACGCTCTGTGAAGTATTCTATCATCGTTCCCGTCTTCAACCGCCCTGACGAGGTGGACGAACTGCTCGAAAGCCTTTGTCAGCAGACGCTCAAAGATTTTGAGGTAATCATCGTGGAAGACGGCTCGAAGAAACCATGCAAGGATGTTTGCGACAAATACGCAGACATCCTTGATTTGCATTATTACTACAAGGACAACAGCGGCCCGGGCCAAAGTCGCAACTATGGTGCCGTGCGGGCCAGTGGCGAATGGCTCATTGTGCTCGACAGCGATGTGGTACTGCCCGAAGGGTATATGCAAGCGGTGGCGGACGGGACGAGAGACGGACTCTCTGCCTGGGGAGGCCCCGATGCTGCCCACGAGTCGTTCACACCTGTCCAGAAAGCCATTTCCTACTCGATGACATCGTTCTTCACCACTGGTGGCATACGTGGCGGCAAGGCGAAGCTCGACAAGTTTTTCCCGCGATCCTATAATATGGGCATCCTCCGCGACGTCTACCAGCAGCTCGGCGGCTTCTCGAAAATGCGCTTCGGCGAAGACATCGACTTCTCGTACCGCATCGTCGAAGCAGGCTACCAGACGCGCCTCATTCCCGAGGCATGGGTGTGGCACAAGCGGCGCACCGACTTCCGCAAATTCTTCCGTCAGGTCTACAATAGCGGCATAGCCCGCATCAACCTGATGAAACGCCATCCTGGCACGCTGAAGCTGGTGCATCTGCTGCCTACGGTCTTCACCGCCGGTGTTATCGGTCTGGTGCTTATCTCCGCTGTTGGCCGCGCCCTGATGCACTACGTCGACCGCGAGCAGTTCTACTGGATGTGCTTCGCTCCGTGGATACCTATTATATTATATAGTGTCATCATCTTCATCGACTCCACCATCAAGAACCGCAGCCTTTACGTCGGTCTGCTCAGTATCCCCGCCGCCTTCACCCAGTTGATGGGCTACGGACTGGGCTTCATCGAGTCGTGGTGGAAACGTTGCGTACTGAAGCAGGACGAGTTTACTGCCTTTGAAAAGAACTTCTATAAGTAATGGCCGACAAACTGAACATCAACCAATGGGCAGAGGAAGACCGCCCTCGGGAAAAGCTGGAGCGGCTCGGACCGTCGGCTCTCAGCGATGCCGAATTGCTGGCCATTCTTGTGGGTAGCGGTTCTACGAAGGAAGATGCCGTGTCGCTGATGAAGAGAATCCTGGCCGACTGCAACAACAACCTGAACACACTCGGCAAGATGTCTATCCGCGACCTATGCCGGTACAACGGCGTAGGCCCTGCAAAAGCCATTACCATCGTGGCCGCTTGCGAACTGGGCAAGCGCCGGCAGGATGCCCAACCTGAGGAACGTCCCGACCTCGGCACGGCAACCTTCATCTACAACCACATGCACAATAAGTTGAAGGACCTCGACGTAGAGGAATTCTGGATTCTGCTGATGAACCAGAACCACCGGCTCATCAAGAAGATGTGCATCGCCCACGGTGGCATCTCGGAAGTCAGCGTCGACATCCGCATTATCATCCGCGAAGCCGTCCTTGTCAACACCACCATCCTTGCCGTCTGCCACAACCACCCCTCAGGCAGTCTCAAACCCAGCAAGGCTGACGACCAGCTAACCCAAAGCATCAAACGAGCATGCGAAGTCATGCGCATCCATTTCCTCGACCACGTCATCATCACCGACGGACAATACTATTCTTACCACGAATCAGGAAAGTTATAAAAAACGAGCAACATGAAACAGCAATATGCAGTAATCGTGCTTTTCGCACTGATAATAGCCTCTACACTGACCAGCCTCGATAGTTTCCGCAGCACGAAGCGAATGGTGAATGAGGACATGGACCGGGCACTGGCCATCGCCATGCAGGAACAACAGTCGGACGTTATCAGCGTTGACACCATACGGGTGTTCAACAGTCATCTGCAAATGGAGGCATTGAGAGGGCGGGCCGTGCTGACGGTAGACACCAAAAACGGTTTCTCCCCGCGTCCGCAGGTTTCTACGGCCACCATCTTCTCGCTGTCAGACCAACGTCCTTCCATGGTGCTATGGTCGATGGTGCTGTTGTGGGGACTCTTCTGCCTGTATCAGCACCGTAAGCGCATATCGTTGGGAATGTACGGCGGACTGGCTCTGCAAGAAGGCCGGTTCGTCGATGCTAAGGGCTGCGTAGTGAAACTTACCCCTATGCAGCAACAATTGATGGAGATGTTCTTTCAGTCGCCAGCCCACTCGCTGACGAAAGCCGAAATCTGTGCTGCGCTCTGGCCCGGAAAGCCCGATGCCAGCGAAACGCTCTACACACTCATCAAGCGGCTGAAGCCCGTCGTAGAGCGTCATTCGAGCCTGCGGATAGCTTCTGACCGCAGCAAGGCATACCGCCTGATTACCGATGAAATGGGGGAAAATTAAAAATCTACAAGTCTGACAACGGGCCGTCCGCAAAATGTCAGGCAAATGTCAGACAGTTCTTGCACCTTGTTTGGATTTTTCTTCTTAGCTTTGCCGGAAAAACGAGCAAAGCATGATGCAACAATCCACTTTTTCGAAACTCAACTCATGCGTAGCGGCACTGGTCTTTGCCATCGCTGCTACGGTCTATTGTCTCACAGTAGAGCCGACGGCCAGCCTGTGGGACTGTTCTGAATTCATAGCCTGTGGTTACAAGTTAGAGATTGGGCACCCGCCTGGGGCACCTGTCTTCATGCTGTTGGCCAACATCTTCTCACAATTGGCCAGCGAACCGTCGCAGGTTGCGCTAATGGTCAACATCGCGTCGGCACTGCTGAGTGCTGGGTGCATTTTCTTCCTGTTCCTTACTATTACGCATCTTGCCAGAAAGCTGATTTGCCCCACAGGGACGACCCTGACACTCCCGAGCGTCATCACCATTGAGGGGTGTGGCGTTGTTGGAGCATTGGCTTATACGTTCAGCGACACTTTCTGGTTCTCGGCTGTCGAGGCCGAGGTCTATGCCTTCTCCAGCTTCCTGACAGCCCTGATGTTCTGGCTGATATTGAAGTGGGAAGAAGAGATTGACAGTCCGCAAAGCGACCGGTGGATTATCCTGATTGCCTATATCACGGGGCTGTCCATCGGCGTCCATCTGCTTTGTCTGCTCTGCCTGCCCGCCATGTCGTTCGTGGTTTATTTCCGTCGGGCAAGGCGGGTCACCTGGCGGGGCATGCTTCTGACGCTACTGGCTGGAGGTTTGTTGGTAGGCATCATTCTTTATGGAGTCATACCGGGCGTGGTGAAGGTGGGCGGCTGGTTCGAACTGCTGTTTACCAACGGGCTGGGTTGTCCCTATCACACAGGTCTCATTTGCTACATCGTGCTGCTGACGGCAACGCTTGTCACTATATATTATAAGGTACAGCGAAGAGCGGTTAAGCTGTCGTTAGCCTGCCTGCTGCTGATATTGGCTGGCTACAGCAGCTATGGAGTCATCATCATCAGAGCCAATGCCCAGCCGCCGATGTGCGAGAATGCGCCCGACAACATCTTCTCGCTCGGCAGCTACCTGAGCCGTGAGCAGTACGGGCAGACGCCACTTCTCTATGGCCCTGCGTACTGTAGCGAACTTGTGCCGAAGCTGGAAGAGGGAAAAGCCATCTACCGTCCCTCGTCCGACTCCGCCAAGCAGCAATATGAGGTGGTGCGCCACGATATGAACTATGTATACACGGACAACATGTACTTCCCCCGTATGCACTCAGCACGGCATGCCAAGGCCTACGAGGATTGGATGGGCGGAGTCAGGAAAAAAGGCAACCGGTCTACCACAGCCGAGAACCTGCGCTTCTTCGCCAGCTATCAGGTGAACTTCATGTACTGGCGCTACTTCCTGTGGAACTTCGTGGGACGGCAGAACAACATTCAGGGGAACGGCGAAGTGGAACACGGCAACTGGATAACGGGCTTCCGTTGGATTGACGACTGGCTGTTGGGATGCGACACCACAAAGCTGCCGTCGGACCTGTCAAACAACAAAGGGCGCAACGTCTTCTACGCATTGCCGCTGCTGTTAGGATTAGCGGGGCTGCTCTGGCAATGGCGGCGCGGACGTGAGGGCCGGCAGCAGTTGCTCGTCATCCTCCTGCTTTTTCTGATGACAGGACTGGCCATCGTGGTCTACCTCAACCAGACTCCGCTCCAGCCACGTGAACGTGACTATGCCTACGCAGGGTCGTTCTATGCCTTTGCCATCTGGATAGGATTGGGAGTAGGAATGGTAAGGGAAATGTTAAGAGTGAAAAGTGATAAATATGCTACCGTTATGGCTATTCTTTCCGCTATCGCATGTCTGCTGGTTCCCATCCAAATGGCCTCGCAGACTTGGGACGACCACGACCGCTCAGACCGCTATGCCTGTCGTGACTTCGGAGCCAACTATCTGGAGAGTATGCAGCGCGAGGGGCACCCCATCATTCTGACCAACGGCGACAACGACACCTTCCCGCTCTGGTATAACCAGGAGGTGGAAGGAGTGCGTACCGACACACGCGACTGCAACCTGGAGTACCTACAGACCGACTGGTATATCGACCAGATGAAACGCCCGGCCAACGACTCTCCTGCCCTACCCATCAGCTTGCGGCACGAAGACTACAAAGAAGGCAAACTGGAATACATGCCCATCAGCACCGACAGCTTCACCATTGCCGGGGAGAAAGACACGATGGTCATTTCGCTCAAGGGGAAGCAGGGGCTGTACAAGAACGAACTGATGGTGCTCGAGATGCTGTCGCATGCCGACTGGGCCCGTCCCATCTACACCTCCATCAGCATGGGTGGCGACATCCTGCCTTTCCTCCGCGACCACCTGGTGCTCGAAGGGCTTGCCTATCGTATCAGCCCGACGGCGAAGAGTCAGCACGTGGACGTGGAGCGGCTCTACGACAACGTGATGCACCGTTTCCGCTATGGCGGCCTCAGCACCAAAGGCATCTATGTGGATGAAGACGTCAAGCGGCTGGCCCATACCCACCAGCTTGTCATGAGCGTGCTCATCGACTCGCTGCTGCAACAAGGCGACCTGCACAGGGCATTATCCGTATGCAAGAAGTGGCAGCAGGAGATGCCGCAGGAGAACGTACCCTATACCGAAGAGGCACTTTCCATGGCCCGTTGCTATTACTTAGCTGGTCAACCTATGCAGGGCGACGGGATTGTCAGCAACCTACTCCGCCGTTCCGAAGAGTGGCTTTCGTGGATTGAGACAATAAAGCCCACACGACGTAACGGTTCACTCTTTTCCCGCTACACATGGCTGAAGACCATGCAGCAGGCACTCGCCGTAGCCGGACAATTCGAACGAAACGAAATCTGTCACCAATACACCCCACAATATGAACTCCACATCAGACAATACCAAAATGAAACGCCATCTCGTTAACCGCCGACGAATCATCGTCGTTGCATGTATCCTCATCGTCGTCAGCTACCTGCTGATGGCTGGTTCGGGAGATTCCGACATTTTCTCGACCCGCCGCATCGTCATTGCCCCGATGCTTTGTCTGTCAGGCTATCTGCTCATCATCATTGGCATTCTCAAACAGTCCGACAGGCCAAAAAAATAATGTGTAAAATCTTTGAGAAAAGCATTTACTCCCAGAAATATGATGTAAAGTTACGAAAATTATTTGGTGGTTTCAAATATTATTCTTATTTTTGTGGCCAAAATATTATTAACTCCATAAAACATAAAGACTATGAAGCATTTTGTACTTACATTAGCAGCCGCCGCCCTGATGTTCAGTCAGGGTGCCGTCGCACAGAACAGAGTCAGAAACCTGTCAACAGAAACCAGTTCCCTTCAGGTGGAGCAAGTCATGAACACAGACGAGACCGTTCAGGTGAGCCGCTACCTCTTTGCCGGTTATAATACCCTTTGCCTGCCTATGTCGGTCAGCGCCGAGCAGTTTGCCAAGACAGCTCCCAACGTGAAGGTTGAGAAGTTGGCAGCCATCGGTCAGGAAGGCAACACGCTGTGCCTCTATTTTGTTGACTGCACAGACAAAGGCATCGAGGCTGGCATGCCTTACCTCATTTTCTCGCCCACAACCCAGTATCTCCGCGTGAAGAACACCGATGCCAACGGCTTCAGCGCCGATGCCAAGGCTGTACGTCTGGCCGACAACAACGGCAACCAAGTCTGCTTCAGCAGCAGCTGGAACACCCGCGTGACCGAGGGGCTTTACGGTATTCCTGCCCAGCAGAACGTTAAGATTCTGGAGAGTGTCCTCATCCGCACCAGTGGCGAGCAGGCTTTCCGTCCTACCCGTTGCGGTTTCAACTGGGAGGCTCAGTCTCCGAATGCCACCAAGCTGGAAATCAAGCATGTCAGCAGTTCTGACGTGACAGCCATCAATGCAGCCAAGGTTGACAACGCCTCTGGTGATGTTTACGACTTGCAGGGCCGTCGTCTGAACAGCAAGCCTGCCAAGGGCGTCATCATCCAGAATGGACGGAAGGTGGCTGTCAAGTGACGGAAAACACCCTCGAAAAACTGCGCATTCTCACTGAGTCGGCGAAGTACGATGTGTCGTGCTCGTCAAGTGGGACTGTGCGCCGTGGCCAAAAGGGCATGGTAGGTTCGACCGTCGGTGGCGTTGGCATTTGCCACTCGTTCGCCGACGATGGTCGTTGCATATCGTTGCTCAAGGTGATGCTGACCAACTACTGCAAGTACGACTGCGCCTACTGCATCAACCGCCGCTCCAACGACATCAAGCGTGCCACCCTATCGGTCTCGGAGTTGGAGGAAATCACCATGGAGTTCTACCGCCGCAACTACATCGAGGGGCTTTTCCTTTCGAGTGGTGTGGTGCGTAATGCCGACTACACGATGGAGCGGCTGACTGCCATCGTACGCGACTTGAGGACCGTACACCGTTTCAACGGCTACATCCACCTGAAGAGCATCCCTGGTGCCTCGCAGGAGCTGCTCAACGAGGCGGGCCTTTATGCCGACCGCATGAGCGTGAACATCGAGATACCCCGTGAGGAATCACTCAAACTGCTCGCCCCCGAGAAAGACCACCAGAGCGTTTTCCAGCCCATGAAGCTCATCCAGCAGGGCGTGTTGGAGAACAAGGAAGACCGCCGGAAATACCGCCATGCTCCGCGCTTCGTGCCTGCCGGACAGTCGACACAGATGATTGTCGGTGCCACGAAGGAGACCGACCGTGACATCCTGCAGATGTCGTCGGCCCTTTACCATCAGCCTACAATGCGCCGCGTCTACTACTCGGGCTACATCAGCGTCAACACTTACGACCCTCGGCTGCCGAACCTTAAACAGCCGCCACTGGTCCGCGAAAACCGTTTGTACCAGGCTGACTGGCTGCTGCGCTTCTACCACTTCGATGTCGATGAAATCACGGAAAAAGAGAACCTCGACCTCGAAATAGACCCTAAATTAGCCTGGGCACTGCGCCACCCCGAAGCCTTCCCCGTCGACATCAACAACGACGACTACGAACGGCTGCTCCGTGTGCCTGGCTTGGGCACTAAGTCGGCATGGCTCATTGTCAACAGCCGCCGCTTTGGCCGGCTGACATCCTACGACCTGAAGAAGATGGGAGTGGTGATGAAGAAAGCCAAGTACTTCATCACGTGCGGCGAACTGACTGACGGCTACTCACAGCCCATCGTGGGCATCAACGAGCTACGCCCCGAACGGCTACGCCCCCTGCTGGTATCGAAGGCACAACAGAAGCGTGCCGCTGAGGAACTGCAACTGGCATTTGACTTTAAGGAAGAATAGCACATGAAAAGAGCAATCGTCATGGGTGCCTCGTCAGGCATCGGCCTCGAGGTGGCACGGCTTCTCGTCAAACAGGGATGGACAGTCGGCGTGGCTGCACGGCGTTTGGAGCAGCTGGCTGAATTCGATGTGGCTGCAAGGATTGACGTGACCGATGAGGATGCTGGTGAACGCCTGCAGCAACTCATAGGCCGTCTCGGCGGCATAGACCTCTACTTCCACGCTTCGGGCATCGGCAAGCAGAACCGTGAACTACATGAAGACGTGGAACTGCGGACAATGGAGACCAACGCCGTGGGCTTCACCCGCATGGTGGGAACGGTCTATCGCTATATGGCTGGCCACGGAGGCGGGCATATCACTGTCATCTCGTCGATTGCAGGAACCAAGGGTTTAGGACCTGCTCCAGCCTATTCGGCCACGAAGGCCATGCAGAACACCTACATCGAGGCGTTGGAACAGTTAGCCAACGCTCAACAGCTGAACATCCGCTTTACCGACATCAGGCCAGGCTTCGTAGATACTGACCTGCTGAACGACGGTCGGCGCTATCCTCTACTGTTAGACAAGGTGAAGGTAGCTAAAGAAATCGCCGATTCCATCGATAAAAATCGGCACATCCGCATTATTGACTGGCGCTGGCGCATCGTTACCTGCGGCTGGCGACTCATCCCTCGTTTCCTGTGGCGGCACTTCAAACTGTAATACACCCATTGGCATGATTGTCTACACCTTCGACAGTACGCTTGACGGACTGCTGACAGCCGTTTTCGATGCCTACGCCCTGCGCCAACAGCCCGAGGAACTGGTGCGTGAGGGTGAGGTGCTGCCGCTGTTTTGCGACGAGGCTCACCATGTAGTAACAGCCGACGACAAGGCCAGACGGGTGTGGACGGGATTAGAGAAACGGCTGAAACGCGAGGCCCTGCGGCTTATCGGCATCAGTTGGCTGTCGGAGCAACAAGCGCTCTACACGCCCCTGTTCCACTACATCTATAAGGTTTTCAGACCCTCAACGGTGGGAGGCGTCGGCGGAGGCTGCAATTTTGCCGACCCTGACGTGCTCTACGTCACCAACACGGCTCGCCGTGTGCTGCAAGAGCAACTGCGCATGAAGCAGTTCATCCGTTTCCAGAAGGCTAAGGACGGCACCTACCTTGCCGTCGTCTCGCCCGACAACAACGTGCTGCCCCTCATTACCGACCACTTTCAGGACCGCTTCAACGACCAGCCATGGCTCATCTACGATGCCAAGCGGCGCTACGGCTATTACTACGACCCTACGAATGGAGCAAGCCAGGCTACGCGCATCACCTTCACCGAGGACACTACCCTGCCCTTCGACCTCGAAACAGGCAAACTCAGCGACGAGCTGCTCAGCGAGAACGACCAACTATTTCAGGAGTTATGGCGCACCTACTTCAAAGCCATCTGCATCCGTGAGCGTCTCAATCCGCGCAAACAGCTCAACGACATGCCCCGCCGATACTGGAAATACATGACGGAGAAGCAATAGAATAAGACCAGTTCCCGCCGCCTCGATTATTAGAAAAACGATGACGATGACGATGACACCGATGACACCGACCTAATTTATTGTCATCGTTGAGTAGAAGATATGGTCATTATTTATATATTATTATAATAATATATAAATAATGCTCTGTAAATAGAGCCTTGCATCGAACTAAGCATGCTGCCACAAAAAAATATAAATACCCACACTGTCATCGGTGTCATCGTCATCGGTGTCATCGCTGTCATCGATAGGCGGGTTCAGTTTTGCATATTTATGCAGTCGGGATTGCGCCGTCCGGACGAGTGGTTTACCGTAAGTAATCCACGGTTTTACCGTAATTAAACAGCCACTTTACACTACCCAAACTGCCGCCGCGAAAACTGTGGATATTTATGCACGTCTGCGTATAAACATACATTCCGACCGATGACACCGATGACAGCGATGACGATGACACCGATGACAGTGAGGCCATTTATATAATTAAGGTGGCATGAAATGACGTTAAATAAAGAAAAAAAACGGGGAAATAGTTGCGCATTCCAAAAATAATGCTTACCTTTGCACCCGCTTGATTGAATGTTAGGGGCATAGCCCAGTTGGTTTAGAGCGCTGCAGTCACATTGCAGAGGTCCCCGGTTCGAGCCCGGGTGTCCCTACAGAAAGCAGGTCACAAGAGCAAGTGGCCTGCTTTTTTCGTTAAATAATGTATGTTCTTTCCGCTTTTCCAACTTTTTTTCGTACTTTTGCATGCAAACTAAAGACCAAAAGGATTCTATGGACGACGAAATCAAGGACGAAGAGGTATTGGACACCCCTGAGGAAACAGAGGCGGCAGAAGGTCACTCTGACTATAAACCCGTGAACAGGTTCGATGCAGCTGCGGTACACCACCTTTCGGGAATGTACCAGAACTGGTTCCTCGACTATGCTTCCTACGTCATACTGGAGCGAGCCGTGCCCAACATTGAGGACGGCTTCAAGCCCGTGCAACGCCGCATCATGCACTCGATGAAGCGCATGGACGACGGACGCTACAACAAGGTGGCCAACATTGTGGGCCACACCATGCAGTTCCACCCCCACGGCGATGCCTCCATCGGCGACGCCTTGGTGCAATTAGGCCAGAAGGACCTGCTCATCGACACGCAGGGAAACTGGGGTAACATACTGACGGGCGACCGTGCCGCCGCTCCCCGATACATCGAAGCCCGCCTGTCGAAGTTTGCTTTGGACACCGTCTTCAATCCGAAGACCACGGAGTGGCAGCTGAGCTACGACGGTCGCAACAAGGAGCCAATCACATTGCCCGTCAAGTTCCCGCTGTTGCTGGCGCAAGGTGCCGAGGGCATTGCCGTAGGTCTCAGCTCCAAGATTCTGCCCCACAACTTCTGCGAGATATGCGAAGCAGCCATCAGTTACCTGCACGGACAGGAGTTTCATCTCTATCCCGACTTTCAGACGGGTGGAAGCATCGATGTCTTAAAATACAACGACGGCCAACGCGGTGGCGTTCTGAAGGTACGCGCCAAGATTGAGAAGTTGGACCAGAAGACACTGGTCATCCGCGAGCTGCCGTTC
This sequence comes from uncultured Prevotellaceae bacterium, assembly GCA_947168395.1. Taxonomy (GTDB): domain Bacteria; phylum Bacteroidota; class Bacteroidia; order Bacteroidales; family Bacteroidaceae; genus Prevotella. Next base: position 63,992 of record CAMVLT010000009.1, on the reverse strand, counting down.
TCAAAGACTGTACCCACACTCTGCGAGAGTATCACCAAGGCCATTGAGAAAGGGAAAATCAAGGCAAAGCGCGTGGACGACCTGACCAGTGCGGAAGTGGAAATCCTGGTACACTTGGCCCCTGGTGTATCGTCAGACAAGACACTCGATGCCCTCTATGCTTTCACCGACTGCGAAATCAACATCTCGCCCAACTGCTGTGTCATCAGCGACCAGAAGCCGCAGTTCCTCACCATCAGCGACGTGCTGATACACTCGGTTGAGCGCACAAAGGACCTCATTCGCCAGGAACTGGAAATCAGGAAGGGAGAATTGTTGGAGCAGTACCATTTCTACTCCTTAGAGAAAATATTCATCGAGGAACGCATCTACAAAGACAAGAAGTTCGAACAGGCACCAAACATTGATGCCGTCTGCGAGCATATTGACGAACGACTGACCCCCTACTACCCCACCCTGATACGCGAGGTAACGAAGGAAGACATCCTGAAACTGCTGGAAATCAAGATGCAGCGCATCCTGAAGTTCAACAAGGACAAGGCCGACGAGCTGATGGCTCACATCAAGGCCGAGATTGAGGAGATAGACCGTGACCTGGCCAACCTTGTGGAGGTGACAGCCTCGTGGTTCCAGTTCCTGAAGGACAAATACGGCAAGGACCATCCTCGGTTGACTGAAATACGCAACTTCGACACCATCGAGGCCACAAAGGTGGCCGAGGCCAACCAGAAGCTGTACATCAACCGCACGGACGGCTTCATCGGCACGGGCCTGAAGAAAGACGAGTACGTGTGCAATTGCTCGGACATTGACGACATCATCATCTTTTACAAGGACGGCAAATACAAGGTGGTGCGCGTAGCCGAGAAACTGTTTGTCGGCAAAAACGTGCTGCACCTTCAGGTATTCAAGAAGAACGATTCGCGTACCATATATAATGTAGTGTACCGCGACGGCAAGAAGGGACCCTACTTCATCAAGCGTTTCAACGTCACCTCGATGACTCGCGACAAAGAGTACGATATTACGCAAGGTACTCCAGGCTCAAAGGTGATGTACTTCACCGCCAACCCCAACGGCGAGGCGGAAATCATCAAGGTGACGCTCGACCCCAACCCGAAGCTGAAGAAGATTTTCGTGGACAAGGACTTCTCGGAAATCATGATCAAAGGCCGTGCCTCGAAGGGCAACCTGCTGACCAAGTTCCCCGTTCACCGCATCGGACTGAAGAGCCACGGGCACTCCACCTTGGGAGGCCGCAAGGTGTGGTACGACCCCGATGTGAACCGCCTGAACTACGACGAGCACGGACGACTGCTGGGCGAGTTCTTCGATGACGAGCAGATACTTGTGGTGCTCAGCAACGGCGACTTCTACCTGACAAACTTCGACGTGAACAACCACTACGAGGAGAACATCCTGCGCATTGAGAAATGGGAGCAGGACAAGGTGTGGAGTGCCGTGCTGTGGGATGCCGACAACCAGGGCTACCCCTATATCAAGCGTTTCCTGATGGAAGCCTCAAAGCGCAAGCAGAACTTCTTAGGCGACAATCCGCTGTCGAAGCTCATATTGCTGACCGACCAGGTTTATCCGCTCATACAGGTCAACTACGGCGGTGCCGACGAGTTCCGTGAGTCAGAGAAAATAGATGTTGAGCAGTTCATCGCCGTCAAAGGCTTCAAGGCCAAGGGCAAGCGATTGTCAACCTATCAGATAGAGAGCATCATCGAGCTGGAACCAACGCGCTTCCCAGAGCCTCCAGAGGAGCCAGAAGTCACAGACGAGGCTGAGACTTCAGAAGACCCCGAACCCATAAATGAAGACCTCAGCCCCGATGCAGGGAAGAGCCAGCAGCAAGTCATCGATGAAATAACCGGACAAATGAACCTGTTCAGTGATGAAGATTTTTAAGAAGAGCTTATTTGGGGCATGCCTCACCATCATGGCACCCCTCAGTACGTCAGCGCAGGAGTCGGTCACCAACCTCCAAAACACTTATCAGCTGGGTATAGGTACGACGCGCATCCTGGACACCTATCTTTCGCAGGAGAAGTTCCATGGTACGGGCCTGACGTTGTTAGCCACGACCGAACGCCAACGGCCCGGCAGCAAGTGGCTGACGCTGATGGAACACGAACTGAACTTCACCTCTGCAGAAGACCGTGCAGAAACGGTCAGCGAGCTGCAGGGCGATTACACGTTCTTCTTCGGCAAGTTCTATAACTGGCAAATGGGACGCCTGACAGTCAAGGCTGGCGGCATGGGCACCATGAACCTCGGGTTCATCTACAACACCAGCAATTCCAACAATCCGGCACAGGCCAGACTGTCGTTGAACATCATGCCATCGGCCATTGCCACCTACCAGTTCCAGCTGTGGAAACACCGCTGGGCTGTCAATTATGAGCTGAACCTTCCGCTGGTAGGCATCATGTTCAGTCCCAACTATGGACAATCGTATTACGAGATATTCTCTCGTGGCGACTACGACCATAACATCGTGCCCACCACCTTCGTTTCTGCCCCTAACTTTCGTCAGCAGCTGTCGCTCGACTACCAAGCCAGCCGCCTGCTGACTCTGCGTCTGGGCTATCTCGGCGACTACCAGCAGTCGAAAGTCAATAACCTGAAGTCGCACATCTACCTGCATCGGGTGATGTTCGGATTTGTGCGCCGCTTCTCAATCAGCAACCGCCCATGAAACAGTTCCTGCACCATATACTCACGAGTCTCGTATGCCTCATTGCTCCCATAGTCCTCACCTCCTGTGTCAACGAAGACGAGTTTGACAACACGCCCCAGGGTAACTTCGAGGCACTATGGAAAATCATTGACGAGCACTACTGCTTCTTCGACTACAAACAGCATGAATATGGCCTTGACTGGCAGAAAGTACACGACAAATACCAACGGCATATAAATGGCAACATGACCAACAGCCAGCTGTTCGAAGTGCTGGGCAATATGCTCGGTGAACTGCGCGACGGCCATGTCAACCTCTCTGCCTCCCATGACCTGGCTCGCTATTGGCAATGGTATGAGAGCTATCCCGCCAACTACAGCGACACCCTGCAACGCCGATACATGGGCACCGACTACAAAATAGCATCGGGCATCGACTACAAAATCCTGGACGACAACATCGGCTACATCCGCTACGAGTCGTTCACCGAGGGCATCGGCTCGGGCAATCTCACCGAAGTGCTCAACTACATGCTGCTCTGTAGGGGACTCATCATCGACATTCGCAACAATGGCGGCGGCAACCTCACCAATGCCGAGGTATTAGCTTCACGCTTCACCAACGAGTCGACACTGGTGGGATATATCCAGCACAAGACGGGAACCGGGCACAGCGACTTTTCGAGCATGGAGCCGCGCTACTTGAAGCCTGCCGCCAACCTGCGCTGGCAAAAACCCGTCTGCGTACTCACTAACCGCCACGTCTTCTCGGCCGCCAATGAGTTTACCCTGTACATGAAAGCCCTGCCTAACGTCAAGATTGTGGGCGACCGTACTGGTGGCGGTGCCGGAATGCCTTTCAGCTCCTCGCTGCCTAACGGCTGGGTTGTGCGTTTCTCGGCTGTTCCCATGTATGACGCCCAGCGTCAGTCAACGGAGTTCGGAATAGCCCCCGACTACCAAGTAAGCCTGACAGAAGAGGACTTTAAGCGGGGTAAGGACACGATTATTGAGTTTGCACGTAAACTTTTAGCCCAATAAATTTGACCTTCGGTTGTATTTAATCGCGACTCAACAAAGAAAAGTACACTTTTCTCTGTTTTCGCTGCTCAAAAATTTGGTGGTTTCAAAGAAAAGTATTACCTTTGCACCCGCAAATGATGGTTATCGCGCCTGTGGCGGAATTGGTAGACGCGCCAGACTTAGGATCTGGTATCTCACGATGTGCAGGTTCGAGTCCTGTCAGGCGCACAAACAAAGGTCGGCATAGCTCAGCTGGTTAGAGTATCACCTTGACATGGTGGGGGTCCTTGGTTCGAATCCAAGTGTCGACACAAAACGTAAGTGGCTGGTTTCAGTCACTTTTTTTCGTTTGTCAGGGGTATTTCGAGGATGAAGCGGCATCCGTCGTGATAGTTGGTGTCAAGAATAAGGTCACCGCCAAGATTGACGGCATGACGTTTGGACAGGGGAAGACCGAGGCCAAGCCCCTCGGAGAGGTCATCCACCTTGGCAAAGAACTTGAACAGCCGCTCACAGTCGGCCTCGGCAATGCCTTTTCCAGTATCCTCAATGACGAAGCGTACCATGGTGTCGGTATGAGAAATGCGTATCACCACATGCTTGCCGTCGGAATACTTGGCAGAATTGTATAGCAGTTCACGCAGACTGCGCATCAAGAAAGTCCGGTTGGTGTGGACGCAGAAGTCATCATTCACTTCCGACTGGAGGTTGACAATCAGCTGAGGATAGCGTTTTAGAATGTAGTTGATGGCCTCGCGTGCCACGTCATTGCAGGACACGTCTTCGTGCTTGGAGGCTATGACGAGTTCCTCGGAGGTTCCTGCTTCGGAGCTGTCGAAGAGCATCAGCAACAAGCGGTTAAGCAGCTTTGAGTTATAATCCATCATGCCGGTGATACTCTTTGTTTCTTCCTCAGGCAGAGAGTGACCAGAACTGCTCAGTATCTGTGCGAAGCCCATGATGATGTTCAGCGGCGTACGAACCTGATGGCTCACGTTCTGTATGAATACCGTCTTCTGCCGGTCAGCCTCCTCCACCAAGCGAGTGGCCTGCAGCAGTTCCTCGTTGCGCCGCTTAGTCTGGTCGGTGGTGTAGCGGACGCTGCCTAAATGGAAGTTGAGCGACTGCAGCATGGTGGCAAAGCTGTTCTGCAGGCGTCCCACGACATCCTCACGCGGACTGAGGGGTATATAGACCTCCATATTGCCTGAGGCTATGCTTTGGGTCTTGTCCAACAGCTGGTTGAGCGGTCTGATGGCATGAGCAACGGCCCGGTCGCAAAGCAGCAGGATAAGGAGCAGTCCGATGATGAGAAGCGGCACTACAATATAGGTCAGCTGGTGGTAATCCTCCAGGATGTCACTCTCAGGGCACACGAGGGCAAGGCTCCAGGTAGTACCTGGCACGGGCTGATAGCTGACATGGCTATGGACGCCGTCGATGGTGACGATCATGTTGCCCTGTTTACCCTTTGTCATCTCATGGCCGAGAGCTATAATACCGGCCTGCTGGCGTGGATTGGCATCGTCGAAGATGGTCTGGGTGAAGAGGCGTGAAGAATCGGGGTGAACGTAATAGTAGCCATCCTGGTCAATCATCATGAAGTAGGAGTTCGGATAGGGCCGTTCCTCTTCAATGACTTTTGAGAGCCTCAGCAGCGAGAAACCGGAAGTCATAACGCCGAAGAAACGGTTGGCATCGTCATACAAGGGCATGCAATAGGAAGCAACCATGCCGTCCAAGGCGAGTGTCAGCGAGTCGACATCATCGAAGTAGACCACCCAGCACGGTTCTTCCAGGTCTTTCGGTGTCTTGTACCATATCCTGTCAAAGTATTCGTACTCTTCTTCAATAACAGTGGCCACGGTATCGGCCTGGCTGATGGAATAGGTGGAGAAATACCTTCCGAATTTGGGGAACACTCCCGGCTCTGTACTGACGGAGCAGCCATCGACATGGGGATTAAATCGCACGACACGGTGGGCCAGTATCAACAGCGAGTCGGGCTGCAAGTATTGCTTCACTAACCAGCTATTGGCATTAGTGGCCGTCTCGACTGCACCCAGTTTACAAACGACGCGCTGCATCGTGGTGCCAAGCACGCTGTTGGCGTGGCCCACAGCCTCCTCACGTACCATCTGGCGCGACTTGTTGAAGAGCAGTCCCAGTGCGATGACGAAGACAGGCACGGCAAGCAGCAGGATGCCAAAGCTGAGTTTAGGAGCCAAGGATTTTCGTATGCTAATCATCGGCCACCTCCTTTCTCTTCTCATCGGCCGATACGCTGATAAGGTTGTCCAGCAATTCGGCAATGGCGCCGCCATTCTTCTGGATGTCATCTGACAGGTAGGCTATATCCTGATTCTCGGCGTTGCCGCTGCAAAGCGCATCGACATCCTTCTCGATAGCTTCGGCAGGACCTATCATCTGGTTGGTCATGTTGTGCAGGAAAGCCGTCTTCATGCGGTCGGCCTTCTGGGCCTGGTTGTAAGCAACGTTCAAATCCTCGCCATGCTGCTGCAACGTGGTTTTCAACTGCTCCAGCTCCCCAATGTTGGTGGACAGCGACTGCTGCATCTTCTGGAAATTATCCTGCAGACGTCCGACTTCATCCGCCTGTCGACTGTCGGGAATCTGTTCGTTGTATTTGCCTTTCGCAATACGTTGTGCCGACGCGGTCAGCATCAACAAGGGCTTCAGCTGTCGGTTAATCAAGACCCGGCAACACAAGAACAGCAGCAGCAGTCCGACAACGGCGACAACGAGGACATAGGTGGAAAGACTGTTATAATCGCCAAAGATGTCATCTTCGGGATAGATGATGCCAACACTCCATTCGAGTCGTTCCATGGAACGGCCAGGTACGGCAGCCCGCTTGAATGGCTTGAAGAATACGTAGTAGTCAATGCCGTTCAAACGGAACGGCTTGTAACCCGACTCGCCGGAAATCATCGCCTGCACGGCCTCTTCAACGGAGGAATCAGCCTCGTTGTCATAGAAGCTGAAAGCCGTCTGAAGAAACGATTTGCTGCCATTAGGACGGACAATGAAGGTGCCGTCACTATCTAACAGCAAGCAATAGGAATTGGCCGACGGCTTGGTAGCCGACACAATCTGCGAGAGCAGGCTGAGTTTCACATCGACTCCCACTACGCCTGCTGTCTTGCCATCGGCACCATAGATGGGCAGGCTGAAGGTGAAGATAGGTGCCTCGCCCGTATCATCCCCCAACCCCGACAAGGGATTCAGCCATTCGGGTCTGGCCGACTCCATAGGCTTGGTGTACCATGCCTGCTCCGTATAGGGGCCATTGGCAAATGTCTCTGCCTGTATGATGGTATCTTTTCCGCCTATATTCTCCCTTCGGAAGTAGGGCATGAAGAGTTCGTGGCCAGGATAGAAGTTCTCCTTGAAAGCGATGGCACAGCCTGCCACATATTTGTTCGACTCCACAATCTGGCGGCTGTAGGTGTACATCATGTCGGGCTGGTCGAGATGAGTTATCAGGTTGAAGTAAATATTGCCTGAAGTCTGCTCCACACTCAGCAGGATGTTGTCGATGCTCTGGACGGTGCCCTCCAGCGTCTGCGAGACCTTCTCCAACGCCTCTTCTTTCAACGCCTTTTTCGAATAATACAGCATGACCGTCAAGGTGGCCATCAGCAGTATTGCCATGGCCGACACCACTATCAGACTCAATCGTACTGATAAGGTCTTGTTGATTATTTTAGGCAGTCGGAACATTTTAGTAGCAATATATTATACAACAAAGCAAGCCCCGTAGGACTTGCTTTATTGTTTACCTCAATCCGGTGTCGTAGCAGTGGAGTAGCGTACGGTGACTGTCGGGGAGTAGGTGTTAAGCAGGGTCAGGATGATGGTGCCCTTGTCGTTCTGGAAGGTAGCCTCCTTGTGCAGGTCGCCATGCTTGCCCATATTAGGCCACCCGAACTCCTTCTCCAGTTCGTCGTGCATAGCCTGCCACAGATTACTGGTCGAGTCGTTGTAAGTGGCGGTGTAGTTCTCCAGAATGTCGGTAATGGTGTCGTTCTGGTGATACACGGCGACGGTGAAGTTGCGGGCCACAGTATCGGCCAGCACATAGTGGTCTTCATACTTCGTCGTGTCTAACCACAGGTTGGGCACCTTCATCTGAAGCGAGTCCACGACCTTGGAAGCTGGCAGCCCCATCGACATGCCACGATAGTTAATATACCCGCGCTCACCTGAGCAAGCGCACATCATCACAACGGCGGCCGCAGCGGCCAGGAGCATCTTCTTCATACCTTATTTATTATTTAAGGGTTAGCTTATTTGTATTATCTTACTATGACTTTCCGTCCGTCCACAACCTGAACACCTTTCCGGGTGTTTGTTGTGCGAACGCCCTGCAGGTTGTAAGCCGCCCCCTGAAGTTCAGGTTTCACGACAGAGGCGCTGCTGATGCCAGCAGGTGTCACATCCAGCTCAGGAACGTTTCTCCACGGACCATCCCAAGGGATGAACTGAAGGTTGTCCAAGGTAGTCCCCAGCAGTTTGGCAATGGCGTCAGCATTGTTCTCAGCCAACGGTGCATAGACATGCTCACCCTCAGCAAGGTCACAATACTGGTAGTTGTCGGAAGCATACTTCTCGTCGCGAACAAAGCCGACATGCCCCGGCTCGTTGACAAACTTATAGAGTCGGCGTAATTTCTTGTAAGCGGTACCTGGGTCATGAAGCCAGCTGACGGAGGTCGTATTGAATTTACCCGTCACTTCCCGATCGGTCAGCATCAGCGTATAGGTACCGGGCTTTGCAACGAGGAACACACCGGAGTTGCCGTTCGACGAACTGCCTACGATGACAGTATCAAGTTCATACTTAGTAAAGTACAAGCCTGAAGACTTTGAGTCGAAGAAACTGCACACCGTGATGTCCTTGGAGGTCGTCGTGAAGTTACGGCTGGGCTTGACAGCCAACACACCCGTCTCGGGCACGACAACTGTCGTATCCTGGTCCGCCTGCTGTGCCTGCATCGCAACAGGAGCAAGCAGCAAGCCCAACAACAGGGCCATAGGTTTACATAATGTGAAATGGTTACTCATATTGTTTTATTTAACGTTACCTACCTTGATCAGGTACTCGCCAATCTGGACGGCGTTCAGGGCAGCACCCTTACGAATCTGATCGCCCGAGAGCCAGAACGTCAGACCGTTCTCGTCAGACAGGTCCTTGCGCACACGGCCAACATAGACGTCATCCTTGCCGGCAGTATCAAGTGGCATCGGGTAAGTCAGCGTCGACGGATCGTCAACCAACGTGCAGCCGGGAGCAGCGGCGATGGCCTGCTGGGCCTCCTCAACGCTCAGGGGACGCTCGGTCTCAATCCACACACTCTCGGAGTGGGAGCGCAACGAGGATACACGGACGCACATGGCCGAGCACTTGGCATCGGTGTGCATAATCTTCTGCGTCTCGTTGAACATCTTCATCTCCTCCTTCGTATAGCCATTGGGCTGGAACACGTCAATCTGAGGAATCACGTTGTAGGCCAGCTGGTGGGGGAACTTCTTCACGGTCTTCACCTCGCCCGTCTCCACAATCTCCTTGTACTGCTGCTGCAGTTCGGCCATAGCGGCGGCACCGGCACCCGAGGCACTCTGGTAGGAAGCCACGTGGATGCGCTTGATATGCGACAGTTTCTCCAACGGCTGCAGCACGACCACCATCATGATAGTGGTACAGTTGGGGTTGGCAATGATGCCACGGGGACGGTTCAGGGCATCCTCGGCATTGCACTCAGGCACCACCAAGGGCACGTCGGCATCCATACGGAAAGCCGACGAGTTGTCAATCATTACGGCACCATATTTGGTGATGGTCTCGGCAAACTCCTTCGACGTGCCGGCACCGGCCGACGTGAAGGCGATGTCGATATCCTTGAAATCGTCGTTGTGCTGCAACAATTTCACGGTCAGCTCCTTGCCACGGAAGGTGTATTTCGTGCCAGCCGAACGCTCAGAACCGAACAACACGAGTTCGTCCATCGGGAAATTTCTCTCATCGAGCAGGCGCAGGAATTCCTGGCCCACGGCGCCACTTGCGCCCACAATTGCTACTTTCATCTTTCTTTTTTCTATTGAATCATTACTTTCTGGGTGCAAAATTACAAAAAATCCGTGTAATCCGTATAATCCGTGCCAAAAAATTCGTACCTTTGCACTCAGAATGGCACATTTGGCAGCATATTTCCCCATCACCGACCCCACGTTGATATTCTTCGTGGTACTGCTGATAATCCTGTTTGCCCCTATCATCATGGGCAAACTGAGGATTCCGCACATCATCGGCATGGTGCTCGCCGGCGTGCTCATCGGCCAATATGGACTGAACATCCTGGAGCGCGACAACTCGTTCGAACTCTTCGGGCGCGTCGGACTGTACTACATCATGTTCCTCGCCGGCCTGGAGATGGACATGGAGGGCGTGAAGAAGAACTCGCGGCGGTTTGTCACCTTCGGACTTCTCACCTGCTTCGTGCCCCTCGGACTGACCTACATCATGGCCATCCACTTGCTGCACTACACGCCGACGGCCTCGTTCCTGTTGGGCTGTATCATGGCTTCAAACACGCTCATCGCCTACCCCATCATAGGCCGCTACGGACTGCAACGCCACTCCAGCGTCACTCTCTCCGTAGGCTCTTCCATGATCAGCCTGTTCATTTCGCTGGTCATGATTGCCGGACTGGCGCAGTCGTCAGGCTCTGCCGGCCATGCTGCGGCCCTGCCGCAGCCCATCTTCTGGTTGTTTTTCCTGCTGAAGCTCGCCGCCTACATCGTCGCCATGCTGTGGCTCATCCCTCACCTGACGCGCTATTTCCTGCGCCGCTACAGCGATGCCGTCATGCAGTTTATCTTTGTGCTGTCGGTCATGTTCCTCAATGCAGCTCTCACCACATTCATCGGACTGGAGGGCATCTTCGGAGCCTTCTTCTCGGGTCTTATATTAAACAGGTACATACCGCACGTGTCGGCCCTCATGAACCGTATAGAGTTCATCGGCAACGCCCTCTTCATCCCTTATTTCCTTATTGGTGTGGGCATGCTCATCAACGTCCGTGCCTTGGCTCAGGGGCCTTACGTCATCTGGGTGATGCTGCTCATTGCCTTCTTCGGCACCTTCGGCAAGGCCGTGGCGGCCTATCTGTCGAGCCTGCTGTTCCGGCTGCCCAAGGCCGACGGCAACATGATGTTCGGCCTGACATCGGCCCACGCCGCCGGCGCCATCGCTATGGTCATGGTGGGCATGCGCTTAGAGGTGGCACCGGGCCAGTACTTGGTCAACGACAACATGCTCAACGGCGTCGTTCTGATGATACTCGTCACCTGCATCATCTCGACCCTGATGACGGAGCACGCCTCACAGCAACTCATCCTCTCACAGACCTCCCATGAGGCTCATAAGTCTCATGGGGCCCATCCCGACGACGAGAAGATACTCATCTGTGTCAAGTACCCCGAAATTGCCCCGCAGCTGCTGAACCAGGCCGTACTGGTGCGCAACCAACGGCTCAACCGAGGGCTGGTGGCCCTGAACGTAGTCTATGATGACGAGAAGGCTGCCGTCAACCGCGAACAGGGACTACAGTTGTTTGAGCAACTGAAACGGCAGGCCTCGGCATCGGAAGTGGAACTGCAGACGCAGGTGCGACTGGCCACCAACATTGCCAACGGTATCAAGCATGCCTTCCGCGAATTCAACTGCTCCGAGGTCATCATGGGCATGCACGTCCATACCAACCAGAACGCCAAGTTCTGGGGCGACTTCATCCAGAGTCTATACAATGGCCTGAACCGGCAGATTATGCTCTCGCGCTTCGTACAGCCGCTGAACACCCTGCGCCGCATCCGCGTAGCCGTGCCCAGCCGTGCTGAGTTCGAGCCGGGCTTCCACCGCTGGCTGGAACGGCTGAGCCGACTGGCTGACGAACTGGACTGCCGCATAGAGTTCCACGGACGTGAGGAGTCGCTGAAGCTCATTGCTGAATACATCGACAACCATCACCCCTCGGTACGGGCAGAATACACGCCGATGGGCCACTGGAACGAGCTGCCACAGCTGGCTGCCCACATTGCCGACGACCACCTCTTCGTGGTTGTCACCGCCCGTAAGGGCACCATCTCCTACAAGAACGCGCTCGAACGGCTGCCCGACGAGCTGCAGAAATACTTCTCAGGCAAGAACCTCATGATTATCTTCCCCGACCAGTATGGCGAGCAGAAGGAAGACAGCATGAGCTTCACCGAGGCCCAGCACCACGAAGAGAACTCCGTCTACGGCACTATCCTACGTTGGCTGCACCGAAAACTACCATTGTCTCACTCCTCCCATGAGTCCCATGAGCCTCATGAGTCAAATAAGCCCCATTAGCCCCATGATTACTACCCAAGGAATTACCAAGAGCTTCGGCTCACTACAAGTCCTAAAAGGCATCGACCTCCACATCGACCGTGGCGAGATAGTCAGCATCGTAGGCCCTTCCGGCGCCGGAAAGACCACCCTGCTGCAAATCATCGGCACCCTCGACAGCCCCGACTCTGGTTCTGTATGTGTCGATAGTATCGACACCACCACCCTCAGCCAAAAGGCCCTTGCCGACTTCCGCAACCGCCACCTGGGCTTCGTCTTCCAGTTCCACCAGCTGCTCCCCGAGTTCACGGCTCTGGAGAACATCATGATTCCGGCCTACATCGCCGGCACCTCGCAGAAGAAAGCCAAGGAAAGGGCCAAGGAACTGCTGCAGTTCATGGGACTCAGCGACCGCGCCACGCACAAGCCCGCCGAACTGTCGGGCGGCGAGAAGCAACGCATCGCTGTGGCCCGCGCCCTCGTCAACAGCCCTGCCGTCATCCTGGCCGACGAGCCTTCCGGTTCGCTCGACACCAAGAACAAGCAGGAACTGCACCAGCTCTTCTTCGACCTCCGCGACCGCTTCGGCCAGACTTTCGTCATCGTCACCCACGACGAGCAGTTGGCCACTCTCACCGACCGCACCATACACCTCAAGGACGGACAACTTGCCCTCTAAGTTATGGGGCATAAAACAATAGAATATGATTAAACTCGGCGACTACAACACCCTGCGCATCACCAAGCGCGTAGATTTCGGCCTCTACCTCTCCCCCATCGGCGAAGGTCCGCTGTGCAGCGGCGATGCTGCTGCCCCCTACGAGAAAATCCTACTCCCCCAGCGTTACGTCACCCCCGACATGCACATCGGCGACGAAATAGAAGTGTTCCTCTACCTCGACCACGACGAACGCATCGTGGCCACCACCGAGCACCCTATTGCCAAAGTTGGCGAGTTCGCCTATCTGGAATGTGGCTGGACCAATGAGTACGGCGCTTTCCTGAAGTGGGGACTTATGAAGGACCTCTTCTGTCCCTTCCGCGAACAGAAGCAGCGCATGGAGCGAGGCAACACCTACTACGTCTACGTCATGGAGGACGAGAAGACACACCGCCTCATGGCCACGGCAAAGGTGGAACGCTACCAGCACACCACAGGCCGGCAACGGGCCCTCGACTTTGCTGGGATACTGCTCAACTACCTACAGGACAACAACGGTTTCTGCAACCTCAACGACCACTCTCCCGCCGAAGAAATAGCCGCCCGGTTCGGCGTCTCCAAGAAGCAATACAAGCAAGCCATAGGCGACCTCTACCGCCGCCGCCTCATCACTATCGAAGAGAACGGCATACGGCTCGTGTAAAAGTCCCCACACTCACAGCGCAAAGAGCGTTTATAGGGTGTACGGGTGTAACAATGCCTATACACAAAGGGTGTACGGCCAGTTTTGGCAGGTGCAACGGGTGTAACGAGGGTGCTACGCTTGTGGGGCTATCATGTAACGTCTACCCTGACGGCCTTTGCCTTTCTGATATCCTTTACGGTGCAGGTAACTGCCTATCAGCGTGGCATTTGCCTGACTGACCACGTTCACCTTACGCTCGTCGCGGATGCGGGTGAGGATTTCCGTCGGACTGAGCAGCAGCACTTCGTCGCCTGCTTGGGGCTTGCGAAACAGGTCGTCAAACAGGCTGACCACGTTCGGCGTATCGTAGTAATCGGCATTCTGGGCGATAATCCGCTGTTCGCGCTCACCCGTGAAGGCATATTCCTCGCCATGCTCTATCTCATACACTATCTGCGCATAGAGCTGACGGTAGTCTATCTGGCGGTCGGCCTGGGTATCGGTATCGATGATGCCGCTGACCTCTGCCACCAAGTAGCGGCGGCTACCGCTGTCGTCCTTCAGCGGAGCTAATGAGTTGGTGGTGGCGCAGAAGGCGGCATAGCGCTGCTGTTGCTCGAAGCGGGTGGAGTAAAGCTTGCGCTCCTTCACATCGGTGCGCTGGATGAGGTGCTTCAGGAAGGCCATCTGCGACTTCGGCACCTGGTCGTACTCGTCAATGTTGATGAGCAGGAATCGGCTCAGCGCACGAAGCGCTTCCTTACGGTTGGCGAAGTCGATGCGGTCGATGTAGAACGTCATCAGCTCACGAGGCAGCAGCATGCGCATGAACGTCGACTTGCGCGTGCCCTGTCCGCCCACCAGCATGAGTACCATCTGGGCGCCGTACATGGCATCCATACCTGCCCGCCACTGGCTCACCATCGAACGCATCCAAATCTTGAAGTTGTCACGCCACCCCTGCGTACTGGTCTTCACGCGGTCGGCCAGCTCGCCCAGACGGTCACGGCCGTCCCAGCGGGGCAGCGTGTCGAGCCACTCGCGGACGGGATCGTAACTTTCCGTCCACTCCGACACCAAGATGCGCTCCAGGTCCTTGGGCCACACCTTGATACCTTCGCGGATAGCCTCGTTGTTGATGTCGTTCTTGGCAGCCTCGGTCAGCGGCTTCCAACTGAGCACGTAGCGGAACTTTTCCTGATACTCCAGCTCTTCGGTCACCTTATTGCGGCGGAACATATAGCGGCGGTGCAGAAACTCCTCGAGCAGCTGCTGGTGCATCAGCGACCGCTCCACAGGGTTGGCCACTCCCATCGGATGTTTCTCGTAGGCGGCGTTGAACACGGCACGTACCATGATGTCCTTCTGGAAGAAGGCACCCATCGAGATGGTCATCTTGATGGCCAGCTCCTTGTCGATGCCCGCCTTGCAGCACTCCGTAGCCAATAGTGCCAGATACGGCTCTTTGTCCAACTGGGGCCCGTTGGCCAGTTCACGGCAGATGAAACTATACTTCGTGGCATCCATCTCGCTGCGGGTATAGCCGGGCAGCATCTTCGTGTAGAGCGGCACCTCCGCAGGCTGGTTGATGATGCGAGCCGACGTCACGTTCAGCGGCTCCGTAGGCTGGGCCATCTCGATGGGGATGGCATCAGGGTTGTAGTACACGTCAGGGTCGGACGACAGCCGGAAGCTCTCTGTGCCGTCGTGTATCACCTCTTCTGGCTTGATGCCCGTCGAGGCCAGCACATACTCCGCTGCCCGTTTGTAAGCATATTGCTGAAACAAAGCCACTTGCGCCTCGTCTGTAGGTAGCCCGCCGCCTGTGAGCTGGTAGGGGATGAGCACTTTCAGCGAACTACCGCTGCTGCCGACGAACGACAGCAGCGTCTGGCTCCACAGGTTCACCATGCTGCGCAGTTGTTCCAGCGTCTCGACACCCTCCCTGATGCGGAACGACAGCAGCACCAGTCCCGTATAACCCGGCTTCTCCTGGCACCTGGCAGGCAGAATCCTTGGCAGTCCTTTAGCAGCCAAAGTCCCTGTTATCATACCACTGCCATCCGTGTGAGGCATCCTCAGTCCTCGCACAGCCTCAATCGTCCGAAGGTGCTTTCCGTCCCTCGTCCATTCGACTATCTTACTGATTTTTACGTATTTACTACGCCATTCCTGACGATAGGGGTACTCCATCAATACCGTGTGACACTCTTTCAGGCGCTATACTTGTTATTCATTATCTGTTGTGTTGTCAGCAAAAACCGTGCCATAAACATCTGTCACAAGCACGACTGCCAATGTGACACCCTCGTTACACCCGTTACGCCCTTAAAAACAGGGTGTACACCTACTATTCACAAGCATTGTTACACCCGTACACCCTATTTCGAAGCATTTTGCAGTATAAATACCCACAATAAGCTGACTTGGACTTTCCCTAGGGTAAACTGGAGGTTTCCCTAGGGTAAACTGGAGGTTTCCCTAGGGTAAACCCGGAGTTCCCCCTATGGGAACATCACATTCCCCCTATGGGAATTCTTAGCTTACCCTATAGAAGCCTTACTTTTCCCTATGGGGATTCTGGGGTTACCCTCATCTATCACCCATTCCACCGGTACACGTGTGCTGGCATCGAACTTTACGCCCAGCGTATTTCCACGAATGCTTACCTCGCAATCTCGAAGGCCTGGCGGGCTGTCCTGATGATGTAAAGGGCGGAAGGTAGCTGGGAGAGGGACATGGAAAGGTTCCCCTGCGTGGTGGCTCGGGCAGTCAGCAGGCACTTTCCCGAGAGGGTGTAGAGGGTGACGTGCTCGTCCGGCTGAAGGCCGGAAAGGTACAGCGTGCCGTTTGTCATCTTGAAGGCAGGTTCTACCTGGGACGAAGCAACTGATGTCTCTACGGTATATATACCAACAATGGTCACGTCGTGAGCTGGCATCGTCTCAGGATGTTCATCCCACTCAAAGTCGTAACCACTCCGTTCAGGTACGCTGGGCAGCGGTATGGGCGACTGGTAAGCCAGGGAATCAGTCAAGAACAGCGTGCCGTCAACCATGTAGGTAATCTCATAGGTATTGACCGTGAAACGCCCTGCGACTATAACGTCATGGGCTGGCATCGTCTCAGGCATTCCATTCCAGCCAGAGAACGTATAGCCTTCTTTTACTGGTTCAGCCAGCGGGATGATGACAGAGCCGTAATCCACTTCAAAGGTCTCACACTCCTCCCCGTCCACCTGGAAGGTCAGAAGGTACTGATTAACCGTAAATGATCCGCTGACGTTGACATTTCCAGCAGGCATGTTCGACGGTATGTCGCCCCACCCGCCAAAGGTGTAGCCTTCTTTTGTGGGCACATTTTCCGGAACAATAGGAGCACCGTATTCCACCTCATACCTGCGATAGACCGCTCCGTCTACCCAATATGTCAGATGATACACTCTCTTGGTAAACTTGACGGCGACAACGACATCTGTAGCGACGGTCGTCTTGATGGTACAACTGTCATATCCCGGCTCATCCAAAACCTCATTGCCGTTGATGGTCACGCTATGTATTTGCCAACCCTCATCGGGAGTTACAACCAGTTGGACAGCATTGCCTTTCTCCACCTTAAAGGCATTCGCAGCATTTCTGACCTCGATGCTGTCGCAAACGACACTTCCTTCGCCACCTGCCGTAATCCTCAACGCACAATACTGAATAGGAATCTTTTCGAAGGTGACGCTCACCGTCACATTGTCGTCCACGCTTTCAAACGTGTACTGGCCATCCTTCACTTGAGCCATGACCTCATCATGCCCCACAAATACATGAGATATCCTCCAGCCGTCGTCAGGAATGGCGGTCAGCGTCACCGATGCTCCCTCGTCAACCTTATAGACCTTGGTTGTATCGGACACAGCATTGGTGACATCACCGAGATGAACCTTGCCGGCACCCGTAGCAATGACCTTCACAGCACACTGGTCGCGGGTGCCGGGCTTCACGAGAATCATGTCCTGATCGTCATTGAAAGAGCTGCCGTTGGCACTTAGCAGGTCGATATCAAAAAAGCCGTCATGCTGTCCTCGCCAGCCCCAGTTGACACAGACCAAGCCATCGGCATCGCAACCGTGGACGACGAAGGTATGGCCGTAGGTCTTATCGGGGTTGCTGCGGTTGATACCACTATAGATAACAGGCCGCCCCGCGCTGAGTTCGTCGTATATCAGCTGCATCCATTCCTCATGAGAATAGTCGGCACGGTGAACCTGACGGGTGCCCGACTCGTCGTAGGAGAAGAATTCTGTCAGAGCTGGTGCAATGTCATCGGTGTTGGCAAGACTCACCGCAATGTCGTAGTTCATCTTCACCGCCATGCCGCAGTCTTGCATCAGGACCGCCACGGCTTTCGCCGCATCGTCAAGGCCACCCGCTGACTGATAGGAATACTCGTCAGCCATCGCACTCCAGTCGTAGACCTCTTTGAAAGCATGGGACATCCACGTCTGGTAGTTGTACAGGACATAGCGGATGGAGCCATGCCCCCGTCGTGGAAAACGATGATAGTGCATGACCTGCGCCATAGCCGTGGCCACGCAGCCTGTCATAAACTGGTAAGTTTTGTCGCCAATGAGGTAGCGCACCTTCGCATTGTAAGGATATTCCTGCCCCCACTTCGTAGTCATCAGGGGACCAACCGTTGACCATTGACCATTGACTATTGACCGTTGGACTGAAAGGGCTACTTCGGCTTTTTCGAGCCACCACTTGAAGCCATCGGGCATAGTCTCGGCAAACGGAGTGGCGGAGTAGCCTATCACCGGACGGGCGTGGTCGTCGGCTGTCACCACGGCAAACCCCAAGTCGTCACTACCAATGACAGAGAGCTGCTCACTTGAGTAATACTCTGTCAATTGGCCAGTAGCCATTTCTGTGGAATCTGTGAGATCTGTGTGAGAAGCCGCCCTCGATGCGCTGTTCTGTGACAACACACCAAGTGCGGCGGCTTTCATTTCGTCCTTTGTCCGCTTGCCCGCCTGAAGCCCCACGGCTGAGAGCAAGGCCAGTACGATTACGAATAGTCTAAACCTCACTTAATAGGTTACTTTCTTGCCGTTGACAATGTAGACGCGACCCTTCTGCGGTTTGCCGACAACGCGGCGGCCGTTGAGGTCGTACCATTTAACATTCGACAATTCACCATTCATCAATTCGAGGATGCCTACAGGTATCTGGGCTTTCTCATTATCAACCTTCACGCTGAACGGCTTCAGCTCCTTGCTGACGTGGCAGTCAGCCATCAGTACAAGATACGGGGAAGCCAGATAACTGGCATAGTTGTCATCGCCGAACATACCTTCCTCGAAAACAAAGGTGTACGTACCTGCCGTCAGCGTGCCCTCAGCAATCGGAGTGTCAAGTACAAGCTTGTACACGTTCTCCTCATCCTCGGCAGGCTCCAAGTGGCCAGTAACCATCGTCACACCGTCTTCATCTACCACAAAGACGGTCTTGTCGGGATTCACTGTCACAGCGTCCTTGAAGCCTACTGTCAGGGTGCTCAGGGCAGTGTCCATGAAATATTCCCGTTCCTTCTCGCCGTCCAACTGGCAGGCCATATCGCCGACATTGAAATCGTAAGTAAAGTCGGCACCCACAAGCACCTTGAATGTCCTGCTGGTGGCCTTCACAGGAATTTCCTTGTCAAAGAATCCGTAAGTGAACGCGCCGTCGGCAATCTCCAACGTGTAAGTACCGGCTACCACATTGATTAACGTCATTTTGCAGGCATTCGAGCTGGTCTTCTGGGCGACTATAGGCACTTCGCTGCCATCCTGGGCCCTCAGGCTAATCAAGTTCCAATCCTTCAGCGTCACAGGGAACGGAACATCAAACATGAGGATCACCTCTTCGAGTTTTTCTACAGAACCTTCACCAGGAATACACGTCAACGTGGCTTCAGGAATAACCAGATCTTCTTCTGCTACTTCCGTAAAGCGGAACGCGGTGGTCATCTTTTCACTAAGCATCAGCCCTAAGTACTCGTCCAAATTGGAGTCTGTGTTAAATTTCCATTCGTTATCCTTGATATTGGCACGAGCATAGGCATTCTCTTCTGCTCCCAGCGTACCGTAGAGGCTGAACAGCCCGAAGGTTTCCTCTGCACTGGCACTCTCGACGGACAGACGGACAGGCTTCACATCACACTCATACTGACTATCGAAGGTAGAAAGCGTCAGTGTGCCGTCTACATTGGCATTGACACGGAACACACCTACCGTCAGGTTCTCGGCATCAGCGGTCAGGCCGACACCACCCTTCTCGTAGGTCACGAAGCCTTCCGCACCCTTCGAATTAACAGCGGTCACGCGGTAGTATTTGCCGTCGGCAGGCTGTTCCACATCGGTCTCAGCGATGAAGGCAGCCATAGCAGCCTCGAACACCTCGTCTTTGCCCTTACCACTGTTAATCAGCGAATCCAAAGCCACGCGGCTCTCACTGCCAACAGCAGGATATCCAACACCCGACAGCTTTAGCAACTCCTTGGCTGCAGCCAAAATAGAATCACTCGGAACGGGCTCCTTTACCACGTACGTAGCAGTAATGGCATCAATCTGATGGACTATATCAGCATAATCAAAGGTGAAAGCGCCCTTTTCAATGGCCAATTCATAGCTTCCCGGCACGTCAAAAGCATCGAAGCGAATAATATACTGACTCTGGCTATCTTTTGCCAGCTCAATGCTTGCTGGCTTGACTATCGTGTCACCCTTCAAGTATACCTTCGAGCCATCAGTCAGATCTATCTTTTCATAACCTGTGAACGTAAGCGTTAAAGAGTCGAGCACCTCAAAGTCCGTTCCACTCTTCGGTGTCAGAGCAAACTCTATCTGCGGCACGGGGATGTCAGCCTTGTCAACCTCAGCAAACGTGAAACCGATAGCCTTTATCTTATCGAACGGATCGATACTGAACAGGCCGAATACGCTCTTCGCATCCTCGGCATTCGCCTTCTTGCTGATGGACACGTTCAGCTGCCACTGGCCGTCAGCAGTGGTCAATACGTAACCATCCTCGTCACTCTTAGTCAGCTTCAGCGGCGTGGCCTCGGCTTCACTGGTGACGAGTCCCGTGAGGCTACCCTCCTGATTGACGTAGGCCGTATCATTAGCTGCCGTGATGGCAACAATATGGTAATACTTATCAACGGCAGGCATCACTACGTTCGTCTCAGCGTAGAAATCATCCATCGCTTTGGTAAACACATCGTCCGTGCCGCGACCCTTCTCCACCAACTCACTCAGTGCCTTGCGAGCATCACTCTCGGCGGTAGGATAACCAAGGCCAACGTTCTTCAGCAGTTCTGTTGCTTCAGCCAGAACAACCTCCGACGGACGAGGTTCAGCCACCTTATAGGTAGCAGTGATAGCATCTACCTGATGCGTCAAGTCTGCATAGTCGAAGCTAAATGCCCCCTTATCGATAGTCAGGGTATATGTGCCGGGCTCATCCATGCCGATTGTTATGACGTACTTATTAGACCCCTCAACAGGTTCTATACTCTTCAGCTCAACCTCCTCGTTCGAGGCATTCACCAACGTGAACTTGGTCTTGTCAACAAGCGCAATGTCGTCATAGCCAGTAAACGAGACCGTCACAGTATCCAGCACCTCAAGTACAGCACCGCTTTCAGGAGTCACAATATAGGCAACTTCAGGTACAGGAATGTCAGCCTTATCAACCTCAGCAAACGTGAAGCCGATGGCTTTCAGGTCGTCAAAGCCGCTGATGCTGAACAGGCCGAAGGCATCTTTCCTATTCTCTGCATTCACCTTCTTAATAATGACAACAACGACCTGTTGCTTGCCGTCGGCAGTGGTCATCACATACTTGCCGTCATCACCTGCCGTCAGCTTCAACGGTGTGGCCTCGGTCTCAGCGTCGATGAGAGAAGCAGCTTCCTCGTCGTAGCTGACGTAAGCAGTATCCTTGGCTGCCCTGATAGCTACGATACGATAATACTTATCGGCAGCAGGCATTTCTACATCCGTTTCATCTACGAAAGCATCCATAGCCTTCTGGAAGTCCTCATCGGATCCAACGCCACCCTTGACCAACTGAGCCAACGTCTTGCGAGACTTACAGTCAGCTGTGGGATAACCTATTCCTATATTGTCCAACAATTGCTTGGCATCATTTAGAGTCATATCCGACGGACGGACTGGCTGCACTATGTAGGTGGCAGTAATAGCCTCCACAGGAGTGGGCTTGTCTCCGAACTGGTAGGTAAAGGCGCCCAAAGCAGCGGTCAGTGTGTAAGTGCCTGGAGTGGTAATCTCATCAAACGTGATGGAGCAGACCTTCTTATCCATAACAACATCAGTCAAAGCGATGGCATTACCAGCCTCATCGGCCAATGTCACCTTACTCTTATCGGCCAAAGACAGCGTACGGTCAGCATTGAAGGTCAAAGTCACGTTATTGAGTGACATCAGAGGAGTTTCCGGCTCAGGAATTGATGTCCATGTTATCTGGGGCTTTGGCAAAATAGTAAACATGGTCGATGTACCCTCAACCTCAACATTTTCACCCATAAATTGATATGCGAAAGCACCTTTCTCAACGGTGAATGTATAGAGGCCAGAGGACAAGTCATCAAACGTAATTGTATACACATTGCCCTCATTTTCTACGTTCTTTGGCTCTATAACGGTGCTGCCCATTCCTACCAATTTTATCTTCGACCTGTCAATCAAAGCAATCTGCTTCTCACTGGTGAATGTCAACTTGATGTATGGCAGTACTTCAAACTTGGAACCAGCGTCTGGATAAATTGCAAGTTTCACATCAGGCCGTGCATCCACGGTGTAAGTAGCAATAATTTCGTCCACCTGCACAGTTTCGCCGCCCCACTGATAGGTGAATGCACCCTTTGCAGCCTTCAAGGTATAGGTGCCGACAGAAAGGGCATCGAATGCTACAGTAAACTTGTTGTCCTTGCCATCTACGCTATTGATGGTAACAGTCTTACCCTCACCATCCGTCAGCGTCACCTTGTTCTTGTCAGCCAAGATAACAGGCTTAGAACTGGTAAAAGACAATTCCACACTGCTCAGCTTTCCGGCCTCATACATAGTACCAGAAACAGGCTTAACAGCCCACGTCACCTTGGGAGCAGCTTTCACCGTATAGGTAGCAGTGATAGCACCAACTTGCAATTCGGTATTCGCCAAGGTATATACGAAAGCACCCTGGGCGGCGGTCAACGTATAGGTGCCTACAGCTAACTTGTTAAAGGTGATATTGAACACACCGGCCTTGTCGGTAGCCTTCACCTGTACGGCTACAGCCTGCTTGTTGGCATCCACCAACGTTACCTTGGAAGCATCCTTCAGCGTCGCGCCAGTAGGACTGCTGATAGTCAGCGTCACACTCGACAGGGCCTCGTGCTCCGTACCGGAAGCCGGTGAGAGAGTATATTTCAGCTCAGGCTTGGCAGGAACAGTATAGGTAGCCGTAATAGCGGGTACGTTCTTCTTAGCCTCGGCGAAGGTATAGGTAAAGGCACCCTCAGCAGCCGTCAACGTATATGTGCCAGAAGCCAACTCAGCAAACGTGATGTTCACCTTGTTCTTAGAGCCGGAAGCCAGAGCCACGCCACTAATGGCAACAGCCTTGCCGGAAGCATCCTTCAGCGTCACCTTCGACTTGTCGGCAATCGTCACCTCAGCCGGATAGCTGAAGGTCACCATCACCTGCTTCAGCGACAGCAATTCAGCCTTATTGGCAGGCGTCAAAGTGTACTTCACAGCGGGAGCAGGAATCTTCGCCTTATCAATCTCGGCAAAACGAAAGGCATTGGTCTTTGCCTCAGTGAAATAATCACGCGCATCAGATGGAGCCTCTATTGCAGTCGTAGCGACATTAACTAATGAGCAGCCTGTCTTGTTTGATCCATCTGCATTTTTATCGTAAACACCAGAAATGCCAAACAAGCCAAACGATTTATCATCAGCAATGTCAGCATGTCCAAAAGGTGTTAGATACAATCGATTTACAATTGTACTATCAGAGGTGACATTCGTTTTTGAAGTACCAGAA
The DNA here is from genome assembly GCA_947168395.1 of uncultured Prevotellaceae bacterium. Taxonomy (GTDB): domain Bacteria; phylum Bacteroidota; class Bacteroidia; order Bacteroidales; family Bacteroidaceae; genus Prevotella. Next base: position 40,456 of record CAMVLT010000009.1, on the reverse strand, counting down.
TAGTTATTGTTGACGAGTGTATGCAGGTATTTCCCATCTCCCGTCTTAAAAGTAAACACACCATTTTTATCAATAATAGTCTTAAAGCCTGTTGCTTTAGTCTTGTCTGTTGTAAGTGTAACATTAGTACCATCATATTGCAGATAAACAGCCTTATCATTAGAGGCAACACCAGCAATAGTATAATACTTCCCCGCCGTCGGCTTCACAACATCAGTTTCTCTATAAAAAGCTTTCATGGCTGCTGTAAGGATTGCGTCATCAACTTCACCAGATTTAGAATTGTTGACCTTTTCCTGAAGAGCAACTCGTGCAGCACTTGTAGTGGTAGGATAGCCCAGACCGCTCTTCGCCAATAACTCCTTAGCTTTCTTCACCAACTCATCCGACGGATACTTGGGAGTAGCAGCTTCATTGTTGACTATAACTGAAATATAAATAGGTGCATTTACTATGCAATCCTCTGGCTTAATAGTTTTATCGCCCTTCAAGTATTTGCCATAATTAGCATCACCAATGGTACCAGCGGGTATTACGTAAGTATATTCACCATTAGGAAGCTCACCTTTTTCAATAGATTTATCAAAGACCAACTTCACACCTTCGGCATTGTCATAACCATCTGCATATTTCTTAATCTCAGGATAAGCGACAAGATGACCTGTGCGTATAGTTTTGTTGTTACTGAATAAAGCCAAACGAACTTCCTTAGATTCATCAGCAACCATGCCAGAATATGGAACTCCCTTAAAATTGTAAAGCACAAAATCATTGAGTGAAACATCTGTATATGGAGTACCGGCTGGTTTTTCTTGCATATATATAAAGGTCTCATAAGTATAGCTAAATGCTAACTCAGCTTTAATTGTAAACACCTTCTTTATTTCCGAAGAGGTCATCACTTTACCTTCCTTCGTATAAAACAAGGTGTACTGCGGGATTACCAATGTATATGTACCATCAGCCAGTCCTGAAAGATTTACAGAGAATGAAGAAGTGCTACCACTGACAGGAGTCAACAACTGAGATACACTTGTTGTAACATTTGCACCTGAATCATCTATGAAATAAGGAGCAGATGAGTTTTCCAAAGTTAACAACTCTACATCAGTGAAAGATAAAGTCAACTTTTCACTATTTTTCTTTACTTCAGCAGGAGTTAATGTTGCTGCCAAATCAGTAACTGTAACATCGGCATACTGGTCAGTCTCCTCCAGCACAAAGGCGCAAGAATTATCTGTAGCATACGCCAAGCCCCCCCCTTCCCGGCTGGAAATAGCATTGTCATCGTAGTTCAGTTGAGAATGCATCAGGTTATTAGTATTGATAGAAAGACCTGACAACGAAAACAATCCCATCGTCAGAGTACTGTCAATACCAGCTACCTTCAACTTAGCCAACGTCAGGTTATTAATTGCAGCATTATAGGTATCTGAGACATTGGTGGGTGCAGAACCTGTAGCTGGTTTTGCAGTCAATACATGCAAATACTTGCCATCACGGGTTTGCAAAGTTACAGTATTATCTGAAATTATCCTTACCAAGAAAGGAGCTCCCTCCTTAGCATTGGCAGTCAAAACGATGCTACCATTCTGGTAGGCTAAATAGAGCTTATTACCGCTGGCATTGACACCAACCAACTTATAATACTGGTCAGTCGTGGGCATTGTGACATTTGTCTCATTATAGAAAGCACCTATGGCCACCATTAATTCGTCATCTGAGGGTACAGCCTCTGCCACCGTCAATTCCTGTAACTTTGTACGTGATTCACTGCCGACTGCCGGATAGCCTAACCCCAAGTAGTCAGTGTTGGCTAAAAGAGCTTTGGCAGCCTTCATTGTTTCAGTATCAATCGGTGTGTTATCCACTGTCCATTCCAAGTTAATCTTGGCATTATATCGGTCAAGGTCTTCATTCCCTAAGAAGTCATTATGGATAGTCTTCTCAGGAACGGTCAGCGTATAAAAGCCACTTTCAACAATATCGCCATGCCCATGGGTCAAGTAAACCGTCTTTTTATCTTCTGATACAGAAAGGTCAAGCTGATAAAGCGGTTTTCCATCTTTGTTGAGTACTACACTTTTTGCTTCAGGATCAAGTTTAACAACATCAGCATAACTGATGAAAATGGTATCATTCAGACTATTGGTCTTTCCTGGTTCTGGGTCTATCGCAAAATCATTAAATGTGTTACGAGGAACATATACTTTGAAATTATAGGTTAACTCTACATTTTCATACCCCTCGTCATCTTTTAGTGCTTTAGCAGGAATAAAGATTGTATAATCTCCATCTTCGGTAATAGCATCATCAAGCAACAAGGACACAACTTTATCGGCAACGGACGCTTTCAAAGATTGTTCGACACCTGTTCCTACATTCTTCAAAATGATACCAGCACCATTCTGAATATTCATTTCCTTCTCAAATGTAAGCATCAAAGACTCAAATTTCTCCAAAACATCACCATTTCTAAGTGAGGTGGAAGCAGGCTGAAGCACTACAGAAGGCAAAGTCACATCAAATGATATCTTCTTAATGAAAGCATCATGATTTCCATTCCGAAGAGATACCTTCGGGATTCCAACATTATCGATAGGAGACCAATACAATTTATTCTTCTCATTAAATGCAGTTTCTTCTTCAGCACTTCTATCTACAAGATACATATCACCACCATCTGTATCACTTGAGAAAGAAAACGAATTAATTACTGCATCTTTAACAGTTGTTGAAAAGTTAGCTTGTGAACCTGCACATATTCTCAAAGCGTAATTACCCACATTATAGGTAAAATAGTGAGTACCTATTCCTGCTGCAAATTTCTCAAAATTGATTCTGATTGGGCCATTGTTAAAGACAACATCATTAATAAGTACATAGCCTCCCATATCTGTACGAGGCGTTATCTTAGGATCAAGACTATTAGGATTTGAAAAATCAAATGTTACTGTCCGCTGTATCTGAGAATATGAATACATAGAAAAACATACCAGCAGCAGGAATAGGAACCTTTTCATAAAATTATGCGATTATATTGTTGAGTTTATTGTTTTGTTACGTCGTAAAAATCATTCTCTGTTTTCACACAAAGATACCATTCTCCATCAACCTTAACAGGGTTGAACATATAACCTATAACAGCAGGTTTATCAATACCAGCATCTTTGGCAGAAGCAAAAATCACATCATACTTCACATCGTTGCATCCTTCAAGCTGAAACGAGAAATATTTACGCTCGTAGCGCATTACAGGGAACATTTTAAACTTACGGAGATACTTCTCAGCAGTTTGTGGACTAAGCGGTTTCACTTCCTTGGTTGAGTCGGAATATTCATGGAGCGAAGCAAGCACCTCGTCATATTGCTTGTTCATCAACATGTCCATGGCATTATCACACATACGGACTACAGTTATAGAATCATCGTTTGTTAATCCTGAGCGAAACTCTTCTACCATATCAATACGTGTCTTAGGCTTATCACTCTTACAACACGTAAACAAGGAACATGCAAAAACAACTAATACTAATGAATAAAATGTTTTCATATCTGACAATTAAAGTAAAAAAGAGAGTGTGCCCGCTCTTTTCGGGACACACTCTCCATTTAGAGCTTTAAATAATTTATATAATAACTATTTCTAATACTCAGAGATTAGTGAAGAATGGTGCGGTCAATGTGCCAGGTAATAGTCTGCTTGAACTTACCCCACTCATACTCGATAGTGATAGGTATCTCAACATCAAACTCCTGAACGTTGTCACCGTTATTCTCATAATAGAATCCACCGAAGAGTTCCTTACTGTTCTTCATCAATTTAACAATATCGTCATTCTTGGCAGCAGAGTTGAATCCAGAAATAGCATTCCAGAAGTTGTAAGTAACAGCACCATTACTACCATTCAAGTTCGTCAGGTGAGCCTGAGTTGTTATAGTGCTCAGCGGCTGCATAGTATTGCTGTGCATATTAGTCTTCACATTAGCAGGAGTCATATCAACAGTAATAGACTTAACCATGTAGTAAGCCCAGAACCAAGTCTGGTTGCCCCACATATAACCTGCTTTAGGACCACGCCAGTCAAACAGCTTCAGGTAGTCAATCAGATAAATAGTATTACCATTTGTATTAGCATCCACTGCAACCTTAATCTTAGTCTCATCAAGGTTAATAGGACGCTGCCAACTGGTAAGCATCTCACCCTCGTTGACCTTAACAGCAACATCGCAACCGTTGTTTGCAATGATACCCAGCCATGCTGTCAATTCAGTCAGGATATTAGCCTGCTTCAGCTTCTTCATATCAGCATCATATTCAGGCATTACATAACCAACAGCATTCAGAACAGCCTTAGTAGCATCATTATTAATAAGAGTGATAACGCCAGTCTCAGGATTCAGACTTGCAATCTTAGTATAGCTGCCTCCCTTAACTGCATAGTAACTAACATTGTTGAACATACCCTTACCAACGTTGATAGCACAAGCATCAAGAAGCTTCTTCATAGCATCTACATTAGTATACTTATGGGTATCATTGAGATACATGCAGTACATCTGATTCCAGTCCTTATCAGAAGCTGAGCTCTGCGGAGTCAAAGTATAAGTTCCATACTGAGTATTGATAGTTCTAACCTCAGGCAGGAAATAGTACTTGTGGGCCGGATTAGCTGCAGTAGCCTTACCACCAGTATTCTCGATATTAACACCATTGATAGCAAGCAGAGTAGAACGGATACGACCACTGAACTCATTTGCATAGAAGTAGTCGCGCGGCTCACGAATGTCGTAAATCACAGCCTGCATATCAGAAGACTTGCTCAGAAGCTGACCATCCTTACCATCCAGGTCGAACCAGTAGTTCTTGTTCTTGGTACCGAACTTATCAGCATTAATCTTACGATCAACACGCAGAGTCATCTTCACATAGATGTACGGATACTTCGGACGCGGGCTTACGCCTTCCTTCTCCTTGAAACGTACATAGCGAACCTCTGTACGCGGCAGGTTCTGATCATGCGTCAGCTCTTCCCACTCCTCAGTGCTGAGATACCACTGGATTCTGTGGTTAGTTGTACCAAGCCAGTTAGGATAGTACTTAACAGTACCCAGCCTATCAACTGTCATATTTTCAGGAGTATCATTGCCGTTCTTAGTAAACTTCTTGTAGATGTAGAGGTAGTGAACCGGGTCACCAGTAGAAGTTACATCAGCGTTAGCATTCTTAATGTCAGCCTCATAGTTAGCATCGAAGTACTCCTTGGTCATATTGTTAAGGGTCTGAGTCAAACCATAGTCGGAGAACTCTGCCCAGTCAACCTCGAATACCCAGTCGTCCTCGCTATCGCAAAGGTCGAAGTGCTTAACATCCTCAAGAGGCAGATTTGCAATCTCAATATTGTCGGGCTCAACATCAGGAGTTCCAGAAATGTGGACAAGAATATAGCCGTCCATGATAACCTTACCATCTGCACTCTTCACGAGAACCTGAACCAGCGGCTCACGGTCTACAGAAGTCTCAGACTGCTCCTCAATGGTATAACCTTCCCAATCATTATCACCAGAAGCCTTCACGTTACGTGCGACAAGCTGACCCTTATTCTGAGCAGCTGCAGTCTTGCCATTAATCGGACCCCAATCAGCATAACGAGAATCACGAGTCTTATTGGTATCAATGAAGTAATCAACCAAATTGAACTCATAGTGCAGACCCCAAGGAGTCTCCTGACCGAACTTCCATGTACCAGTCTTCCACTTACGAGTCTTCAAATCCTCATACACATAGTGGATACCAAGCCACTCGCTAATATTTATACCATCTTCATCGTTCCAGTAAAGCTCGAGAGCAGCACCGTCCTCGTCCATGATAGCCTCCTCGGGAGAATCCCAAACGTGAACTTTCTTCTGATCAATCATACCAAGCTCATCACCAGTACGAGTCTTACCACCCTTCTTATAGGTAGGATTCTTTGTCCATACCAGACCTTCAAGCCAAATCTTGGTGGGCTTAATCAGAGCATAGTCTGATGTGATAGGATCAGCCTTGCCATCACTGGTCTTAGAATTAATCTGCAGAGCAACAGTAATGTCATTCTGATTGTCTGCATTATCAGTGGGATAATAGTTAATCTTTTCAGCACCAGTAACCTTCAAACCTGCAGTAACAATACCCTTGTTGGAAGTTGCGAACTTAGAGCCAGTATACTTGCCCCAAGCAGCGAATCCCTTTTCAGGAGACGTAACGGTAACACCAGAAGGAATTGCACGAGTGTTGAAATAAAGCACATCCGGACTCAACACGCTATAACCAGCGACATCGCTATACTCAACATCTGCATTTGCAGGATTCATGTGATATTCAACACCAATAGTGGGATAGAAGAACCAACCCTCAACAGGAGTTCTATAGAAGTCCTTAGGCTGATTTGGATACTGATCAGCTACCCAGTTCTTGAACTCAACACGGTCACCGCTATACTTTGACTTACCATTAGAAATGGTCTGCTTTACATCGTCACGGGTACGCTGTACCTGAGGAGCCTGAGGCAAAAGCTGAAGAACAGAATCACTGATATAAGGATATTCAATCGTCTCGATACCATCGAGGTAGAGATAGGGCTTGAACACGAGACTACGGAGATAGCCTGCCAAGCAAACCTGGACATCACCAGCGTTCAGGCCATAAACAGAGAGGTTCTGCTGATCCAGCACTGCGGTAACAGCACCCGTTGCCATGTAACCAATCTCAGTCTCTGCAATCTTAACACCATCCATATAGATGTCGAAGCAACCAGTCTCAGTATTGGGTACATAGTAGTAACCATTCTGACCGTTCTGACCAGCATCGCCAGTGAGACCGGGCAGACCGTCCTTACCGTTAACGCCGTCCTTACCGTCACGACCCTGAGCCTTGACATTGGAGGTCACACCGTTGATTACCCAGTAACCCTCAGCGTTGATTTCAATTTCAGGAGTCAGGCCATCCTTACCGTTCTGACCGTCCTTACCGTCCTGGCCATCAACGCCGTCCTTACCGTCTTTACCGTCAACGCCGTCCTTACCATCCTGGCCGTCCTTACCGTCAACGCCGTCCTTACCGTCCTGGCCGTCCTTGCCGTCCTGACCATTCAGACCGTCCTTACCGTCAACACCAACAGCCTTCACGCCAGTGTTCTGGCCATTGATTACCCAATAGCCATCAACAATGTCAATAGTAGGAGTAACAGCACTGGTGCCGTCGATACCAACAGCCTTGTACTCTGTCAGTACGCCGTCTCTCTTCCAGTAACCGGTCTCAGCATCGATTTCCCAGACAACACCGTTCTGGCCATCAACACCGTCCTTACCATCCTGGCCGTCCTTACCGTTCTGGCCGTCCTTACCGTCCTGGCCGTCCTTACCATTCAGACCGTCAACACCGTTCAGACCATCCTTTCCGTTCAGGCCATCCTTACCGTTAACAATAGAATAGGTAGAACCGTCACTCAGAGTAACGAGAATACCGCCAGAGATAGGTGTAACGCTCTGAATAACGTCACCATTCTTGACCTTGTCCTGCAGCTGTGCGATCAGATCCTGCTGAGCCTTGATTTCAGTCCTCAGATCAGCAAAATCGTCATCGTAATTCGTACAAGACACAAACGTTCCTGTCGAAGCAACAAGTGCTCCGAACAGCAGTGAACCAATTAATCTTTTTTTCATACGATTAAAAATTAAATTAATAAAAGAGTATAATTGTTGTTACGCATTTTCTCTACACTTACAGCGCCCATTCTTTCAGACGCATACTCGCGCCTTTTTCGGGGAGACACGACTTTTGGGTGCAAATATAGCTATATTTTCGTTTCCGTGCAAATAATTTTAAGTTTTTTTTTGAAAATGTGGTAAAAAACTATTATTCCATCCCTCTTAGGGCTTGCTTTATGGCCGAAACTGCGATTTAAGCGCAGAAAGAATGGTGACTGCGAATGTCACCATTCTTATTAGAATTCTGCCGATTTTGGAGTACGCGGGAAGGGGATAACGTCACGGATGTTCTGCATGCCGGTAACGAAGAGGATGAGGCGCTCGAAACCGAGGCCAAAACCTGCATGGGGGCATGAACCGTAACGGCGGGTATCAAGATACCACCAAAGCTTGTCGGTTTCCATGCCTCGGCGGTTAATCTCGGCCATCAACTTATCGTAGCTTGCCTCACGGACAGAACCGCCAATGATTTCACCGATTTGCGGGAACAGGACATCGGTTCCTTGCATGGTGGGACCAGGTGCCACGCAACCTTCATATCCAATGGACCCATTCGCCTCATTGGCCTCATTCTGCTTCATGTAGAAGGCCTTGATGGCGGTGGGGTAATCGGTCATGATGACGGGCTTCTTGAAGTGCTCTTCGACGAGGTAGCGCTCGTGCTCGGAAGCAAGGTCATCGCCCCAGTTGCAGGGGAACTCAAACTTGCGACCATTCTTGATAGCCTCCTGCAGGATCTCAATACCCTTGGTATAAGGCAAGCGGACAAAGCTATCCTGAAGCACACTCTCGAGACGTGCTATAAGCGTCTTGTCAATCATCTGGTTGAGGAACTGCAGGTCGTCCTTGCAGTTGTCGAGCGCCCAGCGGACGCAGTACTTAATAAAGTCCTCTTCCAAATCCATCAGTCCCTCCTGGTCGAGGAAGGCCACTTCAGGCTCTATCATCCAAAACTCAGCGAGGTGACGGGGAGTATTGCTGTTCTCGGCACGGAAGGTGGGGCCGAAGGTATAGATGGCTCCAAGTGCCGTAGCACCCAACTCGCCTTCGAGCTGACCAGAAACCGTGAGCGAGGTCTGCTCACCGAAAAAGTCATCGTCGTAGATAATCTTTCCCTGTTCGTCTTTCTTCAGGTCATACAGATTCTTGGTGGTCACCTGGAACATATTGCCAGCACCCTCGCAGTCGCTGGCAGTGATGAGTGGCGTATGGAAATAGAAGAAGCCATGCTCATGGAAATAGGTATGAATAGCCATTGCCATGTTGTGGCGTATACGCATGACAGCACCGAAAGTGTTGGTGCGTAAACGCAGATGGGCGTTTTTACGCATCACCTCGAACGACTGTCCTTTCTTCTGCATAGGATAAGTGTTATCGCAGAGACCATAGATTTCCAGTGTCGTTGCCTGAATCTCGCTACTCTGTCCAGCGCCCTGGCTCTCAACCAGTACACCAACGGCGCAAATGCAGGAGCCGGTGGTAATCTGCTTCAGCAATTCTTCGTCAAACTTTGTCGGGTCAACAACAATCTGCACATTCTTGATGGTGGAACCGTCGTTGAGGGCGATGAAATCAACAGCCTTGGAAGAGCGGTGAGTACGTACCCAACCCTTCACACAGACTTCTTTGCCATAATCCGTAGACTTCAGTATGTCTACTATCTTTGTTCTATTCATATTACTTTAGGGGCAATAAAATTATTCGTAAGCACCCATGCGGAGACGGTCGACTTCCTCTTCGGTGAGGTAGCGCCAATCGCCACGACGGAGGTTCTTCTTGGTGAGACCAGCAAACTGCACACGATCGAGCTTGACAACCTTATAGCCGAGACTCTCAAAGATACGGCGCACAATGCGATTCTTGCCCGAGTGAATTTCAATACCCACCTGTTTTTTGTCAATAGGATCTGCATACTGGACGTCGTCGGCCTTCACCTCGCCGTCCTCAAGCTGAATACCCACAGCTATCTTCTGGAGGTCGTGGGCGGTGACATTCTTATCAAGATAGACGTGGTAAATCTTCTTCTTGAGATACTTAGGATGGGTCAACTTTGAAGCCAAGTCGCCGTCATTGGTGAGCAGCAGGACACCCGTCGTGTTGCGGTCGAGTCGACCAACGGGATAGATGCGCTCAGGGCAAGCATTCTTGACGAGGTCCATGACCGTTTTGCGCTGCTGGGGATCGTCACTGGTAGTAACGTAGTCCTTGGGCTTGTTAAGCAGCACGTACACCTTCTTCTCGAGGGTGACGAGCTGGTCGTGGAAATGCACTTCGTCAGAACGCAAAATCTTAGTACCCAACTCGGTAACCACCTGACCGTTGACGGTAACGACTCCAGCCTGGATAAACTCGTCGGCCTCACGACGGCTACACACGCCAGCATTGGCGAGGAACTTGTTCAGGCGTAACGGTTCGTTGGGATCATAATTGACCTCCTTGTACTCGATACGCTTCTTCATGCTGTACTTTGCATTCGGATCATAATCGTCAGTGCGGGTACGCTTGTTGAAGGAACGCTGGGGAGCATTGTAGTTGTTATAGGAACGGTTGCCGGGACGACCCTGGCCGTAGCCGGGACGACCCTGACCGCCATTGGGACGATAGCCTCCTTGACGGGACTGATAACCCTGACGAGGCTGGTAACCCTGCTCATCACCATCTTGACCATAGCGAGGACGATAGCCACCCTGACGAGGCTGGCCATATCCGCCCTGGTTGGGACGGCTGTTGTAGCCATAACCACCCTGCTGACGAGGCTGGTAGCCACCATTATTATTATAGGTACGCGCGCGATAACCGCCCTGACGGGGCTGACTGCTCTGCAGTCCGGCTCCAAAGCCTTCTGGACGGAACCCGCCTTCATCATTTCCCTGGCGATTGTAACTGGGACGGTCGCTGTTGTAGGCAGGGCGCTGTCCTGTATGAATACGGGGACGCGGTGAACGTCCACGATAGTCTCGCTGAAAACCATTGTTTGCCTGTGGATAGCCCTCGCGGCTGCCAGTGCTCTGTTCTGTAGCAGGCTTCTCTTCAAATTTCTTTTCGTTCTCGAAATCCATAACTGTTTATTGTTTTTGTTTATTGTTAATTCTTTTAATGGGACCTATGAGGCTTATGGGACTCATGAGTTATATTCCTGTGTAAGTGGCAGGGGTGATGGCACGAAGTTCTTCTTTAACGGCATCACTGACTTCCAAGGTGTCGATAAACTGACGGATGGTCTCGGCAGTCATTTTCTCATTGGTACGGGTCAGTGCCTTCAATGCCTCGTAAGGATTAGGGTATGCCTCACGGCGGAGAATGGTCTGAATACCCTCGGCCACGACAGCCCACGTGTTGTCAAGGTCTTCCTGAAGCTTGGCCTCGTTGAGGATGAGCTTACGCAGTCCCTTGAGAGTTGACTGGAAAGCGATGAGTGCATGACCCATAGGTACGCCGACGTTGCGGAGTACGGTTGAGTCAGTGAGGTCGCGCTGCAAACGGCTCACGGGGAGTTTTGAAGCAAGGAACTGCAGGATAGCATTGGCCATACCGAGGTTGCCTTCAGAATTCTCGTAATCTATGGGATTTACCTTATGAGGCATCGCACTGCTTCCTACTTCTCCCGCCTTGATTTTCTGCTTGAAGTAATCCATGGAGATGTACATCCAGAAGTCGCGGTCAAGGTCGATGACAATGGTGTTGATACGCTTCATGGCATCAAAGATGGCAGCCAGCCAGTCGTAGTTACTGATTTGCGTAGTGTACTGCTCACGCTCCAGGCCAAGTTTCTCGCTGACAAAACGGTTACCGAAATCGCGCCAGTCGTACTGTGGATAAGCCACATGGTGAGCATTGAAGTTGCCTGTGGCACCACCGAACTTGGCAGTGACTGGTGTGTCCTTCAATGAGCGCAACTGCTCCTCCAGACGGTAGACATAGACCATAATTTCCTTACCGAGACGAGTCGGCGAAGCTGGCTGGCCGTGTGTCTTGGCAAGCATGGGAACGTTACGCCACTCCTCGGCATAGTCATGAAGTTGTTCAATGAGTTCTTCGATGACAGGATAGTAGACCTGTTCCAAAGCCTCCTTGATGCTCAAGGGGACACTGGTGTTGTTGATGTCCTGGGAGGTGAGACCAAAGTGAATGAACTCCTTGTAGTTTGCAGCGATGGAATCGCTGCATACACTAAACCGCTCCTTTATGAAGTACTCAACGGCCTTCACGTCGTGGTTGGTCACTTTCTCAATGTCCTTCACTCGCTGGGCATCAGCGGGTGTGAAGTTCCGATAAATGTCACGTAGGGGTTCGAAAAAGCTATGGTCGAAATGTTCCAACTGCGGCAGGGGAAGTTCGCACAGAGTGATGAAATACTCTATTTCCACGCGAACACGATAGCGTATCAACGCGAATTCCGAAAAGTATCCTGCCAATGCATCTGTCTTTCCACGATAGCGGCCATCAATAGGCGAGATGGCTGTCAATAAACTTAAATCCATTTCCGTTACTTAATGAGCTCTTTATATTCTTTTCTTGCGCAAACTAAAAACCGCAGCTTCAGGGCTGCGGAATTTCTCTGTGTTTTGTGGGCGCTGACGGATTCGAACCGCCGACCCTCTGCTTGTAAGGCAGATGCTCTAAACCAGCTGAGCTAAGCGCCCCTTTATCTTGTAAGCGGGTGCAAAGGTACAAAGAAAAAGTGAAACGCGAACAGCGAAAAGAGAAAAGTTTTTCTGGTTTAAGTTTTTTTAAGCTTTCAGCCTAAAAGGTTCTCGATGTCGGCCTGCGGGAGGATGCAGAGAATGGCCCTTCCGTCAGGGGTATAGTTAACATTGGAGCAGGAGAATAGTTGATTGGTGACAGCCTCCATCTCCTCGTTGGACAGCAACTGCCCGTAGGGGACGGCTGTTGCACGGGCAAGTGTCAGTGCCAGTTTCTCGTTTTGGGAGGATACTCCTGCCTCACCCTTCTCGGCTGCATCAGCCACGATGTTACGCACCAAGGCAACAGGGTCGCCTTCCACACCATTGGGGATGGCGTTCACGGCATAGCTACCACCACCCAAGTCAACCAGTTCAAATCCCATTTTAGCAAGTTGAGGAAGAATATCCTGCAGAATGGCAACTTCGGAGGGAGCAAACTTCACTGCTTCAGGAAAAAGGACACTTTGAGGAACCATCGTACGATTGGCAGTCTGAGCCAGATACTTCTCAAACAGGATGCGGACGGAGGCTCGATACTGGTCAATAATCATCAGGCCCGACTTGACGGCCGTCATGATGTAACGGCCTTTGTACTGATAATGGACGGGAGACTTCTCCGACAAAAGAGACTGGGCGGGGATTGGGTCGGAGAAAAGAAAGTCATCGTCGGCGGGGAGAGAGGGCTTCGATGATGCCGGAGCAAACGAGGGAAGGGGGGATGAGGAAGGGGAGCTTGCGGAAGATGACGATGGGGAGGCCGTCGACTTGAAAGGATTATAAGAAGGGTTGTATGTGACCTTGGGGGGCTGAACGGCATTGAGCAGCGGATCGAATACAGGAATGTCTGGACGACCTTCAGTGTCGAAATCTATGGTGGGAACCTCACAGAAACGGCCAATGGCGTCCTTCACAGCAGCAGAGAGAATCTGCCAGACGGGCTGTTCGTTCTCAAACTTAATCTCGGTCTTCGTGGGATGGATATTGACATCGATATCGGCAGGAGCCACCTCAAAATATACGAAATAGGGTGGTTGTGCACCCTCGGGTATCAATCGTTCGTAAGCCGACAGCACAGCCTTGTGGAAATAGGCGTGCTTCATGTAACGCCCATTAACGAAGAGATACTGATGAGCGCCCTTCCTTTTGGCCGACTCTGGCTTGCCAACATAGCCCATGATGTTACCCATAGCCGTATTGACCTCCATCGGCAGCAGATCCTGGCCGAACCGTTTGCCAAAGACATCGGTGATACGCTGAAGCAACGAACCCGCCCGCAGGTTCAGCAACTCGGTGCCATTGCTGTGTAGGGTGAAGGCGATGTCGGGATAAACAAGGATGATGCGCTCGAAAGCTGTCAGGATGTTATTCAACTCAGTAGCGTTGGACTTGAGGAACTTACGACGGACAGGCACATTATAAAACAGATTGTCAACCTTGAAGTTACTGCCTACTGGGCACGATGTCGGCTCCTGCGATACCACCTTGGAAGCCGCAATACAGAGACGGGTGCCTATCTCCTCGTCGGCCGTTCGCGTGGTGAGTTCCACTTGCGCCACTGCAGCGATCGACGGCAGAGCCTCACCGCGGAAACCCATGGTATGGAGAGCAAACAAGTCATCGGCCTTGCGGATTTTCGACGTAGCATGACGTTCGAAAGCCAAGCGGGCGTCGGTCTCTGACATCCCTAGTCCATCGTCAATGACCTGAATAGACGTCCGGCCAGCATCAAGCACGATGACATGGATGTTCTTGGCTCCTGCATCCACCGCATTTTCGACCAACTCCTTAATGACGGAAGCCGGACGCTGAATCACTTCACCGGCCGCAATTTGGTTGGCGACAGTATCAGGAAGCAGTTGAATAATGTCGGTCATTTCTTGGGATAATTTTTAGGACGAGTAGGTTTAAGAGCGGTCCCCTCCTTCTTACCGCGCCAGACAAAGATGTCCTGTTTGGAAAGCGGACGGATGTAGTCGAACCAGGCAAAACCTGGAAGATGCTTCTTTTCTGGCGGTATCTGTGACATCGGATAGAGCGTGCCCTCGGCCTTCGGCATCCAAATCTTCTGCATCTTACGATCCTCCATGAACATACGCAGTTCGGTGGTCTCCGTATAATTCAGACCAATGAGAGAGCTGTCGGCATTGTCCACAGGATAATAAATGATATAGACATTGTCCTTGGCCTGAGCCTCATGAATATTCCCGTTCTCGAAAAAAGCAAACATTTCCTTCGAGGAAACCTGGTTGTAATATGCAGTATCGCGCAACTGTTCGATAGAAAAAGCCTGATTGATGACGTGGGCATGGTCGACGACAGAATCCTTCATAAACACTTGGATGAGCTCGCCCACCAATTGCTGGCTGTTATTCCATACAATGGGATCCTGATACATCGTCATGCAGGAGTCGAGAGAGTTGTAGACCAACGAGTCGCACACTGCCTGGACATCAATCCTATACGCACGAACCTTATTATACGCATGAATCTTGCGGTAAACCGAGTCGGTATTGATGTTAAAAGTGAATATCTTGAACGTGTCGGCATGCATATACAAGGTGTCACGTTGCGAAAAATCCATCACTACAGCACTATCGGTACACATGGCATAGCCCGTCACGTCGTTGTATTCTCCGAAATTACCCGTCAACTTGTTCTTGTTGATGGTGTCGGTATATATAACATTGTAAAAGGCCTTACTGATGCCCGTCTTCTCATCGTGTATCACACTATCGCCTACCAGCATCTTGCCCTGATTGGTCAGTACCGAGCGATCGAGTAGTCTGGAACGGTCGTTCTTGGTGTCATAAAAACCACGTTCAGAATAAATATGGCTTTTGCCCGAGGTGATATCGGTCGGACCAACAATCTCTGCCGTCGAGGTACGGGTATCGTAATAAAGCGTATCGGTGGTAAGGAACATGTCCTTGTTGCGCATCTTCACATTGAAGTTAAAGACGGCCAGCTTCGATTTCGTATTGTACTCCCCCCAATCGGAGACCAGCGTCGTCTTACCGTCCACCATCTTGCCACCCTCAAAGAAGTAGGCATTATCGTAAATACGGTCGAAATTAAGGCTATCTGTGTAAAGCGTGGTCGTCCGATTCTTCAACTGCACATTATATCGGGCCATTGCCAATTCGTCGTTACCATCATAATAGGCATAATCGCTGAAAAGCGAAAGCGTATCACCCTGATACATCTTCACATGGCCGAAAGCCTCAAAAGAATTACTGGCTTCGTAGAAATAGGCACTGTCGCAATGCAACGTGGCACCACTATGGCGAAACTGCACCTTACCGTTAAGGATTTGGGCATCAGGATTCTTATACTGGTCGTAGTGAAGCACATCTGCATGAACCAAATATACCCGCTTGTCCTCCGTCTTTGGCTTGGCGGCACGCCGAGCTTTCCTTTTTGCAGCATAGGCAGAAGGGCCAGCGTAATACACCAGCATACCGAACAAGAGAACGGCAAACGACAGGTAACCTTTTTTGGTCATCGAATCCAGCCTTGATACTCGAAATCGCAGTCGCGATAATTATCGTTAAGACGGACATAGGTGGCTTTGATTTTACCAACCACCCAATTATGGATCTTCTCCTCACGCAGTTTGTTGAGCACCACGTTCTTCATCACCTGGAAATCCTCGGTGATGGTGGCCTTGTGGCCTTCCGTGCGGCTCTTCAGCTTGACAAAGGCGCAGACCGTCTTTCCCTTTTCGTTGATCATCTTGAAAGCTTTGGAAATCTCGCCTACCTTCATGGTGTCTACCACACGGGCTACGTCCTGGGGCAGATCCTGCATGCGGAACCTCGACGTTGTGGTCTGACGGTCAGGATGGTTGGTCATCAGGCCTCGGTTGCTGCGGGAATCCTTGTCATCAGAGTAAAATACCACCGCATCTTCGAAAGTCCACTTTTCTGTGAACTGGGCACGTATAGCCTTTGGCGGAAGGCCAGCTCGCACATCGGCTGCAATAGAATCGAGCCGAGCCAGTGAGGCAGTAATGGAAGAATCGCTGACCACCGGCTTGCGCAGAATATGGCGCACGTTGACCTTATCGCCCCGTTTGTCGATAAGCTGAATGATATGAAAGCCGAACTCTGTCTCCACAACCTTCGACACCATCTTCGGATCTGTCAGGTTGAAAGCAACGTTGGCAAACTCAGGCACCCATTGCCCACGACTTGTATACCCCAGTTCTCCACCGTTACGGGCCGAGCCATCCTCGGAATAGAGGCGGGCCAGTGTAGAAAACGACGTCTCGCCACGGTTGATGCGGTCGGTATATTCACGAAGTTCGTCCTTTACACGGTTGATTTCCGCCATCTCAATACGCGGCGTCTGGGTGACAATCTGCACCTCCACTTCAGTAGGGACAAAAGGCAGACTGTCCTGGGGAATGTCCTTAAAATAGCGGCGCACTTCAGCTGGCGTGACTTTGATGTCTTCCACAAGTTTCTGTTGCATCTTCTGCACCATCAACTGATTACGGTAGTCATCATGCAACTGTGCCCTCATCTGGCTGATAGTCTGACGCTTATATTCTTCCAGCTTCTCGCGAGAGCCTGCCATCTGCGTCCAATCTTCTATCTGTTGGTCAATGCCTAATGAGATTTCCGACTCAGAGACCTCGATACTGTCAATGGCAGCCTGATGGAGGAACAGCTTCTGAACAGCAATATGCTCAGGAATGGCACAGTCTGGGTTGCCCTTAAAACGCATCCCAGTCTGGGCAGCCTGCAGACGCATCTGCTCAATGTCACTTTTCAGGATAGCCTCGTCGCCGACCACCCATACCACTTCGTCAACCACACTCTGCGCAAACGAAGAACCAATGAACAAGGAACAAACTACCAACAATAAAGTCCGCTGCATGATATTCTGCATTTTCTTTGTAGTTTATGAGCGAAGCGCATCAATGGTTATTGACTGTTTTAAGTACGTCCTGATTGACAGAGAATGAGTATCGGCGGCGCAAATCGGCCACCCATTCACGCTCCAACAAGTCCTGATAGTCAGAGACCACCAAACCACGAACATCGGTGTAGTCCTCAGGTCCCTTCTTCAGTATCTTTCCATAGACTGCATCAATGGGATAGTCCTTCAGTTTGGCAACCAAAGTGTCCTTTTTGAACACGGCACTATCGACAAGAGCATTATCACCACGTTTGAAGATGCCCTTTTCAACACGGATGCGGATGACGGAATCGTTGTTGAATGTCTTACGCAAAGCCTCAGCCCAATCATTGAACTTTAGGTTCTTGACACAATTCTTAACGCCATCCACATCGGCCTGTTCTTTTACATGGTAAGCAATTCCCTTAAAGCGGGGTTCGTCCCAATCGTACTTTTTCTTGTTCGACTTGAAATACTGTGCCAATCCTTCTTCGTCCTTGGCAGCCTTGTCCCATACGAACTTGTTACTGATTTCATAGAGTAACAGACCTTCGTAGTACTCACGGATCAGGTTCTTCAAGTCTGAATCAGCTGCAGACATCTCATCAGCCTTCTGGCGCATGACATCATCCGACGTCAACTTACCTGCCGACTGGCTGACCAGTGTATCAACCTTAGCATGTGCCAGACGTTCACGGATGCCGCGCTGCTCCATGAATTTCAAGATGTTCTCACGATGTTCTTCGAAAGGTTCCAACATCTTGTGTTCCTTCCTCAGAATGATATGATAGCCATAAGGCGTCTCGACGATACCCGACATCTCACCATCCTTCAGCGAGAATGCAACGTCCTCGAACTCCTTAACCAACTGTCCACGCTGCACAAACGGCAGCAGTCCACCCTGACGGGCAGAGCCAGGATCCTGACTTACCTTTTTGGCCATTTCAGCAAAATCGGCTCCCTGCTTCAAAGCGTTATAAATAGAATCAATGCGAACTTTGGCTGCCTTATGTTCATCGGAGGAAGCTTTCTGGTCAACACGCAACAAGATATGGGCGGTCTGCACCAATCCGTCAGGACCAATCTGCTTGACTGTGTTGTCATAGATGTTGTGAGCCTCCTGCATCATATCGTCATCGGTCACCATGGCTGGCAATACCTGTTGGTCACGATACTGAGCAAACTCATTCTTGAAAGAAGTGAGCGTGTCATATTTAGCATCGAGGGCAGCAGCCACCTTCAGTTTGTAATTGATGAAGAGATCGACATATTCGTCGACGGTTTTCTTGTCGATGACACCTTCGGAATTATTTTTATTATATGAATACTCGAACTCTGAACGGAGAACAGGTTGCCCATTGACGGTCATAATGACAGGGTCGTCAGATTGAGGCTGCAACGGCATGGCAGCACACAAAAAAGGAGTAGCGGCGAAAAGGACCGCAATCAATGATGTCTTTTCCATTTCAACTTTAATCGTTAGGACGGCTATAATTAGGTGCTTCGCTGGTGATGGTGATGTCATGGGGGTGACTCTCGTTCACACCAGCATTGGTGATACGTGTAAACTTAGCTTCGTGCAAAGCCTCTATAGTAGAAGCTCCACAGTAACCCATACCTGAGCGCAGGCCACCCACCATCTGGTAGATTACTTCCTGGACAGTACCCTTGTAAGGAACCCGACCAGCAATACCTTCAGGTACTAACTTTTTCACATCCTTGGTGTCGGACTGGAAATAGCGATCCTTTGAACCACGCTCCATGGCTTCAAGGGAACCCATGCCACGATAGGACTTGAACTTACGGCCGTTGTAGATGATGGTGTCGCCAGGACTCTCCTCGGTACCGGCAACAAGTGAACCCATCATGACACTTGAGCCACCAGCTGCCAGAGCCTTGACTATATCGCCTGAATAGCGCAGACCACCATCGGCAATCAAGGGCACTCCCGTACCTTTCAATACACTATAAACGTCGTAAATGGCTGACAGTTGGGGAACACCTACGCCAGCAACAACACGGGTAGTGCAGATGGAACCCGGTCCAATACCCACCTTCACGGCGTCAGCACCATTTTCAATCAGCATCTTGGCAGCTTCGCCAGTAGCAATATTACCCACGACAATATCGATACCAGGGAACGATGCCTTGGCCTCACGCAGCTTTTCGACAACACCCTTGGAGTGTCCGTGGGCAGTATCGATAACAATGGCGTCAGCTCCGGCATTGACCAAAGCCTGCATGCGGTCGAGGGTATCGGCAGTCACGCCAACACCTGCTGCCACACGCAGACGGCCTTTGTCGTCCTTGCAGGCCATTGGCTTATCCTTAGCCTTCGTGATATCCTTATACGTGATAAGTCCGACAAGGCGGTTATCCTTGTCGACCACAGGGAGTTTTTCTATCTTGTTCTTCTGCAGAATGTCGGCAGCAGCCATCAGGTCGGTCTGCTGATGGGTCGTAACAAGGTTCTCCTTCGACATAATCTCATCAACAGGACGATCCAAACGACGTTCGAAGCGCAGGTCACGATTAGTGACGATGCCGACGAGACGCTTTTCGTCATCAACGACGGGAATCCCGCCGATGTGATATTCTGACATAATGTCAAGAGCCTGTGCCACGGTCGACCCCAGCGGAATAGTGATGGGATCATAAATCATACCGTTCTCGGCACGCTTTACAATCGCCACCTCACGTGCCTGGTTCTCTATCGACATATTCTTGTGGATAACGCCGATACCACCTTCGCGGGCAATCGCAATAGCCATTTGACTCTCGGTCACCGTGTCCATAGCAGCCGTTACAAAGGGCACGTTCAACTCAATGTTGCGTGAGAAGCGGGTTTTCAACTCTACCGTCTTAGGCAGTACTTCCGAATAAGCGGGAATGAGAAGGACGTCATCAAATGTCAGGCCGTCCATCACAATCTTGTCTGCAATAAATGAAGCCATAAAATAATACCTTTCTTTAAATATTGCGTGCAAAGGTACAAAAAATAAGGTAAAAGTGAAGAGTGAAAAGTGAAAAATTTGCTGCTGCCGTCTCTTTTTTAACCACTCTTCACTATGGCGGCAGCAAATTTTTCACTTTTCACTCTTCACTTTTCACTTTCTCAGTTCGCCATTTCACTGATGAACTTAATACGCACAAGTCGGATTTCATCTTCGTCACCACCCAATTCCTGAATAGCGGTCTCAAGGTCGTCGGTGTCCGACTCGGCAAAGTAGTCGTAGATTTCATCCACCCGTTCCTCGTCCATGACCTCCTCCAAGAAATAGTCAATGTTAAGTTTGGTACCACTGTAAACGATGGCCTCCACCTCGTCAAGCAGTTCTTCAAAATCGATGTTCTGTGCCGTAGCAATATCATCAAGTGCTATCTGACGGTCGATGTTTTGGATAATCTTCACTTTCAGCAGCGACTTCTTGGCCACAGTGCGCACACGGAGATCGGCTTGTCGGGTGATATTGTTTTCCTCACAATAACGCTTGATGAGGTCGACAAACTCCTTGGCATACGGTTGTTTCACTTTGCCCTCACCAACTCCCTGAATACTCTTCAACTCTTCGAGTGAGACAGGATATTCCGTGGCCATCTGCTCGAGCGAAACGTCCTGGAAGATGACATACGGCGGACGTTCCATGCGCTTCGACACCTTTTTTCGGAGGTCAGTCAACATACGGCTCAGGACAGGATCCAGTGCGCTGGTACCGCCGTCGGGAGCATCCGGTGCATCAGGATCCTCGCTGTACTCATGGTCTTTGACTATCATGAACGACTGAGGCGATTTCAGATACTTCTTGCCAGCCGATGTCAACTTCAGCAATCCATAGTTCTCCACATCCTTCTTCAAATAGCCGGCGATGAGCGCCTGACGTATTACAGGACTCCATAGTTTCTCATCAGTACCCTCACCCGCACCGAACAAATCATGGTCCTGGTGCTTATGAGCTATGATTTCCTCCGTCTCGCGACCGATGATAAAGTCTTCCACATAGTCGGAACGGAAGTTCTCCTTAATGGCCATGATAACCTGCAGCGTGAGAACCAATTGGTCGCGAGCCTCAATCTTAATCTTGGGATGCAGGCAGTTATCGCAGTTATGACAGTTGTCCTTGTCGTAGATTTCACCGAAATAGTGGAGCAACATCTTCCTTCGGCAAACACTGGTCTCGGCATAGGCTGCCGTCTCCTGCAACAGCTGACGGCCTATATCCTGCTCAGCGACAGGCTTGCCCTCCATAAATTTGTCGAGTTTACGCAAGTCCTTATAGGAATAAAAAGCCAAACAGATACCCTCCCTGCCGTCACGACCAGCACGGCCCGTCTCCTGGTAATAGCCTTCCAGCGACTTGGGAATGTCGTAGTGTATAACAAAACGCACATCGGGTTTGTCGATTCCCATACCAAAGGCTATCGTAGCCACAATGACATCTATCTCCTGCATCAGGAAGTCATCCTGAGTTTGGGCACGGGTACCGGAGTCGAGTCCTGCATGATATGCCAGAGCTTTAATCTCATTAGCGCGCAGGATTTCAGCCAGCTCCTCCACTTTCTTACGCGACAGACAGTAGATGATGCCACTCTTGCCGGGATGCTGCTTGATGAACTTGATTATATCCTTGTCAATATCCTTCGTCTTCGGCCGCACCTCGTAATAAAGATTCGGGCGGTTGAACGATGACTTGAACTCTGTAGCATCAACAATGCCTAAGTTCTTCTTGATGTCAGTCCGTACTTTATCGGTGGCCGTGGCTGTCAATGCGATAATGGGCGCAACACCTATTTCATTAACTATAGGACGAATACGACGGTATTCCGGGCGGAAGTCGTGTCCCCACTCCGAAATACAATGTGCCTCATCAATGGCATAGAATGAAATCTTCACTGACTTCAGGAACTCCACGTTGTCTTCCTTCGTCAACGACTCGGGTGCCACATAGAGCAACTTGGTAATGCCTGCCTTAACATCAGCTTTCACCTGATCTATGGCTGCCTTGTTCAACGATGAGTTCAGATAGTGAGCAGTTCCTTCGTGCTCACTCATCTGTGAGATGACATCTACCTGGTTTTTCATAAGCGCAATCAAGGGCGATATGACAATAGCCACACCATCCATCAGCAACGATGGCAACTGATAACACAGCGACTTGCCGCCACCAGTAGGCATCAGCACAAACGTGTCCTTGCCATCAAGCACATTCTGCACGATGGCCTTCTGGTCTCCCTTGAACGTATCGAAGCCGAAGTATCTCTTCAGGGCCTCTGTAAGATTAGTTTTTTGGGTCATATAGGCTTCCTTCTTTCAATTTTCCTCCTTATTAGTTCACTTGCAGATGGGATTTCTCCAATTGTTTCTCTGCATATTCACGAGTAACCTCAAATTTCTTGACACTCTTTGACGGGGCTTCAAACATTGCATCCATCATGATATTCTCAACGATAGAACGCAGTCCACGGGCTCCGAGTTTATACTCCACCGCCTTCTCTACCATCAGTTCCAGCGCATCATCGGCAAACGTAAGCGTGATGCCATCCATCTCAAACAGCTTCTTATATTGTTTGATAATAGAGTTCTTCGGCTCTATCAGGATACGCTCCAGTGCGGCATGGTCAAGCGGGTTCAGATAGGTAAGCACCGGCAGTCGGCCTATAATCTCGGGTATCAGTCCGAATGACTTCAAATCCTGTGGAGATACATATTTCATCAAGTCCTGCTTGTCAATTTTCCGTACATTCTGAACAGAGTTATAACCTACGACGTGCGTATTCAGGCGCTGTGCTATCTTACGTTCTATACCATCGAAGGCACCACCACATATAAACAGGATGTTTCGTGTATCGACAGCAATATACTCCTGGTCTGGATGCTTTCGTCCTCCCTTCGGCGGTACATTGACAGTAGTACCCTCCAGCAATTTGAGCAGTCCTTGCTGCACACCCTCACCACTGACGTCACGGGTAATCGAGGGGTTGTCGCTCTTACGGGCTATCTTGTCAATCTCGTCAATGAAGACGATGCCTCGCTGGGCCGCCTCCACGTTATAGTCGGCTACTTGCAACAGCCGCGTCAGGATGCTTTCCACATCCTCACCCACATAACCGGCTTCAGTAAACACTGTGGCATCAACAATGGAGAATGGGACATCCAATAATCGGGCAATGGTACGGGCCAGCAACGTCTTGCCAGTACCCGTAGAGCCAACCATAATGATGTTTGACTTCTCAATCTCCACCCCACCACTATCGTCAGGTTGCTGTAACCGCTTATAGTGGTTATAGACAGCCACAGCCAGATAGCGTTTCGCCTCATCTTGGCCAATGACATACTGGTCAAGGTATTCCTTGATTTCGCGGGGCTTGGGAATCGCCTTCAACTGGCTTTTAGCTTTCGGCGATGCTGTTTTTTTGAGCAGACTCTCCTGCACAATCTGATAGGCCTGCTGAGCGCAGTCTTCACAGATATAGCCGCTAATGCCTGATATCAGTAGTTTTACGTCACGGTCGCTCCTTCCGCAGAAGCTACATACTTTCTTCATCCCCTTACTTCTTCCTTTCCAGCACCTGGTCAATCATTCCATACTCTTTGGCCTCCTCGGCTGTCATCCAGTAGTTGCGGTCGGAGTCAGCATACACCTTTTCATAAGGTGTGTGCGAGTGATTTGATATGATGGTATAAAGCTCTTTCTTGAACTTCAATATCTCCTTGGCCTCAATCTCAATATCCGAAGCCTGACCCTGCACGCCACCCAAGGGCTGATGAATCATCACCCGACTATGGGGAAGTGCCGAGCGCTTACCCTCCTGACCGGCAACCAACAGCACAGCTCCCATCGAAGCAGCCATGCCAGTACAGATAGTGGCGACGTCGCTGGAGATGAATTGCATCGTATCGTAGATACCCAGTCCAGCCGTCACACTGCCACCTGGAGAGTTGATGTAGATACTGATATCCTTGCCTGAGTCAACAGAGTCGAGATAGAGCAACTGGGCCTGCAACGTATTGGCGGTGTAGTCGTCAATCTGCGTGCCAAGAAAGATGATGCGGTCCATCATCAACCGGCTGAAGACATCCATCTGCGTTACATTGAGCTGGCGTTCCTCCAGGATATAGGGGTTCAAATACTGGGACTGAGCCTTCATCACGTCATCGAGGACAAGGCCGTCCATACCTAAATGCTTGGTTGCATATTTTCTGAAATCGTTCATAGTCTTGTTTTGTCTGCGGACAGAAAAAAAGGTTATCGACCCTTCTCCTACCATTGTGAGTTACAAAGATACGGAAAAAAGTCGATAACCCGATAACAAATTTGCTAAAAAAGCAAAAAACGCTTATTTTTCTTGCATCATCTTATTGAATTCCTCCAATGTGACGCTCTTTTTGTTCAGCTTGACGACAGTTTTGAGCTTCTCAACGAGCTTCTGGTCAACAGCACGATCCACATAATTGTCGAGGTTCTCACGCTTCTTCAGCTGCTCCTCAGCATAGTTTTCCAGCACATCGTCGGGGACGTTGCTCATACCATATTGTGCAAACTGCTGACGGACGGCTACCATGGCAATATTCTTCAAGTCGGCATCTTCCACCTTAATTTCATTGGCAGCTACAAGCTGCTCCTTGATGAGATGCCACTTCAACTGACGGATGCTACCCTCGAAGTTCTTCTCGACATAGTCGGCACCCTTATCCTTGTTGTTGTTAATCATCACCCTCTTCAGCAGAGCTTCGGGGAACTGAAGGTCACCGACTTTCTTCTCTACATAATCACGCAAGTCGAACAAGAACTTATAATCACTGTTCTGAACGAGCTGAACCTGTATGGAGTCGGCAATCTTCTGGCGGAACTCCTTCTCGCTGCTCACCGTACCTTCACCAAACACCTTGTCAAAAAGGCTCTGGTTCACCTCGGCGGGCTGGAAGTGACGAATCTCAGTCACCTGATAGCTAAAATCAGCCGTCAAGTCCTTCACTTGCTCCTTGTCCACCTTCAGCAGGGCAGCAATCTCGGCATCGTTGTCGGGATAGGCCTTCTTGGGGTTGAAAGTAATGATGTCGCCCGGCTTACAGCCATCGAATAGTTTCTTCTGGTCTTCAACCTTGATATAGGCGGGCATTATCATACCGCTGTCAGTAGTAATGCCACCTTCCTTGGTATTTCCATCGGCATCAAGCTCACGCAAGTCACCAGTCAGCGTGTCATTGCCGCTAAAAGTATCGGTCTTGACAAATTCGCCAGCCTGAGAGGCAAACATCTGTACCTGATCGTCAATCAGCTTGTCATCAACCTTGATGGCATAGTAGTCAATCTTGTCATTCCCACTCAGTTCAGCAGTAAACTCGGGAGCCACAGCGATGTCGAACACGAAAGTGAACGGGCCATCCTGTTCCAAGTCCTGAGGCACCTGCTTTTCACTGGGCAGAGGTTCTCCCAGCATCTGGATATTGTTCTCGCGGATATATTCCATCAGCTTGTCACCGAGTAAACGGTTAATTTCGTCTACCTTGGCAGCTGTTCCATACTGCTTTTTAACCATACCCATAGGCACCATGCCAGGACGGAAACCAGGCACCTGTGCACGCTTACGATAATTCTTCAAGGTCTTTTCCACCTTCTCCTGATAGTCTTCTTTCTCGACAGTGATGGTCAACAGGCCATTGATCTTGTCGGGGTTTTCAAACGTAATCTTCATTTCTTCTATACCTTATTTATATATAATGTTCCAAAATTGAGGTGCAAAGGTACATAATTATTATCAATTATCAATTATCAATTATGAATTATTAACGTCTTCTTCAGCCTCGCGGCGGCGCTTCTCCTCGTCAAGCAATTGGAAGTCTTTCTTCTGGAGCACAAAGTTCGAGCCAAGATACTTTTCTTTGACGATAGGATTTTGTGCCAGTTCCTCAGGTTTGCCCTTAAACAGGATGCGTCCCTCAAACAACAAATAGGCACGGTCAGTAATGTTCAGCGTCTCATGTACGTTATGGTCGGTAATAAGAATACCGATGTTGCGGTACTTCAGGCGCCAGACGATGTGCTGGATATCTTCCACGGCAATGGGGTCCACTCCGGCAAACGGTTCGTCAAGCATGATGAACTTAGGTTCAATGGCCAGACAGCGGGCAATCTCCGTGCGGCGGCGCTCACCACCCGAAAGCTGGTCGCCCTTATTCTTGCGTACCTTCTGCAAACGAAACTCCTTGATAAGCTCTTCCAACTTTTGCAGCTGGTAGTCACGCGGCTTGCCCGTCATCTCCAAGACGCTGAGGATATTATCCTCTACCGACATTTTTCTGAACACCGACGCCTCCTGAGCCAAATAGCCGATACCTGCACGGGCACGCTTATAGACGGGGAAGTCAGTCACCTCCTGGTCACCCAAGAAAATGTGGCCGCCATTGGGCACAATCAGTCCCGTGGTCATGTAGAACGATGTGGTCTTTCCGGCACCGTTAGGTCCTAACAGTCCGACAATCTCTCCCTGGCGGACGTCGAAGTTGACGTCATTCACCACCGTTCGTTTTCCATAACGTTTGACAAGTCCTTCGGCACGAAGTACAATGCTTTCTTCTTCCATCATTCTGCAATTTGCGTGCAAAGGTACAAAATAATTCATAATTCATAATTCATAATTCATAATTTTTAGTAACTTTGCACCCAAATTAGGCAAAAAGATGTTTTTACAGAAATGGTTGACCACCTTCGGTCGCTACGTCATGCTGATGGGCCGAACCTTCTCGGTTCCCGAACGCTTCCGTATGTTCTGGAAACAATACGTTAAGGAAATGGCACAACTCGGTGTCAACTCCATTGGTATCGTGCTGCTCATATCGTTTTTTATCGGTGCCGTCATCTGTATTCAGATGAAAGTGAACATCGAGTCGCCCTGGATGCCCCGCTGGGTAGCCGGTTACACGACACGTGAAATCATGCTGTTGGAGTTCTCGTCGAGCATCATGTGTCTGATACTGGCCGGTAAGGTAGGGTCGAACATTGCCTCGGAGTTAGGCACCATGCGCGTCACACAGCAGATTGACGCCCTTGAGATTATGGGAGTCAATTCGGCCTGCTATCTCATCTTGCCGAAGATTCTCGGACTGCTGACCATCATGCCTTTCCTTGTCATCTTCTCGTCGGCGATGGGCATTGTCGGCGCCTATTTCACAGCTTTTGGCATGCACATCATCACTCCAGACGACCTGACCTTAGGTCTCCAACATTCATTCATCCCCTGGTTCATGTGGATGTCTATCATCAAAAGCCAATTCTTTGCATTCATCATCTCAAGCGTCCCCGCCTATTGCGGCTATTCGGTTGACGGTGGTTCCGTCGAGGTGGGCAAGGCGTCAACCGATGCCGTTGTCACTTCCAGTGTGCTGATTCTGTTCAGCGATGTATTCCTAACCCAGCTGTTGTCATGATTGAAGTAAAGAACCTCTATAAGAGCTTTGAAGGCAGGGAAGTCCTGAAGGACATTTCTACCATGTTCGAGGATGGAAAGACCAATCTCATCATCGGCCAAAGCGGAAGCGGAAAGACCGTGCTGATGAAGAACCTTGTTGGACTGCTGGAGCCTACCAGCGGTCAAGTACTCTACGACAACCGCGACTTCGTCGCCATGTCGAAGCAGGAGAAGATTATGATGCGCCGCGAAATGGGCATGATTTTCCAGTCGGCAGCCCTTTTCGACTCGCTTAACGTGCTGGAAAATGTCATGTTCCCGCTCGATATGTTCTCAAACATGAACCTGCGCGAACGTGAGAAACGTGCTATGGAATGTTTGGACCGCGTAAATCTGGTTGGTGCTGAATATAAGTTTCCGGGCGAGATATCCGGCGGTATGCAGAAACGCGTGGCCATTGCCCGCGCCATCGTGATGAACCCTAAGTATCTGTTCTGCGACGAGCCTAACTCCGGTCTCGACCCGAAGACCTCACTCGTCATCGACGACCTGCTGCACGGCATCACCCAGGAATACAAGATGACCACCATCATCAACACCCACGACATGAACTCCGTGATGGGCATTGGCGAGAACATCATCTTCATCTATGAAGGTCACAAGGAGTGGCAGGGTGTCAGCCACGAGATTATGGAGTCCCCCAACAAGCGGCTCACCGACTTCATCTTCGCCAGCAATCTGCAGAAGAAGATGCGCGAGGCCGTACTGGCTAACGGTATTAAGATTTAGTTATTTCATCTGCCAACGGCCGTTACGTTCGACCATAGGTACCACTATCTCCTCGTCAACCGAATCGCTGTAGCATAAAATCAGAAATACATTCGTATAGCCCGCCAAGGTATCAGTCTTGGCATTCGATACGCGCACCTCACGGATGCCTTTGTGGGCTGCCTGCTGCTGAGCCATGAACTGTCGGCAACCTGCCAGCAACTGTTCACGATAGTCACTGGGCAAGCTGTCATTCCCTACCCTACCCTCTAAAAATTTATCGTACTCTCCTTCCACCAAATGGGTATAATAGCCCTTGGCAGCCAGCGAGGCCTGTTCCTCAGGCGACAGCCGCGAACATCCCATGAGTCCCATGAGCCCCATGAGTCCCATAAGTCCAATAAGCCTCATCCAGCTCCCTCGCTTCATCACTTCTGTCGGATAAACACGTTGATGGGTGAACCTGTCAACGTCCAGTTCTCGCGGATTTTATTCTCAAGGAAGCGCCTGTAGGGTTCCTTGACATACTGTGGCAGGTTGGCGTAAAACACAAAGGTGGGAATCTGCGTGTCGGGCACCTGCGAGACGTACTTAATCTTGATGTACTTGCCTTTGACCGAGGGCGGGGGTGTTGCCTCGATGAGCGGTAGCATCACCTCGTTCAGTTTGGTGGTACCGATACGTGCCTTACGGTTCAGATAGACTTCCTTGGCTGTCTCCAGCACTTTGAAGATGCGTTGCTTCGTGAGTGCCGAGGCAAAGATGATGGGGAAGTCCACAAATGGAGCCATGCGCTCACGGATGGCGGTCTCGAAGGTCTTGATGACCACCTGCGATTTGTCTTCCACCAGGTCCCACTTGTTGACCACAACAACGAGCGACTTGTTGTTCTTCTGGATGAGTTGGAAGATGTTCATGTCCTGTGCCTCGATGCCGCGGGTAGCATCAATCATCAGGATGCAGACGTCACTGTTCTCGATGGCACGGATGCTACGCATAACGGAGTAGAACTCCAAGTCTTCGGAAACCTTGTTCTTGCGGCGGATGCCGGCAGTATCGACCAGATAGAAGTCGAAGCCGAACTTATCGTAGCGGGTATAGATAGAGTCACGGGTAGTACCGGCTATCTCGGTCACAATGTGGCGGTCTTCGCCGATGAAGGCATTGATAAGACTCGACTTGCCGGCATTGGGACGTCCTACGACGGCAAAACGGGGAATGCCATCTTCCACATCGTCCTTTCCCTTCTCAGGCAGCACCTCCAGCACTTTATCGAGCAGATCACCCGTTCCGCTGCCTGTTGCGGCACTGACGCAGTAGGGGTCGCCGAGTCCTAACTTATAGAAGTCATATTGTCCATAGAGGTCCTTGCCATCATCGGCCTTATTGGCCACAAGCAGCACAGGCAGCTTCGCACGACGCAGAATCTGAGCCACATCCATGTCCCAGTCGGTGACACCGTTCTTGATGTCGCAGAGGAAGAGCACCAAGTCGGCCTCCTCGGTGGCTATGATGACCTGCTTGCGGATTTCCTCTTCGAAGATATCATCTGAGTTGACCACCCAGCCGCCGGTGTCGACGACTGAGAACTCACGTCCGCACCACTCACACTTGCCATACTGACGGTCGCGCGTTGTGCCCGCCTCGTCACTGACAATGGCCTGACGGGAGTTTGTCAGACGGTTAAAGAGTGTTGACTTGCCCACGTTCGGGCGTCCCACGATGGCTACTAAATTTCCCATATATTGTTCCTTCTTTAATTTCCCAACTCCAATTTGTAGCCAAGCGACAGCATGAAACAACGGTTATAGAAAGCATCGCCCACATTCACCACCTTAACAAGTCCCCAGTTATAGCGGGCATCAAGAACAATGTTCTTGTATTCGTAGGAAACACCTACAGGAATGGAGAGGTCAAACTTGCTGATTTTGACGTCTTCGCCTGTCAACAGCTTGTCAAGATTATAAAGCTCATCCAAGTCTATCGTTCTGTCGTCAAGCTTTGCCTTGGCCCGCATCTTGAAACCCGGCTGCACACCAGCCTTCACGGCCAGCCCCGGCAGCACATAGTAGCTGGCAAGGATGGGTACATGCACATAGTCCAAGTCGACCGTGTAGGAACTCTTCCCGTTAGTATTAGCCTCCCAGACGTCGTACTTGGCACCCTGGTTCGACAGAATGGCACCAAGGCCCAGGCTGAATTTGTCAGCAACCATATACTCGGCCTCAATGCCGAAATGCAGGTCAGTAATGGACTTGTCGGCATCACTAAGCGTAGCGATGTTCAAACCGACCTTGGGCTGCACCATGAAGTCGCCCTCCTCGTGTTGTGCCTTGGCAACGACGGCCATCGTCAGGATAGCCATAAGAATCATAAGTTTTTTCATAAGCTCTAATGTTGTTTATTCTGGGTTATAACCGAAATTGTCTAATTCTTTCTTCGACGAGCGCCAGTCCTTGTCAACCTTGACGAACACCTCTAAGAAGATATGCTTGTCGAAGAACTTCTCCAACGCCTTGCGGGCCTCGGTCGACACTTTCTTCAGAGCCACGCCCTGATGGCCGATGATGATGCCCTTCTGCGAGTCGCGTTCCACGTAGATGACGGCATTGATGTGAATCTTCTTGTCGTCCTCCTTGAACCGTTCCACCACCACCTCTACCGAGTAAGGTATCTCCTTGTCGTAGTAGAGCAGTATCTTCTCGCGGATGATCTCCGATACGAAGAAGCGGGCGGGCTTGTCCGTCAGCTGGTCTTTGTCGAAAAACGCCGGGCTCTCGGGCAGCAGCTCCTGAATGCGCTTCAGCAGCATGTCCACTCCAAACTTGTTCTTGGCCGAGATAGGCAGTATCTCGGCATTGGGAAGGAGGCTGTGCCAGTGCTCAACGATCTCCGCCAAAGCCTCCCCAGAGGAGACCTTCAACTCATCAATCTTATTGACAAGCAGAATGACGGGAATCGTCATCTTCTGCACCTTCCCGAGGAACTCCATGTTCTTCTCGGGGTTCTCCACCACGTCGGTGACGTAGAGCAGCACGTCGGCATCCTGCAGTGCCGACTCCGAGAAGGCAAGCATCGACTCCTGAAGCTTGTAATTGGGCTTCAGCACGCCGGGAGTATCGCTGAACACTATCTGCATCTCGGGCGTGTTGACAATACCCATGATGCGATGACGGGTGGTCTGCGCCTTGAACGTCGCAATTGAAATACGCTCACCAACCAACTGGTTCATGAGCGTACTTTTACCTACATTGGGATTTCCAACGATATTTACGAATCCTGCTTTATGCATATCTGACAGGTTGCAAATGTTTCACTCTTCACTTTTCGCCTCCATCGTAGGCCCACTTATAGTAGCTTGCACCATGGACGAAGCCGGCACCGAAGGCGGTGAATATCATGTTGTCACCTTTCCGCAGCAAATGCTCGTTGTCCCAGAGTGCCAAGGGGATAGTAGCAGCCGACGTATTGCCGTAGTGCTCAATGTTCACCATCACCTGATCCATCGACAGCTCCAAGCGCTTGGCGACGGCCTCGATGATGCGCATGTTTGCCTGGTGGGGTACTATCCAGCGGATGCTGTCCTTGTCCAGGTGGTTGCGCTCAGCTATCAATGCACAGTCGTCGCTCATGTTGGTCACCGCATAGCGGAACACCGTGCGCCCCTCCTGATAAAGGTAGTGCAAGCGGTGGTCGACCGTGAAGTGACTGGGCGGACTTACCGAGCCACCAGCCTTCAGGTGGAGGAACGGCAGTCCCTTGCCGTCGCAGCGCAGATAAGAATCCATCACGCCGATGTTCTCCTCTTCAGTTGCTTCCAGCAGTACGGCAGCGGCGCCGTCGCCGAAGAGCGGACACGTCTGGCGGTCCTTGTAGTCAATGATTGACGACATCTTGTCGGCACCGATGAGGATAACTTTCTTCACACGACCACTCTGAATCATCATGGCCGCATGGTCAAGTGCATACAGGAATCCACAGCAGGCACCCCAGAAGTCGAATGCGTAGGCATTCTTCAGTCCGAGCTTGCCTAGAACAATACTTGCCGTCGACGGGAACTTGTAGTCGGCGGTTGAGGTAGCCACGATTAGGGCATCAATGGTTTGTGGGTCAACGCCCGTCTTCTTAACGAGTTGCTTGGCAGCCTTACGCGCCATATACGAGGTACCGAGGCCCTCCTCGGTCAGTATGCGGCGCTCCTTGATGCCCACACGCGTCATAATCCACTCATCGCTGGTGTCCACCATGCGCGACAATTCCTCATTGGTGAGGACATAGTCGGGCACGTAGCCGCCAACGCCTGTGATAATCGCGTTGACTCTGCTCATTATTCTGCTACTTCGTCCTCTTTCTTGATAGCAACCTTACCACGGTAGTAACCACAGCTGGGGCACACTGTATGATAGATATAGTAAGCGCCACAGTTGGGGCATACTGCCAGTGTAGGAGCTACTGCCTTGTCGTGGGTACGACGTTTCAGGGTACGAGTCTTCGATTGTCTTCTTTTAGGATGTGCCATAATTCAATTTACGATTTACAAATTTACTATTTACAATTATTTCCTGTTCACTAATCACTCTTCACCTTTTAACTTTAAGAGTGCTTCCCATCGGGGGTCTACAGGTTGGCTGGACTCCTCATCGCCGCTTCGGTCGGCAGACAGCTCTTCCAGAGCCTTCGTCATCGCAGGATTACACTTACCAGGTGCATGCACATGCTGGATGGGTATGGCCAACGCTATAAACTCATAGATGAACCACGACGTGTCGAGTATTCCTTCATGCTCGTCCACAGTCACGGTGTCATCGTCCTCTGAGTTTGTGCTACCCAGCTTCACCACCAGATGGTTGTCAGTCTCTATGGGCTGCTCCATCAGGTCGAGACAGCGGTCGCACGTAATGTCTACAGTGCCGACGGTGTGGAACTGGAGTTCAAAAAAGCCGGATGCCTTGCGTATAGACAGCGACACATGCAATGCTCCGCTTTCCACTTCCGTCTCGTCTAAAGCCTCAAAGAAGCCCTTGTCCAAGTCCCACTCCAAGGTCGTTTCCTCAGCAACGAGGCCTTTCAAGTCAATCTTAAAACGCTCTAAACTACACATATATCCACTTTTGGGGTGCAAAGTTACAAACTTTTTTCGAGATACAATAATTTATTAGCAATTTTTTCGCATTTCAATGCGGAAAGTTGTGCCAACACCCACTTCCGACTGCTTCACGAAGATGCGTCCCTTATGATATTCCTCCACTATACGCTTCGCCAACGACAGGCCCAGGCCCCAGCCGCGCTTCTTCGTTGTGAAGCCGGGAGTGAACACGTTGTTTATATCCTTCTTGCGGATGCCCTTGCCGTTGTCGGCCACCTCGATGACCACCCTTCCAGGCTCTTCCATCAGCGTCAGCACGATGCGCCCAGAGCCTTCCATCGCATCGACGGCATTCTTGCACAGGTTCTCAATCACCCACTCAAACAGCGAAGCGTTCATCCGCACACGGATGTCGTGGTCGGGTACATCGCGTACCATCTCCACCTTCTTCGACGTGCGGCGGTCCATGTAGTCGACCACATGCTCTAATACCTCGTTCATCGACGATTCTACCGGCTCGGGCAGCGAACCGATTTTCGAGAAACGTTCGGCTATGCGCTCCAGTCGTTTCACGTCCTTGTCCATCTCGGGTATCAGGTCGTCCTGCGGATAGTTCTCCTTCAGTATCTCCACCCACGCCATCAGGCTCGAAATGGGCGTGCCCAACTGGTGAGCCGTCTCCTTCGACAGTCCCACCCACACTTTGTTCTGCTCCGCCTTCTTCGACGACAGCAACGCAAAGATGGCTACCACCACGAAGATCATCACGATGCCCAACTGCACGTAGGGCCACTGCGTCAGCCGTTTCAGCATGGTCGACTCGTCGTAGCACACCAGCTGATAGTCCGTCGAGTCACCATATTCTATTTTAATATAGTCGCCAGCCTTGTACAGCTGCTGACCGTACTTCGCCACATACTCAGCCGAGTCGCGACCCTTCACGTCAATGTTACGGCAGTCGGTCACCGTGCCGTCAGAGGTCAGCACGATGACGGGAATTGTATTGTTCGACTGTATCACGTTCAGCACCAGCGTCAAGTCGGTTGTCTCGTCGGCATTGTTCAGAGCCTGCAGCGCTTCGGCCCACGTCTTCATCTTGTTACGCTCCTCACGTTGCAGGTCGCGTACCAGATAGTGCGACACCAACAGCGACACCACGGCAATTACGATTGCCACGATGACCAGCACAATTTTCACCTGTCGTATTCTGTCTGTCCACTGCATACTGCAATAATAACGCGAGAACTTCTCTTTTATTGCATACGCTTCGCATTTGCATCAGGCCATTTACATGTTACCAATACCGGCTATGAGCCTATCGCTTCCTCATCGGTGAACCCATACCCAAAGCCTGTACGGCTGACAATGTTTTGAGCGTAGGGTCCAAGTTTCTTGCGCAGGCGGGTGATATTGACGTTGACGGTGCGGTCGGTGACGATGACACCCGTCCAAACGGTATCCATCAGTTGCTGGCGCGAGAGTATTTTCCCACGGTTGGCCAGAAGCTGGTGCAGCAGGGCGAATTCTGTTGGGGTAAGATTTACGGGAGTGGCATCAACGGTGACGGTCTTCTTATCAAGGTTCAAGCTCAGACCGCCATAGGAGAGCAGGTGCTTGCCCAAACGCGCTTCGACTATATTCATGACATAGTCGCCTATTTTCTCGCAATCGGCCACAATGTCGTTGTAGAGCGTTCCGAGCGTGTAGGAGTACTGATGGGAGTTGACACCCACGACTGTCTCGCCCCTAAGCTGGTTGCGCAGTTCGTTGATGTCGCTTTCAATGGAAAGTGAGTCGGCAAGTGAAAGGTCTTTGCGCCGTCCGCTCACTACGACAATCATCTGCGCCACCGCCTCGTTCACCAGCCGCAGCATGTCATGCAGTCTGGCGTATTGTCCGGCAGTAAAGTCCTCTCTGTTCTCACGCAGATGGTTCACCGTGCGGGCCATCTTGTAACAGGAATCGCCGATAGATTCCAGTTCGCCAATCTGACGGAGCATCACTCGTGTCTTTTCCTTTGTGTCGTCCGACAGGTGCTCATTGCCCACCTCTTCCAAGTATTGTGCAATTTCTATTTCCATGTTGTCGGCTATGGTCTCATAGCGTTCGATACGCGCATATTGGCTTTCAAACTCCTTCTTGTCCTTTTCGTCAATGAGCGCGCATGCCATACCGAACATACGGGACATACGTTCGGCAAAATGCACTATCTCCTTCTGTGCCTGCAGCACGGCAATCTCTGGAGTCTGCATCACGCCGCTGCTGATGAAATGGAGCGTGGTTGGCTGTTTGGCCTCCGTCTTGCTTTCAGGCAGCAGCCGGCAAACAATCCGCTCCAACTGGGGAATCAAGCCTATGAGCAGAGCTGTATTGAGGACGTTGAAACAGGTGTGGAACATGGCCAAGGCAACGGGCAGTTTGGCCGACTGGCCTCCCTGCAAAGGATTGTAGCCTACCAAAGCGCACACCATATCGACAAAAGGATAAAACACGGCAAGCACCCAGATGACGCCAAACACGTTGAACAGCAGATGGGCCAATGCCGCCCGGCGTGCCTCTGTGCCTGCACCAAGGGCCGCAAGATTAGCCGTTGCTGTGGTGCCGACATTCTCGCCCATCACCAAGGCGACACCCATATAGATGGGCAACACCCCAGTAGAACAGAGCAGAATAGTGATGGCCATCACCGCTGCCGATGACTGCACCACGCAAGTAATGACGGTGCCTGCAGCCAGGAATGTCAGAATGGTAAGATAGCTGCCCGTATCGAACGAGGCAAAGAAGCTGACTACAGCTGCGTTGTGAGCCAGGTCCATGTCGCGCCCCACGCTGCTCAGCATGACAAGCGACCAAAACAGGAACGCCAGGCCGAAGAGAAAGTCGCCTACTACGCGATGGCGCTTTTTGTAGATGAGCACCATGCCGACGAGGAAGGCAGGAAACACGACGACGGTCAGGTCGAGATTGTAACCCAGCGACATAATCCACGCCGTAAGCGTGGTGCCAATGTTGGCACCCATGATAACCGATATGGCTTGTGACAGCGAGAGCAGTCCTGCCGAGACAAACGAGACGGTCATTACCGTCGTGGCCGATGATGACTGTACGGCACAGGTCACCATCGTGCCTGTCAGCATGCCGCTTACCCGGTTGCCAGTCATACGGGCTAATATGTGGCGTAAACTTGGTCCTGCCATTTTCTGCAAGGCATCGCTCATCGTCTTCATACCGTAAATAAGTAACGCCAGCGAGCCAAGCAGTCTGAAGAATAATTCAATCGTCATCTCTTTGCTTATTTACAATTTCGCGTGCAAAGTTACGAAAACGCAAGGAAACAAGCAAAAATAGTTGGTTACAATTCGGTTACGATACCAATCGTCAGCCGAGATCCTTGGTCAAGAAGCTTTCCAGCTCCTCGGCAGAGAGGCGGAGGCGGAACTCACCATGAACGGCAATGCTGATGGCACCAGTCTCCTCGCTGACAACGATGGCCAGGGCGTCGCTCTCTTGCGAGATACCCATTGCCGAGCGGTGGCGCAAGCCCAACTCCTTGGGAATGTCGAGGTCGTGGCTGACGGGCAGGATGCAGCCGGCAGCCTTGAGGCGGTGCTGCGAAATGATGAGTGCCCCGTCGTGCAGGGGTGAGTTCTTGAAGAAGATGTTCTCGATAAGCCGCTGGTTGATGTTGGCATCTATGCGGTCGCCTGTCGAGACTACATCATCGAGGGGCATCGTGCGCTCGAAGACGATGAGTGCCCCGATGCGGTTGCGCCCCATGTTCATGCAGGCCATGACAACGGGCATGATGTCCTGCTTGACGTTTCGCTTCTTGCGCTCCTTCGACTTTTTCGAGGTGAAGAAGTCGGCCAGTCGGCGCATGCGCTGGTGGGCGCCAAGGTTATACAGCACCTTGCGTATGTCCTCCTGGAACAGCACGATGAGCGCAATGACACCTACCGACACCAACTTGTCGAGGATGGTGCCCAGCAGGCGCATCTCCAGCACCTGCGACACGAATATCCACACAACGACAAACACCAGTATGCCGATGAAGACGTTGAGCGACCGTGAGTCGCGCATCAGCCGGTAGATGTAGTAAAGCATCAGTGCTACCAGCAGGATGTCAATGATATCTTTCAGGCCAAATTGGAAAAACACCTTCTCAATGTACTATTTAACGACTTACAATGTACTATTTAACGATTTGACTATGCTCACCGCTTCCACCGCCTCACGGACATCGTGGACGCGGAGAATGGAGGCACCCTTCATCAGCGCGATGGTATTGAGCACCGTGGTACCGCCCAGCGACTCCTCGGGAGTCAGTCCAAGCAGCCGGTAAATCATGGACTTGCGCGAGATGCCCACCAGCACTGGCAGCTGCATCACCTGCAGACGTTCCAGGCCGCTCATCACGGCGTAGTTCTGCTCCAGCGTCTTGCCGAAGCCAAAGCCGGGGTCGAGTATGATGTCGTGCTGGCCTAAGTCACGCAGTTGCTGCACCGTCCGGGCAAACTCCAACAGTATGTCGCGGAGGGTCGGCTGGCTCGACATATATAAATAAGGTACGCGTAGACGGCTGACCATGCGAAACATCGGAGGCACCGTGGCACCTGACTGCGAGGTAGCGGGCGAGCCCACATCGTTGATGATGTCGGCGCCAAACTCCTCAACGGCCATGCGGGCCACATCGGGACGGAACGTGTCAACGGACACAATGCTGTCAGGCTGTTCGCGCCGAACGATGCCAAGCCCGAAGCGCAGACGCTCCATCTCCTCAGCCTCGCTGACGGGTGCCGACCCTGGCCGCGTGGAGCAGCCACCAATGTCGATTATCGATGCTCCCTCGCTGACAATCTGGTTGGCACGGTCGGCAATCTCCGCTTCCGACTGCTTACGGCTTACGGCATAGAACGAGTCGGGAGTCACATTGACGACACCCATCACTTGCGGCTCTCCGAGGTTCACCAGCCGTCCCTTCACATTGATTGTATAGTCCATTCGCGTGCAAAGATACGAAATAATTGACAATTGACAATTGATAATTGATAATTATTTTGTAATTTTGCCGCAAAAATCATACCGTTATGACAATAAAGGAACTCTACAAGCTCTATCAGGAGCATCCATGCATCACGACCGACAGTCGTGACTGCCCCAAAGGAAGTATATTTTTAGCACTGAAAGGTGACAAGTTCAACGGCAACAAATTCGCCCTGCAAGCCCTCGAAAACGGCTGCGCATACGCCATTGTAGACGAAGACCCCTCCAACCTCCCCTGTTTAGGGGAGGCTTCAAATGCATTAGCCTCCCCTAAACAGGGGAGGTTGGAGGGGTCTGGCTCTTTAATATATGTCCCCAACTGCCTCCAGACCTTCAAGGACTTGGCACGCGAGCATCGCCGCCAGTTCCAGATTCCCATCATAGGCATCACGGGCACCAACGGCAAGACCACCACGAAAGAACTCATTGCCGCCGTGCTCAGCAAGCGATACAACGTGCTCTACACCCAGGGCAACTTCAACAACGACGTGGGCGTGCCCAAGACGCTGTTCAGACTTACCAAGGAGCACGACATCGCCGTCATCGAGATGGGGGCCAGCCATCCGGGCGACATACGCACACTGGCCGAGACGGCCGAGCCTACCTGCGGACTCATCACCAACGTGGGACGCGCACACCTGCAGGGCTTCGGCTCGTTCAAGAACGTGGTGAAGACCAAGGGCGAACTCTACGACTACCTGAGCCGACGGGGCGACAGCCTCATCTTCCTCAATGCCGACAACGAACGGCTCATCGACATACTGCCCGACAACGTGTGGGTGGCTCCCTACAGCGCTAATCCTGAGAATGTCGAGGGATGCACCGTCGGCGAAGTCATTTCGTGCGCACCATTCCTCAAGTTCCGATGGCGTGAGTCGGACTCCAACCTCGAGGACAAGAACCAGCAACCGCAGTGGTACGAGGTGCAGACACAACTCATCGGCTCGTACAACATCGACAACATGATGGCTGCCATTGCCGTGGGACTGAACTTCGGCGTGGAGATAGCCGACATCAACAGCGCACTCGAAGCCTACAAGCCCACCAACAACCGTTCGCAACTGACCGTCACCGAGCACAACCGCTTAGTGGTGGACGCCTACAATGCCAACCCCAGCAGCATGCGCGCCGCCTTGGAGAACTTCCGGCTGATGGAGGGAAAGCCCAAGATGGCTATCCTCGGCATGATGGGTGAACTGGGCAACAGCAGCCAGAAGGAGCACCAGAAGTTAGTGGCCCAGTTGGCCACCCTCGACCTGGAGGAGGTGTGGCTCATAGGCAGCGAGTTTACCCCCATCGACTGTCCCTACCGCAAGTTCAGCGACGTCGAGGAGGTGAAGGCAGCCATCCGCGAGCACCAGCC
Organism: uncultured Prevotellaceae bacterium; assembly: GCA_947168395.1. Classification (GTDB taxonomy): domain Bacteria; phylum Bacteroidota; class Bacteroidia; order Bacteroidales; family Bacteroidaceae; genus Prevotella. The sequence goes on along the minus strand of CAMVLT010000009.1, from coordinate 453 downwards.
ACAGGGCCGCCTCATCCTCATCAAGGGTTCAAACAGCAACAAGCTCTTCGAATTGCCTGAACTGCTGTAGGCGGGTTTTTTCTCTATCCCCAATTCCAAACCTCCAGAGTTTAGTTACGGTAAACCCAGAGTTTAGTTACGGTAAACCCTGGGTTTACCCTACCCAAACTCCCGCTCCTCACTCTTCCCCCGAACCACAACTTCACCCTCAATAAGGCGGTTCCGAATACTGGTACACAGCCATCTGGCCGTCCCAAAGTTCACGCTCGCCCTGATGTTCATACTTGTAGGTCAGGCCGCACGAGATGTCGCGGATCTCCTCAGGTTTCAGCCCGTGGATGAATCCAACGTTCAGCAGGATGCGGGTGCAGGCCCGACCGCTGGCATTGCGGTAGGACTCCTTCAGATGCTCGTAGGCTGCAACGAAGGTGTTCTGCACAATGTCCTCGGCAT
>CAMVLT010000008.1 GCA_947168395.1 uncultured Prevotellaceae bacterium | reverse complement strand
AGCAAATTCTTCACTGATATATTCTATCAGAGCGCAAAATTAGAGTCCCCATGATCAAATCAACACCTCAAGAACGTTATATAATTAAAGATTAAATACTAATTAAAATCGTTTATTATGAAGAAACTATTATTATGTGTGGGATTGCTCCTGTCCCTTGGCTTTGCAGGATGCGAAAGTGGTGATGAAGAGGTTGCGCAAGAGCCTGTAGTGCTGGCACCTGACGAAGAAGGAACCAGAGGGGATGACCAAGGGGCTCTTGGACAGCCTGATGCGGAAGACCCGTTACATCAGAAAGTGTGGATTAGCGAAGACTCGCTCATGACGGCATTTGAATTGTTAACTGGCAGCTGGCAGCTGTATGATTTCCGCTATGATGGCAAACGTGACTATCATCCAGCAGACAACCTGGTCCTGACTTTCACCAAGGATGAGAAATACAGTTGCTCATCAAGTGCGAAAGAAACAGGGAGTGTGGAGATCTATCGGATATATAGACTGGAAAAGAACTCTTCCTTCTCACTATCATGCCTTATCAAGCGTTTGGACATATTGGGTCCTTACAACGGAACAAATTATTATGATGTAGGGATTGAAGGTGACACTTTATATATTCATGAGAATTTCTTCGGTACGGACTTCTATAAACAGAATTGGTATTTTAAGAGACAATGACCATGTTCGCGATGGCTGGAAAGTGATAGTGAAGTAGTAACAAAATAACATAGAAATGGCATGAGTCCATAAGAAATATCCCGAAAAGTTTGGGAGTGTGAAAGATTTCGAGTAATTTTGCACTCTGATTAGACATAAAAAGATGTAGACAGTCGCAGCTTTTACTTTTCTCACGAAATGCTACCGTGAACTATTCAAGAGCAAAAGACTGCCAGTCCACACCTCTACGGGGGCGTGGGCTTTGGTAGTGCAGCATTTTGAATAGGGTAGGTAGCACAAGTCCCGTGAGAATGTGCTGTACATCAACCAAATAACCCACGTCTTCCGTTTTCTCGAAATAGACTCTTGTTTGTATAATGTATAACCTCAAGAAAACGGAAACTTAGAACTATGAATTTAAAGAGCGAAGAGGAAGTCCTCGACTTCATGACGCGCCTGCTTGAACGGCTGCATCAGGCAGGCTTCGACCAACAGGGCTGCCATTATCAGTTTGTGTATGTGCAAGCCTGCACGCAACAGACCCTCCCCATCCCTCCCTGTTTAGGGAGGGGAGTTGAGAGTTCTGGAACTACGCTATACCCCGCCCCTGACCCCGCCCCTGAAAGGGGTGGGGAATTGGTGGTGGAAGAGCGGATCAGGCGATGCATCGGGTTGTTGATGGCGGAGCGGTATGGGAATGAACCGCTGTTCAATCTGCAAGGTCACTGGCAGGCGGTGTACCGCATCCTAGTGGATAAAGGCTACTGCCGCGAATCTGACTTCGACGGTTTCGATGTCTTTGTCCGAAGGGTGATGCCCGAGAAGGTAAATAAGCCATACAGACATGATTCGGTGAGAAACATCAATAAAACCGACTTCAACAAGCCATTTACCAAATGGCACTATAGTACAGAAACATCAGGCAATAGGATCCCATACGAACGGATGGTAGCTGTGGCGAGTCGTTTTAGTGCGATATTAGAGGACAACGGGCTATAAAAAACCACCACGTTTACCACTACGTTTACTTTTTACCTCCACGTTTTCCCCCGACAGGTTTTTCCTTGCGGGGGATTTTTCTTTTGCGTAACTTTGCGTCATTGAACTATCAAATGTCTAACCTTTTAAACAACATGAACAATGGAGAATGAATTATTGCCTACGAGGATAGGAGACCCTCCCCGTCCCATTCCCGAGCAGAGCTCGCCTACCCGTCGCCTTTCCCTGTTGAGGGAGGGGGAAAGGAGCGGAAGAAGAGCTTGGAGCACCTGCCGCCGTGGGACGGGCAGAGCGACTACATACTTGAGATGTCGGTCTCGGTGAACGTGTGCGAGGTGGGCCGTGCCATGACCGACCTGGGTTTCCGGCGGATGCGGTCGCACGGCGAGCGCGGCTATGTCGTCGTGGCCTACAGTGCCGATGAGGTCAAGGCGCGCAAGCGGATCAAGGCCTGCGACGCGAAGCCTGATGAGGCAGGTGCCGTTGACACATTTGACGCAATTGACACAATATTCTGAAAACCCTTCGCGTACCTGCGCACGTATGTACGCGCAACACTTTTCTGAAAATAATCCGTCAAATGTGTCAATATGACAAATAAGCAGCGGACTGAAGCGGACAGGAAAAAGAAGTCCGGGTGAAGTCCGTGAGTGTCCGATGCAAAATGAGAATAGGAGAAAGAAGGTCACCAGAGCCGCTTCGCCAAGTTCTACTCGCCGCAGGCCGTGCGGCTGATTGTGGAGTACCTGGGGGAACCGTAGAGTTTCAATAGGGGAAACTCCGGGTTTCACCTACTGAAACTGGGAGTTTCCCCTACTGAAAGTCAGAGACTGTCAGAACCTTCAGGGAACGTTGTGTTGAGCACCTGTTCCACGACTTTCGGGAAGTAAGCCATCTCTAACTGGTGCTCTTTCTCAGCAATGTCGTCGACGGTGTCGTCGGGAGTGAGGGCACAGCGATATTGTGCGATGATTTCGCCGCCGTCGCAGACGGGTGTTACCCAGTGGACGGTCATGCCCGTCTCGCTTTCACCGGCAGCCTTCACGGCCTCGTGAACGTGGTGGCCCCACATGCCCTTGCCGCCATACTTCGGCAGGAGGGCGGGGTGCAGGTTGACGATGCGTCGGGGGAAGGCATCGATAAGGAAGTCGGGAACCAACGGCAGGAATCCGGCCAGCACGATGAAGTGGATGTCGTATTGCCGCAGCAGGGGCAGCATGACGTCGGGGTCGTTGAGCTGCGGCTTAGGGGTGACGGCTGTGGGGACGCCCAGCCGGCTGGCACGCTCCAAGGCGAGTGCGTCGGCCTTGTTGCTGACCACCAGGGCACAGTTGACGCTGGGCTTGTCGGCGAAGTAGCGGATGAGGTTCTCGCAGTTGGTGCCGCTTCCCGACGCGAAGATGGCAATGTTGATGTTCTGCATGGCCGTTGTCATTTCAGTATCTGTGCTGCGTGGTCCTTGGTCTTCACCTCCTTGGGCAGCATGATGCGCTCGATGACGCCCTGCTCGTTGATGATGAAGGTGGTGCGGAAGGTGCCCATGTACTTGCGTCCGTACATCGACTTCTCGCCCCACGTGCCGAACAGCTCGCTGAGCTTCATCTCGGTGTCGGCAATGAGGTGGAAGGGCAGCGAGTTCTTTTCGATGAACTTCTGGTGCGACTTTTCGTCCTGCACGCTTACGCCGAGCACCTCGTAGCCCTGCTTGCGCAGTTCGCTGTAGTTGTCGCGCAGGTTGCAGGCTTGAGCGGTGCAGCCGCTGGTCATGTCCTTGGGGTAGAAATAGAGTACGAGCTTTCGTCCGGCGTAGTCGCTCAGTCGGATTTCGTTACCGTTTTCGTCTTTGCCCAGAATCTCGGGCGCTTTGTCTCCAATGTTCATAATAGTGGTATTTTAGTGAATTAAATATTCGATGACTTTCTCTTCCATGCGGAAAGGACGCAGCTGGTCCAGTCCTAATATGCGGACGGCATCGGGGAAGAGTGCCTCCTCGGGGACGAGGCCGATGATTTCGGTGCCGGTGACGCTGACTCCGTGGAGCTGTGCCACGCGGCTCACCTCGTCGAAGGTCTGGCGGAGTGAGGTGACGCGGAAATTGGTAAGGTTGCAGCTGACCTGTGCGAATCCGTATTCCTCGATGTACCAGCCGATGGCCTTTACGCATTTCAGCGTGCCGGGCCGTCCCTGGTAGCCCCGTTCCCGCACCTGGCGGGCAATGGCGGTGGCGATATCTTTGGAGGTGGTGTTGAGGTTGAAGTTGACGGCGATGAGGTAGTCGCGTGCGCCAACCACGGAACAGCCGGACTTAGAGAGGTAAGAGGTAAGAGGTAAGAGGTAAGAGGTGGGGGGCATGTAGTCGGGTTCTTCGCCAGGTGTGGACAACTTGCGGGCTATGCCCTCGTACTCTCCAGCCCGGCAGACGGCGAGGTTGCAGAACTTGGGGCGCAGGGCGGCGGCCTCGTAGAGGTAGACGGGGATGCCCAGCTCGTCGGCCATGCGTCGGCCCAGTTGCCTTGCCATAGCGGCACACTCGTCGAGCGTGATGCCGCGGATGGGTACGAAGGGCAGCACGTCGGTGGCTCCGATGCGCGGGTGGGTACCGTGATGACGGCTCATGTCGATGAGCTCTGCTGCGGCCTTTGCGCCTTGGAAGGCAGCCTCGGCCACCGCTTCAGGCTCGCCGACAAAGGTGATGACGGTGCGGTTGGCAGCCTCGCCGGGGTCGACGTTGAGCACCTTGACGCTGCTGATGCTACCGATGGCGTCGGCTATCTGTCGGATGACGTTCTTGTCGCGGCCCTCGCTGAAGTTGGGCACGCACTCCATGATTCTGTTCATTGGTGTAACTGTTCTAAAAGTATTTCTATCAGTCGTGGCACGCCGTACTGGTCGATGTCCTGTTCGGGTATCCAGAAGTAACCGTCGGGCAGTTCGGGGCGCTCGTTGGGTTCCCAGAGGTAGAAGTCGGCGTAGAGGACGCGGTGGGTGAGGACGTGCTTCACGTTTTGGCGCAATAATATTGCGCCATACGGGGCAGAGACGGTGAGCAGTGGCTCGTAGAGACCTTGCCAGATGTCGCCCGGGGGGCGGCGGTGGATGGCGGTCATGCCCTTGTAGCGTATATAGATATAGGTGAGGCGGCGCTCCTTGACCTTGAGCGTCCTCTGCTTGACGGGGAGCTGTGTTACCTTACCTTCACGCAGGGCGGCGCAAGTCTCCATGACGGGGCATTGCGGGCAGCGGGGCGACTGCGGGGTGCAGAGCGTGGCGCCGAAGTCCATGATGGCCTGGTTGAAGATACCCGCCCCCTTTCCCTCCCTGTTTAGGGCGGGGAGCAGCAAGTCTTGTGCCATAGCTGCAAATACCTTTTTGCCCTCGGTAGTGTTGATGGGGGTGGCTATGCCGTAGTGACGGGCGAGGACGCGGTAGACGTTGCCGTCGACGACGGCGGCGGGGAGGTCGAAGGCGAAGGAGCCGATGGCGGCGGCGGTGTAGTCGCCTACGCCCTTCAGGGCGCGGATGCCTTCGAGGGTGGTGGGGAAACCACCACCCGCAGTAATCTGGCGGGCGGCCGTGTGGAGGTTGCGTGCCCGGCTGTAGTAGCCCAGTCCCTGCCACTCGCGCAGCACTTCGTCCTCGGTGGCGGCGGCCAGGTCGGCCACCGTCGGCCATCGGTGCATGAAGCGTTGCCAGTAGGGCAGTCCCTGCTCTATGCGCGTTTGCTGCAGGATGATTTCGGAGAGCCAGATGGCGTATGGGTCGCGAGTCTGCCGCCAGGGCAGTTCGCGGCCGTTCTCGCGGAACCATTGCAGGAGGGTGGTGGTGAAGAGGGGCATGGGGCTAATTGGACTTATAGTTTCCCTTGGTCGCCGAGGTAGCTGTCCTTGAAACCTAAGAAATAGAGCACGCCGTCGAGGCCGATGGTGTTGATGCTCTGCTTGGCATTGGCCACGACACGGGGCTTGGCGTGGAAGGCTATGCCGAGGCCGGCTTCGCTAATCATAGGCAGGTCGTTGGCCCCGTCGCCGACGGCGATGGTCTGTGCCAGGTTCACCTTCTCTACCTGTGCTATGAGCTTCAGCAGTTCTGCCTTGCGGTGGCCGTCGACTATTTCGCCGACGTAGCGGCCCGTCAGTTTGCCGTTGTCATCAATCTCCAGTTCGTTGGCATAGACGTAGTCGATGCCGTAGCGGCGCTGCAGATATTCACCGAAGTAGGTGAATCCGCCGCTGAGGATGGCAATCTTGTAGCCGCAACGCTTGAGGATGGTCATCAGACGGTCGACGCCCTCGGTGATGGGCAGGTGCTCGGCAATGTCCTGCATGACGCTGACATCGAGTCCCTTCAGCAGCGACACGCGCCGCGTAAAGCTCTCCTTGAAGTCAATCTCGCCACGCATGGCACTCTCGGTGATGGCCCGCACCTGGTCACCTACGCCGTTGCGCTCGGCCAGCTCGTCGATGCACTCCGTCTGGATGAGCGTCGAGTCCATGTCGAAGCAGATGAGGCGGCGCATGCGGCGGAACATATCGTCGCGCTGGAACGAGAAGTCGATTTCCATCTCCGCCGAGAGCTTCATCAGCTGACGCTGCATCTCCTGACGGTCGGCCGGTTCGCCACGCAGCGACAGTTCGATGCAGGCCCGGATGTGCTTGCCCGGATTCTTGATGCTCTTGCGTCCCGTCATGCGGCGGATGGCGTCGATGTTGAATCCCTGGTCGGCAATGACGCGGGTGGCAGCCTCTATCTGGCGGGCTTCCAGCACGCGCCCCATGACCATCAGTATATAGCGGTTCTTGCCCTGATGGCCCACCCAGTCTTCGTACTCATCGTCGCTGATGGGCGAGAAGCCGATGTTCACGCCCAGCTCGGTGGCCTTGAAGAGCAGTTCCTTCATGACCTGTCCGCTGTTGGCCTCGTCCATGCGGATGAGAATGCCGAGCGACAGTGTGGAGTGGATGTCGGCCTGGCCTATGTCGAGAATCTGTGCATCGTACTTGGCGAGTATGCCCATGACTGAGGCCGTGAGTCCCGGGCGGTCCTGTCCGGTGATGCGGACGAGAATCTGTTCCTGCGTCCTTGTATTCTTCGTCTGTTCCATATATAGCGTTATTTACACATGATTTCGCATAGTTGGTCTTGCAGGTCACGGCCGTCGGCCATGTGCATGATGCCCTGATTGATGATCGAGAAGCAGATCTCGTGGCCGTTGGCTGCCGTGCAGTATCCTGCCAGGCTGGAGATGCCCGACACCGACCCCGTCTTGGCATGCACGTTGCCTGCGGCATAGCCATTCAGCATGCGCTTCTTGAGTGTCCCGTCGACGGCGGCAATGGGCAGCGAGTCGTAGAGCCGCTCAAACAGCTTCGGACGCTTCCAGATGTAGCGCAGGAGTCGCGTTTCAAGCTCGGCCGACACGTAGTTGTAGAGCGACAGCCCGGAGCCGTCGGCTATACGGTAGTCGCCCGGCCGCAGGGCCACCTTCTGGATCATGCGCTTCACGACGTTGGCCGACTGCTTGGCCTTGGCGGGACGTGTGCCGTCGTTGGCGGCAAGCTGGTAGAACAGCGATTCGGCGTAGAGGTTGTCGCTGTCCTTCATCATCTGCTGCAGCACGTCGTCCACCGTATGCCCCCTGGCACAGATGAACTTCGAACTGCGTGACCGTGGCGCATCGGTGTTGAAGATGACCACGCCGTCGCGCTTGAGCTCGCACTCGAAGCGTTCCATGAAGTCGTCCTTGCCGTCGAAGAGCAGCGGCGTCAGTATGGGATTGTCGTCGTCCCAGCACCAGCCCTCGCCGAGCAGGTCGTTGTCCTTGAACGTGAGGTCAGGCAGCAGTCGTCCGCGGATGGTGTCGATGCCCTGGTGCCGCACCTGGTTGACGAAATAGTTCAGGTCGGCCATGCCGAACATAGGGTCCATGCCGCCTACGCAGCAAAGATTCCCATAGAGCGTGCCGCCCCTGATGGAGCCTGTATAGTAGAGCGACGTCTTCAGCTGGTAGTCGGCAGGCAGCTGGTCGAGGGCCGTGACGGCCGTCACCAGTTTCATGGTCGATGCCGGGCGCAGCGTCTGGCGGTGGCCGCTGGTGTAAAGCACGGAGTCGGCCGTCAGGTCATAGATCATCAGCCCCAGCTGCGAGGTCTGTAGCAGGGGCGTCATCAGTGCGGAGTCCACCTTGACCCTGAGGTCTTGTGGCCACGGCAGCGAGTCGGCGGCCACGTCTTCAGTCTGTGCCACAGAGGTGATACACAGACAGAATGATAGTATTAAGAGCAGATTTTTCTTCATTTCGACTGCAAAGATACGAAAAATTATTATCTTTGCACCGTAAAAACAGAAAATTATGGTTTACAAGTATGATTTCCTCATCATCGGCGCCGGAGTGGCCGGTATGAGTTACGCGTTGAAGATTGCCCGCGCCAAGAAGGGCAAGGTGTGTATGATTTGCAAGACTTCGCTTGACGAGGCCAACACGTCGTTTGCCCAAGGCGGCGTGGCCAGTGTTACCAACTTGGCTGTTGACAACTTCCAGAAGCACATCAACGACACGATGATAGCGGGCGACTACATCAGCGACCGTGCAGCCGTGGAGCAGGTGGTGCGCAACGCCCCTGCGCAGATTAAGGAACTGGTAGAGTGGGGGGTCAACTTCGACCGCAAGGAGGACGGCCAATTCGACCTGCACCGCGAGGGCGGCCACTCGGAGTTCCGCATCCTGCACCATGCCGACGACACGGGAGCCGAGATACAGCGCGGCCTGATGGAAGCGGTACGCCGCAATCCCGACATCACCGTGAAGGAGAACCACTTTGCCGTGGAAATCATCACCCAGCACCACCTCGGTGTGCGAGTGACGAGACGGTCGCCGCATATACAGTGCTACGGTGCCTACGTGCTGAATCCCGATACGGAGAAGGTTGACACCTACCTGTCGAAAGTCACCGTCATGTGTACTGGCGGTTGTGGAGCCGTCTACCTGACCACCTCGAATCCCGTCATCGCCACTGGCGACGGCATAGCTATGGTCTATCGTGCCAAGGGCACGGTGGCCGATATGGAGTTTGTGCAGTTCCACCCTACGGTGCTGCATAACCCCAAGGAGACCCATCCCGCCTACCTCATTACGGAGGCCATGCGCGGTTATGGCGGTGTACTGAAACTGCCCAACGGCGAGACCTTCATGGAGAAGTACGACGAACGGCTCTCGCTGGCTCCCCGCGACATTGTGGCCCGCGCCATCGACAAGGAGATGAAGATTCACGGTCTGGACCACGTCTGCTTGGACGTCACCCACAAGAATGCCGACGAGACGCGCCACCACTTCCCCAACATCTACCAGAAGTGCCTCTCTATGGGTATCGACATCACCCAGGACTACATCCCCGTAAGGCCTGCCGCCCACTATATGTGCGGAGGCATCAAGGTGGACCTGAACGGACAGACCTCGATAGAGCGTCTGTACGCCCTCGGAGAGTGCTCGTGTACGGGGCTGCACGGCGGCAACCGACTGGCCTCGAACTCGCTGATTGAGGCTGTGGTCTATGCCGATGCTGCTGCACGCGACTCGCTGGAGCACGTCGACCTGTACGACTTCAACGAGCGGGTGCCCGAATGGAACGACGAGGGCACCATGACCAACGAGGAGAAGGTGCTGATTACGCAGAGTGTGAAGGAGGTGAACCAGATTATGGCCAACTACGTGGGCATCGTCCGCAGCGACCTGCGCCTGCACCGTGCCTGGGACCGCCTCGACATGCTCTACGAGGAGACCGAGCGGCTCTTCAAGCGTGTGAAGGCCAGCCGCGACATCTGCGAACTGCGAAACATGATAAACGTCGGCTACCTGATTACCCGCTGGGCACTGGAGCGCAAGGAGTGCCGTGGCCTGCACTTCACGATAGATTATCCCGTGCATGCGTACGACAAGTAACTGGCTATATAGTATAATAGGTGTGCTGCTGTTGGCAGCCTGTTCACCGGGTGGCACCTCGGAAACCCATTATCAGCAGGGACGTTTGCTGGCCGGACAGAGCCGTTCGGCGGAAGCCATGCGTGAATACCTGTTGGCTGTGGAAGCCGACGACGACGCGGAATGGGTGACAAAGGCCGTCAGCGAACTGGGCCACCTCTCGATGAACCAGCGCGATCTCGTCCAGGCGCACGACTATTTCGAGCGGGCATGGCAGATGGCGGTGCAGGCTGATGACCTGCCCCTGATGGTACTGGCGCAGCGCGACATGGGGCGCTGTCGGCGTGCCGAGAAGCAGGCGGCCGAGGCCTTGCGCTGTTTTGCCAAGGCCGACAGTCTGCTGACAGTAGCCGGAGCCGACACCTTGAGGAACTACGTCTATCCAGAATACATTTCCCTGCTGTTAAGTGAGGGCAGGGTAGCAGAAGCCCGCCAGTTGGTGAGACGGCTGCCCGTCGACCACAAATCGGGACCTTCGTGCTTGGTGGCAGGCAAGTTCTATGCCGAGCAGGAACAGTTGGACTCGGCGAAGTATTTCTTCCGTCGCTGCTTGGAGACCGACCATGTGGGCAGCCGTGCCTCGGCAGCCATGTACCTGAGTGAACTGGCCGGCGACGAAGCCGACTGGGAACGCGCCTACAGCTACGCCTTGGAGTGTGCGGCCTTAGTGGACTCAGCCAAGTTGCAGATGCAGAACGAGAATGCCAACCTCATAGGTTCGTTGACCAATCAGTTGGAGGTGGAGCGCGAGAACTACCACCTGTGGCGTATCATAGCCGTGATTACCGTCGTGGCCATACTGCTGATAGCCGTCCTCGTCATCTTCGTCCGTGAACGCATAGCCCGCCTGAAACGTCAGCAGGAGGAGGAACGGCAGGCCCGGGTGAGCCGTGCCCGTAATAGTCAGGAGCAGTTGGTCGAGACGTTCCGCAATACCACCCTGTATCGGAAGATACTGATGGACGAATCGGTCAGTGCGGAGCAGTGGGAGGAGATTGTGCAGTTCCTAAACGGTCAGGCCGACGGGTTCGTCGACAAGCTGACAGCTTTCTATCCTGCCATCAAACCGCAGGAGATGCAGGCCTGCCAGCTGCTGAAACTGGAATTCACCAACCAGCAGATATCCAACATCCTGTGCAAGACGCAGCAGGCGATTACGAACCTGCGGAAGCGGCTCTACCAGAAAATCTTTGCCAAGGAAGGCTCGGCCGACGATATGAACCAGTTTTTGCGCCTTTTCCCGCAGGAATAAGGGTTTGTGAAGCTGTTGTGAAGCCGTTGTGAAGTGTTTGTGAAGTGAAAAACGAGGCAGTAAGAGGAAAAAAGCGTACCTTTGCCCCCAGAAACCTAAAAACGAAAAGAGTATGAAACAACTGATTCTAACTTTGGTATTTGGGCTTGCAAGCCTCCTGCCGGCAACAGGTGCCGACACCGACTCGCTGTTGTTCCAACGGCAGGAGAACTTCGAACGCTTCGCCTGCATGTTCCCGACGGAACGTGTCTACGTCCATTTCGACAACACCTCTTATTATAAGGGGGAGAACATCTGGTACAAGGCTTACGTCGTGCGCGACGACAACCTGCACTTCACCGACCTGAGCCGCATCCTCTACGTGGAGCTGCTCAACCCCATTGGCTATCCCGTGGAAACCCAGAAATTAATCATAGAGAACGGCCAGGCCCACGGCTCGTTCGAGCTGAAGGACACGCTGAATGCCGGCTTCTACGAGGTCAGGGCCTATACGGCATGGATGCTGAACTTCACCACAGGTGATCCTCACGGCTGGAAGCGCATGCACTCCAATCAGGCCCGCCGACAGTGGGGAGAACGTGCGCTGCGCTACATGCAGGGCAATGCCGGTGTATTCTCGCGGGTGTTCCCCGTCTATGAGCGTGTCGACAGCGGACAGTATTTTATGCGGCGCATACCGCGGCTGGCAAAGGCTACCTCAACCATGGCAACGACAGCCAAGGACAAACTGAAGATTGACTTCTATCCCGAAGGCGGCAATCTGGTTCGGGGTGTGCCGACCCGCATCGCCTTCCAGGCCCGCAATGCCGAGGGACGCACGCTGAACGTGGCAGGTGCCCTGATACGACGGGGTGACAGCATCGGCTACTTCAAGACCGACTATGCCGGACGCGGTGTCTTTGCGGTGACGCCCGACTCGCTCGATGCCGAGGAACTCATCGACGGACTGAAGTTGAGGCTGAACTATCAAGGAAGGGACTATCACTTTGACCTGCCCCGTCCGAAGAAGCGTGGCTACTCGCTCAGTGTATTCCAGACCGATAATCAGCTGAAGACCATCATCAGCCGCAACGACCGGACCGAGGGCCGGATGCTGGGACTCAGCGTCACCTCACGCGGGCATACCTACTACTATAGTACCGTGGACTTGACGGACGATGAGCGGGCGGTGGCCCTCATCGACAAACAGTCGCTGCAGACGGGTGTCAACGTGGTGACGCTCTTTACCGACGACGGCAAGGTGCTGGCCCAGCGCATGACGTTTGTGAACAATCACGATATGGACGGGCTGCGACTCGTTCAGACCCCACAGATACTCCCCTCCCTCAACAGGGAGGGGTCGGGGGTGGGTCTTTCCCTCAACAGGGAGGGGTCGGGGGAGGGTCTCACCCCTTACCAGAAAGTCACCCTCGACTACCAGCTGGTCGACAAGGCAGGCCGTCCTGTGCATGCCGCCCACGACTTCTCCATTGCCGTGACCGACGGCGACAGCCGCGAGGACACCTACGACGACGGCAACGTGCTGAGCTACCTGCTGTTGGCATCGGAGGTGAAGGGCTTCATCCCCCATCCTGAGTACTACTTCGAGGCCGACGACAACGAACGGCGGCAGGCACTCGACATGCTGATGATGGTGCAGGGCTGGACACGCTACGACTACGAGCAGATGATGAGCGGCGAGAGGTTCGACCCCATGCTGGCCATTGAGCGCGGACTGACGTTCGCAGGACGAGTGTGGGACGACAACGACTATAACGCACGCCAGCACTGGCGGGTGCAGCAGAACAAGCCCTACTGGGTGTATTCCGAACTGTACCTGAATGGCGACACCATCCTTACCGACCACTCGCTCGACAAGTGGAAATATCCCCGCCAGACCATCAATCTGGGAGGCAGCGAGTGGGTGGTTCGCGAAGAGGGACAGGCGCCGCAGCTTATCCTGTCGGGCGAGAGCAAGATTGACTCCACGGGCTGCTTCCGCCTGAACATGCAGCCCTTCTACGGTAAAGGGCGCATGGCCCTGATGCTCAACAAGCAGAGCATCGAGGAGTTGGGAATCGCTAAGGGCGGCGTAGGTGGCCACAACTTCCAGTGGAACACCATCAAGCGTCCGTTTTACCTGCTGGGCAAGCGTATAGAGCCGCTGAACCAATATTCACCCCTGCCCAAGGATTACGACTACTACGAGACGGCGGCACTGAACGATCCGATAGACCGCGATATGTTCCGCTATGGCTTCATGGCTGTGCCCAAGGGCAACAAGGACCGCCTGATATTCTACGACGACGTCAGCCAGACCTACATGCTGCCCGACGTGCAGAAGAAAAAGCGTCGTGCGTGGAGCGACTTTAGCGACGTGAAGCCCGTGTCGGTGATGGACGTGAAGGACGTGATGGCGTGGCTGTCGAACATCTTCGGTGACATACAGGACTTCAAGTGCGGTTCACGGTTGAATGACGAAGGCTCCGGCACCGTCTTCGACCCCTACGACAATTTCCTGTACCGCATGGTGTTGGAGGATTCTTATTGGCTCGACTCGGAAATGGGGCGCGAACGCCATGCAATGGCGTTAAGCAGCGTTTCCGGTCAGGTGGCCAATCACCGCAGAGGCATCATGCCAGGCGGCACCTACCATATTGATGACCGTCCCTACTTCGCCAACTTGGTTGAGATGCTCTATGTCTTCGGACTCGACGGTCAGAACATGTACTACGTAGATGCCGAAAAGGATGGCACCTATCCCCACTTTACCAAGGTTACTGGCTCGGAGGCGATGCTGCCCTTGGGGTTGCGCTTCTTCCCCATCAACGAGAACTTCAAGAATGTAGAACTCTATGCCGATGCCAACAACCGACAGCTGACCCACCAGCGGGGACGCTTCCACGAGACGGTAGGGTCGTATGAATCCTATTCCGCCTTCAATGCCGACTTCCCGCTGACGTCCATCATCAACTTCACCACCGACAGCATCTACGACAACTCCCATCCGTTGCCCGATTTCTTAGGCTTCCGCATCAACTTCCAGGGACTGACCCAGCCGGCAGAGTTCTATGAGCCGAACTACGACTGGGAGCCGGAACCCGAGGCTACCGACTACCGCCGCACGGTGTACTGGAATCCGCAGGTGACTACTGACAGCGAGGGACGTGCCCACATGGAGTTCTTCAACAACGGCTTCAGCCAGTCACTGAAGGTGTCGGCGGAGGGATTGACATCGAATGGAACCACCATAACCATCCAGTGACTATGAGACAGCTGTTGACATTCATACTTGCCCTGCTGTGGTTGCCGGTGGTGCCTTTACGGGCGCAATCCGTCAGTATGCAGGCGGCTGTCAGCGACTCCACGTTCATCAATGTGCGGCTCGCCTATACGACTGATGGCACGTCAACGCTTGTGCTTAAAAGCGCTTACCTCACTCGCCGCGGACAGCTCCGACGAACGCCTGTCGAGTGCCGTGACTTGCGTTATCGCTTCGAGTCTCCATCAGCTCCAGCCTTCATGTTCTCAATGAACTTCAGTCATGCAGGACGCCGCTATCGTCTACATGGCAGCTATGCCGAGTCGGGCGGCGTGCCTGACTGCTCGTTGCGCTGTGTCCCACTGAGGTTGAGCGACAAAACATTACGTGAAAGTGAATACCCATGATGAATGCGGCCCTGCGGGCCTAATGAAGAGTGAAAAGTGAAGAATGAATAATGCAATGAGTATAAACAGGAATACCCGCAAAGGCAACCGATGGATAATGATAACATTATTCATTATTCACTATTCACTATTCATTAGCCCTGCAAGGGCGCAATACGTGGCTACTGTTGTCGATGCCGTGACCCACGAGCGGCTGCCTTTTGCCAGCGTGTGGGTGGACGGTGCCACCTCAACTATCACCAATGCCGTAGGCACGTTCTCCCTGCATTGTGAGCCTGCCGACGTGCTGCGCATCACCTACGTGGGCTATAAGCCGACCTACGTCCAGGCAAGCGAGTTGGGCGAGGTCGTGGCCCTGCAGCCACAGGAGCGGCAGCTGCAGGAGGTGGTGGTGGTGCCCATAGGCCCCATGATCAACAAGATTTGCAAGGAGACGCTGCGACTGCAGCAGAAATACAAGAACCGCGAGTCGAAGTTCTTCTACCGCCAGACGGCCTTCCTCGGTGCCCGCTGCTACGAGTTTGCCGAGTCGTTCCTCAAAGGCAATCCCGCCGTGTCGCTGCGTAACCTGAGTATCTATACAGGGCGCTATGCCGGCATTCAGTCCGACAGCCTGAACCACTACACCTACTTCGGCAACTTCTACACCTTCTCGCAGCTCGAAATGGCGGCTTACTACAAGATGCCCAGCAAACTGGACGACGTGGTGCCGCTGTTCCGCAATTACAACAAGTTCTACAACGTCAGCTATACCGTCATCAGCGGCGACGACGGAGAACGCATCTTTGCCATCCGCTTCGAGCCGAAGCCCGAGGTGCTGAGTCGTTACTCCATACTCGGCGGCACCCTCTACGTCGACGAGCAGACCCTCCACATACGCCGCTTCGAGGGCGAAGGCCACAACTTCAGGGTGCTGACGCGAATCCTGACCGAGACAAACGAGATAGGGTTCAGCCGCTACACGCAATCCGTCTCGTTGGCCCACTTCAGCTATGTGGTGGAGATGACCGAGGAGCACGGCTACCCCGAGGTGCAGTCGGTATATGTCGACGAGTCGCACGATTTCGAGGGGCAGACCATCACCACCCGCTCGCTGCTGTTCAATCTGGGCGATGGGCCGAAGAAGAAGGGCAACCTGCTGAAGCGCATCGGCAACTGGTTTGCCGACCAGCACTCCGACAGTAAAAGTAGCAGCATGCTCGAATTCTATAGCGAGCTGCACAAGGAAATCACGCGCACCGGCTACGACCCCGACTTCTGGCAGAAGAACGAAATAGTCCGCCGCACCCCCATCGAGCAGGCCGTCCTACAGCTCTTCGAGGAAAACGACCTGTTCGGCGTGATGGAGTGATTTGCAAAAAACACCTAACCTCCTAACCCAATCTCTCAAAACCCCTTTGTATAAAGGCATTCTGAGAGGTTGGGAGTTGCCCGAACACCTAACCAACACCTAACCTCACTACTCACTAATCCTGGTTGTAGAGGGTGTAAAGGGGGTTAGGTGTTGGTTAGGAGTAGGTTAGGAGTTTCCCAAACACCTAACCCACCTGAAACCCCGATGTACAAAGCATTTCAGGGCAGTCAGGTTAGGTGTTAGGTGTTTTTACGAATATAGATATTTTTCTAATTCCCCCTACGGTAAACCCAGGGTTTAGGTAGGGTAACCCCCCAGTTTACTTACGGCAAACTTCAAAGACCCCCCACCCGGCCCTATTTACACTTTTTCCACATTTCTCCCTATGCTGATATTTATAGATAAACAAACGTAGCGATACGAAAAGAGGATTTGCAAGAATATCGGATAAGGCACTTCCCAGAATCGTGAAGGAACCTGTTGACAGAGTTGTTAATGAAGCTGAGAATGGTGGTTGGATTGTCGATGATAACGATGTTCAAGAGGCTTATGACATGGCAGTGAAGCACATGGAAAAAGAGGTCATTGATGCCGCAATCGTTAGATGCCTTGGGGATGAAGCATTGGCACAGTGCCTTGCCTATGTATTCAGAATGTATGATTTCAGTGAATGGGAAAATAGATAATTGGGATATACCAATATGATTTAAAAAACATTATAATGTGTGCTAGATTGATTCAATGGTCTAGCACACTTTTTTTATGAGGGAGATTCACTATAGGCTAATCAACGTTCCACGTTGCTTCAGGATGCCCATCAAATCCTATGTCAATGGTATCATCATCATAGCCATTGTGCCCATTATATTTCTCATAGCGTGAATCAACCTCTGAATCGTAGTAGTAATCATCAGCCACTTCTTCATGCCTTCTTTCAAACATAACGGCTGCTTGTTTTGGGTCTTTGCCCTCTAGGATTACAGCCCTACAGCTTCTTAATACCATTGTTTTGCCAAGTGAATGAGGGTATTTGTCTTTGCTCGCTTCCAAATCCAACATGGCCAGATAGATGGTTGTGAAAAATGCAGCACATTGAGCATTGTTACCCTTCCGATACTTGCCAAATGTTGCAAGAAAGCCTTTCCCTAATATATTTGGGTCATACTCTCTGCCGACCTTATCATGCAGTTCTTTCAACTCATTATATAGCTGATTCCTTTGAGTTTCATTCAACTCGCACACGATAACGCCTAGCACATTTAAATAATAATATTTGCCAGCATTGAACTTCCTAATTTTGGAATCGAAGAAGCTTTTCAATGTGGGCTTCTCTTTTAACATTTTAAGTTCATGCGGACTTAGGGTTCTATAAGGCCTCCAGCGGCGCAATCTTTTGCTTACAAGGAGTCGGTGCCACGCTGCAAATTAGGTTCGGTGACCTATTATGTATACGGCTTACTTGCATGGCGATTGCAAAGCTAATCACTTTTTTTTCGTCTATGCAAGCGACTCAGTGTATTTTTCTCGTCGGACAGACCCCGTGAAACGGGGAATGGACGACCAGTTATATCACGCCTTTACTTTCGACCCTTCGAAAAGTTTGCTGCAAAGATAAGCATATTTTCTGTAAATACAAATTAAAACAGAAATAATTCTCATTTGATGACTATAAAATGTACTGGAGCATGTGTATCAGATAAGATTTCGCTCCTTAGTTTTTTCTGATAAACTTAAAAGCAATGAATGGGGTAGCAAAGTTGTTACTCAGCTATCTGAATATCTGCGAACGAAAGATCCAACGCTGAAAGGTTATAGCCGTCGCAATATCTACAATATGGTGATGTTCTATGATGAGTATTCGTCAGAAATATTTGGCTTCAACAAGAAATGTCTTGTGTGGACTAATCTCGTAACTCATCCATCATTTCCTCCCATGTTACGAAGTTGTCAGACTTACCAGTCTCTAAATACTCCTTCCAGTCTTTCATGCCCTGACATATCTCTGCTGTCACATCACGTTTGGGCTCTTCTTTCTCATCTTCTACGGGCATCAGCCGGACGCTAAAATCAGGCGGGACGGTTCTCATGATTATTTCTAAAAGTATGGCTGGAGTTAGGATTTGAATTGCTCTAATCAATAATCTATCTGCAACAGGAATTCCTCAGACGTTAGAAATGGTAACTCGCTAAACTCTTGGAAGTCACGTTTATTATTCGTGACAATAACGTCACATCCAGCAGCCAAAGCGCATGGATATTGAAGCATGTCCTCGTAGTCCTTTACAGGAGTCGCTAACGTGCTGTCAAGTTGGTCGGAGTCGCATGGCAATACGGTAACAATCTTTCGGGCGTTGCGGATCATTCGATAGCGCTCGTCTTCCTGACGCTTTCGGAGAATGTAACCCATATTGGCAAAAGACAAATAGGATGCATACAACTGAATGGCACCAGTCTTGCCAAGCTCAATGATAGTCTCGGCATATTCACGGTTTTCGCGATTATCCACGAAATCCATCAAGACATTTGTGTCAAGGAATACATTCTTCATTATTAGTACCCTAAAATATACTTGGTTCTTTCATCGTCCATCTCCTCGGATGACAACGACAAATCGCGCACTAATTCCTTAGTTTCTTCGGAAATGGCTAATTTCTTGAATTTCTCGCGGATTATTTGAGAGGCAGATGCCTTCGATTCTGCCTCGGCCATCGCTTCTTCCAAGAATGTAACGACAACACGTATATCTTGCGGCTTCATGCTTCTCAGCAGATCGGCATACGGAGCCATAGGTGTGTCGTAAATTTTCCTTGCTAATGTAGTCATATCGTCACCAAATATTTGTTGTCCGCTTCTATATAACTAAGGTTACTGACCCCACCCCCTGCCCCTCCCCTACAAGGGAGGGGAGAGAGGCGGCTTCCTCTGCGGTTCTCCCCTCCCTTGTAGGGGAGGGGCAGGGGGTGGGGGCAGTATTGTTATTATTCATGTCTGCTTTCGTCTATTCGAAAAGTTTGCTGCAAAGATACAACAAAATTTTGAAACGGCAATACTTTTACTGGGAAAAGATGATAGGGGTTTCGTACAGCAAAGCGTGCATTCCAGCGTGTCTACCAGCTGCTAAAGCGAGTGATAGGGCAAAATAATCTCTTTTTTCTTGGCACTTTCGTTTTTTTTCATTACCTTTGCATCTTAAATGTATATTTAGCAGGTGTTCAGAGGCTCTGAAAAATGTCGGCAAGTCCTCTGTATTAGGACTCGCTATCTGCAGGGCTATAGTTGATTTGTTTGGTGGTGAGTTCTTCATGGATTCAGAAGATGGCAAGAAAACCGTTGCCTCTTTCTGGATCCCCTGCACGATGAAAGATATTTATAAGGATATTTAGAAATATAGTAGTAACAAAAAAAGTAATACAATGAACGAAAACGAGAACAAGAAACAGGGTTTGGAATTGGAACTGTCGCCCGAAATCGGGTTGGGAGAGTATGTTAACTTTGCTATCATCACACACTCATCGAGTGATTTTGTGATAGACTTCGCACGGGTGTTGCCCGGACTGCCTAAATCGGTGGTGAGGAGCCGCGTCATTATGGCTCCCGAGCATGCCAAGCGTCTGCTTGGTGCCTTGCAGGAGAATATCATGCGCTACGAGCGCACGTATGGTGCCATCAAGATTCCCAACCAGGAACCGCGCACCATCGCACCCTTCGGCCCTAACAAGGGAGAGGCGTGATGAAGGGAAAAGTGAGAAGTGAAAAGTGAGAAGTGAAAAGTGAAAAATTTGCTGCCGCCATACCTGCATTAGAACCAGCGGGATGGCGGCAGCAAATTTATCACTATTCACTTTTACCTTTACTTTCTCTCAATCCATGCAATGGTGTCGCCTTGGCGTATCTGCTGGCCGGGCTTCACGCTGATGTCGACGAGCTTGCCGCCGAGGGCAGCTGGGATTTCAACGATTTCGCCCCACTTTGTCTGCAGGTAGCAGAAGGTGTCGCCCTCCTTGTAGGTTTGTCCGATGAACGGCTCGATGCAAGGAGCCATGACACCCTCGCCGCCAAACGACCAGAACAGCTGTCCGGCCAAAGGTGACTTTACGGCGTCGGCCTTGGCGTGCTTCAGGGCATCTATCTCCTCCTGAGAAATCTTCTGTCCGCCACCCAGTTTGGCATCCTTGGCTTTCTGGATGTCGGCGAGCAGCTGTTTCTTGGCCTGTCCGCTCTTGAAGGGGCGGTACTGCTCGGGGTGCATGGCCAGTTCGAACAGTTCCTCGTTGTCCTGTCCATAGTCCCAGCCATTCTCGTCCATTTCCTTCTTGAAGCCTTCGAGGGCATTGGGGATGAGTGTATGGGGGTCGACGTCGGTGAATTCGCGCTTCTGCTTCTCGGCCAGTTCGATGAGTTCGGGGGCGATGGTGCCGGGTATCTTTCCCGACTTGCCGAGAATCATGCCCCAGATGGCATCGTCCATCATCACGTAGCGGCCCTTGCCCTGCTCGATGGTCAGCAGGTTCATCAGCGCGATGTTCTTGGTGTACTGCGAGAACGGGGTGACCAGTGGGGGATAGCCCACGCGCGGCCATACGTATTCAACCTCATTGAACAGGCGCACCAGCATGTCGTCCATCGTCAGTTCTGGCTCACCCTTTGCGGCACGCAGCTTGTCGATCATCTTCTTGATGCCGCCGAGGTCGGCCATCATCGAACCCATCATACCGCCGGGCAGTCCGCAGCCGAGCAGCAGCGACGACATGTGCTTGTTGGCGGGGTTGATGAAGTAGCCAAGCCAGTCGTCGATGAACTCTTGAGTTAAGGTACGCGCCTGCATGTAGGCGTTCATATTGAGGTCAGCCACCTCGAAGCCTTCGTTCTTCAGCATCGACTGCACGCTGATGATGTCAGGGTGTACCTTACCCCAGCTGAGCGGCTCGATGGCGGTGTCGATGATGTCGGCACCGTTGTTGCACACTTCGAGGATGGAGGCCATCGACAGGCCTGGCCCAGAGTGGCCGTGATACTGGATGATGATGTCGGGATGCTTTGTCTTGATGCTCTTCGTCAGGGCACCGAGCATAGCGGGCTGTCCGATGCCGGCCATGTCCTTGAGGCAGATTTCCTCGGCTCCGGCTGCTATCACCTCGTCGGCGATGGCACTGTAGTACTCCACGGTATGTACAGGCGAGGTGGTGATGCAGAGCGTGGCCTGCGGCGTCATGCCAGCCGCCTTGGCCCACTTGATGGAAGGGATGATGTTGCGAGTGTCGTTCAGACCGCAGAAGATGCGGGGGATGTCGACACCCTGGGCGTGTTTCACCTTATACATCAGTTCGCGAACGTCGTCGGGGACGGGGTACATACGCAGGGCGTTCAGGCCACGGTCCAGCATGTGGGTCTTGATGCCTGCCTCGTTGAACGGCTTGCAGAAAGCACGCACGGCGGCGTTGGGATTCTCGCCTGCCATCAGGTTTACCTGCTCGAAGGCACCGCCGTTGGTCTCTACACGGCTGAAGCATCCCATGTCGATGATAACGGGCGCAATGCGCTCCAACTGATCCTTGCGAGGCTGGAACTTGCCGCTCGACTGCCACATGTCACGATAGACCAGGCTGAACTGGATTCTTTTCTTTTTCATAATCTCAACTAAAGGTTCTTTAATATTCGTTTTTGTTACAAATGTAATTACTTGTCCATAATCTTGCGGAAGCTCTGCAGCTTCTCGCCGTAGCATAAGTCTCCACAGTCGCCGAAACCGGGCACGATATACTTGTGCTCGTTCATGCCATTGTCGATGGCGGCACACCAGATGGTGCTGTCCTCGGGCAATGCCTCTTTCACCACTTCGATACCTTCGGGGGCGGCAATCACGCAGCAGACGTGAATCTTCTTGGGTTTACCCGACTCCGTCAGCGAGTCGATGGCAGCCGCCAGACTACCACCCGTGGCCAGCATGGGGTCAACAATAATCAGCGTCCGGCCCTTTACACTTGGCGTGGCAATATACTCCGTGTGGACGCCAACCTCCGTATGCTCGCGATTGATATACATCCGGAAGGCGGAAACAAAGGCGTTGTCGGCCTTAACGAACACATTGAGAAAACCCTGGTGGAAAGGCAGTCCGGCACGCAGCACGGTGGCCACGACCAAATCGTCCTTTATCAGCGGAATGTCGATAGTGCCCAAAGGAGTGGTCACCGTTTTGGTTTTATACTCCAGCGTCTTCGATAGCTCATAGGCCATTATCTCGCCGATGCGCTCCACGTTGTTGCGGAAGAGCCTGCGGTTCTGCTGGTATTTCTTGTCGCGAAGTTCGGCCATGAAGTTGTTCATGACCGACAGGTTCTCTGATAGATTGATGACTTGCATGCGTGTTTAGATTTTGAAGTTACATCACCATGCAAAATTACGAAATTACCTCCGAACTGCCAAACTCCAGCCCCACGAATCACTTTATTTTAGCAATCGTTAAGGTTAATTTTTCAGATAAAACGTTGTTTTGTTTGGTTTTCTGCCGACTTTATAGTACCTTTGCCAACGATTTGACAACAACGTGACAATGAAGATACATGATAGACTGGCAGCGATGGCCGTAGTTGTGGCCGCCCTGCTGACCACAGCATGCAGCAGTAAGACCGAAAGCCGCCCGACGGAGGAAACTGACCTTATAAGCATGGAACCAGCCATGCCGGGCGACTCCACTGTCTACGGACTTGCCTGTGATGGCTGTAACGACACGATACTGGTGTTTCTGCCGAGACAGGGCGGCGACCCTGACACGTTCAACATCTTGAATGCCTCGAAGAACCATCAGGTATTTGGCAGGCCGATGATTGGCGACTTGGTTGGCGTGCTGACTAACCGCGAGAACCAGAAGGTGGCCGACAAGGTCATCAACATTGAGCAGTTGAAGGGGAAGTGGTGCTACATGGTGGAACCCAAGTTGCGTGAGATAGCCGGCATGCCGCTGTCGAGGCTCCAGGGCGAGCAGCGTGAGGAAATGGACTCGATGCTGCGTGAAATGCTACAGCCCCGTGAGTTTGGCTTCGAAATCAAGAGCGACTACACGGCCCGTCCCATCGGCATGATTCGTAGCATGACGTCGGACGAGGAGAGTCCCGTTGTCTATCCGCCGCTGAAGCGTTATCGTGAATGGCGCATTTTCAACGGGCGGCTCATCTTGAGTGAGGGTGCTCGTGACTCGTTAGGCAACATCACCGTCACCAATACCGATACGGCGCAGCTGGTATTGCTGCACCGTGACACGTTAGTGCTGAGGTTTAATGAAGGAGAACAGGGGTACTATAGGAAGGTGGAAGGTGAAAAGTGAATAATTTGCTGCCGCCATACCTGCATTAGAACCAGCGGGATGGCGGCAGCAAATTTTTCACTATTCACTAATCACTTATACCTTATCATATAACTTTATGGTTGAGCATGCGCTGTTCAGCCATTTTTTCGTACTTCGTGCCGGGGCGCCCATAATTGGCGTAGGGATAGATGCTGATGCCGCCACGGGGGGTGAACAGCCCGATGACCTCAATATATTTGGGATCCATCAGTTTCACCAGGTCCTTCATGATGATGTTGACACAGTCCTCGTGGAAATCGCCATTGTTGCGGAACGAGAAGAGGTAGAGCTTCAGGCTCTTTGACTCCACCATACGGTACTCAGGAATATACATAATCTTGATTTCGGCAAAGTCGGGCTGTCCGGTAATGGGGCAGAGCGACGTGAACTCAGGGCAGTTGAACTGCACCCAGTAGTCGTTTTCAAGATGCTTGTTCTCAAACGTCTCCAACACCTCCGGCGAGTAGGTGTTCAGGTATTCGGTTTCGCGGCCCAAGGCCTTCAGGTTGTCTTTTGTTCTGTCCATATCTTATGCTCAATACTCAAATTCGTATGCGACTTCGGTGCCTCGGCGGTTATCCTTCACCACCATGCGGTGTACGCTGCGGTCGGCATTCAGTTCTGTAGTAACGTCGATGGTGCCGTCGGCTGCCGTTGCCTGTTTCACAATGCTGGTGCTGCGGCAGTAGCGGAACATGGAGATAAGCTGCAGGGGCTCGCACTCGGACATGCCGAGCAGCAGCTGGTTGACGTCCACCGTCTGATAGCGGTTGTCCATCTGGCTGTAATCCAGCTTGTAGCGTTCCACGACTTTGGGCTTGTCAACGAGTTTCCATTGGCAGTAGTATATCAGGCTGTCAGCCGTATGCAGGCTGTCGGGAGTCAGACTTTTGCCGTTCAGCAGGTAGGCGTATGCCTGAGTACGTTTCGTACGTGCTGACACGTAGTTGAAAGCGTTGGTAGCCGGCATCTGTATACCATAGGAATAGTATTGCGACCTGTAGCCGATGGTGTCGCCGGTTCCCAAGAGTTGCTCTGTCTGGTAGCCGTTGTCCATCTTGCCGTTCATGGTGCTGCTTGAAGTGCTGACGGTCAGCCGCTCTTCGCTTTCGTAGTAGGCCATGCTGAATTGTTCGTTATAATTGTCAGGTCCCTTGACGCTCAGTTTTATAGGACGGCTCTTGGCATCGTACTCGATGTTGACCTTCCAGTTGTCGCTCGACGTGATGGACTTGACCAGTGCTGCCGTACCCCATGAACCGTCGCCACGAGTGGCGTACTGCAGGTATTGCCATGTAGCGTGAGCCTCGTTAGGATGGTCGTTGTCGGTAATGGTAAACTGAGCCAGGCGTGAACGGTCAGTCGTATTCGGGGTAAAATGAACACCAAGGAAGTAGATGGCACTGCCTTGGCCTTTCATCCCGTCGATGGTACACCAGCTGGCATCGGGCATGTCGGCAGTAATGTGCCAAGGACCGTAACAGGTTATCACCAGCGAGTCGGTGGAGGTATTGGCATAGATGCCGGTGACGGCTGAGGTGGGCTTCGAGAATACAAAGCCTGCCCTGTAGGGATCCTCGTTGCCGAGACAGGCGGTGAGCTGGAGGGCAACGGCCATCGCAGCCAGCATGTTTGCAAACAGTTTGATGGTTTTCATATTTTCCTTGTATTATAATTCATCATCGTCTTCATCAAAGTCGTCCCAGTCGCCAAAGCCACCGAGCGACGGGCCGACGAAGGCATCCATAGCGCGACGGTCTTTCTTCGTGGGGCGTCCGGTGCCTCGGGCACGGTCAACGAACCCGCTGATGCGGTTCATCTCCAAGAGTTCATACTGGTCGGGCGTAGTGATGTTTTCATAGATGTCGGGCAGCAGTTTGGCCCCTACCCGTTGCTCTATGGTTTTCAGGATGCGGAACGAATAGGTGACGGGTGGCTTGCGCACACTAATGACATCGCCCACCTTCACCATCCGCGACGGCTTCACCAGCACGTCGTTCACCATGACACGTCCGTTCTTGCAAGCGTCGGCGGCAATGGTGCGTGTCTTGAAGATGCGTGAGGCCCAGAGCCATTTGTCAATTCTTGCTTCATCCATGCGGTAGCAAATTATTTACTTTTCACTATTCACTTTTCCTTTTCCCAGCTTGTTATACTGATTCATCGTGATGTCGATGCCGGCAAGCACAAAACTCTTGATGATTTCCACCGCCAAGTCAATAGAGGGCTGTAGCTGCCGCATGTCGTCCTCGCTGTAGTGCCCCAGCACCCAGTCAATCTGCCCGCCCTGAGGATAGTCGTTGCCGATGCCCATCCGCAGGCGCGGATAGTCTTGGCCAATGAGCTGCTGAATGTGGCCCAGTCCGTTGTGGCCTCCGTTAGAACCGCCAGCCTTCAGCCGGAACTGTCCCAGAGGCAGGGCCACATCATCGCTGACCACCATCAGGCGGTGCTGGTCGATGTTCTCCTTGTTCAGCCAGTAACGCACGGCATTGCCGCTGAGGTTCATAAATGTTGTAGGCTTCAGCAGCACCACTTTGCGACCTTTCAGCGATGTTTCTGCCACAAAACCGTAGCGGCGGTCGCTGAAAACAGTATTGGACGCCTTCGCAAAAGCGTCCAACACCATATAGCCTGTATTGTGGCGGGTAGTGGCGTACTCGTCGCCAGGATTACCCAAACCGACAATTAGATACTTATCCATTTCACTTTTTCACTTACTCTGCGGCAGCGGCAGCAGCTGAGCGAGAAGCACGTGTAGCCTTCACTGAGCATACAACCACCTCGGGAGAGGTCGCAATCTTCAGACCCTCGAACTGCAGGGCACCCACCTTGATGGCCTTGCCAAGCTGCAGGTTGGTGACATCGATGTCGAGCACCTCGGGAATCTGCTTATAAGGAGCGGTAACGTCAATCTTGCGGATAGAGAGGTTCAGCTTACCACCGTCGCGTACACCCTGAGCCAGACCATTGAGCTTGACGGGAATACCGATTGTAATGTCCTTCGTCTCGTTCACCTCGAAGAAGTCGGCATGCAGCAGAGCGTCCGTCGTGGGATGGAATTGCAGCTCCTTGATGATAGCCTTGCGAACCTGGCCGTCGATGTTCAGATTGACGACATAGACGTGAGGCGTATAGATAGCCTTGCGAAGCTCTGCGAACGAAGCCTGAAATGCTAATGCCTCGGGCAGACCGTCCTTACCTTTTGTCTCACCATAAATATTACAGGGAACCATTCCCTCCTTGCGAAGAAGCTTGGAAGCCTTCTTGCCTGTTGCGGTACGTTTCTGACCGCTTACACTGATTTCTTTCATAACTTTTTGTGTTACTCTAAATTAATTGTTTGTTGTTAATTCACCATCACACGGTGTGCCTTTTCTTGAAAAGCGGGTGCAAAGGTACGAAATATTTATGAATTATGAATTACGAATTACGAATTTTTTTAAAAAAGAAGGCCTTTTTCTTGCATAATCAGTGGAAAATGACTATTTTTGCACTCGAAACAAAGCATTAACTAAATGATTAATCGTGAAATCATACGCATCAAGATTGTTCAGTTAACCTATGCGTACTATCAAAACGGTAACAAGAACATCGACACGGCCGAGAAAGAACTGTTCTTCAGTCTTTCTAAGGCATACGACCTTTACAACTATTTGTTGGCGTTGATGGTTGCCGTAGCGAAGGAGGCTAAGAGACGCTTGGAGATAGCTGAGAGCAAGGCTCGTCGTGAGGGTACGGAGAAGCCTTCAGCGAGGTTTGCGTTCAACCGTTTTACCCTCCAGTTGGAAGAAAACAGGCAGCTCAGCGAGTTCATCGGCAACCAGAAGCATACGTGGGCTGACGAGCCGGAGTTTGTGGGCAAGCTGTTTGAGCAGATTGAGCAGAGCCAGATTTATAAGGACTACATGGCCAGTAAGGAGGACAACTACGCTGCCGACCGAGAGTTGTGGCGTAAGATCTACCGCACGCTGATTCAGGATAATCCTGATTTGGATGCTCTCTTTGAGGAGCAGAGCCTCTACTGGAATGACGACAAGGAAATTGTTGACACCTTTGTATTGAAAACCATCAAGCGCTTTGACGAGCAGAACGGCTCCAAGCAGGAACTGCTGCCTGAATACGACAGCGAGGAAGACAAGGACTACGCCCGCAAGTTGTTCCGTGCCTCCATCCTAAACGCCGACGAGTACCAGCGCTACATGAGCGAGACTTCTCGCAACTGGGATTTCTCGCGTCTGGCCTATATGGATGTGGTCATCATGCAGATTGCCATTGCCGAGCTGATGACCTTCCCCAGCATTCCCGTCAGCGTCACCATCAACGAGTTTGTGGAGATAGCCAAACTGTACTCCACACCCAAGAGCGGTGGTTACATCAACGGTATGCTCGACACCATTGCCCGCCACCTCATCAAGACGGGGCGGCTGATGAAACGAGTAGATGAGAGAAATGATAATTGATAATTTACAATTGATATTTGAGCATTATGACAAACATTGTATTAGCTGCACAGGCAGCAGGCGGTAGCGGCATGTCCATGATTCTGATGATGGTAGCCATCTTCGCTATCATGTGGTTCTTCATGATTCGTCCGCAACAGAAAAAGCAGAAAGAAATCCAGTTGTTCCAGAACTCATTGACCGAAGGCATGCAGGTAGTCACCGGCGGCGGTATCTATGGCACCGTGAAAGGTATCGATTTAGCCAAGAATACTGTTGACGTGAAGATTGCCCGCGACGTCGTCATCACAGTCGACAAGAGCTACGTGTTTAAGGATATGGCCAACACGTCATTGCAGAAGTAAACTATGATGCAATTGCACAGGTTGTACGTTACCGTCAGGAACTTTCTGTTCAGCAAGGCTAACAGAGAGTTTCTGATTTTCTTATTCTTTCTTGCTCTCTCGGGCGTTTTCTGGCTATTGATGACGCTCAACGAGACTTATGAGAAAGAGGTGACGGTGCCCGTGCATATCACCGATGTCCCTACCGACATCATGCTGACCAGCGATGAGGTGGATACCGTGAAAGTTACCATCCGTGACAGAGGCATTATGCTCCTTTCTTATATATATGGTGAGGTGCTACAGCACATCGATTTCAGTTTCAAGACTTTCGATCAAGGAGGCGGCACAGGTAGCATCACGGCATCTGAACTGACGAAAAGCATCCAGCAGCGGTTGTCAGGGTCGGGAAAGATTGTCAGCGTCAAGCCCGACAAACTGAAGATTTACTACAATACGGGAGCTTGCAAGCGGGTGCCCGTCAGGTGGCGTGGGCGTGTCATCCCTGAGCACCTCTACTTCCTAAGCTACGTCAGCTACGACCCTGACAGCGTTACCATCTATGCTTCGGAAGAACGGCTCGATAGCATCCACATGGTTTATACTGAGCCGCTCAACTATGTCGGGTTCCGCGACACATTGGTGGCCGATTGCCGACTGCGTAAGATAGAAGGCGTCAAAATGGTGCCCGACCGTATCAAGACCACCTTCTATACCGATGTGTTGATGGAGGTGACTATGGATAAGATTCCGGTGCAGGGTATAAATCTGCCTAAGGGTAAGGTGCTGCGCACATTTCCCGCCAAGGTTTCCGTCAAGTTTATCACCGGTGTAAATGTGTACCGCAACTTGTCGGCTGACGATTTCAGTGTCATTGTCGACTATAACGAGCTGAAGAACAGCACTTCTGAGAAGTGTACCCTGCAACTGAGACAGGTTCCCCAAGGCATCACCCACGCCACGTTAGTAACCAAGCAGGTGGACTACCTGATAGAAGACTCGGAATCGGAATGAAGGTAGGTATTGCTGGGGGCATCGGCAGTGGCAAGAGCTACGTCTGTAGGCGGCTGAGCAATCATGGCATTGACGTCTACGATTGCGATTCGGCTGCCAAGCGGCTGATGCGTAGCGCCGAGATACAGTCGCAGTTGGAACAACTCATCGGCTGTCGTCCTGACAAGCAGGCGCTGACGCGTTTCCTGTTAGCCTCCGACGACAATGCCCATGCCATCAATGCCATCGTCCATCCTGCCGTGTTCCGCGATTTCGAGGAAAGCGGGAAGGAGTGGCTTGAGTCGGGTATCATGTATGAGTCGGGTGCTGACCACTATGTCGATTTTGTCGTTGTGGTAACAGCCCCCGAGGATGTGCGAATCCAGCGTATCATGCAGCGTGATGGCATCACTCGCGAAAAAGCCTTGGACTGGATGCGGCGCCAGTGGCCTCAGGACAAGGTCCGACAGTTGGCCGACTTCGAGATAGTGAACGACGGCCAGACTGACCTCGACCCTCAGATTGACAACCTGCTTACCCAACTAACCATTGGGACCCATCAGAAAACAACATTACCCAAAAATAAAACAACTATGCAACAGACAATTTTAGCAATTTCCGGAAAGCCCGGACTTTACAAACTCCTTACACGCGGAAATAAGAACCTCATCGTTGAGTCGCTCGACGCTTCCCACCGTCGCATGCCCGCCTTTGCCACCGACCGCATCACGTCGCTGGCCGACATTGCCATGTATACAGAGACTGAGGACGTGCCCCTGATGACCATCCTCGAGAATATGAAGAAGCTGGAGGACGGCAAGAAGGCCAGCATCGACTTCAAGAAAGCATCGGCCAACGAATTGCATGAGTACTTTACGAAGGTACTGCCCGAGTGGGACCGTGACCGCGTGAAAAACTCCCATATCCAGAAACTCATCCAGTGGTACAACATCCTTATCGAGGCAGGCATCACAGATTTCGAGGAAGAGATGAAACCTACCGAGGGTGACAACATTGATGACCGCAAGGAGCAGGAGTAAAGAAAAGAAAAAGACAAAAGAAAAAAGGTTTCGGAACCATCCGAAACCTCTTTTTTTGCTTACATACGACGTCCACCGCCGAAACCGCCGCCTCCGCCGAAACCACCGCCAAAGCCGCCTCCGCCGAAGCCACCGCCACGATTTCCACCGCGGTTGCCGCCACGGTTGCCACCGCCGCCAAAACCACCGCCGCCAAAACCACCGAAGCCGCCCATGCCACGACGGGCCTCACGGGTACCGAACAGGTTGACACGGTAGATAAGGTGCAGCATGGCGTAACTTGTAATGGCGTTGTACTCATTATCGGTACGGGCCATGTCGTTGATGGTGCGTGAGAAAGTGGACTGCTGGTGCAGAATGTCGAACAACTGGAGCGAGAGCGTCAGCGGCTTGCCCTTCAGGAAGCTGTGTGCAATCTGTGCGTTCCATATCAGTTCATTGGTGTTCATCGATGCATCGTTGAAGCCACGACGGCTGTTCATGCCCATGTCGGTGGCAATCTGCGTACCCCAAGGCAGTGTCAGCGTGGTGTTGAATCCGTAGGCGAAGCTCCAGGTGTCGAGGTCTGACTGCGGCTGCAGTTCGTTGCGCGTGCGCTGGTAGTTTGCCGAACCGTTGAGCTCTACTTCGAGCCAGTCGTTGCGGTAACTGGCGCCAAGGCGTCCGCCGAAGTTGTTGGTATTGGTAACGTTGCGTACGTTTTCGTTGTTTTGGAAAAGGTAGCTGATGCGGTGGTTGTAGTTGTCGTTCACCGACACGTTGTAGCTAAAGTATCCCAGTGAGTCGATGGCCGAACTCCACATGATGTTACCGCCAGCATTCCAGTTGCCGTTGATGTTTTCGGGGCGCGTCTCACGTGCGCCAGTATTAGCATCGTATTTCACCATGTTGGCAATGCTGTTCGACGTCGTCGAGAAATTGGCGTTGGCGTTGATAAAGCGCTGGTGGTTCATGATGTAGTTGTTGAAGCGCAGGTTGATTGACTGTGTGAACGAAGGCTTCAGGTTGGGGTTACCTCTTGTCTTGTTCATGGGGTTGGTATCGTCGTTGATATCAAGTAATTGTTCGATAGAAGGCTGGCTGGTGCTACCACGATACTCGAAGCGCAACTGGCCTTGTTGGTTGAAGCGCCAGCGGAAGTTGGCCGTCGGGCTCCAGTTGGTGACTGTACGGTTGACAACTGTGTCAACACCCAAGTAACGCTGGGTGTATTCTGAACTCTGCGGGATGATCTGCACACCGACGTTGAAGTCGTAGGTGTTGCGGATGAAACGCAGCATGATTTCACCTGTGTGGATGAAGTTCTTGTAAGCTGAGTAGCGGCTCTGGTCTTTCGTGTAGTATCGGTCGTCCTTCTGCGGGCTGTAGCCAAGACTGATTCTATCGAAATACTCTGTCCAGTTGCGATAAGTGGGATAGATGTCATTCAGTAAGAAACCATGCGTAGGATCAGGATCCAAGGCATAGGGCAGAGGCTGTGAATAGTCAAACGTCTGACGGTCGCTCTCATTATAGCGATACTGGAAAGTATAGCTGAACTGCAGGAACGTGGCGTATGCGATAGGTTCGCTATACGTGGCACGTGCGCTGTAGTCATACGTTGTGGTCGGTGACAGGTTGTAACGGTTGGTCTGATAGTTCGTAAGACCGGTATGGCCATTGAAGTTTTGCTTATCCTTAAATAGATTCGTATAGTTGCTTGACATCTGTTGGTTCTCGTTGTCGCTATAGTTACCCGTCAACTGCAGGGTGATGTTACGCCCGCGGTTGTTGAGCAGGCGGTTGATCATCAACGTACCCCCCAACCGTTTGTTCTCGCCGTAGGTGAGTGAGCGATTGCTGCCTGTATTGACGAGGATAGAGTCGAGCCCGTAGCCGCCCTTCTTACTGATAATCTCCTGTAACACGGCAGCGCCAATCTGGGTGTCTAATATGCTATAAGGGTCGTTGTTGAACGAGGCCGATAGGTTGTTGCTCGTTCCGTCGTTGGTCGAGTATGTCAGATTGGGCCGGAAGCTGATGTTCCACAGCGTGTCGGGTGTCCACTCGAGGCGTCCGTTGAAGCTCCAGCTGTTGGAGCGTGAGTAGCTTTGGTTGACAGAGTTCTGGAACGACTTGGTCTGTCCGCCTACGAAGTTCTGGACGGAGCGGCGCGACCAGGTATCACCGTCGCGATGGTTCCACATGACGCTGGCCTGGGCAATGAGCAGGTCAGTCTTCTCGTAGTTGTAGTTCAGCATACCCGACTTGGCAGCGTTCAGTCCGTTGCCGCCCATGCCACGGCCACCGCCGAAGCCACGACCGCCACCGCCGCCGAATCCCTGGTCGTTGGTGTTGTTGGCGTTGAGCATACCCATCAGTCGGTGGTCGCCGCGCATCATCATGCCGAACAGGCGGCCTGCATAGCGCTTCTCAGTACCTGCGGCCAAGTCGGCGTTAGCCATTGTGCCGCGGTTCATGCCGGCACGCAGTCCGAAGTCGAGCACCGTCTGCTCGTTGCCATCGTCGATACCCGTAATGCGGGCCATGTCGCTCTTCTCGTCATAGGCACGGATGCGTTCGATGATGCTGGTGGGCAGGTTCTTCAGAGCAGTCTGAACGTCGCCGAACTCCTTTTTGTCGACCTTGATCTTCGTCACCTGCTTGCCGTTAATCGTGATGTTGCCGTTGTCGTCGACCTCGGCACCAGGCAGTCGTTTCACCAGTTCCTCGACCACCGAGCCCTCTGGGGTACGGTAGGCGTCTGCATTATATATTAAGGTGTCACCTTTCGACTGAACCTTTGCCACGTGGGCCGTCACGGTGGTGCCCTTCAGCATGATGGCATCAGGAGCCATTGTGATGGTCCCCATGCTGACACCCTTGCCGTTGGCTACGGTGATGGCTTTCGTGTAGGTCTTGAAGCCTACATAGGTGATACGCAGAATGTAGTTGGCGTCTCTCGGAGCAGTCAGCTGGAACTGACCGTTCATGTTGGTTACGGCATTGGCTACCAGAGAGGAGTCGGTCTTCAGCAGAGCGACTGTAGCCTGAATAACGGCCTCTTCTGAGTCTTGTTCAATAACCTTTCCGCTGATAGTGCGTTGTGCCAGCGCTGCAGAAGTTGTCGTTGCAATGACGACCAATAAAAGTAGAAATCGTTTCATAAAAGTGTTTTTATTTACTACATTCTGACGTTGATGAAGAAGAAAAGTTTAATTTGTGATACGTTTTTCGAGAATTTTTTTTAATTTTGTCGCCCGAAATGGAAAAGCAGAAGGTTATCATATCAACTAAACTGGAGAATTCAGTAGCTACGGCGGTCGGTGAATGTGAGCGCGACCGTACCTTTATATTAGTAGACGAAACGACGGAACAGCTTTGCCTGCCACTGGTAGCAGGCTTCGATTGTGTCCGTGACGCGCAGATTATCACTATTGGTGCCACCGACCAGAATAAGACGCTCGATTCGCTCAGCCACGTGTGGACAGAACTGCAACGGGGAGGAGCCACCCGCCACTCGCTGATGATCAATCTGGGTGGCGGCATGGTGACCGACCTTGGCGGATTTGCTGCCTCTACCTTCAAGCGCGGGCTGAACTACATCAACATTCCCACAACGCTGTTGGCAATGGTCGATGCCTCGGTGGGCGGAAAGACGGGTATCAACTTCGGAGGACTAAAAAACGAAATCGGTGTGTTCAGCTGTGCCAAGAGCGTTATACTCGATACAACTTTCCTCAAGACGATGGACCACGAGAACATCTGCTCCGGTTATGCCGAAATGCTGAAGCACGGACTGATTGCCAACGAGGAGATGCTGGCCGAACTGCTGAATTTCGACCTCGATGTCATCGACTACTACCAGCTCAGTCGCATGTTGGCAGACTCTGTACAGGTGAAAGAGCGTATTGTAGATGAAGACCCCACCGAACAAGGCATCCGCAAAGCCCTGAATCTTGGCCACACCATTGGCCATGCTTTCGAGTCCTTTGCTATGAAGTCCATGAGGCCCATCCTTCACGGCTATGCCGTGGCCTATGGTCTCGTCTGCGAGCTATACCTCAGTTGCGTGAAGACCGGTTTTCCCGTGGATAAAATGCGGCAAGTGGTGCGCTTCGTCAACGAGAACTATGGCAAGCTGCCCATTACTTGTGACGACTATCCCGCGCTGCTGGAACTGATGACCCACGACAAGAAGAACGTGGGCGATACCATCAACTTCACCTTGTTAGGCGGAGTCGGTGACATTCGCATCAACCAGACTGCCACCAAGGAAGAAATCTGCGAATCCCTTGATTTCTATCGGGAGGGCAACTGAACCACCTTTCCGTCAACAATCATCAGCCCACGCCGTCCGTTGGTATTCTTCAGACGGCGTCCTGACAGGTCGTAGGCACCCGTTGAACGTTGAACGTTGAGTGTTGAGCGTTGAACGTCATCGATGCCATCAGGCAGTACCTCAGTGAATTGCCAGGCATCAAAGTAGGCGTTGGTGGCTTCGGTGAAGACAAAGTAGACCGTGTGAACGTTCTTGAACTTTGAAGCATCCAGTTCAACCGTGAAATCATCGAAGGCAGATGACGAGAATTCGAGGACAGCGGCGGCTTTGGCTGTCTTGCTGTCTAAGCGTATCTCCATCGTTCCTTTGCCCTTGGCGCGAAGCATGAAGGTGGCGGCTCCCGTGGTGCCGAAGTCCACTTTGCGCACCTGCGTCCACGAGCCGGTGGCCATCTTCACCTGCAGGTTCTTGGAGGCATCGTTGCCCAGCGTATTGATAGAAGGTACGCGTACAATATTACTGAAGTCCTCGTAGCCGACACCTCCGGAGGTCGACATGGTCTCAGCCTCCTGCAGTTCGTAGGGGTTCAGGTTGCGGATAGCGGTGACTCCTGTTTTGTTCAGCGTCATCTTGTTGATTTTCTGGGTTGTTTCGTTCACCGTGGCCTTGTTTACCCCTATGGAACGGAAACCCGATGCCCCCGTGTTCATGCTCGATTCCAGCAGGGTGGAATGATAAAAGAGGTAGTAATTGCCCTCAAACTTGTGCAGATGTGTGTGGTTGTTACCCCAGCCCATGCCGAAGTTGCCCTCATTGGGTACGTATTCCCCACGGTACTCCCAGGAATCGGGGTCCAGCGGCGTGTCGGTGACCATATAGCACATGCTGCACGACGAGGGGGCAGCCTGCCCGTTGCGCTTGGCGTAGCTCGACCACTGGTTGCGGTCCGACCAGCTGGTGTTATAGGTATAGACGAAGCGCCCGTTCATGATATTCAGTTCGCTGGCCTCAAACAGATAGGGGGCAGGCAGATTCACAGCCTTGCCGTCGATGGCCGTCATCGAGGGTTTTAGCTTGGCGATACGCGAGTTGCCAGGCATCAGGTTCGAACCTGTCGACTGTGGGTCGCCGCCGCCGAAGGCAATCCATCCCGTACCCTGCTCGTCGATGACCACGCCAGGGTCAAATACCCAGTTGCAGGGGTCGACACCTGCCATGCCGTGACGAATCATCGCCTGGCTGTTGGGCGACTTGAACGGTCCTATGGGCGTGCTGCCCTTGATGACACCTACGCTGCCACCGCCGTTGGCGAAGTAGATGAAGAATTCTTCCTTGCCGTCGGCCGTCTCACGCCAGGTCGCAGAGGGTGCCCACGACTGGCCACACCACGAACCGCACACCTTGCCCACGTCGATGGTGCCGTGGAATGTCCAGTTCACCATGTCGGTGGTCGAGAACACTACCAGCGACTTGATGTTGCCGTAGCCGTTACTGCCCTTCCTGCCGTTATGTATATACTGCTGGTGGTCGTTCGTGCCGTAAACGTACAGCCGTCCCTTGTAGTCAAGCGCCGTGGGGTCGGCACAGAATACGCAAGGGCTGATGGGATTCCCATTGCTCACGTCCTTATAATTCTTCGCCAGTGTCTGTGCATGCAGCTGCAAGCTCATTGCCGCAATGGCCATTGTCAGGGATAGTTTCTTATACATGGTTAGTCGGTTTTGGGTTTCTGGGTGCAAAGTTACATCTTTTTTCTGACATACCTCCACTTTCTCTCCAAAAAGTTCAAAGAGGCAACATAGACCTAACATTCAAAGCTGGTTTAGGTAGGGTAAACTGGAGATCTACCGTAACTGTATGTGATAATTTTTCGTGGCGGCAGCAAATTTTTCACTTTTCACTTTACGCTTTACACTTATTTTCGTACCTTTGCATCCAAAACTATAAGTATGAAGAAGATACTGTTCATAGCCGCACTCCTGACGATGTCGGCTTGTGTCATGGCACAGCGTGCCACCGTGAGACTCGATGCGCAAACCAAGCATCAGAAAATAACGGGTTTTGGTGGCTTCGTCTGCTCGCCCCAGTTTACCTACAACCACATGACGAACGCCGAAATCAAGAAGGTGTGGGGTGAGTCGAGCACCGTGGGGTGCAACATCATGCGCCTGTATATTCCTATAGGTAAGAGCGCATGGAGCCAGTCGTTGGCTACGGCGAAACTGGCCAAGCAGATGGGACTCATCGTCTTCGCATCGCCGTGGGGACAGCCTGCCGAGTGGAAGACTAACGGCACCAGCAATGCCAAGAACAGCGACGGCACCTTAGGCTATCTGAAGAAGGAGAACTGGGCCGACTACGCCCAGTATCTGGAGGACTACGTGCAGTATCTCAGGAAGAACGGCGTAGAACTGGATGCCATCTCCATACAGAACGAGCCCGACTGGCAGGCCACGTATGCTGGCTGTATGTGGTCGGCGACCGATATTGCCTCGTTCGTGAAGACCTATGGCCGCACCATCAGTTGCAAGATTATGGCTCCCGAGACCTTGTCGGTCAACGACAACTACGTCAATGCCCTCAACAAGGCCGATGTCATCAACTGCTTCGACATCTATGGCGGTCACCAGTACGGCGGCATCCAGTCGGCCTACAAGAACCTGGCGGCCAAGGGTAAGGAAATATGGATGACAGAGTACCTCATCAACTGGAACGAGGTGGAGGGCAATACGCGCAACTACGATTTCTCGAAAGACTTCTTCAACTTCTTCCGTGCCATCAACACCTGCATGCTGGGCGACTTCAACGCTTGGATTCACTATGCCGCCAAACGCTACTATGCCATGATGGGCGACGGCCAGCGCGGAGCAGGCAGCAGCGGCACCATCACCAAGCGCGGCTATGTGATGGCCCAGTTTGCCAAGTTCGTTACAGGCATGACGCGCATCGGTGCTACCTTCGGCGGAGGTCTTGAAGGTTCGGCCTATCTCTCGCAGACGGGCGACACCGCCGTCGTTGTTATGGCCAATACCAGTGACCAGGACGTGGAACTGACCGTTGACTTGCCGTTCTACACCACCGGCACCTCCGTTGTTGCCACGACGAAGACCAAGAATTTCTCCACTACGACACAGTTGACCGATGAGGAGACCTGCCGTCCCGTCGTCACCATCCCCGCCCAAAGCGTCAGCACCGTCCTCACTATCCGCTGTCGCGACCGCCAGCCTTCCGACATGAAGGGCACTTCCACCCGCTTCGACCGCTTGGACGACATGGCAACGACAAAGACCAACTTCGGAACTACCTATAAGATGTCGAACAAGTCGAAGACCTTCGACAGCAGCAACCCGCTCATCTCCTCGCGCAAAAACGTCACCAACGGCTATGTGGCCCTGAACGACCGCTATTCGCAGTTGGTGATGCACGTCAGGAAAGTGACTTCAACCAACTCTATGACGGCAGGCAGACCAACAATCTATTATGTGAATGCCCAAGGCAGCGTGAAAAACCACGAGTACGACCGCTTGGACCTGAGCCAGGGCGAGAACTTCGACATAGTCTTCGACCTCTCGCCGAAGACCCTGACCGACGGCTGCATCGGACTACTGTCGCTGACCTGCGACAACTCACAGTCGCACCTGACCATCACCTTCGGCGACGTCTATTTCAGCAACGACTACTCGGCCACCCTCAGCGGTGCCTTTGTGGCCGACGACAGCAACGTGATGGACTTCACCACCGACCCTGCGTGCGTTAGTCTCGACATGACGGCGGTCACCGACCTGCCTGCCAGTCTGCCCTGGCTTACCGGCAACCGTGTGGCATACGTGGCCGACGGCATCTCCGTCAGCACTCCGAACGTTGTGGCTGGCGAGGCTTGCAACCTGCTGACGCTCAGCGAAGAGGGTGGCGACTTCCGCCCCGCCCGTCCGTTCACCGCCGCTGCAGCCAGCATTACACTGCCCGTCAGCGGTGCCCGTCTGCTCATGCTGCCCTTCTCAGCCGTCATCCCCGACGGCGCTGTTGCCTACAGCTTTGCCGACGACCTGACCTTGGTACAGATGCGCAGCATCCCTGCTCATACGCCTGTCTTGGTGGAGGGTAACGGCGAACTGACCTTCACCGGTTCCGGCGAAGTAGCCTACACCACCAGCCCCCTTGATGCCGTGCTTCGTGGTACCTACTGCCAACGGCAGCTCTATAGTGGCGACTACACGTTGGGACAGCGCGACGGCCAGTGGGGCCTCGTCCGCCTGACGGCCGACACCACGCTGCTCCCCTTCGGCGTCTATGCCCGTCCCGCCACCACAGCCGACTTCGTGCCCCTCATGAGTCCCACCTTCATCTCCTCTCCGCAACAGGAAAGGTCAGCAGGGGTCTCCGTCATCTACAACCTCATGGGACAAAAAGTCAGCGGCAACGCAAAGGGCATTGTCATCAGCGGAGGCAAGAAACTGGTGAAGACACATCGTTGAATCATTAACTACAAATAGTAAGAAGAAAAGTCATGAAGAGTCGAATTGTTATCTTATCGGTTGCCTGCTTGCTGTGTCTTACGGCAGGTGCCCAGCGGCTTGTTTCGCCCAACGGCAGGATTTCGTTGGAACAGCGGGACGGACGCTTCGTCTTGAACTATCGTCAGCAGCATGTCATCGATATTGCTGCGCCGCAAGCTGCCCTGCCCTTGAAGGGCATCAAGGCACAGCGTCTGAAGACCGACTACCGCATGCTGTCGGGCAAGCGGCTGCATTGCACGAACCAGGCTAACGAATATAGGGTAGGGGATATGACCGTGCGGCTCTACAACGACGGACTGGCCTACCGCTACGAGTCGCCGGTCAAGGAGCAGGCTGCCTACGTCATACCCGAGGGCATGAAGCGCTGGATGATGCAGTGGACCGACGGAGCCGAGGGCTTCTATCCCCTGCAGACGACGTATAAAGTGAAGGCGCAGCGGTCGTTCAGCGCGGTGTCGAAGGATACCGACGGCAACTGCATTCGCTGGAGCTTCCCCCTCTTGTTGGAGGTTAATGACGGCGTGTTCGCCCTGCTGACCGAGGCTAACATCGAGAAAGGGCAGAGTGCTTCGAGCCTGTATAACGACGGCGAACTCTTCCGTGTGGTGCAGGATGAGGGCGAGAACAAGGGCCATTCACCGTGGCGCGTGGTCATCGTCGGCACGTTGGGCGACGTAGTGGAGTCAACACTGGTGACCGATGTCAGCGAGCCTTGCAAGTTGGAGAATACCGGCTGGATTCATCCAGGCGTGGTGTCGTGGGTTTACTGGGCCTACAACCACGGGTCTGACGACTATAACATCATCAAGAAATACAGCGACCTGGCCGCCACGTTGCACCTGCCCTACGTGCTGATTGACGCCGAATGGGACCGTATGAAAGATGGAAAGACTATCGAGGATGCCGTCAGCTATGCCAAGTCGAAGGGTGTGAAGCCGCTGATATGGTACAACTCGTCGGTAGGCTGGGTGGACGGTGCTCCGACACCGAAATACCGTCTGAACAAGCCCGAGGACCGCGAGAAGGAGTTTGCCTGGTGCGAGAGGATTGGCGTGGCAGGTGTGAAGATTGACTTCTTCAGCGGTGAGAACCAGAAGAACATGGACTTCTGCATCGACCTGATGGAGAGTGCCGCCCGACATCACCTGCTGGTCAACTTCCACGGTGCCACCGTACCCCGTGGCTGGCAGCGCACCTATCCCAACCTGCTCTCGACGGAGGGCGTCTACGGTGCCGAGTGGTACAACAACGTGCCCACGTTCACCAAAGCGGCCGCCTCGCACAATGCTACATTGCCCTTCACCCGCAACGTCATAGGTCCGATGGACTACACGCCCTGCGCTTTCAGCGACTCGCAGCACCCCCATATCACCTCGCATGCCCATGAGCTGGCCCTGACGGTGCTCTTCGAGAGCGGTCTGCAGCACTTGGCCGACCGTCCAGAGAGCTTCCTCGCGCAGCCGCAGGACGTGCAGGACTTCCTCTCGCTGTTGCCTGCTGCCTGGGACGAGACCCGCTTCGTCAGCGGCTATCCCGGCGAGAGCTGTGTACTGGCCCGCCGTAGCGGCAACACCTGGTACGTGGCTGGCATCAACGGCACCGACGAGACAAAGACCCTCAGCGTGCCCCTCCCCTTTATTAAAAAGGTACGCGAGGCTACCCTGTTTGCCGACAGCGGCAACAAGGAACAGCCCTGGAGCATAGAGACCATCAAAAAGCTCCCCGCCACCGTTACTTGTCAGCCGCGAGGCGGCTTCATCTTCCGTATCACAGCCGATAGCAAATAATAGTACACCCTAATTGTCGCAAATTGCCTGTCGTTGACGTTTATCGCAACGGCAGGCATTTTTTATTCCCTATAACCTCTTCCTTCGTCGGGTGGGGGGTCTTGCTCGATCGGGTGGGGGGTCTTCGCCCGTCGGGTGGGGGGCTTTGACGGCAGCATTTTATGCCGGAAAATATGTAGCCGTTTGATTGCTCCTCAGGCTTTCCGAGTAAAAGGGTATCAAGTGAAGACAAAGGAAGATTTGATAAAAGAAGGCTATCCCTCGCCACATCATGACAGGTATTATTGCTATGTTTTTGACGAAGAGGTCAATTTGGGAACATTCGATATTGAGCGTATCATATCAACTGACCGCATCAATTATTCGTCTGAGATTTATCAGAGTAGGTCTATTACCAAAAAGTACCCAGAAGGAAAGTTGGCCATCCTTGTAATCATGGTCAACGGTACTTTTATCTCTCGAACAACTCATAGAATTGCGAAGCATTCATAAACCGATATTGAGGCCTACCAGAAAACTTGCGCTTTAGCAAAGCTTTTTGGGTGGGCTTCAATGTGCGCTTTTTGAAAAGCACATAGAACGCATTTGCAAACATATAGTCATAAGATTCTACGATAGACTTTGAACTCACCAACTTTGATTCAAGTTCCGATGGGGATATGTTTCTTACATTTTCTTGTCGGAACTTAGCATCAGCAAGTATATATTTGTTTTTGGCGACACAGATAAGCATATCGGCTGATGCTTGTTTGTTGGAGTGGTTTCGTTGTGCGAGTCGGTCTTGGATTCCATCAAGAGCTATTGCCTTTTCTCTATCTGAAAAAGGATTCTCGCTATCTATACACCCTTCCTGTTTGAGAAGGTCATGTAAGCCACGGATGTCGGCAGGTTGCAAACCCTTGATATGGATTGCAGCTGGACTTATCAGCTTATATTCAGCCATTGTCAACTCCGTATTTCTCAATTAGGTCAAAGGACTTGTTGAATGACTCGAAAATTGGTTCGATGTCATGCCCTAAAGCCTTATAAGTATAGGTTTCTGCATTTGCATCATGCTCTGCCAAATAGAAATTGGCATTTGTAAGCACCCCTTCGGCATCAGCAACATAACGGATAGCAGAAACCATGTCAGGGTCGTGGCTGGCAATCATTATTTTCAAGCCAATCTCTTTATTAAGCATAACAAGTAGCCTGGCAAATTCCACTATCCATTGTGGGTGCAAATGGGCCTCAGGCTCATCTATTATTAATATTGCACGATTATTAAGATAGCCTTTTCTTAATAGTTGCTCAATATAGGCAAAGGTTTTGATACCAGTAGCTACGCTTTCTAACTTGATGGTCAAATTATCGCTTTGTCGAGTATAGAAGAGTTCATCCTGGCCAAACAAATCCTTTTTTTCGACAACTTCTCCACCTGTAATTTGCCTGATATGATTTAATATCAACTTAGCCTCC
This sequence comes from uncultured Prevotellaceae bacterium, assembly GCA_947168395.1. Lineage (GTDB taxonomy): Bacteria > Bacteroidota > Bacteroidia > Bacteroidales > Bacteroidaceae > Prevotella. The sequence goes on along the minus strand of CAMVLT010000008.1, from coordinate 71,637 downwards.
TTAGTTATTTCGATATTATCATCTTGGTATTTCAGCTTGAATAGCAACTCATTCCAAAAATAATTTGTCGAGTCAGTAACGCTAAGCGCCATTGGGGTATCGATGTAAATGGCACTGTCCAATCCGAGTAAGGAGCCTATCTTGTCTTTGGTAATAATATCAACGCCATCTTCTTGGAAAGAAATGCTATCTGGCTTATCTGTCTCATGATAAGACCGCCGTGCCTTATTGAAGAACTTCTCAACAGGACGATTCTTTTGCATGAGAAAGAATGCTGCTTTTTCCGATAATCCTTTTTCATTCTTATCTTTCATAAAACGTTCAATCAATGCCTCATCGGTTTCATTAATTTTACGTTCTAAATAAAGATAATTTAGTATGCGTCTTAGAGAATTCTGGGATAAGGAAGGTAAGGCATCCTTAAAGTCAGCGCAGAATTGTTTGACGGCTGTGTTATAAAGCTCCAATACGTTGTCAACATTCTCAGCACTATTGTATTTTATGTCAAGGATAGAACGCTTGGCTTTGCTTAGTAATTCTGTATTGTCATTAGCAAATTCTTTTTCTACAGTCAATAATTGACTGATGTCATTGCCAAGACTTTGCTGATATTCTTCAAAGCGATCTGTTTCATATATATAGGAGGAATTAACGATATAGTATAACCATCTTGCTAAGGTACTCTTGCCTGCACCATTACCCCCAGCCAAAACGGTAATGCCATTGATAGCAATGTCGGCATTTCCTATGGAGTGGTAATTCTGTATCTGGTATCTGTAATTACTCATAATATTTAAGTTTTGCCTGCAAAGGTACATTTTTTTTTTTATATCACAAAATCCGCACAATTATTTTATGTGCCTATAATCGGAAGCTGCCTGCGGATTTGGCAGTGATAAAGGAACTGAAGCAATCCACTACCGGGTGATTGCCCGCAGATTGCATGTTTATGCACTTACGGATTGGACGGGGCTGAGTGGGAGTTTGAGTAGGGGAAACCCTGGGTTTGAGTAGGGTAAACTCCGACTTTACCGTAGGGAAACTCAAGAGGGTGGGGCGGTGTGCATGTTTATGCGGATTGTGCATGAATATGCGGATACGAAGAATCGTCTGGCTGCTTTTTTGAAGTTTTTTTGGAAAACACCTAACACCTAACCCAACGGGCCTCAAATGCTTTGTACATCATGGCTTCAGGTGGGTTAGGAGTTGCCGGAACTCCTAACCTACTCCTAACCCACTCCTAACCCGAATACGCAATGAACGCGCCTTTACTTCTTTGAGTTGGTGAGTAGTGGGGTTAGGTGTTGGTTAGGAGTTAGGAAAACTCCTAACCGCCTGCATCCCCTTTGTACAAAGGCGTTTCAGAGGATTAGGTTAGGAGGTTAGGAGTTTTTTGAAAATGCCCCCATTTTTATGTTTTCTGGTATTCTACTTTCCCCAACCCTCTAAGACATCGTTCTTTATAATATCGACAATGGATTGGTGCTTGTCACGAGCAATTAAGTGCATAAACTGCTTGTATCCCTCTCCATCTATTATTATAGGTGTATTTGAAAAGCCTGACACTTGATGGCTTACCATATACGAATCGAATATATGGGAGAAGAGTTTGCTACGATATTCCTGAACAGAAAGGGCCTTATTGGCACTTTTCGTATTTCTTGAAGGAATCGGATTCATATCATCACAAGAGTAGTAAAGAATCAGATTCACATTTTCTGCAAACAAATCCGCTATTCTTCCCGTAATAGCATGTAATACTTCCTGGGCAGTACTTTCGTCACCTCAAAATAATCCTGCAAGAAAATTCCTCAGGCTTCATATTACGAAGTTTCTCCAACTCAGCAAGTTTATGCTCCCTGAGTTTCTTGATGGTCTTCAGCAACTTTTCTGAAGGGTTATTAATTACTATAGGATCTTTTGTATATGACATAACTACATTATTGACGTTGCAAAGGTATGAAAAATTTAGCAAACGACGTTCGTTGTGAGCTGATTTTTTTGCAAAAGTAGTGCTTTTTCCCCAAAAAGAACGCCAAAGATAGGGGAAAAGTTGCGTATGACCTTGTAGTTAACGGACAAAAGATTCAAAAAACAACGTGACAATGACGGCATTGTCACGTTGTTTTTTGGGGGCGTATATGCCTATTTGCTCTGCTCAGCCTCTAACCAGCCGAGGAGGGCGAGGATGGAGGCGTTCCAGTTGATGGCAATCTCGTTGCTGGCGTACGACTGCATGACGTCGGTGTAGGACTCGTCAGGCTGGTCGGAGGGGTAATCCTTCACGTCAGCCTTGTCTTGCTGGCCGGGATTGGGACCACCGACGAGCAGGCCGGGATAGGGTGCCTCCACACCGTCAGCCTCGCTGGGTCGGTGATGGGGGTGCATGGGGCTCTTTGTGCCGAAGCCCGTGATGTAGCAGTAGCCCGTGGCGTTGCGGCCCAACACGTAGTCGGCATCCTGCTGGGCAGCGGTGAGAAACTTCTTGTCGCCCGAGAGCCGGTAGGCGTAGAGCAGCGTCAGGCCATTGGTGCCGAAGGTTTCGGCCAGACAGCCCCAGCCGAAGTCGCGTGGCGAGTTGCCGTTGGGTGTCTGGAACGATGAGGTGGCGGTGGTGGCGATGAGGCTGTCGCAGTAAGATAGAAGCTTCACCCCCTGTGCCTCTCCGGCTGGCAAGAGGGTTGATTTGCTTTGCGTCAACAGCTCGTAGGTGCCGAGGGCGGCGACGTTGCCCCAGGTGGGAGCGCTGAAGCGCTTGGGCTGGTTCTTGTCGATGATGTCAGTAAACAGCTTGTCGCCGGTGAGCAGATACAGCTCGGTGGCGGCCCAGTACCATTCGTCGGTCAGGTTGAAGTCGCCATACTCGCCGGTGGTGACGGTGGGCTTGTACTGCTCACTCATCCTGTTCTGCATGTAGAGCACGCGGGGGTTGCGCTCGGCCCAGCCGTAGGCGGCTATAGCGGCGCGGGCGGCCTGGTCGGCAAACTCGGGGTAGTCCTTGTTGCCTTTGTAGATGCGGGCAGCCTGGGCCATGACGGCTGCAAAATCGAGCGTGGCGGCGGTTGACTTCTGCACCACGTAGCGCTGCTGCTTGCAGTCCGTCGGCATGACGAAGCCCTCGAAGTTGGGTGTGGTCAGCTTGTGGTAGACGCCTCCATCGTAGGGGTCCTGCATGGTGAGCATCCAGCGCAGGTTGTACATCAGTTCGTCCAGCACGTCGGCGGTGTGGTTCTTGCTCTCAGGGATATTGACGCTGAGACCGTCGAACCACGACTCGTTCTGCTCGTAGCTGCAAAGGACGATGCCCACGGAGAATGCCGAGTTGACGATGTACTTGTTGTAGTCGCCAGCATCGTACCATCCCCACGGCGAACTGATGATGCTGCCGGCGGGACGGCCTAACGAGGCAGCCGAGGGGTGGATGATGACCCGAGTGTCGGGGTGTCCGGTGGGACGGGCATAGTCACCGGCATACTGTTTCTCGATGGGCATGCCTGAGCGGGTGAGGTAGAATGCCTTCAGCGTGGCGGCGGTGACATCGCGCAGAGCCTGTGGGGCAATGGTGAACTTCGCTGTCTCGTTGCCGCAGCTGATGGTATAGGTGCCGGGCTGGTTCAGGCTGCTGAAGTCGACGACCGTGCGCTTTTTCTTTGACCACGGCGAGGTGGCGGTACGCAGCACACGGACTTTCGTGGCCTTCTTGCCCGTCGCGTCGTTGGTGATGGTAACGGACTTCGCCGCACCTTCGATGACGGCGGTTTTCTCTTGGTTGGGGAACATTCCGACTTGGTTCAGCCGGATTTGGGCGCTTGCCGGCAGGGTGAAAAGTGTGCCGAGCAGCAGGGTGTAGATAGTTTTTGACATCATGTGGATAATGATAAAGCAGGGAAACTCCCGCAATCAATGATTGCGGAAGTTCCATTTAGAGTTGTCGCTGTTGAAGTCGTATTCGGCGAGGGTGGGGGTGGAGTCGCCAGCTGAGTAGAGGCAGATGTGCTTGTTCAGTCCCTCGCGGCCGGGGATGACCTTCGGCATGATGCGGAAGGTACCGTCGGTAAGCTGCTCAATGCGCCACAGCTGCTCGTCAGCGCCGGTATAGGCGGGAACGGTGGTCACCTCGCAGTCGGCAGTAGCGGCCAGTGCGCGCTCGGTGCCGTCGATGGTAATCTTGAAGTATGGGCCGCCGAGATAGCCACCCTTGCCTGCGGGCTGGATGTTCCAGCGCTGGTGGGGACGGAACATGTAGTCACCGATGCGGGCGGGGATATTCCCCTCGGGCCATGTGCCCCTCACCTGATCGAGCGTCTGATTGGCTACTGGCTTGGGAGGAGCGGCGTTGGCCTGCGGTCTGCCGAAGCCACCCTGACGGGGCACGTTCATACGGACAAAGTCGACAGCCAGCTCGAGGGCATAGCCGCGACGCTCGCTTTCAATCTCGAATACGCCGCCCTTGAACTGGTCGCCGCCCACGGGCCAGTCGTTCTTCCAGAGCAGGGGACGGATGGCCAGTGTGGAGCGTCCGCCCATGTCGAAGTCGGCTTCCCAGTGGAAGGACAGAATCTCCACGCCCTCGTCGATGATGGTACGTCCGAAGTGTCCGGCACCCGTCTTGCGGTCGCCGGCGGCGATGACCATCTTGCCGCCACCGTGGTACATGTCGCGGCCCACATTATCTATATAGGGCCCCTGAACGCTCCTGGCGCGGCCCACCACGATGTTATAGGTGGAGTTCACACCGTCGCAGCAGGTGCCGTGGGTACCTAACAGGTAGTACCAGCCGTTGCGGAAGATGAGGTCGGTGGCCTCGCAGTCGATGGCAATGTCCTTCTCCTTGTTGCCGCTGACGCGGAAGCCCGTCTTGGGGTCAATCTCAATGAGGCGGATGGTGCCGAAGTAGGTGCCGTAGCTGGCCCACAGGCGTCCCGTCGTGGGGTCGAGCAGCAGACCGGGGTCGATGGCGTCCTGGTCTTCCATACCGTCGGAGGCGCAAACCTCAACAGCGGTGGACCATTTGAAGTCGGGCGACTTCGGGTCGAGCGTCTTGTTCCACATGGTCAGGATGCGGCCGCTATGACCGCCGCCCAAGCCGCCGCCAGTGGCACCGTAGATGCAGAGGTAACGGTCGCCAATCTTCATCACGTCGGGGGCTGCGCCGCCACCGGGACGGTCAGCACCGCCGTGCCAGCTCCAGCCGTCCTCGGAGATGAGGCCTCCGCCGCCAGTGCCGAATGTATAGTACTTGCCTTCGCACTCAGCGATGGTCGAGGGGTCGTGGATGTATGGTTCGCCTATTTGGGCGTTTGCGGCTGTTGCCAGTGCCATAGCCGCAAGGATGCTATGTAGTCTTTTCATTTTATTGTGCTTTGATTGAATAGTTCTTTACTGGGTTACCTTTCTCGTCGAGGAAGCGGACGCAGAAGTCGCTCATGCCGGGGCCGTTGATGATGGCACCGCGCAGGATGTTGCGGCCCTTCTTCAGGGTGATACGTTTCGACATGGCGTCGTCCTTCACCATACGGCGGTCGCCGCTGAGCAGCAGGGTTTCCTCACCGTTGAGCCACCACATGGAAGCTGAGTTCGAGCCTACGGCCAAGCGCACGTTCTTGATTTCCTCGTCGCAGTCGATGATGGTGACAGCCCAGAAGAGTACGCCGTAGACCTTCTCGCCGTATTTCTCGGCAAAGCGGAACAGCTTGACGTTGAAGTTCTCGCTGTCGAGGGCGTGCCATGTAAGCGTCTGCTTCACAGTCTTCACCTCGGGCTGGGCGGGTGCTTGCTGCATGCCACGTCCGAAGCCAGCCGGAGCCTGCTCCTGCTTAAACACAGCGGTAACCTTCTGGCCGTTCTTCGGCACGATGGTCTGCTGGCCCTTGAAATAATCGCGGTTGAAGTGCTCGCGCAGATAGCTGTCGGTAAAGACGGTGTTGCCGCTGTTGGGCTTGTCGATAGGCTCTAAGAGCATCCAGCGGCGGATGAAGCCTTCCTCGTCGGGCTGTGCCGACGGAGTGGTGATGGCCGAGAAGTACTTGGGGCGGTTCTTGAACTGCACCCAGTCGATGCTCAGGGCACCATTGCCCTCGTTGGTAACCACCAGGTTGGTGACACCCTTCGGCGTGTACTCCAAAGTGGCCGTCTGGTTCAGCCACTGGTTGCGCAGGTCGCGGTTGAAGCGGCTCATCATCGGGTTGGCAGCAGCACCGGCGGGTGGCTCGGGTGGACGCACCGTCATCTTGAAGCGGGCAATGACCTTGCCCTTGGCGTTGCCCTCGCGGATGCAGAACTCCGTGTCGTCGGAAGCTTTGGCCGAAAGGACGATGTAGCCGTCGGTGATGCAGCTGAAGTCAATGTCGTCGTATTTTATCCAGCTACCCTTGGCGGGCATGGTGGCACAGTCGCCGCTGAAGGCACGGGTGGTGTCTACATGGGCGGTGGTCACACCGGCAGCGGCCTCGCTGTAGCGGTCAATCTGTATTTTCTCAGTAGCCTTGTTGATACCTACGCCACGCATGGTGGGCTTCACCTCCTGAATGGTACCGTCGGCATTGAAGTAAAGCTTCTCAATCTGCACAGAGCGGCGCTTGTCGTCCCTCGGCGAGAAGAAGTTGTGGTGGTAGAACAGGTACCACTGGCCCTTGTAGTTCACGATGCTGTGGTGGTTGGTCCAGCAGCCGTTGGCGTGCTCGGCCATGATCAGGCCCTTGTATTCGTAGGGTCCCATCGGATTCTTGCTCATGGCGTAGCCGAGGACTTCGGTGTTCTCCCTCACGTAAGGATAGGTGAGGTAGTACCAGCCGTTAGCCTCGAAGGCAAACGGACCTTCAGCCTGGCGGTTGGGCAGGTCCTTGAGGCAGTGTACGCCGACCATCTCCATCTCGCGGTTGCCCCACTTGACGGTTTCCTTGGGGTTGTCGTCGGCGAGTTCCTTCATGTTGGGCTTCAGCTTGGCACAACGTCCGTTGCCCCAGAAGATGTAGGCGTTGCCGTCGGATGCTTGGAGCACGCACGGGTCGATGCCGTTGATGCCCTTGATGGGCTCCGGCTCAGGAATGAACGGTCCCTCCGGACTGTTGGCTATGGCTACACCGACGGCGAAGCCTCCCCTGCCTTCAGCAGGAGCCGATGGGAAATAGAAATAGTACTTTCCGTTACGCTCGACGCAGTCGGGTGCCCACATGGAATAGGAGTTAGGTCTCACCCAGGGCACCTCGTTCTGGGTGACAATCATGCCGTGGTCAGTCCAGTCGGTCAGGTTCTCTGACGAGAAGACGTGATAGTCCTCCATGCAGAACCAGTCCTGACGCTGTCCTGCGGGGGGCAGGATGTCGTGCGAAGGGTACAGGTACACCTTATTATTAAATACGCGCGCAGTAGGGTCAGCCGAGAACTGGTCGCGGATGACGGGGTTCTGTGCCGCCACACTTAGTGGCAGAGCCAGCAGAAGTAGGGTTAAGGGTTGTTTCATATTTTTGCTATTGGTAAATAATAGTTTCTGCAAAGATAGGTAAAATATCACAGATTCCAAGACAGGAAGAGCAATATATTTACGATTGTTACGAAGAAGAAAGCTTCTGAAACATTCTGACAACTGAATCTGCGTACAAAACGTTACCTTTGCCGTCGAAATCAACCAAGGTATACCAATAATTTATGAAACATTTATTACTACTGATGGCATGGGCCGTGATGGCCAGTCAAACTGTTGAGGCCCAGTCTTTGCCCTACCAGAACCCTAATCTGCCGGCTAAAGAACGTGCCAAGGATTTGTGTTCGAGACTGACTTTGGAAGAAAAGGCCAAGTTGATGCTGGACGAAAGTCCCGCCATTCCCCGTTTGGGTATCAAGAAGTTCTTCTGGTGGAGCGAGGCATTGCATGGTGCTGCCAACATGGGCAACGTGACAGTATTCCCCGAGCCTGTTGCTATGGCTTCTTCCTTCAACCCTATATTATTATATAAGGTGTTCGATGCTGCCAGCACCGAGTTCCGTGCACAGTACAACCATCGCATGCAAAATGGTGGCGAGGACGAGAAGTTCCATAGCCTCTCTGTCTGGACACCAAATGTGAATATCTTCCGTGATCCGAGGTGGGGCAGGGGACAGGAGACCTACGGCGAGGATCCCTACCTGACCAGCGTCATGGGTACCCAGGTGGTTCGCGGCCTGCAAGGTCCCGAGGATGCGAAGTACCGTAAGCTGTGGGCCTGTGCCAAGCACTACGCCGTACACAGCGGACCGGAGTACACCCGCCACTCGGCCAACCTGACCAATGTGTCGCCCCGCGATATGTGGGAGACTTACATGCCGGCTTTCAAGACGCTGGTGCAGGATGCCAAGGTGCGCGAGGTGATGTGTGCCTACCAGCGGCTCGACGACGACCCATGCTGCGGTTCGCAGCGCCTGTTGCAGACCATTCTGCGCGACGAGTGGGGCTTCCAGTACTTGGTGGTCAGCGACTGTGGTGCCGTCAGCGACTTCTATGAGTCGCACAAGTCTTCATCGTCACCCGTTCATGCCTCGGCCAAGGCCACCATTGCCGGCACCGATGTGGAGTGCGGCTATGGCTATGCCTACCGAAGCATCCCTGAAGCTGTCCGTCGCGGCTATATCACAGAGGCTGAGGTCGACAAGCACGTCATCCGACTGTTGGAGGGCCGCTTCGACTTGGGCGAGATGGACGACCCCTCGCTTGTCGAGTGGTCGAAAATTCCATATTCGGCAATGGATTCCAAGGAACACCGCCAGATAGCCCTCGACATGGCGCGTCAGACCATCGTGCTGCTGCAGAACAAGAACGATGTGCTTCCCCTCCAAAAGAATAAGGAACGCATTGCCGTTATCGGTCCCAATGCCGACAACGAGCCGATGATGTGGGGTAACTACAACGGTACGCCTAACCATACCATCACCATTCTCGATGGCATCAAGGCGAAGCAAAAGAAACTTTTTTACACTAAGGGTTGCGATTTGACCTACGACCGGGTGATGGAGTGCCTGATGGCTTCGCAATGCAGCTTCGAAGGCAAGAAGGGCATGAAGGGTACCTTCTGGAACAACCGGCGCATGGAGGGCAAGCCTGTCACCACGCAGTATTATACCCAGCCATTGGCTGTTACCACTTTTGGTATGCACAACTTTGCCCCTGGCGTACAGCTTGAGGACTTCTCGGCAAAGTATGAGACCACGTTTACCCCGCAGGAGGCCGGTGAGTATGTGGTCAATGTGGACGGTTGCGGACACTTCGAGCTGTTTATCGACGGCGTGCAGAAGTTCCGCCATCGCATCTGGCGCACTACTCCCAACCGCGTGGCCATACAGGCAGAGAAGGGCAAGAGCTACAATATAGAGGTACGCTTCTCGCACATCCAGACCTATAACGCCAACTTGGCTATCAATATCGCCAAGGAACATCCTATCGACTATCAGCAGACCATCGCCCAGCTCAAAGGCATTGATAAGGTCATTTTCGTAGGCGGCATCTCGGCTGCCCTCGAAGGTGAGGAGATGCCCGTTGAAATCGATGGTTTTAAGGGCGGCGACCGTACCCACATCGAACTGCCCAAGGTGCAGCGCGAATTCCTGAAAGCTCTGAAGGCTGCCGGCAAGACCATCATATTTGTCAACTGTTCGGGTTCGGCTATCGCATTGTTGCCCGAGACTGAGGCTTGCGATGCCATCGTCCAGGCTTGGTATCCCGGCCAGGAAGGCGGCACTGCCGTTGCCGATGTGCTCTTCGGCGACTACAACCCCGCAGGAAAACTGCCCGTCACGTTCTATAAGTCTTCCGACCAGCTGCCCGACTATGAGGATTATTCGATGAAGGGACGCACCTACCGCTACTTCAACGATGCCCTCTTTCCCTTCGGCTATGGACTGTCGTACTCGACGTTTGTAATAAATAATGCACAATGTAAAATGAACAATGACGGCTCCGGGACACTGACCGTTGACGTGACGAATACAGGCAACCGTGACGGCGATGAGATAGTTCAGCTCTACATCCGTGACCTCCAGGACAAAGAGGGACCGCTGAAGTCACTTCGCGGTTTCCAGCGTGTCAGCGTCAAGGCTGGCCAGACGGAGAAGGTGACCATCCAACTCACACGAAAGTCGTTTGAGTTCTTCGATACCGAGACAAATACAATGCGGGTAAAACCTGGTACATACGAACTGTTATATGGCAATAGCTCTGCCGATAACAGTCTGAAACCTCTTTCTGTAAACGTCTTTTGAGAAGGTTGCAACAAAAACGAAAAGGTTTGATACGTATGGGGAAACCTGCTAACGTAAATATTTTTAACTTTGCAGCAAAATTTTATAATTTTATTATTAACAACTCTAAAAAACTATGAATGAAAGCATGAGAAACTTTGATTTCATGAAGCGATCATTGGGAATGGTGATGCTGTTCCTGATGATTTCTGTCTCGGGAGCTTTTGCTCAGGGGACGGTCAAGGGTACCGTGAGCGACGAGGCTGGTGAACCGATTATCGGTGCATCCGTAAAAGTCGTTGGTTCAAACACAGGTGCTGCTACCGATTTGAACGGTCAGTTCAGCGTTGTTGCTGCGTCGAACGGCCAGTTGGAAATCTCTTATGTGGGCTATCAGAGCCAGAAGGTGAGGATCGGCGGACGGTCGAACATCACCGTCGTTCTGAAGGAAGACGCCCAGATGCTTAACGACGTTGTGGTCGTCGGTTATGGTACCATGAAGAAGAGCGACATCTCTGGTTCGGTGGCTACCGTTGACCAGGAGTCCGTGATGAAGCGTGTTCCCCAGAACATCGGCCAGGCCCTGCAGGGTGCTGCCGCTGGTGTGATGGTTACCCAGCAGGACGGTTCGCCTGACGCTAAGGCAGCCATTCGTATCCGTGGCGTCGGAACCATCAATGGCGATGCTTCTCCTCTTTATGTTGTTGACGGTGTGCAGGTTGGTAACAATGCCGACTTCGTGAACCCTGCCGACATCGAGCGTATTGAGATTTTGAAGGACGCCTCTGCAACCGCTATCTATGGTTCGGCTGGTGCTAACGGTGTTATCATGATTACCACCAAGCGCGGTCAGAAGGGTCACACCAACATTACGCTGACTGCCGACTTCGGTCTGCAGACGCTGCCTTACACACTGGATGTTATGGATCTTAACACCTATGCTAAGGCTCTGCGCGAAGCTAAGATGATTACTCCGAAGGACATGCTTATCAATCAGGTTTGGGATACTAAGTATGATGGCATGCGTAGGGAAATTGACTGGCAGAAGGAAATGACCCGTGCCGCTCTCAAGCAGGTTTACGGTGCTTCTGTGAATGGTGGTGGCGACAAGACCCAGTACAACATCTCGTTCGGTTACAACGATATCAACGGTCTGGTTGTGAACACTAACTACAAGCGTTTCACCTCTCACGCCAATGTCAACTCTAAGGTGAACAGATACTTGGAACTCGGTGGTGATATTAACTACACCCACAGTGAGAGTAAGGGTTCGAACATGGCACTGGGTAACAACCAGAACATGTCTTCACTTCGTGACTTCGCTTCGCTGACTCCGACGCTGGACTATCTTTATAATAATGATGCTGAACTTGGTCAGCTTGTCAATGTGAACCTGAGAAACCCCGATGATAGCTTCGGTACTGGTTCTCAGTCAACGGTGAACGGTTGGGAAGGTAACACCTCTATCGGTGCCAACCCCTACGCTTCTCAGATGGAGAATGGCGACCGTTCCCGCAACGGTTACGACCGCGTGCAGACCACTGCTTACATTGACGTGACGCTGCTCGACCTGAAGCACCACAAGTTGGATGTGAAGAGTCAGGGTACCTTTACTTATTGGGGCAACAACAGCTCTGACTATACTGGTGGACGTTCACGTTCCAATTATTTGCCTGACTGCGAGGAAGTGACAAATCCTGACGGCCAGAAGAAGTTGAAGTGGCTGGGAACTTATTCTTGGCGGGATGTTCCCATGACCCAGGATCAGACCTACGCCTTCTCGCTGAACAACAGCAATGGCTATAGCATGGGTATCCAGACCTACATTACTTATAATCTTGACTGGAATGCACATAACCTGACCTTGATGGCCGGTAATGAGGTTAACAAGTCTTGGGGCCAGTGGGTGAACTCCAGCTCCAGAAGCTTCCCCTCTGTCTACAACCGTAACATCAACCTGACCATGGATATTAACTCCAAGGCTACCAGTGGTGCTTACAATGCCGACGTTCACAGCATCTCTTACTTCGCACGTGCTTCTTACAGCCTGCTCGACCGTTATATCTTGACGGGTACCATCCGTAGGGACGGTAGCTCTAACTTCTCAACGGGTAACCGTTGGGGTACCTTCCCCTCAGTTGCTGGTGCATGGCGTATCAGCGAGGAGCCGTTCATGAGGAACGTGAACTTTATTGACAACTTGAAGCTCCGTGCTGGTTGGGGTCAGACTGGTAATGCCGGTGGCTTGGCAGGTATGGCTGTCATCGCCCAGAGCACTGACGCTGCTTATAAGACCTATCCTTTAAATGGCTCTTCTGGTGCTTGGGGTAACGGTGTCCGCGACATCGGTTTCTTCATGCCGCTGAAGGATGCTGACCTGAAGTGGGAGACCACCGAGATGCTGAACTTCGGTATCGACTTTGCTTTCCTGCAGAACTGGGACATCACTGTTGACTACTTCATTAAGAAGACCAAGGACCTGCTGCTCTATCGCCAGATGCGTCCGTCAGCTGGTTACACTGAGGTTTACACCAACTATGGTGAGATTGAGAACAAAGGCTTCGAGTTTGCTCTTGGCTACCACAAGCAGTTCAACAAGGACTTCAGCTTCAACGCTCGTCTGACTGGTTCTACTCTTAAGAATAAGGTGAAGAAGATGGGTGATCCTCTGTACAACACCTGCTCTGACAACAACGGTGCAAGCAGATACGACGGCTCTCAGGTCGGTGCTATCGACGGTAACGGTTACTGGAACAACCACTCTATCTGTATGGAGGGCGAGGCTGTAGGTTCATACTATGGCTACGTAGTAAAGGGTATCATCCAGAATGAGCAGCAGTTGAAGGAGTACACCGACTATCTGACTAAAGACTGGCAGGATGCTGAAGGCAATTGGCATACCGCAGGTGGTGATGCTGAATCGAAGTGCGACCAAGACCACCCGCTGGCAGTTGGTGACATGATGTTCGAAGACCTCAATGGTGACCACACCATCGACCAGAACGACCGTAAGATCCTGGGTAATGGCTTCCCCACTCTGAACTATGGTCTTACCTTAGGTGCTGTCTATAAGAACTGGGACTTCAACCTCTATATGTATGGTGTGTTTGGTCAGGACATCCTGTCTTACTCAGCTATGAAGCTGTCGAGCATGGGTCAGTTTGACGACCAGACCGTTCCTAACATCCTTGAGGACGCTTACAACGATGCATTCCGCAATGGTAGCGGTTCACTGCCCCGTCTGGCTATCCTCGACCCGAACCGTAACTACCGTGTCAGCGACATGTGGGTGAAGAACGGCGACTTCCTGCGTATCTCGAACATTCAGGTGGGTTACACCCTCCCGCAGAGCCTGACCAACAAGATTGCCATCCAGAAGGCACGTGTATATGTTGGTGTGAGCAACCTGCTGACCATCTCTGGTTATAACAAGTACGGCGATCCTGAGTGCGGTAGCGGTTCTGTACTCTTCACCGGTCTTGACACCGGTCGTTACCCGCAGCCCCGTACCTTCATGGCAGGTGTGAATGTCACCTTCGGTAAGGATGAAGCTGCCGCAGCCACCAAGACTGTCTATGTGAAGGACAATGCTGAGATTGACCGTCTGAACAGCGAAATCAACAGTCTCCGCGACCAGCTGGCTCAGGCTCGCAACATCAAGCCCGAGAAGGAAATCGTGAAGAGCACGGAAGTGGTTACATTCCCGTATTTGGTGAACTTTGTTGTTAACACCACCGACGTGGTGAACCGTGAGAAGGTGAACCTCGAGACCATCGCACAGATGATCAAGGCTACCCCGAACAAGAAGTACAACGTGATTGGTTATGCTGACAAGCAGACCGGTACTGCCGAGGGCAATGCCCAGCTGGCTCAGGGTCGTGCCCAGAACGTTTACGACATCCTCACCAAGCAGTATGGCGTTCCCGCCTCTCAGCTGGTTAAGGACTCTAAGGGCGGTGTTGACTACATGTACTTCAACGACGAGCAGCTCAGCCGTTCGGTGATTATCTCTGAGGTTAAGTAAATGATATTCTTGAATCACAGAAGGTATACAAACAAACTAAATAACAAGTAAGAATATATGAAAACAAGATATTTTATTTTAAGTGCAGCTTTGTGCAGCGTGACGGGTCTTGGCCTGACATCTTGTGACAACGAGAAATTCCTGGATGTGAAGGCTTACGATGTGGTTGACCCTGCTGCATCATACGAGAGCAAAGAGAATGCCAAGAGGGCACTGAACGGTGTCTATGACATGGTATTCCCCAATGGTAGTTATGACGGTGACTGGGGATTCAAGCCCAATCTGTTCACAGGTTGCCACCCGACGATTGATACTCAGGCTACGGGTTGGGATAAGAACTGGAACGTGCAGGCATGGAATGCCAACTCTGACGAGTTGCTCAAGGGCTGGAAGCATGTGTATGCCGCTATCTGCCGTGCCAACGACTTCTTAGACAAGCTGAAGGACTATCCTGAGGATGTGATTGATGTGAAAATGAAGAAAGACCTGGAGGGTGAGGGCCGTGCGCTGCGTGGCTTCTTCTACCACTGGCTGGCTACCACCTTCGGCCGCGTTCCCATGCTGGCAACAGGCGAGAACTTCCTGAACACGCCTATGAAGGCAAAGGCCGAGAACTACGCTGTGATGTGGGACTTCATCATCGAAGACTTCAAGGCTGCTGCCGACCTGCTTGACTGGAAACCGTTTGACAACGAGTATGGCCGCTGCACCAAGGGTATGGCTCTGGCTTTCTTGGGCGATGCCTATATGTGGAAAGCTTACCGCTTGACCGAAGGCGCTAATGGCATTCAGGGTACGGGTGTTGCTCCTACAACAGCCAATGAGTGCTACCAGCTGGCAGCCGAGTGCTTCAAGAAGATTCTCGACAGCAATACCTATCAGCTGAATCCTTCATTCACCACGCTGTGGGATCCCGCTTCTGCTTGGGGACCCGAGGCTATCTGGGTGGAGCAGCTCGACGAAGGCAGCAACTGGGGTAAGTGGGATAACCTGACCTCAAACCTGATGCTGAAGTGGTACACTGCATGTCCTGAGAATGGTGGTTGGGGTTCGCTCTACCTCTCTTGGGAGTGGTACTCTTGCTATGAGAAGGGTGACAAGCGCCGTCAGGGTTCTTGTTACACGGGTGCTGTTCCTCAGATCGACCCGAACAACCCCGCATACGATCCTCAGTATGAAGGCTGGTACGAGCCCGCTATCTACGGTGTGAATCCGTATCTGCAGGAAGTACTCGGCAAGGGTGGTTCTGGTACCACCACCAAGCAGTTCCACTTCAACAACGGTGAGTGGGCACCTTCTATCTGGAGTTCTAAGATGTGGCGTACTGCCTCTGCCGACTACAAGTCTTGGGGTGATGGTCACTGGAGCCCGACTCCTATTTACTGGAAGCGTCTGCCGAACGTGATGCTCGACTATGCAGAGTGCCTGTTCCGCCTCAATGGTGGCGATGATGCTACTGCTTGGGCTCAGCTCGACAAGCTGCGTGAGCGTGCCTTCGGTAAGCTGGAGGCTGGCAAGGAGGGCGACCTCACCAGCAAGTACCTGCCTTACTACAACAGTTATGCTGACTGGGTGGGCCGTGTAGACGGTAGCGATGAGAACGGTGGCGTGTTCCACAAGACCCGCACCGAGTATCCTCTCCCCTTCGGCAGCAACGACGACCTGCGCAAGCCTGCTAAGGAGTACTACACCGCATACGCTGCCCAGAAGGGCTTCAGCTCTCCAGTCTGGAAGGTGGCTGTCAACACCGAGCGCCGTAAGGAGTTCAACTGCGAGTGGTGCCTCCGTCCCGATATGCAGAAGTCAGGCTTCATGGCCGACCACGTGGCTACCAACTATCCGAAGCGTGACGTTGTGGATCTGAAGGATGTGCCCTGGACCAACCGTGACTATGATTACAACGACCTGAAGATGGATATGCCCATCCCGATGGACGAAATCATGAAGAACCCGCTTTGCGAGCAGAACGAGGCTTACAGAGACTAATTATCACAGATAATTCCATTCAAAGATGCTGCGCCACCCCGACGCAGCATCTTTTATTGCTTGCCTTTTGGAAACTTTTTGTATCTTTCGCTCTGTTTTTTTGGTAATCAGCAGGAAAATTGTTATCTTTGTAGCCGAGAAACCTAATGTGGCAAGTTAATTATGCGTCTATATGGGAACATATATTAATGTCGGTAACGCAGGATTCTGGTCTGCCCGTAATAGTGAGTACGTTGACAAGTCGGGACTGATTTCCGTAGTCAATGGTACGCTCTTCACGGAGCGACGTTTCAGTTGTGTGTCGCGTAGTCGCCGCTTTGGCAAGTCGATGGCTGCCAAGATGCTTTGCGCCTACTACGATCAGTCGTGCGACTCTCGCTCACTGTTTGCCGACTTGCAGATTGCTGGCGACCCTTCGTTCGAGCGACATCTGAACAAGTATCCCGTCATCTTTCTGGACCTCTCCGATTTCGTGACAAGATTCAAGGATGAGGAAATTGTGCGTCAGATGGATAAACAACTGAGGAAAGATATCTGTGCAGCATATCCTGATGTTCCACTTCAGGATGACGATGACCTGATGGCCTATCTTATCCGAATTGTTGCTGCCAAACAAAAGCAGTTTATCTTCATTATTGACGAGTGGGATGCTATCTGCCGTGAATTCAAGCCTGGCACAAAGGCAATGGACGAATACGTCAACTGGCTGCGACGTATGTTCAAAGGCGGACAGACCATGCAGGTGTTTGCAGGTGTCTATATGACCGGCATCCTGCCCGTCAAGAAGTATAAGACCCAGTCGGCCATGAACAACTTTACCGAATACTCGATGATTAAGGCTGGTCCACTGTCGCAGTATTTCGGCTTTACGAAGGATGAAGTTCGCACATTGGCTGAAAAGCACGACATGGACTTCGATGAATTGGAAAAGTGGTACGACGGCTATCAGATAGGCCGTCAGACGTCAATGTTTAATCCTAACAGCGTCATGCAGGCAATCTACAATGAAAGCTGTGAGAGCTATTGGGCCTCGACGGGTGCCTACGATACTGTGGCCAACTATATTCAGATGAACTATGATGGTCTGAAGGATGATGTCATAAGAATGCTTGCCGGAGGTCGTTGCAAGGTGAATCCCACCAAATTCCAGAATGATATGTCTGTGATCTACAGTAAAGACGACGTGCTGACCGTACTCATTCACTTAGGCTATTTGTCATACGATTGGAACAAGGAGGAATGTTACATTCCTAACCGTGAAGTAGCGGGTGAAATGGTGAATGCTGTAGAAGCCAACAACTGGCAGCATGTTGTTTCTGCTATAGAAGCTTCTGCGCAACTGCTACAAGCCACACTCGACGGCGACGAGAAAGCTGTGGCAGAGGGTATCGATGCCGCTCACGACGAGCATACCAGCATTCTCAGTTATAATAATGAGAATTCACTTGCCTGTGTGCTCTCCATAGCCTACTACTATGCCCGCAACGATTACGTTATGCACCGTGAATTGGCTACAGGAAAGGGTTTTGCCGACATCGTGCTCATACCCCGTAAGAACGTTGATTCGCCTGCCATTGTCCTTGAACTGAAGTGTGATAAGGATGCCGACTCGGCCATCAATCAGATACACCGCAAGAACTATCCAGCCAAGGTGGCCGAGTATGCTGACCGGCTTCTGCTTGTCGGGATTAATTACGACCGAGAGACGAAACAGCATACCTGCCGGATAGAGAACTATTCCAGTTAATGTAGAAACCCGCACGACTGATGACTGCTATAATGAAAAGAATTGTTTCGTGGCTGTTGCTGCCGGTATTGATTGCCGCTGTTTCGTCTTGCTCGTCCAATACGCCTTTGGACGGAACGGAGGAGGAACGGGCGTATGACGTGTTGCAGTTAAACGGGAAATGGGAGCAGATAGTGGAGAAGAACTTCCACGAGCCTACTCATTCGCTGGCCTGCCGCAAGGTAGTGAGACTGGCGCAGTACCGTTTGGGACAGGCGGGGCAGGATGCCGTCTTCGAATGTCTGTCCGACTCGCACGATGCCCTCTCCAGCGAGTTGGCGGCTATGATGCTGAGCGATGTCTACATACAGCTTGGCATGGTGACAATGGCGCAGCGTGCTGCCTTCGAGGCAATGGTGAAACACGCCGATGTGACCGACTGCGAACGCCCCCTGAGGCGACTTACCGAGACGGCGCTCATTACTGGGCAGTACGAGTTGGCCCTGAAATATATCGCCATTGTTGAGCAGCACTTCTCCAGTGCCGACTGGGTACAAACTATGAGGACGCTGGCTATGCATCCGGAGCAAATCAGTCAGCATCCTGTGTTTAGTAAACTTCGTGAAAACTATGAAAAGACACAAGACCAGTTCTTTATGTAGCCTTCTTCTGGCAGTCATCTGTTGGCTGTCGGCAGTCGGCTGTTCTTCCGATACACCGAAGGATGCTTCATCGGTTGACGAGTATCCTCAGATATATCCTGACTACATAGGGGTGACAGTCCCTGTGGACATTGCCCCGCTGAATTTCTCCATGCTGAGCGACAGCATTGCCTTGATGGACGTGGAGGTAAAGGGCAGCAAAGGCGGCTCACTGCATGCAAATGGTGAATATGCCGACTTCGACATCGGCGAGTGGCATCGTCTGCTGACAGCCAACCGTGGCGACAGCCTGACGGTGACGGTCTGTGCACGGCAGGACGGGCGGTGGACCCGTTACCGCGACTTCACCCTTTATGTCAGTCCCGACTCCATTGGCGCATGGGGCATTACCTACCGCCGCATAGCCCCAGGCTATCAATTGTTCGGGTCTATGGGACTTTATCAGCGCCGGTTGTCAACCTTCGAGGAGTCGGCTCTTATTGAGAACAGCCAGTTGACGGAAACCTGCCTGAACTGCCATACCGCCAACCGCACCAATCCTGACCAGTATGTGTTCCACGCTCGTGTTGATCATGGCGGCACAGTTATCAGCCGGCAGGGCCGTATAGAGGTGCTCCAGTCGAAGAACGACTCATTGGGTGGAGCTATGGTCTATCCTTATTGGCATCCCGGTGGCCGCTACTGCGCCTTCTCCACCAACAAAACGTCGCAGATGTTCCACCTGTCAGGGCCGAAGCGCATTGAGGTCTACGACTCGTCGTCCGACGTCTTTGTGTACGACACCGAGACACGCACCATCCTGAAGGACACACTCATCATGAAGAGACTGTGGGCTGAGAACACGCCAGCTTTCTCGCCCGATGGGTGCTGGCTCTACTTTACCACCGCCCGCCGCCAGATATATCCTACCGATTATGATAAAGAGAAGTACAGCCTCTGCCGTGTCAGCTTCGATGCGGCAACGGGCTGCATAGGGCAAAAGGTTGACACGCTCATCAGCGCCTATCGCATAGGCAAGAGCGTTACTTGGCCTCGGCCCAGCTACGACGGACGTTATCTGATGTACACACAGGTGGACTACGGCTACTTCTCGGTGTGGCACCCTGAGGCCGACCTGTGGCTGCTCGACCTGCAAACAGGCGAGACGCGCCCTTTGGACGAGGTGAATACCGAGAGGGCCGAGAGCTTCCATAATTGGTCGGCGAACAGCCGCTGGTTCCTGTTTACCAGCCGCCGCGACGACGGACTCTATACCCGTGTCTACTTCTCCTCCATCGATGAAGAGGGACGGGCGACCAAGCCGTTCCTGTTGCCCCAGCGCAACCCCAAGGACTATTACCGACAGTCGCTCGACTCCTACAACACGCCCGATTTCACCTCGCGGCCCGTCGATACCAATGCCGATGAGCTGAGGAGACGGCTTGAGAGTGAGGAGCGGACAAAAACGCGCATGTAATTGAGACGAAAACCTATATCTTATCAATAAATAATGTGTAACTTTGCACACAAAATCTAAAACTACTACGAAGATGAAGAAACTGATGATGCTGCTGGCGGTAATGATGACCGCAGAAGCTACATGGGCACAGGACGTGAAGATTGAGTTCTTTACGCCAAGTATTGTACACATCGTGAAGGGACAGCCCACGAAAACCCTTGTTGTGACAGCTAAGCCGGAACAGGTGGCGGTGAGGCAACAAGGGAATGTGTGGTCGAGTAGTGAACTGACCGTGAAGCTGGACCCCAAGACCAAGTGTCTCACTTTCTCAACGGCCAAGGGCAAGCTGCTGTTGCGTGAAAAGAGCTGCGACTTAGGAAAAGTGCAGCAGGTGTTCACGCTCGACAAGGACGAGGCCATCTACGGTCTTGGCACCATTCAGAACGGCAAGATGAACCGCCGAGGCGAGCACAAGCGCATGGAGCAGTCGAACCTTGAGGACTTCCAGAGTGTGCTACAGAGCATCAAGGGCTGGGGCCTCTATTGGGAGAACTATTCGCCGACGCAGTTCGACGACGATGCCAACGGAATGTCGTTTACCTCGGAGGCCGGCGAGGGTATTGACTATTACTTCATGTATGGCGGAAGTGCCGACGGCGTGATTGCCCAGATGCGCCACCTGAGCGGCGACGTGCCGATGTTCCCGCTGTGGACCTACGGCTTCTGGCAGTCGAAGGAACGCTACAAGACGGCCCGCGAGACAGAGGGTATTGTCGACCAGTACCGTGCGCTGAACGTGCCCCTCGACGGCATTATCCAGGACTGGCAGTACTGGGGTTCAAACTACTTGTGGAACGCTATGGACTTCTTGGCTGAGGACTTCAGCAACGGCAAGCAGATGATAGACAACGTACACAAGAAGCACGCCCACTTCATGATTAGCATTTGGGCCAGCTTCGGTCCGCAGACGATGCAGTTCCGCGAACTCAATGAGAAGGGACTGCTGCTGCCCATCGAGACTTGGCCGCAGAGCGGCATTTCGCACGTATGGCCTCCCGTCATGGACTATCCGTCGGGCGTGAAGGTCTACGACGCCTTCAGTCCTGTGGCCCGCGACATCTACTGGAAGCACCTGAAGCGTCTCTACGACTACGGCACCGATGCGTGGTGGATGGACTCTACCGACCCCGACTTCTTCAATCCGCGTGAGAGCGACTACCAGCATAAGGTCTATGGTGGCACTTGGCGCTCGCAGCGCAACGCTTTCCCCTTGGAGACGGTGCGTGGCATCTACCAGTCGCAGCGTAAGGACGACCGGGGCAAGCGCGTCTTTATCATGACCCGCTCGTCGTTTGCCGGACAGCAGCACTACGGCTCCAACATGTGGAGCGGCGACGTCAATTCGTCGTGGGACATGTTGCGCAAGCAGGTGCCTGCCGGACTGAGCTTCACGCTGACGGGCAACCCCAACTTCAATACCGACATCGGCGGCTTCTTCTGCGGCTCGTATAACACGCGGGGCGGTGGTTCGGCTCCCAAGAATCCGCAGTTCCAAGAACTATACGTGCGTTGGATGCAGTATGGCCTGTTCTGCCCTGTGTTCCGCAGTCACGGTGCCGATGCTCCCCGTGAGATATGGCAGTTTGGCAAGAAAGGCGAACCCGTCTACGACGCTATTGAAAAGATGATTCGCCTGCGCTATCGTCTTATACCTTATTTATATAGTACGGCTTGGCAGGTGACCTCCGCCAACGACAGCTACATGCGTCCGCTGTTCGCCGACTTTGCTGCCGACAAGAAGGTGTGGAACACTACCGACGAGTTTATGTTCGGCCATAGCATCCTCGCTGCTCCCATCGTCGACCCGCAGTACACGGAAGAGAAGATTATCCGTACCAACGCCATGACGGGCTGGGACCGTCAGAACAACGTCAACGGTAACGATAACCTTAACGTTGACTTCACTGCTGTGAAGACCGCCTCGAAGTATCTGCCAAAGGGTGCCTCATGGTACGACTTCTGGACGGGTAAGCAATTTAAGGGCGGTCAGATCGTGACCCTGCAGACCTCGTTGGAGACGGTGCCGATGTTCGTCCGTGCAGGCAGCATTGTGCCCCTCGGCCCTGAGATGCAGTATGTAGGCGAGAAGGCTTGGGACAACCTCGAAATGCGCGTCTATCCAGGTGCCGACGGCACGTTCACCCTCTACGAGGACGAGGGCGACAGCTACAACTACGAGAAGGGCGTCCATAGCACCATTACCTTCCTTTGGAACGACAAGAGCCGCACGCTGACCATCGGCGAGCGCAAGGGCGAATACCCCGGCATGCTGAAGTCGCGTCGGTTCACCGTTGTGCTGCCTAACGGCAACAGTCAGACGATAGATTATGATGGACAACAAAAACAGATAAAGTTATGAGAATCAAGACCTTGATGATGGCCTTGCTGCTGCCTGTATGCGCCTCGGCCCAGACTCAGAAAACCGAAAATATTCAGAATCCCATGCTGTGGGCCGACGTGCCCGACCCTGACGTCATCCGCGTCGGCGACACCTTTTACCTGGTTTCCACAACCATGCACCTCATGCCGGGTGCTCCCGTCATGGCCTCGAAGGACCTGAAGAACTGGGAAACCGTCGGCTATATCTTCGACAAGCTGACCGACTCGCCGAAGTACGACTTGCAGGAAGGTACGGTCTACGGGCGCGGACAGTGGGCTACGTCGCTGAAGTACCACGACGGCAAGTTTTGGGCACTCTTGGCTCCCAACGAGGCCGGTCCTATGGGCGACACCTATATTTTCACAGCTCCGAAGGCTGAAGGACCGTGGACCATCCACTCGCGTCTGCGCCACTTCCATGACGCCACCCTGTTCTTCGATGACGACGGCACGCCCTACGTGTTCTTCGGAACGGGCGAGATGTGTCAGCTTACACGCGACCTGAAGGGTGTCGTTGAGGGCAGTCTGCGCCACTACTTTCAGCGTGAGGCCGACGAGCGCGGTCTGTTGGAAGGCACCCGCGTCATCAAGCATCAGGGCACCTACTACGCCCAGCTCATCAGTCACGTCTATGCCCCTGGCCGTCATCGCCGTGAGGTGTGCTACCGCACGAAGGACCTGAACGGCACATGGGAGAAGAACGTCATCTTGGAGAGCGACTTCGGCGGTTTCTCCTATTTGGCACAGGGTACTGTCGTCGACAGCGAGAGCGGCGACTGGTACGGCATCATGTTCCAAGACCGTGGCGGCGTGGGCCGTGTGCTGACGCTGTCGCCTGTCCGTTGGATTGACGGTTGGCCGATGTTGGGCGACGAGAACGGCAAGGTGCCCGACACCATGCGCCCCTATAAGAGTGGTGAGCCTACGAAGAGCATCATCGTGCCCGACGACTTCAGCTCAACGAAGTTAGGCCTGCAATGGCAGTGGAACCACAATCCCATCGACAACGCTTGGAGTCTGACGGAGCGTCCCGGCTTCCTGCGTCTGAAGACCAACCGTGTGGTGCCCAACCTCTACTTGGCTCCTAACACGTTGACGCAGCGCATGTTTGGCCCGACGTGCAGCGGTGTGGTCTGCATCGACTATTCGAAGATGAAGGACGGCGACTGCGCCGGATTCTGCGCCTTCAACGGCGACACGGGTGCGCTGACCATCAAGTGTATGGGCAAGACGTTCTATTTGGAGATGAGCGAGCAGAAAGTCAGCCTGACCGACCGCGAGAAGGCCGTCACCAACGTTGATGACAAGATGATTGAGGGTATTGCCCTCAGCAAGCTGTCGCCCAAGTCGAAGAAGATTTGGCTGCGCATCGACGGCGACTTCCAACCTGGCCACAACGACGCTGCCAATTTCTACTATAGCTTCGACGGTCAGGAGTGGAAGCAGATTGGTACCAAGAACTACCGCTGCATATTCGACTATCGCCGCTTCTTCATGGGCAGCAAGTTCGCCATCTTCAACTACGCTACGAAGAAGGCGGGAGGTTATATTGATGTTGACGAATTTAAACTGTTATAAGATATGATACGTAAGACCATCATCGCACTACTTGCCTTGGTTGCAGTAAGTGCCGCAGTACGTGCCGCCGAGCCTTTTGTCACCTTCACTCCGCAGGCTGATGCCCTGCCGCTGAAGGGTGCCACCATCGGATTCAGTCAGCAGGAGTACGAGGGCGTGAAGATTGCCATCCGTAACTTGCAGTCTGACATTCAGCGTGTTATGGGAAGTGCCCCTCTCCTTCAAGAGGGGTCAGGGGAGGCTGCTATCCTCGTCGGTACGTTGGGCAAGAACAAGGACATCGACCGCCTGAAGCTTGCCAACCTGAAGGGTAAGCGCGAGAAGTTTATCATCACCACCGTCAATGGCCAATTGGTGATTGCCGGAAGCGACCGCCGAGGCACCATCTACGGCATCTACGAGCTGAGCCGCCAACTGGGCGTGTCGCCGTGGTATTGGTGGGCTGACGTGCCCGTTGCCAAGCACGCCGAGGCCTATATTATAAAAGGTACGTACACGGACGGCGAGCCTGCCGTCGAGTTCCGTGGCATCTTCCTCAACGACGAGGCTCCGTGCCTGACGTCGTGGGTGAAGAACACGTGGGGCACCGACTACGGCGACCACCGCTTCTATGAGAAGGTGTTCGAGCTGATTCTCCGCCTGAAGGGCAACATGATGTGGCCCGCCATGTGGGGGTGGGCCTTCTATGCCGACGACCCTGAGAATGGCAAGACCGCCGACAGGATGGGCGTTATGATGGGCACCTCGCACCACGAGCCGATGGCCCGCAACCATCAGGAGTATGCCCGTCATCGCCGTGAGTGGGGCGCTTGGAACTACGAGACCAATCAGGCGAAGCTCGACCAGTTCTTCCGCGAGGGTATCGAGCGCATGAACGGTACTGAGGACATTGTGACCATCGGCATGCGTGGCGACGGCGACGAGGCCATGAGCGACAAGGCCGACACCAAGCTGATGGAGCGCATCATCAACAACCAACGCAAGATTATAAAGGACGTGACGGGCAAGCCTGCCGAGAAGACCACGCAGGTGTGGGCACTCTATAAGGAGGTGCAGGACTACTACGACGCCGGACTCCGCGTGCCTGACGACGTGATGATACTCATCAGCGACGACAACTGGGGCGACATACGCCGCGTGCCTACAGCTGCCGAGCGCAGCCGCAAGGGCGGTTGGGGCATCTACTACCATGTAGACTACGTGGGCGCTCCCCGCAATACCAAGTGGCTCAACGTCACGCAGACGCAGCAGATGTTCGAGCAGCTGTCGTTGGCCTACGACTTTGGCATTCAGCGCATGTGGATTCTCAACGTCGGCGACCTGAAGCCGATGGAGTACCCCATTCAGCTGTTCATGGACATGGCGTGGAACCCCAAGGAGTACACTCAGCAGACGGTCATCGACCACACCCGCCGCTTCTTCCGCAGCGTATTCAGCGGCCCTGTCGCCGACGAAGCCGCCTCCATCTACAACCGCAACTGTCAGTACATGGCCCGCGTCACTCCCGAGATGCTCGACGCCCGTACCTATAACGTCGAGACGGGCGAGTGGCGGCAGGTGGCCGACGACTACGCCCGCTTGGAGCGCCGTGCCGTGCGCCTCTACGACGATATTCCTGCCGAGGCCCGCGACTTCTACCGTCAGTTGGTGCTCTTCCCTGTGCAGGCAATGGCCAATCTCTACGATATGTACTACGCTCAGGCCATGAATCAGTACTTGGCCAAGGCAGGCAGTCCCGATGCCAACGAGTGGGCCGCCGAGGTGGAGCGATGCTTCAAGCGCGACTCCGTGCTCTGCCGCTATTACAACAAGCAGATAGCCGGTGGCAAGTGGGACGGCATGATGACGCAGAAGCACATCGGCTACCGTTCGTGGAACGACAACTTCCCCAAGGACATGATGCCCCGCACGACCACGGTTCCCGCTGCCTCTGCGGCAGGCTACACCTTCGCCCCAAGCAACGGCTACGTAGCCATCGAGGCTGAGCATTACTATAGCGCCACAGCCTCCGAGGGCACCGCTTGGACCGTCTATCCCGACTATGGCCGCACCCGCAGCGCCGTCGCCCTGACGCCCTACACGAAGCCCGTCGGCGACGCCTCGCTGACCTACCGCTTCACGCTGCCTGTCGACGCTCCCAAGACCGTCAAGGTGCTCGTCGTGGTGAAGTCCACGCTCGACTTCCTCAACGTCGGCGGCTATGAATACACCGTCGGCCTCGACGGACAGGAGCCGCAGGTCGTCAACTTCAACAAGACACTTGTCGACCGTCAGCCCTACATGTACTCCGACTACTATCCCGCCGTGGCCCGCCGCATCGTCGAGAAGGTGGTGGAACTGCCCGTCGGCAACGGCACCACCCACGAGCTGAAGCTGCAACCCCGCCACCCCGGCATCGTCTTCGAGAAGATTGTCGTCGATTGGGGCGGCTACAAGCCCTCGTACCTCTTTATGAACGAATCAAACTATACCAAACAGCAATAAGCAATGATCAAGAAAACAATGGCAGTGGCCGTCCTGATGCTGACGGCCCTGACGGTGGGAGCGACCGAGAAACGCTTCGACAGTCCCGACGGCAAGATGACCGTCATCGTGAACGACGAGGGCGGCAAGCCCACCTATCAGGTTGTCCGTGGCGGCGTCACCTTCTTGGAGCGTTCACCGTTGGGCGTGAACACCAACGTGGCCGACCTGACCACGGGCCTGACCATGAAAGAGTGTGAGGTGCATACCGTCAACGATGAGTACACGCTGAAAACCACCAAGCAGAGCCATGTGAGGTACGAGGCCACCGAGGCCGTCTGTCAGTTCGAGAAGGACGGGTGGCACGCCCTCGACGTCATCTTCCGCGTCACGGGCCGCGACGTGGCCTTCCGCTATAAGCTGTATTCCAAGAAGAACCGTGGCGGCGAGACCTTGGTGGCCGTCGTCAAGGACGAGGCCAGCGGCTTTGTCATGCCCGAGGGCACCACGACGTTCCTCTGTCCGCAGTCGAAGCCTATGGGTGGCTTCGCCCGCACCTCTCCCTCCTACGAGACGGGCTATACCCTCGACGACACGATGGGCAAGAACGGTTGGGGCGAAGGCTACTCGTTCCCCTGCCTCTTCAAAGTCCCGTCTGTTGCTGTATTACAGCAACAAACAGGACAGGGCTGGGTGCTCATCTCCGAGACCGGCACCGACGGCAACTACGTGGCCTGCCGACTGCTGAACGACGGCGGCGCGAAGTACAAGATAGGCTTCCCGCAGCCCGGCGAGATGAACGGTCAGGGCAGCACTACGGCTGCCGTCAGCCTGCCCTCTGTGACGCCTTGGCGCACCATCACCTGTGGCGAGACGCTGAAGAACATTGTCGAGACCACCGTGGCCAACGACCTTGTGCAGCCCAAGTACAAGGCCTCGAAGGACTACACCTACGGCAAGGGGTCGTGGTCGTGGATTATCGGCATGGACTCAAGCTGTAACTTCGACGAGCAGAAGCGCTACATCGACTTCTCGGCTGCTATGGGGTGGCGCTCGGTGCTCATCGACGCCTTTTGGGACCGTCAGATAGGCTACGAGAAAATGGCCGAGTTGGCCCGCTACGGCAAGTCGAAGGGCGTGGGCATCTTCCTGTGGTACAACAGCAACGGACAGTGGAACGACGCGCCGCAGACGCCTATAGGCAAGATGGACCGCTCGGCGGCCCGCCGTCAGGAGATGAAGTGGATGAAGGACAACGGCATACTCGGCATCAAGGTCGACTTCTTCGGCGGCGACAAGCAGCCGATGATGCAACTCTACGAGGACATCCTGACCGACGCCAACGAGTTCGGCATTCAGTGCATCTTCCACGGCTGCACGCTGCCGAGAGGGTGGGAGAGAATGTACCCCAACTACGTGGCCTCCGAGGCCGTGCTCGCCTCCGAGAACCTGCACTTCGGACAGGGAGCCTGCGACGCCGAGGCACGCAACGCCTGCATCCACACCTTCATACGCAACACCGTCGGCTCGATGGACTTTGGCGGTTCCACCCTGAACAAGTACTATAACGCTGACAATCAGCACGGTACGGTGCGCAAGACGAGCGATGTCTTCGCCTTGGCCACCGCTGTCCTGTTCCAAAGCAGCGTGCAGCACTTCGCGATGGCCCCCAACAACCTGACCGATGCCCCCGCTTGGGCCGTCGACTTCATGAAGCAGGTGCCGACGACGTGGGACGAGGTGCAGTTCATCGACGGCTATCCCGGCCAATACGTCATCATGGCCCGCCGCAGCGGCAGCACGTGGTATGTGGCAGGCATCAATGCCGCCGACCAACCCGTGAAGCGCACACTGACGCTCCCCATGCTCGAAGCAGGCACAGCGCAGCTCTACATGAACGGGCAGCTGACCCAAGTGAAACTGCCCAAGAAGAAGACCCTCAAGGTCGAGATACCCACCAACGGCGGCGTCGTGATAGTGCAGTAATCAACGTTCAACGTTCAACGTTCAATGTTCAACGTTCAACGTCCAACGTCACTGCCCGCCCAAGCGCGAGAAGTATTCTATAACGTCATCCCACGTCTTGAACGTGTCGCTGCCCAACTCTATGGGTGTGGCCATCGGTTCAGGCTCCTTGCCGGGCCACCGTGCGCCACACCCACCTTGTATCAGGTAGTCGCCGTAGAGCAGGTGACGCTGCTCAGTGACCACCGTGTGACCCCAAGCCGGTACGCCGATGAACTCCTGCAACCGCTCCTTCAGCCGCCCGATGCCGTCGGCCCCCATGTCGAACGACACGAAGTACACCTGATAGCGTTCTGTCAGCATGCGCACAGCCTTCTGCATCGACGAGCGCACCATCCCGTCCTTCTGCCACAGCGTCTCAGTGCCGATGTACACGATGGGGCGCTCACGACCCTCCTGACGGTCGTCAATCCATCGGATGACGGGCACCACCGAGTGCATGAACGAGTGGTCGTTCATGCGGTGCTCGCCGTGGAAGGAGATGCCCTGCCTGTAGGGGAACAGGTCGAACGTATGCACCAACTCGTCCTTGTCGCCGAACAGTCCGTAGACGCGGTGCTGCTCGTCCGGGTCGTCAGCATGGGCGAAGTTGCCCTCGGTGATGGCACGGTACTCCTTCACCAACGCCTTGTCCACGTAGAACTCCTGCACGCCGTCGCGTCGTGGCGAGAAAAACTGCTGCTTGCCCGTCAGCCCGTGCTCGCCCATCGTGTCGGCAATGCGGAAGGCCGGGTTTATCAGTATGCGGTCGAACCCGTAGAGCTGCTCAGCATACATGCCGCCCATCGACGTGCCGATGATAAGGTCGGGCCGCTCCGCCGCGCACGTCCTGTTCAGCAGGTCCAACGCCTCCTGCGGCTTTATCGGAAGGTCCGGCGCTATCACCTTGGCGTTGGGCAGCACCTCGCGTATACGGCTCACCGTCCCCGACTGCCCGCTGCTGCCGAACCCGTGGACGTACATTATTTTCTTCCCGTCGAACAGTTCGGGAAACTGCTTGATTGAAATGTCTGCCATAATTATTATCCTATTAACTGCTTTGCATGCAAAGATAACTGTTTTTTTCTGTTCTGCCAAGACTTTCAGTCAAAAACTGCTCATAAAAAAGGGGGCTCATGTTATATTGTTATATTGTTATAATGTTTTTTTTTCGTTTTTCTGAAACTTTTTGGGCATCTGCTGCGTCTAACGTGTAAATGTGAAACTAAAACGAAGAAGGAAGTTATGAAAAAGAGCGTGATTTTAGCATTGGTTTGCATGGTGGTGCTTGCCTCGTGCAACGTTGAGAAGGTGGTAAACATCGGCAGCGGGCTGAAGATTAAGCCGAGCAGCACCTTGGTGAAGAAGGAGTACAAGCAGAAGGAGTTCGACGAGTTGGAGGTCGACGTGGTGGCCAACGTGAAGTACATCCAAAGCAAGGATGGCGACTTCAGGGTGGTGCTGTCGTGCCCCGACAACTACGTGGAGCTGTTTAAGTTTGAGGTGAGCAACCGTGAGTTGTCGGTAGAGTTCGCGAGGGAAAACGTGAATATCGACGCGAAGAATGTGGACGTGACGGTTTATTCGCCCACGCTGCGGAGGTTGGACAACAGAGGGGTGGCGAGTGTTGAGGCTGACAAGTTGGTGGCCGACGAGTTGTCGGTCGAGAATTCGGGCGTGGGGACTCTGTACCTGTCGGGACTCGCCATCGGACATTTGGAGGCCGATTGCAGCGGTGTGGGCAGCATCGAGCTGAAGGGTGTGGCCGACCGTGCTGAGTTGGACTGCAGCGGTGTGGGCAGCATCAAGGGTGATGGGCTGAAGGCCAAGTCGGTGAAAGCCGACGTGAGCGGCGTGGGCGGCATCAGGTGCTATGCCTCCGAGCGTATCGACGGCAGGGTGAGCGGCGTGGGTTCGCTGAAGTATGGCGGCAACCCGCAGGAGAAGCAGCTGAAGCGCGACGGCGTGGGGGGAATATCAGAGATTTGAGTGTCGCGGAATTGACTTATATCAATAAAATGTATGTTTTACACCAAAAGAGACGGCAATATTTGCATAATAATAAGAAAGGTATTACCTTTGCACTGTGTTTTTCATAGTATTAGATTTAAGGTTAACAAAAGGTTGGGGCTTAGCGAAGCCCCTTTTTTTATGCCCTAAAGTTTGGAGCGTAAAGATTTTTTTATTAAATTTGCAACCGAATTCTAACTTTCACGCGATAGTATGATGAAACTGTTGGGGATTATCAGTATTCTGTTAGGAATGAGCCTGAGTGCCGTTGGGCAGTACAGGAATCCCATTATTCCCGGCTTCCATCCCGATCCGAGCATTTGTAGGGTGGGCGACGACTTCTACGTGGTGAATTCCTCGTTCCAATATTTCCCCGGCGTGCCTGTTTACCATTCCAAGGACTTGGTGAATTGGGAACTGACGGGCAATGTGCTCGACCGCGAGTCGCAGTTGCCGCTGAAGGGTGCCAACTCGTGGCTTGGCATCTACGCGCCGACCATACGTCACCACAACGGCACCTATTATATGATAACGACGAACGTGGGTAACGGGGGCAACTTCATGGTGACGGCGAAGAGTCCGCGTGGGCCTTGGAGCGAGCCTAAGTGGCTGAAGCAGGGCGGCATAGACCCCTCGCTGTATTTCGAGAACGGGCGGTGCTACATGGTGAGCAATCCCGACAATACCATCATGCTGTGTCAGATTGACCCCGCCACGGGGCGGCAGCTCTCGCCCTCGAAGGCACTGTGGCAGGGTACGGGCGGACGCTACCCCGAGGGGCCGCACATCTACAAGAAGGACGGCTACTACTACCTGCTGATATCGGAGGGTGGCACGGAGATGGCTCACAGCCTGACCATAGCCCGCAGCAGGAAGATAGACGGCCCCTACGAGGCCAACCCTGCCAATCCGCTGCTGACGCACTGCTCGATGGCGGGACAGACGAACCCGATACAGGGCACGGGTCACGGCGACTTGGTGCAGGCTGAGGACGGCTCGTGGTGGATAGTGTTCTTGGGCTACCGCAACTTCGGCGGCAGCTATCATCACTTAGGGCGCGAGACCTACTTGGCTCCTGTGGAGTGGAAAGAGGGTGAGTGGCCCGTCGTCAACGGGGGGCAGCCTGTGGACACGCTGATGTCGGCTGAGACGACACCCCGGTTCTGTGAGTCACAGCCGAAGAGCGGGCGGCACATCCGCACTACGTTCGACAAGCCGTTGGGGCCTGAGTGGGTGTACATACAGAATCCCGACTCGGCGCACTACGAGCAGTTCAGGGGCAAGTTGCGACTGACGGCAAGCCTGAGCAGCCTGACGGACAATCAGCGTCCCACCTTCGTAGGCCGCCGTCAGGAGAGTCCCGTGTTTACGGCTGAGACGAGGGTTGATTTCGAAGAGTCGTTGCGGGGCGACGAGGCGGGACTGACGGTCTATCAGATAAACGACGGCCATGCCGACCTCTGCCTGTGTCAGACGAGGCAGGGTATGACGGTGGCGCTGAAGATGACGATGAAGAGTGTGAGCTTCGTCAAGAAGTCGGTGTCTATTCCCAACACCGTGTGCTCGCTCCGTGTACGCAGCGACGGCAAGATGTACTACTTTGACTACTCGCTCGACGGCAATGCGTTCGTGACGCTCGACAAGGTGGACTGCGCCCTGCTGAGCACGGAGGTGGTGGGTGGCTTCACGGGTATGACGATAGGCATGTATGCCACCCTGAACCGAAGCTATACGGGTAACGGGAAGACGTATGCCGACTTCGACTACTTTGACTACGTTGAACAATGAGTATTGAACGTTAATAGTATTAACCATTAAACATTTAAGCGTTATGAAAAAGTATTTAGCAGAAATGGTGGGCACGATGGTGCTCGTGTTGATGGGCTGCGGCGTTGCCGTGAGCCTTGGTTGTGACCCTGTAAACAACATTCCCGCAGTGGTGGGTACGGCTTTTGCCTTCGGCTTGGCCGTGGTGGCAATGGCCTACACGATAGGCGGCATTTCGGGTTGCCACATCAATCCGGCCATCACGCTCGGTTGCATCCTCAGCGGACGCATGGATGCCAAGGAAGGTTGCATGTACATGGTGTTTCAGGTGATTGGTGCCTTCATCGGCTCGGCCCTGTTGGCCCTGCTGACGGCCAATGTCCCCGGTCTCGAAGGTACGGGTGCCAACGACTTGCAGGCCAATGTATCGGTGATGGGCGGCCTGTTGGCTGAGATTATCTTCACCTGTGTGTTCGTGCTCGTCGTGCTTGGTGCTACGGCCAAGACCAACGGTGCCACCAACAACTTCGCCGGACTTGCCATCGGTCTGTCGCTGATTCTTGTCCACCTCGTCTGCATCCGTTATACAGGCACTTCGGTGAACCCCGCCCGCTCTATCGCTCCCGCCATTTTCCAAGGTGGTACAGCCCTTGCCAACCTTTGGATTTTCATTGTTGGCCCGTTCGTGGGTGGTGCTCTCGCCGCCGGTATTTGGAAGATGATTGAGCCTGCCGAGAAGTAAGCGGAATACAAACCCCACAGCAATTTCAGAGAGGGCACATCAAAAATGATGTGCTCTCTTTTAGTTTCATGGCCGAATGACATGAAATAAATGTTTATTTTTGTTAGCAGATTTCGGTAAATCACAGATTCTTATTACTTTTGCATGGCAAAAACGAGAATAGAGAATGAAGAAGAATAGTTTTTTGTTGTCTGTGGCCCTGATGCTGTCGGCGTCGTTGACCGCCCAGACAAAACATTGGACGCTACAGGAGTGTATCGACTACGCCATGCAGCACAATATCACGTTGCAGCGAGCCAAGTTGCAGTTGCAGTCGAGCAAGGAGGATGTCAGTCAGTCGAAGGCTGCCCTGTTGCCCTCGCTCAATGCGTCGACAAACCATAACCTCTCCTACCGTCCTTGGCAGGAGTCGGGCATGGCGACCGTTACCAATGGAACGGTGAACACCGGCATCGACAAGACATCCTACAACGGCTCCTACGGGTTGAATGCCTCGTGGACGGTGTGGAACGGCAACCGTAACCGCAATCAGGTGAAGCTCAACAAACTGTCGGAGGGACAGGCAGAGCTTGGAATTCAGGAGACGGCCAACTCCATTCAGGAAAAAATAGCC
Organism: uncultured Prevotellaceae bacterium; assembly: GCA_947168395.1. Lineage (GTDB taxonomy): Bacteria > Bacteroidota > Bacteroidia > Bacteroidales > Bacteroidaceae > Prevotella. Next base: position 37,976 of record CAMVLT010000008.1, on the reverse strand, counting down.
CAGCTCTATGTGCAGATACTCTATTTGGAGGAAGCCGTGAAGGTGAACGAGGAGAGCCTGAAGACGAGCAAGAAGAACGAGGAGCGCGGGCAGGAGATGGTAAAAGTAGGCAAAATGTCGAAGGCCGACTTGGCTCAGTTGTCGTCGCAGCGTGCTACTGACGAATACAATATTGTGAGCGCCGAGACGCAGGTGAAGAACTACAAGCTACAACTCAAGCAATTGCTTGAGATAATGGGCGACGAGGAGTTCGACATTGCCGTACCCGACGCCTCGGCCACTACCGACCAGCTGGCTTTGGACCAGGTGCCGGCGGTGATGAGCGTTTATGAGCTTGCGTTAGCCAGCCGCCCTGAGATACAGAGTGCCGAGATGGCCGTGAAGAGCAGCGACGTGAGCATCGACATAGCCAAGGCCGGACACATGCCGACGGTAAACCTGACGGCCAGTGCGGGCAGCAACACCAATTCGCTATCGAACAACGGATGGGGCAACCAGATGAAGTTCAACTTCAACTCGGGAGCAGGCATCAGTGTCACCATGCCCATCTTCGACCAGCGGCAGACGAAAACCAACGTCAACAAGGCCCGCCTGCAGCGTGAGACGAACCTGCTGGCCCTGCAGGACAAGCAGAAGCAGCTCTACCAGACCATCGAGAACTTTTGGCTCGACGCCACCAACAATCAGCAGAAATTCCGTGCTGCGCTGGCCACCGTCGAGAGCGAACGTCAGAGCTACGGCCTGTTGCAGGAGAAGTTCAATGTAGGTCTGACGAACATCGTGGAACTGATGTCGGGCAAGGACCGCCTGTTGCAGGCTGAGCAGAACTGTCTGCAGTCGAAGTATATGACCATCCTGAACATGCAGATGCTGAAGTTCTATCAAGGGAGAAAACTATGAGTTAGCCAATAAAAAACAAAAGATATGAAGAACAAGAAACTTTGGATTGCAGTGGCCGTCATCGCCGTGGCAATCGTCGCTTATCTCCTGATGTCGGGCGGCAAGAAGGAGGAGAAGGTTGAGTTTGAGACCGCCAAGGTGGATAAGGGCAACATTCAGACCACCATCACCGCTACGGGCACCATTGAGCCTGTGACCTCGGTGACGGTAGGTACTCAGGTGTCGGGTATCGTGTCGAGGCTCTACGTTGACTACAATTCAGTGGTCAAGAAGGGACAGATTATCGCCGAGCTTGACAAGACCAACCTCATCAGTGAACTGACTGCCCAGCGAGCCAATCTGTCGTCGGCACAGAGTTCGCTGAACTATCAGCAGGCCAACTATCAGCGCTATAAGACGCTCTACGAAAAGGGCCTTGTCTCGGCTGACGAGTATGAGAGTGCCCAGTTGCAGTATAATCAGGCCAAGGAGCAAGTGAACAGTGCCCGCGAGAGTGTTCAGCGTGCGCAGACGAACCTCGGCTATGCCACCATCACCAGTCCCATTGACGGTGTGGTGCTGTCGAAGGCTGTGGAGGAAGGTCAGACGGTGGCCGCCTCGTTCAACACGCCTGAGCTGTTTACCATTGCCCAGGACCTGACTGATATGCGCGTCATTGCTGACATCGATGAGGCTGACATCGGTGGCGTGAAAGAAGGTCAGCGCGTATCGTTCACCGTTGATGCCTTCCCCGATGACCACTTTGAGGGACAAGTGACACAGGTTCGTCAGCAGGCTACGACGGAGAGCAACGTCGTTACCTACGAGGTGGTCATCAGTGCCCGCAACAACGACCTGAAGCTGAAGCCCGGTCTGACGGCCAACGTCACTATCTTCACTTTGGAGAAGAACGGCGTGCTCGTGGCTCCCGCCAAGGCGCTGCGCTTCATGCCTAACGAGGCATTCTTGCAGGAGGGTGAGACGATTGAGAATGTGGAGGCTCCCGCAAAGCTGTGGACCAAAGAGGGTAACACGTTCAAGGCCCACAAGGTGGAGACAGGCACTACCAACGGCGTGCTGACCGAAATTACGAGCGGCATAAGCGCCGGCACTGAGGTGCTGATTGACTTCAACATCTCGGGCGGTGACGAGATGCCGCAAGGACAGCAGGCCCAGAACCCCTTCATGCCAAGGCCGAGAGGTAATAGGAACCAGCAGCAAAGGAAGCAATAGACCCACCCCCGGCCCCTCCCTAAAGGGAGGGGAGTAGATACTTCTAAGATGAGTTATAAGACGGCATCGCCCGATATAAGGTTATGGAACAAATAGAACATTACTTGAATGAATAAGGAAAACAAGAACACAAACACGGCCAATGCCGACAACAAGGCAACCACTCCCCTCCCTCACAGGGAGGGGTCTGGGGGTGGGTCTGCTGGATCTCGTCCCGTTATCGAGCTACAGAACGTGAAGCGGTACTTTCAGGTGGGCTCGGAGACGGTGAAAGCCCTAAGGGGCGTGTCGTTCAAGATTTACGAGGGCGAGTTCGTCACCATTCAGGGAACGTCAGGAAGTGGTAAGTCAACGCTGTTGAACCAACTGGGGTGCCTCGACACCCCGACGAGCGGCGAGTATTACCTCGACGGCATCTCTGTTCGGTCGATGTCGAAGTCGCAGCGCGCTCACTTGCGTAACCGCAAGATTGGCTTCGTGTTCCAAAACTACAACCTGTTGGCGAAGACCACTGCCGTTGAGAACGTGGAACTGCCGCTGATGTATAATTCTGAGTACAATGCAGCTCAGCGCAAGGAGAAGGCCATCAAGGCCCTGCAGGCAGTGGGGCTGGGTGACCGTCTGTACCACAAGTCGAACGAGATGTCGGGTGGCCAGATGCAGCGCGTGGCCATTGCCCGAGCCTTGGTCAACGACCCTGCCGTGCTCTTGGCCGACGAGGCTACGGGTAACCTCGATACCCGCACGTCGTTCGAGATGCTGGTGCTGTTTCAGGAACTCTACAAGAAGGGCCACACCATTATCTTCGTGACCCACAATCCTGAGATAGCCGAGTATGCCAGTCGCAACATCAACCTGCGCGACGGCAAGATTCGCGAGGATACCATCAATACGAACATCAAGTCGGCAGCCGAGGCTCTCGCCGCCCTGCCGATACCGCAGGATGATTAGGAGACTCTCCCCCAGCCCCTCCCTGGAGGGAGGGGAGAGATTAGTGATAATAATAATGAATGTACAACTAAAAATGGAGCCCCTTATGTAACTACTCCCCTCCATTCAGGGAGGGGTCGGGGGTGGGTCTATGAACATACTGAATCTATTTAAAGTAAGTCTGAAGGCTGTAGCCAACAACAAGATGCGGTCGTTCCTCTCGATGTTGGGTATCATTATCGGCGTGGCTGCCGTCATCATCATGATGTCAATAGGACAAGGCTCGAAGGAGAGCATCCGTCAGGAGCTGTCCACGATGGGCACCAACCTGCTCACCATCCGACCTGGTGCCGATATGCGTGGCGGTGTCCGTCAGGACCCGTCGGCCATGCAGACGCTGAAGATAGCCGACTACGAGCGCATCTTGCGTGAGAAGCGCTTCGTGACAAAGGTGTCGCCTGAGGTTACTGCCTCGGGGCAGGCCATCTATGGTAATAACAATACTACTTCGTCGATGTACGGTGAGTCGATAGATTATCTCGATATCCGTCAGTGGACAATCGATGAAGGGGAGTGCTTCACAGAAGAGGACATCAAGAAGGCCGCCAAGGTGTGTGTTGTCGGAGCCACAGTAGTCAAGGAACTCTTCGGCAGTACTGACCCCATCGGCAAGACCATCCGCTTTAAGTCCATTCCTATGCGTGTCATTGGTGTGCTGAAGTCGAAGGGTTACAATTCGTGGGGTATGGACCAGGACAACGTCATCATTTCGCCCTATACGACGGTGATGAAGCGTATTGCCGCCCAGACGTGGTTTTCGAGCATCGTCTGCTCCGCCGTCACCGAGGAATTGTCGGATGCCGCCATCGAGGAGCTGACACAGATACTGCGCGACAACCATAAACTGAAGGAAGAAGCGGCTGATGACTTTACCATACGCTCGCAGGCCGAGATGATGGAGACCATGTCGTCGACGATGGACACCGTGACGCTGATTCTCGTAGTGGCTGCTGCCTTCTCGTTGCTTGTTGCCGGTATTGGTATCATGAACATCATGCTCGTCTCCGTCACGGAGCGCACCAAGGAGATAGGTCTCCGCATGGCCGTAGGTGCCACGGGTCCTGTTATCTCTCTGCAGTTCCTCATCGAGTCGGTGCTGATATCCGTCACGGGAGGACTGATAGGTATTCTTGTGGGCGGCAGTGTTGGCACCTTCCTCATACCCATGATGGGGATGCCCAGCAGCGTTCCCGCCTGGTCCGTCTACGTATCGTTCCTCGTTTGCGTCTTCATCGGCATCCTCTTTGGCTACATCCCTGCCCAGAAGGCTGCCAATATGGATCCCATCGAGGCCATCCGACACGAATAGAAGTGAGAAGGGAGAAGTGAAAAGTGACAAGTGAGTTTTGCAAAATCAGGCGAAGAGTCTGGCACCATTGCAAATAAATATAAAAAAACGGCTTGGCGGAAGTAAATTCTTCACTCTTCACTCTTCACTCTTCACTTTTTTTCGTATCTTTGCGCTCGGAAATTCAAATATCACATTTATAAATTCAAAATTGTTATGGTAAATTACAAGGATTTAGGTCTCGTGAATACCCGCGAGATGTTTAAAAGAGCAGTAGCCGGTGGCTATGCAATCCCCGCTTTCAACTTCAACACGATGGAGCAGATGCAGGCTATTGTCATGGCTGCCGTTGAGACAAAGTCGCCCGTCATCATGCAGGTGTCGAAGGGTGCCCGTAACTATGCTAACGCTACCATTCTGCGTTACATGGCCGAGGGTGCTGTTGCATACGCCAAGGAGTTAGGCTGTGAGCATCCTGAGATTGTGCTGCACCTCGACCACGGTGACAGCTTCGAGCTCTGCAAGGACTGCATTGACATGGGCTTCTCTTCAGTGATGATTGACGGCTCTTCTCTGCCTTACGAGGAGAACATCGCTCTGGCTAAGAAGGTTGTTGACTACGCTCACCAGTTCGACGTAACCGTTGAGGCTGAGCTCGGTGTGCTCGCCGGTGTTGAGGACGAGGTCAGCGCTGCTGAGTCTCACTACACCAAGCCCGAGGAGGTTATTGACTTCTCTACCCGCACGGGCTGCGACTCTCTCGCTATTTCCATCGGTACTTCTCATGGTGCCCACAAGTTCACTCCCGAGCAGTGTACGCTCGTCAACGGTGTGCTCGTTCCGCCCCCCTTGGCATTCGACATCCTGCACGAGATTGAGAAGAAGCTCCCTGGCTTCCCCATCGTGCTCCACGGTTCTTCGTCTGTTCCTATGGACGAGGTCAACACCATCAACCAGTTCGGTGGTCACCTCGAGGCCGCTATCGGTATCCCCGAGGAGCAGCTGCGTGAGGCTTCGAAGAGCGCCGTCTGCAAGATTAACATCGACTCCGACTCTCGTCTAGCTATGACTGCTGCCATCCGCAAGCACCTGGCCGAGCATCCTGGAGACTTCGATCCTCGCCAGTATCTGAAGCCTGCCCGCGAGAACATGAAGAAGATGTACATCCACAAGATTGTGAACGTGCTCGGCAGCGACGGCAAGTTGGCTCAGTGCTAATTCGTTTTTCTCGCATATATCTAATAAGGTGGAAATGCTCAGCGCATTTCCACCTTATTCGTTATAGGCTCCTTCATGCCCAAAAGCATCACTTTTGTGCGTAACAGTTTAGCCTACTGTGAGTTAACTAAGGTGATGCTTAGTTTGAAAGTATCACCAAGCATCACCGAAGTAAAACAACTTGTTTTACTTCGCAAACCCCCACCCTGAGTTCGGTTTTAGGTAGGGTAAAGTGAGGTAAAACAACTTGTTTTACGTCAACTTATGCCCTCCTGGCGGTGCGATAGACTGCATCTCCAGTTAACTTAGGGTAGGGGTAACTGCAAGACTTTTGCATGCGCAGCTTTGAGTTAGCCTCAAAAAGTGATACTTTGAAAAGTACCATCACCTTTGTAAACATCTAATATATAGATGATTAAAGTAAAAGTGATGCTTTGTGTCTGAAATTGAACTATTTTTCAGAACGCTACTCAACTGACTTCTCGAAGATAATGCGCCCCATCAGATGCCGTAAATGTTTAAGGGAGTGGATAGGGAAAGCGTGTCTCGATCTTTCTGTGCCAACTTCTGACGGACTGTTAATAATCCGTAATTTGCGGTGATGAGTTTTTACTTTCCTTAAAATGGACCGTCATAGAAAGAAATATTGTCAACTTATTAAACATTAACTTATGAAACAGATTATTCTTACTTTGATGACGCTTTCGTGCTTAACGGCGTCAGCTCAGTTTGGGGCTCCGAGACAGAATCCCAAAGTTCCTTCAGTAGTAGCAGATGTTGAGGACTTCAAGCCCGCTTCGTCTAACCAAGAGGGTAAGCAGTACCCGATGGTGAACTCACAGCGTATGGTGCGTGCTCGCATTTCGGCACCCGAGGCCACTTTCGTCGGACTTGACATCGCTGGGAAAATCTATGAGATGACGAAGGACGAGAACGGCGTGTGGACAGGCACGTCAGCCCCTCAGGACGAAGGCTTCCACTATTATCAGCTGAATATCGACGGTGCCTCGGTGCCCGATCCGGGCAGCCTCTACTATTATGGTGCCAGCCGCTGGGGCAGCGGTATCGAGATTCCCTCGGCCGACCAGGATTTCTGGCAGGTTAAGAATGTGCCGCAAGGGTCTATGAGCGAGGTGTTCTACTATTCCTCATATACAGAGAAGATGCGTCGCTGCCATGTATATCTGCCCAATGAGTACTTTACCAATCCCACCAAGAAGTTCCCTGTTCTGTATCTGCAGCATGGTATGGGTGAGAACGAGTATGGCTGGGCAGAGCAAGGGCATACCGCTCAGATTATGGATAACCTGATAGCCGAGGGAAAGGCTGTTCCTTGCATCATTGTGATGGACAACGGTCTGAATACACGTCGCCCTGGTGAACAGGGTGGCTTCGGCGGTTTCGGCGGCGGTCAGCGTCCTCAGGGTCAGCGTCCACAGGGCGCTCCTGGTCAGGGTGGTCCCCGCCGTGGCGGTTTCGGAGGCTTCTCGGAAGGTTTCAAGAATGTGCTTTTTAATGATATTATTCCGATGGTTGAGAAGAACTACCGTGTGATTGCCGATCCTCAGCATCGTGCATACGCCGGATTGTCTATGGGTGGAATGCAGGCACGTGAGATTACGCTTGCCAACCCAGAGAAATTCGCCTACGTGGGTTCTTTCAGTAGCGGCGCATGGAATGTAGAGCAGGTGAAAGGCTCTGAAGGCTTCGCAAAGAACGTCAAGTTGCTCTTCATGAGTGGCGGTGGCAAGGAAAACATGGGTTGTGTGGAGGCCGCGAAGAATATCAAGGAACAACTCGGCATGAACGCAGTAGGCTATGAGTCACCTGAAACTGCACACGAGTGGCACACCTGGCGCCGTAGCCTCTATCAGTTTGCCCAGCTGATGTTCAAATAAGACACAAAAACAGCTATAATATTAAGGTGGAAATGTTAAAAAAGCATTTCCACCTTCATTTTTTTGCCAAAAAGTTTGGAGGGAGCGCAGAAATGTACTACTTTTGCAGTGTAATAGCAAAGTAGTACACTAAAACGCTAATAAGTATGATTGAAGTAAACAACATCAGTTTCAGCTACCCGGGCCAGAAGGAACGGGTGTTTGACGGTTTCAGCCTGCGGGTGGAGGAGAGCAAAATCTACGGGCTGTTAGGTAAGAACGGTACGGGCAAGTCGACGCTGCTCTACCTCATTGCGGGGCTGCTGCGGCCTCAGGCAGGTTCTGTGTGTTGCTGTAATACAGCAACATACGAAACATACAAGCGGCAGGCGGAGGCGCTGGAGGATATGTTCCTGGTGCCGGAGGAGTTTGAGCTGCCTGCGATGACGCTGAAGCGGTATGTGGAGCTGATGGCTCCGTTCTATCCGAAGTTCAGCCAGGAGCGGTTAGAGGCTTGCCTGCGCGACTTCGAGCTGACGGCCGACCTCGACCTCGGCGCGCTGTCGATGGGTCAGAAGAAGAAGGTCTTTATGTCGTTTGCCTTGGCCACGAACACACGGCTGCTGCTGATGGACGAGCCGACCAACGGGCTGGACATCCCCTCGAAGTCGCAGTTCCGCAAGACGGTGGCACAGAACATGAGCGACGACCAGACGATTATCATCTCGACGCACCAGGTACACGATGTGGAGGCCCTGCTCGACCACATCCTGATGCTGAACCAGCGCGAGCTGCTGCTCAATGCCTCTGTTCAGGAGATAATGGATAATTATGTGTTTGAGTATCGCCAGCCAGGCGAGATGGACGGTGTGCTCTATGCTGAGCCTACGCTTCAGGGCAATGCCGTGATGGCTCGCCGCCGCGACGGACAGGCCGAGACGCAGGTGAATTTGGAATTATTGTTTAACGCTGTAACGAAAGGATTGGTAAAATGAAACAGTTTGATATGACACGCTTCGGGCGCGTGCTGAAGCTCGATTTCTTTGAGGGCCGCAAGGCCATGATGTGGGGTGCGCTCTGTATGGTGCTGCTCTATCTGTTCTTCTTCTGGTTTGCCCATAACATCGGTATCCATGATTCCAGATATGACTATATACAGGACCCTGAGAGACGGATGTTGATGAGGGTTGATGCCATCTGCGAGGCAGTCGGGGTGTTCAGCGCAATAGCTATGTTCATCTTCTTCCTCATCAGCGCCAGCACGCTCTATCGTGGCGAGCAGAAGAAGCAGCAGCGCATTGCCTGGCTGATGCTGCCTGCCTCGAACTTGGAAAAATTCCTGTCGCGCTGGATCTACTTGTTGGTATTCTCCGTAGTGGGAGGCCTGCTGACGTTCTTTGTGGCCGACCTGATTCACATGGCCTACCTCACGATGACAGACTACCCCGTGCAGTCGGCTGCTGACGATTTCTTCAAATTGTTCCCGCATACGAGAACCTTCCCGTCAGGAGAGTACACGGGTGACAACCCGCTGAGTGTTACCTCGCAGTACACCGCCCTCATTACCATCCATGCCTTCTTCCTGCTGGGCGGTGTGTTCTTCAAGAAGTTCCACTTCATTGCCACCTCTGCCGTGCTTGTCATCCTGTTTGCCGGCGTCGTCGCAACAGTCAATATGCTGGGGTACCGTGACGGACCAGTTCCACTTGATGAAGCTACGAAACAATTTATCTTCTGGATTATCGTTAATACCGGCCTCATCGCCCTCTTCACCTGGCTGGCCTACTGGCTGTTCTGCCGCTGGCAGGTTGTAACCCATAAATTTGCGAACTTATGAATTTCACTAACGACAAAGCAATATACATCCAGATGGCCGATAGGCTGATGGACGAGATACTGGCCGACAAGTACAAGGACGACGACCGCATACCCTCGGTACGTGAGTACGCCGTGCTGCTTGAGGTGAACACCAACACGGCGGTAAAGGCCTACGACGAGCTGGCTCGCGCAAACATTATATATAATAAGCGCGGTCTGGGCTACTTCGTCACCCCTGGTGCCAAGAAGCAGATACTAAAGGAGCGCAAGAAGGAGTTCATGAAAGAACGCCTGCCCGAGCTGTTCCGACAGATGCAGCTGCTCGGTATAACTATCGACGACATTGTGGCTGCTTGGGAGAAACAATAACCATTTGTCACAATTCTATGCAGAATATCCCAGAATTTTTGCTGTCTATGCAACTTTCTGTACTTTTGCATCGTCTAATAGACAGAACTAAATAGAATATAAGCAAAATGATTCACTTAGAAAACGTCAACAAAACCTACTACGGCGCGCAGCCGCTGCACGTGCTGAAAGGCATCAACCTCGACATTGCGAAGGGTGAGTTCGTGAGTATCATGGGGGCATCGGGTTCAGGCAAGAGTACGCTGCTGAACATCCTCGGCATCCTCGACAACTACGACTCGGGGACCTACGAGCTGGCTGGCGTGCCCATCTGGAACCTGTCGGAGCGCAAGGCGGCCGACTACCGCAACCGCATGATAGGCTTTATCTTCCAGTCGTTTAATCTCATCTCGTTTAAGACTGCCGTGGAAAACGTTGAGTTGCCATTATTTTATCAAGGAGTGTCCAGAAAGAAGCGCCATCAGATGGCTCTGGAGTATCTGGAGCGTCTGGGCCTTCTCGACTGGGCCGAGCATTACCCCAACGAACTGTCGGGAGGACAGAAGCAGCGCGTGGCAATAGCCCGAGCACTCATCACCCATCCGCAGATTATCCTGGCCGACGAGCCTACGGGCGCCCTCGACTCGAAAACGTCTGTGGAGGTGATGCAGTTGCTCAAACAGCTGAACCAGGACGACGGCATGACCATCGTCGTGGTGACGCACGAGAGCGGCGTGGCAAACGAGACGAACAAGATAGTACACATCAAGGACGGCATCATCGGCCAGATTGAGGAGAACCTCAACCACAATGCCTCGCCCTTTGGCAGCGGAGGACTGATGAAGTAAACTGCGAATTTCGCTAATTACACGAATATGCGAGATATAATCACCGAAATATGGTCGACGGCTCGGCGGAACAAACTCCGCACTACGCTCACTGGCTTCGCCGTGGCGTGGGGCATCTTCATGATTATCGTGCTGCTGGGGGCGGGTAACGGACTGATCAATGCCACCATGAAGCAGCACAACGACTTCCTGTCGAACTCGATGGAGGCATACGGTGGCATGACCTCGAAGGCATATAACGGCCTGAGCGAGGGACGCTGGATAAGACTGAACACGAAAGACTTCACCACCACCGACTCGGAATTCAAGGCGAACATCGATGAAGTGGGTGCTGTCTATGACATGAGTGCCACCGTGACCAATGGCGAGAACTATATGAGTCTGCAGGTCGCTGGCGTATATCCCATCCACTCGAAAATTGTGAAGCAGGAGCTGCTCTGTGGCCGCTTCATCAATGAGATTGACCAGCAGGAGAAGCGCAAGGTGCTCGTGCTCAACGATAAGCAGGCCAAGGAACTGGAGCCGAAGGACTACAAGACGCTCATCGGGAAATACGTCAAGGTGGGCAATTTTGCCTTCAAGGTTGTGGGCATTTACAAGAATCCTGGCGATGGCGAGAGCAGTGCCTACTCAGCCTACTCCACCATCAAGAGCATTTATGGTGCCAATACCGATGATTTGGGACACGTTGAGTTCACCTTCCACGGCCTCAAGACAGGGGAAGAGAACACCGACTTTGAAAACAAGTACCGCAGAAGGCTCAACGCCAACCACCAGGCCCACCCTGAGGACGAGCGCAGTATCTGGATATGGAACGGCTATACACAGAGCTTGCAGATGGAACAAGGCATTGACGTCATCCACACTTTCCTCTGGGTCGTAGGACTGTTTACGCTGCTTTCAGGTATCGTGGGCGTGTCGAACATCATGCTGATTACCGTAAAAGAGCGCACTCACGAGTTTGGCATCCGCAAGGCCATTGGCGCCAAGCCCTGGAACATTCTGAAACTCATTATCATTGAAAGTGTGATTATCACCACCTTCTTCGGCTATGTCGGCATGCTCTTTGGCATAGCGGCCAATGAGTATATGGACGCTACATTAGGCCACGAGGTGACTGACCTCGGCGTCGTGCAGCTGACGCTCTTCGTTGACCCCACCGTAGGCCTTGATGTTTGTTTCGAGGCGACGATGGTGATGATTATCGCTGGCACCATTGCAGGGCTGATTCCTGCATTCAAGGCCTCGCGCATCCGACCTATAGAAGCATTAAGAGCAGAATAGGCCTCCCCAAGCCCCTCCAAAGGAGGGGATGTTTAAACACCTAATCAAAGCAAAATGAAGAAAGACAACCATAATAAAGTAACTGAACACCCCCTCCTTTGGAGGGGCATGGGGAGGCTTCTGCGTTTCGACTTAGACTCCTACCGCGAAATACTTGATACGCTGACCCGTAACAAGGCACGCTCGTTTCTGACGGGATTCGGCGTGTTCTGGGGTGTGTTCATGCTCGTGGGACTAATGGGCGGCGGCAAAGCCATGAAGGAGCAGCTCGACAAGACGTTCGAGGGCTTCGCCCAGAACACTGTCATCATCGGTGCCAACCAGACGACAAAGCCCTACAAGGGATTCCGCAAGGGCCGCTGGTGGAGCATGGACTACAAGGATATAGACCGCCTGAAACAGCGCGTGCCCGAGCTCGACGCTGTGGTGCCGATGATTTTCTCACGATGGGGAGGCAGCAACACAGCCTACTATGGCGACCAGAAAACGACGCCGAGGATACAAGGCACGCTGCCCGAGCTGGCGAAGGTGATGGAGCCGAAGATGTACTACGGGCGCTACCTCAACGACATGGACATCCGTGAGCATCGCAAGGTGTGCGTCATTGGCAAGAAGATTTACAAAGAACTCTTCAAGGAAGGCGGCGACCCTTGTGGCAAGAAGATTCGCGTCGACAGCACCTACTTCGAGGTGATTGGCGTCGACTACAGCTCCAGTAACTTGAGCTTCAACGGCCGCTCCGAGGAGAAGATTACCATGCCCATTACGCTGATGCAGGCCATATTCAACCGTGGTAACGAGGTCGACTTGATAGCTGCCACTGGGCGCAAGGGCGTTGTCATGAGCCATATCACCGACCGTATCCGCGAGACGGTGGCCAGAGCTCATTATATTGACCCTACCGATGAGCTGGGCGCTTTCGTATTCAACACTGAACTGATGTTCCAGCTGGTCGACAACGTCTTCCGAGGCGTTAACTTCCTCATTTGGCTCGTCGGACTTGGTACACTTTTCGCTGGAGCCATTGGTGTGTCGAACATCATGATGGTCACCGTTCGCGAGCGCACTACCGAGATTGGCATCCGTCGTGCTATTGGCGCTACGCCCAAGATGATTCTCTCGCAGATCATCTCCGAGAGTATTTTGCTGACACTGGTGGCAGGCCTGAGCGGCATCCTCTTCGGAGTAATGATACTCCAGATGCTGGAGATGTACAACACCGAGGACGGCATCATCAACATTCACTTCCAGGTGAGTTTCTGGACGGCTATCTTTGCCGCTGCCGTCATTGCGACTATGGGCGTGCTCGCAGGACTTGCTCCCGCCGCCCGCGCCATGAGTATCAAACCTGTTGATGCCATGCGCGATGAGTAAACCATAATAACGAAATATCGAAATATCGAGATATCGAAATGTCGAAATAACGATAAAAAACAACATACAATGAAAAAGTACAGCAAACTGATTGTCGCCGCTATCGTAGCGCTGATTTTCATCGGAACCTTCGTGTTCCTGTGGCAAAAGAGCCAACCCAAGGAGGTCGTCTACAACGAGTTCACTCCTAAAGTGGACAGCATCCAGAAAACGACCATCATCACAGGTAAGATTGAGCCTCGCAACGAGGTCAACGTCAAGCCGCAGATCTCTGGTATCATCTCCGAACTCTACAAGCAACCTGGCGATTATGTTAACGCTGGCGACGTGATAGCCAAGGTCAAGGTGATTCCCGATATGAGTCAGTTGAGCTCTGCTGAGATGCGCGTGCGCCTTGCGGAAATCAACTTGAAGCAGTCGCAGACCGATTTCCAGCGTGAAGAGAACCTTTTCAACCAGAAACTCGTGTCGGCCGATGAGTTCGACAAGTCCAAGCTGGCATTGAACCAGGCCAAACAGGAGAAGCTGGCTGCCGAGGACGCGCTGCAGGTTGTCCGCGATGGTGTCTCGAAGTCGAACGCCAAAGCCTCTTCAACGCTGATTCGCTCGACCATCTCTGGTGTCATCCTCGATATACCTGTGAAGGTGGGTAACTCCGTTATTCTTGCCAACACCTTCAATGACGGTACTACCATTGCCACCGTTGCCAATATGAACGACCTCATCTTCCGTGGTAATATCGATGAGACCGAGGTTGGCCAGTTAGTGAGCTCCATGCCCATGAAGATTACCGTCGGTGCCCTGCAGGACTTGAAGTTCGATGCTGCTTTGGAGTATATTTCTCCGAAGGCCGTCGAGAGCAACGGTGCTAACCAGTTCGAAATCAAGGCTGCCGTCCGTCTCTCCGAGGGAGGCAAGATTCGCTCTGGCTATAGTGCCAATGCCGAGATTGTGTTGAGCAAGGCTGACGGCGTGCTCACCATTCCCGAGAGTGCTATTGAGTTCAGCGGCGACTCCACCTTCGTCTATATTATCAAAGGTGAGGGAGCCGAGAAGACCTACCAGCGCACAGCTGTCACTACTGGCCTCTCTGACGGCGTGAATATTGAGATAAAGAAGGGCCTGACCGACAAGGACAAGGTGCGCGGCCCTGAAATCATTGCTGACGATAAAGAATAACAGGTTATGAAGCACGTCATTGTATGCTGCTGTATCACAGCAGCCCTCACCCCCCTCGCTACTGCCGCTCAGTCCCGTCAGTGGACGCTCCGCGAGTGTTGCGACTACGCCGTAGCCAACAACATCACCATCAAGCAGCAGGAAAACCAGTGCCGCCAGCAGCAGTTGCAGCTCTCGACGGCTAAAAACTCGCGACTGCCCGACCTCACTGCCAGCGCCAGCCAGAACTTCTCGTTCGGCCGTGGTCTTACTGCCGCCAACACGTATTCGAATACCAATACCAGCAGCACCAGCTTCAGCCTGGGTACCAGCGTGCCGCTGTTCACGGGCTTCCAGATTCCAAACCAGATTAAACTTAACCAGTTGAACCTCGAAGCTGCCACTGCCGACCTTGAAAAGGCCAAGGACGACATCCAGACGCAGGTGGCCAAGGCATACGTGCAGATTTTGTACGACATGGAAATAGCCGACGTCGCCCGTCGCCAGGTGGCCATCGACTCCATGCAGGTTGTCCGTCTCCAGGCGTTGGTCGACAATGGCAAGGCCAGTGGCGCCGAGCTTTCACAGCAGAAGGCTACGCTTGCCAACAGCCGTCTCACCGCCACTCAGGCTGAGAATACGCAACGGCTTGCTGTGCTCACCCTCACGCAGCTGCTGGAGCTTCCTACGCCCGACGGGTTCTCCATCGTCCGTCCTGTATTGAGCGAGGAAATGAGAATCAAGAATCAGGGATGTCCCTCTCCCGATGCCATCTACGCCGAAGCCCTCGGTGTGAAGCCCGAAATCCTGGCCCAGCAGCTGCGGCTCCGTGCCACCGACCACAACATCAAGATAGCGCAGGCTGGTTACATGCCTACCCTTAGTCTTAGCGGCGGTCTCGGCTCCAACTACTACACCACCAGCGGCTTCAACTCCGACGCTTTCGGTACTCAGCTGAAGAACAACTTCTCGCAGTACGTCGGACTGAACCTCAGCATCCCCATCTTCAACCGCTTCCAGACGCGCAACAGCGTGCGTAATGCCCGCATCGAGCAGCAGAACCAGCAGCTGGCGCTCGACAAGACGAAGAAGGCGCTTTACAACGAGATACAGCAGGTGTATTATAACACGCTGAACGCCCAGGAGAAGGAGAAATCCTCGTCCGAGGCAGTACGCAGTTCGAACGATGCTTTCCAATTGATGCAGGCGAAGTACGAGAATGGCAAGGCCACCATCACCGAGTTCAACGAGGCAAAGAATACCTATCTGCGTGCCGAGTCCGACTACGTTCAGGCCAGCTATGAACTTCTCTACCAGTTCGCCCTCGTCCAGTTCTATCGGGGGCGCAGTATTCAGTTTGACTAACCAAAAAAGGGGAGGTTCAAGATTAGGCCTCCCCTTTTTTGGATTATTTCGGTTGTTCCGCTTCTAACTTGTCGATGCCGCCAGTCAGCGGGTTCAACCACAGTTTCGTGCCGTAATGCTTATTAAACAGCTCGGCATTCAGCAGTTCCACATTGCCGAACTGGGCAGCAGGGAAATCTTCCTTGCTCACGGCGTTGTTACCGCTGTAGATGATGGAGCGCAGTTTTCCTGGAACGTTGTAGTACAGCCCGTTCTCAGCTTTTTTCTTCTTGGCGGCCTGTTCCTGGTCAGTGGCGGGCAGCTGCGTCAGGTTCTGCACACTAATATAATAAGGTGTACCGCTCAGGTCGTCGGCATCCACCAGTCCGAAACGCTTTGAGAAACGGAACAGCGACGCTTTCTTCAGTTCCTGAGTGGGGCTGACGATGAATACCTCTTCGAGAGTGTCGCGCACTGTTGTGCCTGCGAAAAGACAGGTCAGAGCCTTGTCCTGCATGTCCAGCTGGCTAAGCATCAGCTTCATCTGGTCACCGTCCTTCGGCATGAAGTCGGCCTGCCCCTTGACGAGTTGGCTGCGGCTGTCGCGAATGTCGTAGATTTCCTGTGCCGTCAGCTGTGCCATCTTTGCCGTGCTGCCAGCTGCCAGTATCTCCTCGTTCATAAACTGTCGCGGGTTGACGGCGGCTGGCCTCTGTGCGGCTTTGAAGGGCGTGGGCAGCTCCTGATAGTTAGGCTCGGTGTTGATAGCCAGCAGCACGCCGTCCTCGGCCTGTGCCACATTGATGGCCGATGTCTTGTTGTTGAACCTGATGGCGTATGCCTTTGCCGTGTCTCGTACACCGAGTGGAGCCTGTGCCACCGATATGATGCGGTAACTCACCGATGGTTCCAGGCTCACATTCGTCAGTCGTAGGAAACGTTCGGCGTAGGGTGCAAAGTCCCCTGGCGTGTACGTTGACTTTTCTATCAGTACGGCCACCCGTATATCAGTCTTGGGCAGGAAGTAGATGGCTCCTTCCTGAGTCAGTCCTGGCGTGTAATAGCCCGTCTGCGTCTGAGCACTTACAGGGCTGACAGTCAATGCCAAAAATAAAAGCCTACCCAAGCCCTCCCTAAAGGAGAGATGGCGGGTTACAAGTTTTATTCTGTCTTTATTCATTATTGTTCTATATATGTTTTTTGTCATGATTTCCCAATCTTAGAAATGCTTTCGGCAGGCAGCGGATGATGTCGCGGGCAATGAGGCTCTCCTCACCGACTTCGCGGGCCGCAATGTCGCCCGCCAGTCCGTGCAGATACATACCTAAAACACAGGCGTTGCGGTGGCTGTAGCCTCTGGCCAGCAAGCCCGTCAGGATACCTGTCAGCACGTCGCCGCTGCCAGCGGTAGCCATGCCGGCGTTGCCCGTCGAGTTGAACACGATGTGGCCGTCAGGACAGCACAGAGCCGTGCTGTGTCCTTTCAGAATGATGTAGGCCTGCAACCGCTGCGACAGGTCGCGGGCTTTCAGCAACCGTTCGAAGCTGTCGGCCGAATGTCCCTCCAGGCGGTCGAACTCCTTGGGGTGAGGTGTGAGGATAATATCCTTTGGCAGCTGCTGAATCCACGCCCTATGGTTGGCCAGAATATTGATGGCATCGGCGTCGCAGACCAGCGGGCACTGGGTGCGGCGCAGTTGTGAGATGATAGCAATGGCGGTCTGCTCGGTGGTGCCCAGTCCAGGGCCGATACCCACTGCCTGGAAGTCCTCGGTATCGACGGCTTCCGAGAAAGTGGTCTCTTCGCGGTCAATCTGTAACACAGCCTCGGGCACGGCAATCTGCATCATCGGCACGTTCTTGCGGGGCGAGTGGCAGGTCACCTTGCCTGTTCCTGACCGCAGGCAAGCCTCGGTAGCCAGGATGGCGGCTCCCGCCATGCCGTAGCTGCCGGCTATCATCAGCGCGTTGCCCATCGTACCCTTGTGGGCGAATGGGTCGCGTGGCAGCAGCAGCGGAGCGATGTCGTCCTTCTCCAGCATGGTGTACTGCGAGTCGATTTTCTCAATGCCCTTCTTGCTCAGGCCGATGTCGAGTACCTGCAACTCACCAATAATGGGCTGGTTCTCGGCAAAGAGCATGCTAAGCTTCTTCTGTCCGAGGGTCAGCGTCAGGTCGGCACGTATGATGTTAGGACGTACATTATAGGTATTGTCCTCGGTCATCAGTCCCGATGGCATATCGATGCTCACCACCTCGGCTGCCGAGGCATTGATGTACTTCACCAACGAGGCAAAGCCGCCCGACAATGGCTTGTTCAGCCCAGAGCCGAACAGCCCGTCGACCACCAGCGTGCCTTTTTCCAGATGGGGCGGGTCAAACTCCTGCGTCACCTCCGTAAACTGGCTCTTGGTTCTTTTGTTCTCGCTGAGCCGCTTTTTGTTCTCGGCACAGTCTGCCGACAAATGGCCGTTGGTGTTGAACAGGAACGTTTGCACTTGGTAGCCTTGTTCTGTCAGCATACGGGCTACAGCCAAGGCGTCGCCACCATTGTTGCCAGGACCGGCAAACACGATAACAGGCACACCAACCGGCCATCGTTCCATGATGGCCTTGGTCAGTGCTTTGGCAGCACGTTCCATCAAATCTATCGACTTGATGGGCTCGTGCTCTATGGTATAATTGTCAAGCTCATGTATCTGAGCACTCGTAAATATCTTCATTCTGACCGCAAAAATACAAAAAATATGGTAATCAGTAGCTATATTTGCGAGATTTTTTGTAATTTTGCCGAAAAATAGTGATTAAGAACTATGAGCAGGGTTAAAATTAAGGATAAAACGTTCGAGACTTCGATGACCGAAGCCGAAATCAAGCAACGTGTGAAAGAGCTGGCTCAGCAGATGAGCCGTGACCTGGAAGGCAAGAATCCGCTGTTCCTCGCCGTGCTGAACGGGGCATTCATCTTTGCTGCCGACCTGATGCGCGAAATGACCATCCCGTGCGAAATCTCGTTCGTGAAACTTGCTTCCTATCAGGGCACCACGTCGACGGGTACCATCCACGAGGTCATAGGCATCAATGAAGACCTGTCCGGACGTGCCGTCGTCATCGTTGAGGACATCGTGGAGAGCGGACTGACCATCAAGCGCATGATGGAGCAGATAGGTACGCGCCATCCCGCATCGGTGCAGGTGTGTACCCTCTTCTTCAAGCCCGAACAGCTGAAGGAAGACCTGAAGCTCGACTACGTGGCGTTCTCCATTCCCAACGACTTCATCCTCGGCTACGGTTTGGACTACGACCAGCAGGGACGCGGCCTCAAGGACCTCTATACCTTAGTAACTGAATAATCATAAACAGTACATAGCAATTACACAAACATGATGAAGAATATAGTGATTTTCGGTGCACCCGGCTCAGGCAAGGGCACCCAGAGCGACAAGCTCATTGAGAAGTACGGACTGAACCACATCTCGACCGGCGACGTGCTGCGTGCCGAGATTAAGAAGGGCAGCGAACTGGGCAAGACCGCCCAGCAGTTTATTGACAACGGGCAGCTGATACCCGACGACCTGATGGTCAGCATCCTCGCCTCCGTCTACGACGGCTTTGGCAAGGAGCATGCCGGCGTCATCTTCGACGGCTTCCCCCGCACCATACCGCAGGCCGAGGCCCTGAAGGCGATGCTTGCCGAGCGTGGTCACCAGGTAGCCGCCATGCTGGAACTCGACGTGCCCGAGGACGAACTGATGAAGCGCCTGCTGCTGCGCGGACAGCAGAGCGGCCGTGCCGACGACAACGAGGAGACCATCAAGAAGCGCCTCGTCGTCTATCACTCCCAGACCCAGCCCCTCATTGAGTGGTACGCCAAGGAGGGCATCCACCACCACATCGACGGCCTCGGCGACCTCGACCGCATCTTTGCCGACATCTGCCAGGTCATCGACAGCCTGTAAAATTCGTCGTTTGATTTGGGCATACGCTAACAGTCGTTTGGGCATACGCGAAGGGTTATTTGCGTATACGCAAACGGCTGTTTGGGCGTACGCAAACGGCTGTTAACCCTACCCTTTCTCCCTGTAGCCCAGCACTAAACTCCCAGAGAGGCGGGGGCTACGCACAACTTTGGCTAACCTTCTTCTATTATCAAGAGCGACAATCCCCTTTATTTGCAGATAAAGGGCATGACGCTGTCAATAATATTCTGCTTGTGCTCTTGGAGGGAGAGGATTTGCTGGTCGAGCGTGTTTTCGGAGACAAAACGGTAGACAAAGACGGCGCGACGCTGCCCGATACGGTGGGCACGGGCGATGGCCTGCTCCTCGGCGGCTTGGTTCCACCAGGGGTCGAGCAGGAAGACATAGTCGGCGGCGGTGAGGTTGAGTCCTACGCCGCCCGCCTTGAGCGATATGAGGAAGAACTGGCAGTCGGAGGTCTGCTGGAAGTGGGCAATCGTCTGCTCGCGTTGCCGTGTCTGGCCTGTCAGTATGTCGTACTGCCAACCTCGCTGCTGCATCTCGTAGCCCACCTGCTCTAACAGCGACACGTATTCACAGAAGATGAGTACCTTATGGGACGTGCCGCGCAGCTGCTCCAAGCGCTCAAAGACGACGTTTATCTTGCCCTCGCCGTTGGCTATCTGGCGCAGTCGCTGCAGGGCGGCGAGTATGTGGATGTTTCGCTCGGAAACGCTGCCAGTGGAGTCGAGATACTCGTTGCGGGCTTTCGACAGTTCCTCGGCGTAGCAGCTGGCCTGCTGGTCGGTCATGGGGCATACCACCACCTCGTCCTGCCGCTCGGGCAGGTCGCTGAGCACCTGCTCCTTGGTACGCTTCAGGAAATAAGGTGCTATCAGCCGCTGCAGCACTTCCGCCCGTTGCTGCTCCATCAGCTGGGTGATGGGCTGTACGAACGTCTGCTGAAAGCTCTTGGCATCGCCCAAGAGGCTGGGGTTCAGCACGCTCATCAGGCTCCACAGTTCCATGAGGTTGTTCTCAACGGGCGTTCCGCTGAGGGCCAGACGGTGGAGGGCGTTCAGCGAGCTGACGGCTTGGAATATTTGCGAGGTGGCTGTCTTGAAGACTTGGCTCTCGTCGAACACCACGATGCCGAATGGGATGCGTGACAGGTAGGCAAGGTCGTTGACCAGCGTGCGATAGGTGGTCAGCACGACGTCCCATTGGCTGAGTGAGGTGCGCTTGCCGTGGCGTTTGGCAACGGTGCCCGTATAGTTGCACGTCAGCAGGGTGGGGGCAAAGCGGTGCAGTTCGTTCTGCCAGTTGTGGACTACGGAGGCTGGTGCTACGACGAGCGAAGGTAGCCGTGGCACGTAAGAACGGTCTGATGCCAAGGCTTCGCCGCGCATCTCGTCGTCGGTGAAGAGGAACCCCGCCTGGGGCTTGGGGGCTGATGCTGCCGACACCTCTTTATAATGAAGTAAGGCGGCAATGGTCTGCAAGGTCTTGCCGAGTCCCATCTCGTCAGACAGGCAGCAGCCCGTCCGAGTTTCGAAGTGGCTCCACAGCCATTGATAGCCCGTCAGCTGATAGGGGCGCAGGGTGGCGTTCAGGGCGGCTGGGGGAACTGCCGCAGGGCTGGGGTGCTGGCTGCGTGGACGCTGTTTGCCGTCAGCCGTCTCTTTGCTGATCTGGCAGCGGTGCCTGCTGAACTTTTTGCCGTTGAGCTTTCCGATGAGCAGCAAGTCGCCGTACCGCTTCAGCCATTCATCAGGTATGAGCAGTATTTCGCCGGTGGGCAGCATGTATTCCTGCTCGCCACGGAGGATGGTGTCGCGCAGGTCGCTGAATGGGATTCTGAGCCGCCCGTTGTCTACCAGTATCGTCACCTCTGTCTGTAGCCAGTCGCCATTCCAGGTGTCGCTCTGCTTCACCTGGAGTGGGCCTATATAATAAGGGTGGTCTGAGGGCTGCACGACATCGAATCCCTGCTCTCGAAGTTTGGGGCCGTGATGGCGCAGCCAGTCAATCATGTCGGCAAGCTTTGGGAATCGGATGTGGCAGCGTTGTGGCGGCGACATCTGCAAGCCTGTCAGCCTGTCGGGGGCATGGTGCAGGAGTAGTGCCGCCATCAACCGTTCCTGCTCCTTGTCGCGCAGCTGGCGTATGAACTTGTAGCCTCCCTCGACCTCTTTCAGCATCACCCGACCGTTGGACGTACTGTCGGGGGTATAGTCAATACTGCCGTAGCGGAAAATGAGGGTGAGCACATGGGAACCGTCAACCGACTGCTCCATGATGAGGCAGGGGCGCAGTTGTTCGCCTGCATCCTCGATGTCGAAGCCGTCGGCATGGATTTCTGTCTTCGAAACGTTTTTCAGGATGAACTGCCTGAAGTAGCTGTCTTCCATCTTCCGTGGTATTTCTACCTCAGGCTTGCTCATAAAGGGCAGTAGTAGCTTGGCGTTGAAGCCCTCGTTGAGCAATAGGATGTCGCCGTCGAGGATGAAGATGCCTGGCACGTGGCCCAATACCGTCAACTGATGGTCTGACAGCCTCTCTACAAGTTGCCCGTCGAGGCGGAGCTGTAACCTGTAGGTGACACCGTTCTCATGGCGGTGGAAACTCATCACGGGTCTCACCTCCACGCCAACCTTCAGGTGCAGCTGCTCGCTGATGTGCAGCGGCGACTTTTCCGTGGGGGCGTAGATGATGGGTATGTCCTGCTGGGCGGCCATTTGCACGGCCTTCAGCAGCCGTATGTCAGCCATCCGCTTCGTGTGTTGCCTTACGGTGCTGTTGTCCGATGCCCAGAAGTCTTTTGCGTGCTTGAACATCGTCTTGTTGGCATATCTTGCATAGAGACTGGCCAGCGTCATTTCCTCGCAGACGGTAGCCAGCTGCCGCAGCGGCTCCTGGGAGTCACCCAAAAGGTTGCTATGCACATTGCCCTCAGTTGACATGTACCGCCCCAGCGAGTACACACGCTTGAGCTCGCAGGTCACGATGCCCCATTGCTTCTGGGGCCGCAAGATGAGTATGATGGGTTGACTGTTCATGTTTTTGGGGGTGCAAAGTTACGAAATAATCGGCACACGGCCGCATTTCCTGCTGTTTATTTGCATACGTCGGGAAAAATTGCTACCTTTGCGGCGAAGATTTGGAAGGTGGAATAATAAAAGAGAAGAATGGAGAGCAATTTCGTAGACTACGTGAAGATACTGTGCCGTTCGGGCAAGGGCGGCAAGGGATCGATGCACCTGAAGCATGTGAAGTATAACCCTAACGGCGGACCCGACGGAGGCGACGGCGGCAGGGGTGGCAACATCTACCTGCGAGGAAACCATAATTACTGGACGCTGCTGCATCTGAAGTACGAGCGCCACATCTTTGCCGAGCACGGCGGGAACGGCGGTCGCGACAAGTGCCACGGCACCGACGGCAAGGACATCTACATCGACGTGCCCTGCGGAACGGTGGTTTACAACGCTGAGACGGGCAAGTATGTCTGCGACGTGACTTACGACGGGCAGGTGATCATGCTGTTGAAGGGCGGTCGTGGCGGACTGGGCAACTTCCAGTTCCGCAGTGCCACAAACCAGGCTCCACGCTATGCCCAGCCAGGCGAGCCGATGCAGGAGATTACGGTCATTCTGGAGCTGAAACTGCTGGCCGACGTCGGACTGGTGGGATTCCCCAATGCCGGCAAGTCGACGTTGGTTTCGGCCCTGAGCAATGCCAAGCCGAAGATTGCGAACTACCCGTTCACCACGATGGAACCGTCGCTGGGCATCGTGGGCTACCGCGACCAGAAGTCGTTTGTGATGGCCGACATTCCAGGCATCATCGAAGGTGCCAGCGAGGGTAGGGGATTAGGCCTGCGCTTCCTGCGCCATATTGAGCGCAACTCGCTGCTGCTCTTCATGGTGCCTGGCGATACGGACGACATCAGGCGGGAGTACGAGATACTGCTGAACGAGCTGAGGCAGTTTAATCCTGAACTATGCGACAAGCACCGCGTCCTGGCTGTCACGAAGTGTGATTTGCTGGATGAGGAATTGATGGAAATGCTGAGGGAGACGCTTCCCAACGACCTCCCTGTAGTGTTTATATCAGCCGTGACGGGCTTCGGACTGGACGAACTGAAGGACGTGCTGTGGGCAGAGATGAACGCCGAGAGCAACAAGCTGGCAGCCATTACCACCACCGAGTCGTTAGCCCACCGCGACAAGGACATGAGCCGCTTCCAGGCTGAAATGGCCGACGAGGGCGAGGACGAGGACATAGAAATCATAGATGTTGACGAGGACGACATTGAAGACCTCGACGATTTTGAATACGAGGAGGACAAATGACACCTCAACTGACGTATTATGACCTGGGGCCGAGGGTGGTGGCGTTCAGCACGACGCGCCACGGCGGTGTGAGCACGGGTAGCTATGGCACATTCAATATCAACGGCTATTGTGGCGACCAGCCCGAGGCGGTGGCCGAGAACCGCAGGCTGCTGGCTACGGAGTTGCCGGTAGCCGATGTCATGCACATCGTCCTGCCTCACCAGGTACACGATAGCGTCGTGAAAATTATTGACGAAGCATCGTTGGGGCGGCAGGATATGCTGGAGGGCGTAGACGCTTTAGTGACTCGACAGACGGGGGTGTGCATCGGCGTGTCTACAGCCGACTGTATACCTATTATTATATATGACCCCTTACACCATTGTGCTGCAGCCGTGCATGCCGGCTGGCGTGGCACGGTGAGGCGTATTGTCGAAAGAACGGTGCGGCTGATGGAGGACGCCTTCCAGAGCGACTGTAGCCAGATGCGGGCGGTTATCGGGCCGGGCATCTCGCTGAAAAACTTTGAAGTAGGGCAGGAGGTTTATGACGAGTTCCTGTCGGCAGGCTTTCCGATGGAGCGGATAGCCGCCAGATATGGCAAATGGCATATAGACTTACCTTTGTGCAATCGCTTGCAGTTGGAGAACACGGGTGTACGGCCGGAAAATATCTATGATGCAGGCATTTGTACCTACGACCGTGTGGACGACTATTTCTCTGCCCGCCGATTGGGAATCGCCTCCGGACGTATCTACACGGGTATCGTGTTAAAATGAGGGGCAACGTGCTTTTTTCGAAAAAAAAAGCCCGTAGAAATAACATTATATCAGAAAAATTACTTAAATTTGCACCCGAAATAACAAACTTTGGATGAGGCATAGGCCGAATCCCCTAATATTAATTAACAAACAACACTAAAGTTTATGCAGAAAAGATTGTTTTTTCTGATGTCCTTGCTGTTGACGCTTTCGCTGACGGCAATGGCGCAAATCACGACATCGAGCATGGCTGGTAAAGTGACCTTCGACGATCAAAGCGGCGAAGAAGTCATCGGTGCTACTGTCGTGGCTGTGCACACCCCTTCAGGTACACGCTACACAGCAGTAACCAACACCACGGGTCGTTTCTCCATCCAAGGTATGCGTACTGGTGGCCCATACGAGGTGACAGTCTCGTACATCGGCTATCAGCCGAAGACCGTCAAGGGCGTTGTGCTCCAGTTGGGTGAGACTTACAATCTGGCTGTCTGGATTTCAGAGAATGCCAATGAGCTGGGCGAAGTCGTCATCAGCGGTAAGGCTACGAAGCTGACTGTTGAGAACATGGGTGCCGCCACCAACATTACGAGTGCCCAGATTACCAGTCTGCCGACGGTCAGCCGTTCGATTACCGACATTACCCGCCTGTCGCCCTACGGTGGTAACGGCATGAGCTTCGCCGGTGCCGACGGACGTACTGCCAACTTCACCGTTGACGGTGCCAACTTCAACAACAACTTCGGTCTTTCGGCAAATCTCCCTGGTGGTGGTAACCCCATCTCTATCGATGCCATCGAGGAGTTGCAGGTGGTGATTTCGCCATACGATGTTCGTCAGACCAACTTCATCGGTGGTGGTGTGAACGCCATCACGAAGTCGGGTACGAACACCTTCAAGGGTACGGCCTACATCTATCACCAGAACGAAAATATGCGTGGCGACGCTGTGGAGCGTGAGTCCATTACCGGTGCTCGTGAAAAGGATTCGAAGACTACCTACGGCTTTACCCTTGGCGGTCCGATTCTGAAAGACAAGCTCTTCTTCTTCGTAAACGGTGAAATGGCTAAGATTCCTACGGTGGCTAACCGCTGGCGTGGCTCGGATATCGACAATCCTGCCGACCCCGACAACTATATCAGCCGCACCACGCTTGATGACCTGCAGGCCGTTTCTGACTACGTTGCCGAAAAGTATGGTTACAACACAGGCAGCTACACTAGTTTCCCTGCTGACGAGAACAACTACAAGATTCTGGCACGTATTGACTGGAACATCAATGACAGGCATCACCTGGCTTTCCGATACAACTATACCAAGAACCACGTCTGGAACTCCCCCAACGCATCATCGATGGACGGTGGTACGCGTATGACCGATGGCCGTATGTCGAAGGCTTCTATGTCGTATGCCAACTCCATGTACGCTATGGACAACCTGGTACACTCGTTCTCACTCGACTTGAACAGCCGTTTCACCGATAACCTCTCGAACCAGTTCCTGGCCACCTATTCGAAGTTGGACGACGAGCGTTCCTCTGACTCTGCTGACTTCCCCTTCATCGATATCTTGAAGGATGGCAACAACTACATTGCATTGGGTTATGAGCTGTTCACTTGGAACAATGCCGTTCACAATACCATTTGGAACGTCAAGGACGACGTGACCTACTACATGGGTGCACACAAGTTCACCGCCGGTGTCAGCTTCGAGCACCAGATGGCCGACAACATGTATATGCGTAATGGTGCCGGCTACTACCGTTATACCTCGATGAACGACTTCCTCAACGCTGGCGTTCCTGAGATTGTTGCCCTGACCTACGGCTACAACGGCGAGTCTGACCCTGCTGCACGTGTACAGTTCAACAAGCTGGGCTTCTATCTGCAGGATGACTGGAATATCATGGACAACCTGAAGCTGACCTACGGTCTGCGTCTCGACGGTCTGTTCTTCAATAATAACGACCTGATGACCAACAATGCCATCTATGATTACGACTATAACGGCCGCCACATAGACACTGGCGCGTGGCCTACCTCTAAGCTGACCATTTCGCCCCGCGTAGGTTTCAACTGGGACGTCTTTGGCGACAAGTCGCTGAAGGTACGTGGTGGTACGGGACTCTTCTCGGGCCGTCTGCCGCTGGTGTTCTTCACCAATATGCCTACCAACTCAAACATGGTTCAGTATAAAGGTATCTGGAATGCTACAGGCAAGAGCCAAGGCATGAAGGTCGACATGTCGCAGTTTGCTGGTAACATCATGAACCACACCGAACTCAACAACTATGTGCTCACACATGATGCCAGCGGCAATGTGGTGCCCAGCATGATTGAGAATGATAAGGGTGTGATGATTAACAATCCTGCTGCCATCGGTCCCACGACTATTTCGCCTGAGGACGGTCAGGCCGGTTCTACTATCAATGCCGTGAACCCTGACTTCAAGATGCCGCAGGTTTGGAAGACCTCGATTGCAGTGGACTATCAGATTCCTGTCTCGTTCCCGCTGACTGCTTCGGCTGAGTTCATCTTCAACAAGACCGTCAATGCCGTCTGTATCTCCGACTGGAGTATCAAGGACGTGGGTGGCTTTGCCCGCATGAACGGTGCCGACAACCGTGCCCTCTATCAGGACTTCAAGTACACAGACGCCAAGGGCAAGGCACTGCCCAACGCCTTCGTGCTCGACAACACGAGCAAAGGCTATGGTTGGTCGTTCAACGCCAAGATTGATGCACAGCCCTTCGAGTGGTTGAGCCTGATGGCTTCGTACACTCACACCGTATCGAAGGAACTCACCGGTATGCCGGGTTCCGATGCCTCGTCGGCCTTCACCTATATTCCCTGTACCCAGGGTCCGAACAACGTTGGTCTGCACAATTCGCAGTATGTTACTCCCGACCGCATAGTGGCCAGCGCTGTCCTGCACGACAAGAGCGGCAACCACTATTCACTCATCTATGAGACCTGGCGCGGCGGCAACAACACCTCGTACCTCCTGACCAGCGACATCAACGGTGACGGTTACCCCTACGACGCTGTCTATGTTCCCACCGACGCTCAGGCTGGATATTACGATGCCAACGGCAACCTGCAGGGCGGCAACGAGTTCCGCTTTGCTTCGAAGGACGACATGGATCGCTTCATGGACTTCGTACATGGTAACGACTACCTGAAAGACCGTCAGGGTGAGTACACGGAGGCTTACAGCCATTATTCTCCCTGGGTTCACCGCGTGGACTTCGGCTATAAGCATGACTTCAAGCTCGACCTGGGCAAGACGAAGCACACCTTGCAGCTCAGTCTCGACGTGAAGAACCTGTTGAACCTCTTTAACTCCAGCTGGGGTGTCTCGAAGATTGCCAACCAGGAATTCAGTACATCACCCAGTGGCGGTGTGCAGTACTCCAAGATTCTTAAGCTCGAGGGCGTTGACGCAGCTGGTTACGGAGTGTACTCTACTCCGAGCACCATCAACGGAAGGACTGAGATGTGGAAACCCTACCATACGCTCGGCCAGTGCTGGTATGCCTCTATCGGTATTAAGTACTTCTTTAACTAATTGACAATAGATAAAAGATATAATTATGAAACTGAGATATTTTATTCCGATAGTTGTGGCACTCGTTGCTATGTTCACGGGCTGCTCTGACGGTGAAGATGCCATCTACCTCGACAACATCAAATTGTCAACTTCCTTCGTTTCTATCAATACTAACGGCTCGCCTACCGAAGTCAAGCTGACTGCCAACGGCGACTGGAGCTTTGACGAGAAGTCGGTGCCCGAGTGGCTGAATATCTCGCCGATGAGCGGTGGAGCCGGTGAGGACATTTCACTGAAATTCTCAGCCGATGCTGCAGAAGGCCGTACGGCTGTGGTGAAGCTTAACTGTGGCGGACAGACCCAGGAAGTCAACATCATCCAGGGCATTGCCCAAGTAGAGACGGCCACCTGTGCCCAGGTGCTGGCTGGTGCCGATGCCAAAACCTACCTTGTGACGGGTGTCTGTACGGCCATTGCCAATACTACCTATGGCAACTGGTATTTGAATGATGGCTCTGGTGAGGTCTACATCTATGGTACTGTCGACGGTAGCGGCAATTACAACTGGGCCAGCTTCGGCATTGAGGTGGGTGACGAGGTCACCGTTCAAGGCCCGAAGACCACCTATAATGGAACGGTCGAGCTGGTTAACGTCCAGGTTGTGAAGGTCAGCAAGTCGCTCATCAAGGTCGACTCGCTCAGCTCGAAGAATCCTCTGCCCATCGAGGGTGGTGAGATTACGGCTGCCGTCACCTGCAAGGGTAATGGCATAGCCGTTGAGATTCCTGCCGATGCTAAGCACTGGCTGTTCATTACGGCTACCACCGCCAAGAGCATCACCTTCTATGCCCAGCCTAACGCTGGCGGCGACCGTAGCACGACCGTTACCTTCAAGACCATCAGTGGTAACAAGGAGTACACCTCGCAGGCTACAATCTCGCAGAAGGGTGCTATCCTCGAAGTGCCCGTGCTCGACTTCTTGGAAGCCGAGGTGAACGACACTCAGTATCGCATCACGGGTGTTATCACCGAGTTGTATACCAGCGACAAGCAGGGCAAGAGTTTCTATATCCAGGACTACTCAGGAAAGGTGCTCGTCTATCGGGCTGAGGGCTTCATCGAGGCTGGTGCCAAGGTGGGCGACGTTGTGACCGTTGTCGGTAAACGTGGTGAATACAAGGAAACACCGCAGGTGGTCAGTGGTACATTTGAGAAGCTGAACTATCCGGTAACACCAGTGACAATCAACGAGTTCCGTGAGAAGGCTGACGATAAGGATACTTACTATATGATTACGGGTGTCGTCAGTGAGGCCACTGAGGAAGGTACAAAGAACGACCTTGAAAAGTATGGTAACTTCAACTTGACGGATGAGACTGGCTCAGTCTATATCTACGGTGTCACAGCGGGCTGGGGTGGCCAGAAGGGTACCTTCGGCACTCTGGGTGTCAAACTTGGTGACAAGCTGACCATTATTGCCTACAAGACCTCTTATAAGGGACTGGTAGAGGGCGTAGGCATGTTCTTTGCTAACGAACCGGCTGCAGAGTAATCTGCGCTGATATAAACCCTAAGCTCCCGGTACTACCAATCACGCAGTGCCGGGAGTTTTCTGAACAGATTTATTATCTGCAGTTGTGTACTCGAACAGACATATAATCATAATAAAGCAATGAATAAGAACGAGCAATTTGTAATCACTATTAACCGTGAGTTAGGAAGTGGCGGTCGCACCGTTGGCCGCCTGTTGGCAGAGAAGTTAGGCGTGCCTTTCTATGACAAGGTAGTCATAAAGGCTTTGCAGGAGAAATACAACCTCACAGTCGAGGAAATTGAGCGGATGAAGGGCCACAAGCACAGTTGGTGGGCCGACGTGGAGCGTATCCTGAAGATAGACTCTGGCATAAGTATGGACTACTACCTGCCGAAGAAGGGTAATGCAACCGACCTGCCGACCACCGACGAGATGTTTAAGACCGAGACGCTGATACTGCAGGACCTCGCTGTCGAGGGATCGTGTGTCGTGGCAGGTCGCAGTGGCTTCCATGTATTCCGTTACCATCCCAACCACCTGAGTATCCTCATTCAGGCCTCGAAGGAGTTCCGAATGGCGCGTGTGGCCCGCAAGCAGAACATAACCGAGGACGAGGCCCGCAAGAAAATCGAAAAGGTGGACAAGATGCGCGAGAACTACGTCAAGAAGTACACTGGCACCTCGCGTTACGACACCCGTAACTACCAGCTCATCATTACCGCAGACGGCAAGACGGAAGAGGAAATCGCTGACATGATTATGCAGTACATAGGTTAACAAAGCGGTGGCCCCAAATCAGTGTGAGATAAGAAAAAGCAGTTACGAACGTTCGTAACTGCTTTTTTAGGAATCATCTTTGGTAGCGGGAGCC
Source organism: uncultured Prevotellaceae bacterium (assembly GCA_947168395.1). Classification (GTDB taxonomy): domain Bacteria; phylum Bacteroidota; class Bacteroidia; order Bacteroidales; family Bacteroidaceae; genus Prevotella. The sequence continues at coordinate 7,309 of CAMVLT010000008.1, read as the reverse complement.
GGGATTGAACCGGCGACCTCATGATTATGAATCATGCGCTCTAACCAGCTGAGCTATCCCGCCATTCTTGATTTGCGGGTGCAAAGGTAACATTATTTTTTGAATTAGCAAAATTTCCTACGAAAATATTTTCATTTTTAAGAAAAAAGTCGTAAATTTGCCCCAAGATTATGGAATACTAACCTGGATAGGCATGAATACTACAAAGCAAAGACTGAATATTGAATATCCTCTGAGAACGAAATCGCCCAACATCGTGTGGGAACAGATTAGTACTGCACACGGGTTGGAAAGATGGTTGGCTGACCATATCGAGGAACTTGAAGACGATGTCATATCGCTTACTTGGGGCGAAGTATGGACTGAGCACCACACACTGGAGGCTAAGATCCTGGAACGTCAGAAGAACAACCTCATCCGCTTGCAATGGGTCAATGAGGACGATCCTGAAGCTTATTGGGAAATGCGCATCGGAAAGAGCGAACTGACTGACGAGTTGTGTCTTTACGTGACAGATTATGCGTTGCCGGAAGACGTAGAGGATTTGCACGACCTGTGGGACGGAAATATGGAAAGATTGCATCAGGTCAGCGGCCTTTAGCGGGATAGTTGAAGCCTTAAAAATGATAAAATTATAAAACTAAATAGCGTACTCTGATTTTTTTGTAGTAACTTTGCACCTTAAAATCAAAAAGTGCAATGTTTCGCATCAAGAAACTTGATATATTTGTAGCCAAGCAGTTCCTGCAACTGTTCATGGGAGCCTTCTTCATCTGCCAGTTTGTGCTGATGATGCAGTTCTTGTGGCGCTATGTGGACGAACTGATAGGCAAAGGTCTCTCGATGGAAATTATGGCCCAGTTCTTCTGGTACATGGGACTGATGCTGATGCCACAGGCTTTCCCGTTAGCTATCCTGTTGTCTTCGCTGATAGTGTTTGGTAACTTGGGCGAGAGTTCTGAACTGACGGCTATCAAGGCGGCGGGCATCTCGTTGCTGCAGGCTTCGCGTTCACTCATTGTCATTGTACTGCTCATAGCGGGCGTGTCGTTTTATTTTCAGGATGTTGTAGGCCCAAAGGCTTACGAGTCGTTCTACCAGCTGCTGTTGTCGGTGAAGCAAAAGAGTCCGGAGGTGGAGATACCTGAGGGTATTTTCTATGACGGCATACCCAATTCCAACCTATACGTCCAGAAGAAGAACTTGGAGACGGGCGTGTTGTACGGCATTATGATTTACCGTCGCACCAACAGCTATGAAGATCAGGCCATCATCTTGGCGGACTCGGGTATGATGCAATCGACGGCGGAGAAAAAGCATCTGCTGCTCACCCTGTATAGCGGAGAATGGTTTGAGAACATGCAGTCGCAGGAGTTGGGAGGCTCGGCTAACGTGCCTTACCGTCGTGAGACTTTCACCCAGAAACAGATAGTGCTTGACTTCGACAGCGAATTTAATCTGGCCGACGAGACAGGTATTGCTGCCGATGCCCGTTCGAAGAGTATTGACCAGATATTGACCGACCTCGACTCCATCGTCATCTTCAACGACTCCATAGGACGCACCTTTGAGCGAGATGCTCGTTACAGGACATTCAACATGGTTCCGCTGTCGAAAAAGGACTCTTTGAAAGCCTATGCGCAGGCTGCCTCTGGAAAGGCTGACTACGACACGCTCTACAGCAAGCTGTCATCGGACAAGAGACGCTTAGTCGTGCAAAGGGCTATGGAGAGGGCACAGTCCGAGATGTACGACCTAAACATGAAGAGCGACTACTCGTTCGACATCAACCGCCGCGAACGCCTGCACCAGATGGAAGCCATCAACCGCTTCTCGTTGGCGCTGTCGTGTATCATCTTCTTCTTTATCGGGGCTCCGTTAGGAGCCATCATCCGCAAAGGCGGTCTTGGTGTGCCCGTCATCATCTCCGTGCTGGTGTTCATCATCTTCTACATTTTTGATGCTTCCGGCATGCGAATGGCCCGTGCCGACGAGTGGACGGTATGGTTTGGCAAGGGCATCCCCATGATGGTGCTGACACCGCTGGCCGTGTTCTTCACTTACAAGGCCAACAACGACTCAGTGGTGTTCAACATCGATCTGTATAAGGAACTGCTACGCCGCATGCTCGGCCTGCGCATGAAGCGGAACATCACCCGAAAGGAGGTCATCATCGAAGACCCGAAGTACGACCTCGATGTCGACCTGCTGCTCAACGTATGCAAGGAAATCGAAGAATACAGCATGGAGCACAAGTTGTTATACTGGCCGAACCCCATCAACGTGTTCTTCCACGCAGGCGACGACCAGGAAATAGAGAAAATAAATACAGCACTCGAAACGGCTATCGAAGACTTGGGCTACACGAGAGACAAGCTGATACTGACAGAGCTGAACCACTATCCCATTATTGCCACTCATGCCCACACACGGCCTTTCCGCCGCAAGTGGATGAATGTCGTCACGGGACTGGTGCTGCCCATCGGCATCTTCTTTTACTTCCGTATGATACGTTTCCGCTTGCGTCTTTACAAAGATTTGCGCATTATCCGCAACACCAGCGAGCGCATCATCCCTCGTGCTCTCGATTTGTCGACCAAGCATTCCCCCATTACTGATATATTATAAATATGTATACTTATATATAATATGAACGAAAGAATCAAACTGAACACCATCGACGAGGCCGTCGACGATTTCCGCGAGGGAAAGTTCGTCATTGTTGTTGACGATGAAGACCGCGAAAACGAGGGCGACCTGATATGTGCCGCTGAAAAGATAACGCCTGAGATGGTGAACTTCATGCTGAAATATGCCCGTGGCGTACTTTGTGCCCCCATCACCATCAGCCGTAGCGAAGAACTGGACCTGCCCCATCAGGTGCAGGACAACACCTCGGTATTGGGAACCCCCTTCACCGTTACCGTTGACAAACTGGAAGGCTGCACCACCGGTGTCTCGGCCTACGACCGAGCCGCCACCATCCGTGCGCTGGCCGACCCGGCATCCACACCTCAGACCTTTGGCCGTCCAGGTCACATTAACCCCCTCTATGCCCAGGACAATGGCGTGCTGCGCCGCTCTGGTCATACGGAAGCAGCCGTCGACCTCTGTAAACTGGCGGGACTTTATCCGGCCGGTGCACTGATGGAAATCATGAACGACGACGGCACGATGGCCCGTCTGCCCGAACTGGTAGAGTTTGGCAGGGTACACCATTTGAAGATTATCAGTATCAGGGATTTGATAGCCTACCGGCTGCAGAAGGAGTCGCTCATCGAGGTTGGCAGCCGTGTGGATATGCCTACCCGCTATGGTCATTTCCAGCTGATACCTTTCAGGCAGAAAAGCAACGGACTGGAGCACATGGCCCTCATCAAGGGCGAGTGGACTGAGGATGAACCCGTGCTGGTTCGCGTCCATTCCAGCTGCGCCACTGGCGACATCCTCGGCTCTCTGCGCTGCGACTGCGGCGAGCAGCTGCACAAGTCACTTCAGATGATTGAGAAGGAGGGCAAGGGCGTGGTCGTCTATATGCAGCAGGAGGGTCGCGGCATCGGTCTGATGAACAAGATTGCCGCCTACAAACTGCAAGAGGAGGGACTCGACACCGTCGAGGCCAACGTCCACCTCGGCTTCAAGCCCGATGAGCGCGACTACGGTTGTGGTGCCCAGATGCTGCGCCACTTAGGCATTCACAAGATGCGCCTGATGACCAACAACCCCACCAAGCGAGTCGGTCTCGAAGCCTACGGACTGGAAATCGTCGAGAATGTGCCTATCGAGGTGACACCCAACGAGTATGACTATCGTTACCTGAAGACCAAGAAGGAGCGCATGGGCCACACCCTGCATCTTTAATTCTTCATTGGCTTCTTTGGTTGTAATATGAAATATCTTTTGTATCTTTGCACACACAACCTCAGATGGCATGACAACGAACATGAACCTTAAAGGTTTGATTGCCGAACAATGGATACTGCTATCCTTCAGATGTGCAACTGCGCAACATCTTTGCTTCATCGTGTAGGTATAGGCCGAATCTTGGGCAGAACGGATGCAGCGGATTAGGGAGGAGACGGGCATTGTCAATGTTTATGAGATGGATATTGATAAGGTGAAAGAATCGTTCCGCTATTTCTGTTTTGAGCATTATGACAACGATTGGCTGCAGTCCGATGTTAAGCGTCCTTTTGCTTCTGGTTCAGCCGCGAACGGGTGGTGCGCAGTGCCCCTAAGGTCAGACCCATTGTGGTCATGATGTACTCGTCGCTCTTTCCTAAATGCTCCAATACGGATAATAAGTAAAGGTTTGGCGACAATTGGTCGTAGTTTTGGGCAATAGTTTCGGCAAAAGTACTATCCACACAGTCGTAGTAAATGCGGAAGTCCTTGAAGTCGACACTCGTCCACTGCCTGATGTTCCCGCCACTGGTCAGTTCCATAAACAGTTGATGTCCGTGCGCCATGGCTTTCCCAAGCTGTTGCCACTCCCGCTGCTGACTGTTCATGGCCTTGTCTTGCTCCTGTTGAGCACGCTTCAGCCGTTCCACCGCGTTTTTCGTCTTGCTTAGCTCTTTGTTCACCTGCTGCTCCTCGGCCTGTAACTGTTCTACCTGCCGCCTTTCCTCAGCCAGTCGCCTGCGCGTTTTGTTCCACCGATACAGAACAATAGTTACCGCCACAACACCAATCAGAATGGCAATGGCAATACCAGCCCACAGCCATCGCCTGACCGTTGCCGCCCGCTCGCTCTCCACCCTGCGGTCGAATGCTATCTGTTGTGCCTTGATGTTGTCCTCCTGCTGTTGCCGAGTCAGAGAATCTTTCAGCGCGTATGCTCGATGCGACAGTTCCACCGCCCATTTATGGTTACCTTGCTGTTGTTCTATCTGGCTGAGTAGCATAATGCCTTCAGATTTCACAAGTAGAGAGCCATCAGCTGTAATACACTCTTTTAACATCGATTTTGCTCTGACTGTATCCTCACTTTCAAGATATAACCTTGCCAATGCACTATATGCATCTGCCACAGGTGACAACTCTATGGCTTTCTCTAAACAGAATAATGACTTGTCTTTGTCAATTCCATAATAGGCAAAACCCATACTTTTCCATATCCTTGCTCTATTAGTTGCTGGTTCTATTGGTATATTCTCGATTAAAGAGATACATTTGTCTATATAGTAACGACAACTATCAATATCACCAAGATTGTAAAAATACACAGAACAGTTTTGATAATCATAGGCCAGATGATCCTTTTTACCAGAACGTATTGAACATGCCAATGCTTTCCTAATATAATCCAACGCTAATTGTTTCTCATTACTATAAGAATTGATACTTGCTATTTGAAAAAAGATGTTATGACGCAAAATGTCATCATTCACATTTATGACCACTGCTTCTGCCTCTTTCATCATTTTCATAGCTTCTACTGGTTTTCCAGCATCATACAGAATATCACCATCATATAATAATGCTTGCGCAAGTTTATGATAATCTTCTGTTTCTCTATAATAATTTACCGCAATTCTAATCAAAGAGTCTGATTCTATAAATTGATAGTCTTTATATAGAGCTTGAGGTAAGAGCAAATGATAATAAGCCACACACTCTTCATCACAGCTACTCAGATCAACACGGTCTAACAAATATAATGCTGAATCCACCTGCTCGTTCTTAAGCAGGCTGTCAATCGTGACAAGCTTGTCATATACATGACTTTTTGGGTGATTACAACCAGCAAGCACGATTGTCAAAAGTCCTAAGATGATTGTTCGTGTCATCACCACCATTTCTGAAATAGACTATGCAAAATTATAAATTTCTGCGCATTTTTACAAACCGTTAAGATGAACCATGTTACAATTTTGCCCATTTTTATCCGCAAGAATAACCATAATATGCTTATTACTAACTAATTAGGTGTTGTCAAATTGTAATCGTTAAAAAAAGTTTTTCAACAAAAAACTTGCAAGGTTCTGTATGATTAACTAATTTCGCATAGAGAAACAGTAATCAAAAAGTATTAAAATGAAAAAGAAAGCTATTTACTTATTATTGAACAAGACTATGGCTGTGACAAGGATCCATCATGGGATGTCGAAATATATAATGGGTTGACAGGGCAAAAGGTCTTTAAAAAAAATATTGATGGTTGGCAAGCAATTATAAAAACCACTAACTGGAGGGCAGGCACTTACATCGTAAAAACAAAAATCTATGATAATGTCGTTACGAACAAAGTCGTAATAAAATAAATAAAATGTTAATTTCTGCGCTATATTTTAGAATAATTTATAATTTTGCAATCAATTAAACGTTAAATGGATTATGAAGAAGAGTTACATGCTTATGGCACTTGCAGTCAGTTTTACAGCATGCAGTAGTGAGGACAGGGACAATGACCAGATGATAGATGTTGAGCAGACCAACAATCTACAGGATACGAAAGGAGTCTTTACTCCAGAGACAGATCTTGATGAGTCTGTCATTACATTCTTTAATCATGTCAGCTATGAAGGAACATATTTCTTTGATCAGCAATACGAACAGGAAAACACTTGCCTAATCTTTAATAGTGAGGAAGAGATGGAAGCAAGATACTGTGGTTCATACCTCAGAACGCTGCCGAAGATAGACTTCTCTAAGTACACCGTTATTGTAGGACAGCGTGTAGAAATTAAGATGTTTTGTGAGATAACATCGCACATGATTCGTGAAGAGGAAGACGGGTTGGTGCTTGACTTGTTTATTACCGATTACTCTGATATATATAATACAACAACCGAGCCCGTCATACAGGGTTTTTGGGGTGTTTATCCGAAACTGGATGCAAAGACTGTCAGCGTCAGAGAAGTATATACCAAGTACAGTAAGTAGTAGTTAAGTAAGTATAAAATAGAAGGGGGAATTCACTTTTCTCCTTCTTTTTTCGTACTTTTGCGCTCCCTAAACAAATAAGAGGATGAACTTTTTGAAGAACATTTTGGCGGCTCTTGCCGCAACCATTGCTATGAGTGCCTCGGCACAGAACGAGGTTAAGCCGTTTGAGGTGGAGGTCAAAGTAGGGGCCACCTATCCTACACAGAAATACTTTGGTGACAAGCAGGTGGGGCCGTCCTTGGGTCTGGAGGGACGCTGGAATCTCAGCCAGCTGCCTGAGCAGGCTGTCTGCAACTACCAGCTGACGATACTCATCAGTCTGTCTACACCCATAAATGAGCGGGATTATAACAAATAATATCAAAACCTAAAAGTAAGATAATATGTACTCAAATCAAACGGTCAGCTTAACTCCAAG
>CAMVLT010000007.1 GCA_947168395.1 uncultured Prevotellaceae bacterium | reverse complement strand
AATTGACTATCGGATGGCAAGTTGATAGGGGACTTTTTAACCGTACAGGTCGAATAAAATAGGACATGAAAACTACTGTTATTTTGTTTGTAAAAATGACTGGCAAGGCGACGAAAGTGCTCGTAAGACCCTGTAAATCAATTTATAGCAAAAACTTTTAATCAAATTTTATCAAAAGCACTCAACAAGGTTGTCAAGGTTGTTTTTTAAGGATACTGCGCCCTTTTCTTTGAACAATTTCATATTAGCACGGCCTTTGGCGATGGAAACTGCCTGACTTGAGGTCTTTGTTAGACCAACAATAATTCCCTCCTCATAATCAAGTATCAAGAGGATGCAAGTGTGAAGTTCCAGTGGGGATAGTTTCTTTCCTTGCTGAAATGTTGCATATACTGATGGCAAATCTTTCTTAAATTGCTTGACAAGGGCATTCCACTCCCATTTGTTAGGGATGGGATGATCTATTGTGAATTGTGCCTTCTTCTCAAATATATCCACAATCTGGCTATTCTTGAAATCATCAAGGCTGTTATTCAATGAATATGAACCAAGATCGTCATTTCCCTTTTCGAGTTCTGAAATCCGCTGAATCAATTCTCGTTCTTTCTTTTCTTTTTCTTCAATCAGATTCTCATAGTTTTTATCTTTGAGCCGCTTCAACTCTTTTTGTACAGCTTGTTGCTCGCCTTTTATTGTGATTAGTTCCTTGTTTAGAATTGCCATCTTTGTTTGCTTTTCTTTCTGCTTTACTAAATAGAAATGGAACAACACACCAGACAAGACAGAAACTAAGGCAAAGAATGCCCAAAAGCAATACCATGCATATCGTTTCTTCTCAGATTCCTTCTCTACCTCTTTTCTGCTGCAAGTGTAGTCATACAGCGAGGACATCTGATGAATTGCTTCTGTCTGGATCTGATTGTGCAAAGAATCTAATGTTGATTCATTAAGTTGGGAATAATGAAGAACTGAGTCAATAATATGCTTATGTTGATAGACAGCAAGCAGACCTTTATAGGCATTGGAAATATCGGAGGCATTACCATTGCTTGCGGCTTTCTTAAATAAAAATTCTGCTGTGTCAACGTGACCGACGGCTAATTCATAGAATCCTTTTATCCAATAATATGATTCCCGCCCTTTAGCGATGTTGCCTTCTGCATCAAAAAGCTCTGATTCTTTTTCGTAAATAGAAATAAGCTGCCGAGCTTTTTCAAGCTTTTTACGTTCCGTATAGATGTAAATGGCCGTCCCAAGAGTCCGAGCCGCTTCTTTGGAATGTCCGAGGGATTTAAGCTCATTGTAATTGGTATTGATTATCTGCAATACTGTATCTTTTTCTCCTAAGAGATAATAGGGATTGACCAAATAACCTTGTGCAATAATAGATTGTTTGTGGTTACCTGTTTTCCATATACATTGAATATATTTGCGGAGTGCTTGGATTTCATCATATGGCAAGCATTGTTTATGGAAAATGTCAGACATTTGGGCATAGATAGTTGCAAGGATGCTGTAGTCACAATTACTTACCGTCGTGTCAGCGAATTCGGTTGCATCCAGAAAACAATCCATTGCCTTGGGAGCATCTTTCATATCCCGATAAACGCATCCAAGGAGATAGTGGGCCAGCATACGGTCGTTAGTGGTGCCGTGGCTGTCGTAGTAGTCGGCGACATCAAGCATCAGGGAATCGGAGGTGAAGGGGACGAATGCCTTGTTCATGGCCTGGTGGCGCAGCAATTGGTAGCGCATACGGACGGAACGTGACTCACCAGCCATCTGCCCCTCCGCCCCTTCAAGCACGGCCAAAGCGGAGTCGGGACGGCTGTTCATCAGCGAGTCAGCCTGCACCAGAGCTTGTGGAAGCCCCCTCCCGTCCTCCCCCAACTGGGGGAGGAGACTTCCCTTGCCACAGCCCGCCATCAGGGCCACAGCCACGAGCAGCATCAGCACGAAAGAATCAGTACGTCGCGTCATCATGGTGCAAAGGTACGAATAAGTGAGCAAAAAGCCAAGATTTTTTCGGACTTTTTCGAAACGGCAGTACCGCCTTTTAAGCGCAGATGCTCTGAAGTTCGGATGCTATGGTTGCTATCTCATCCATAATCATGCGTTCCCTTTCCTTTGACGGTTTCTTTTCCTGATTGTCAATGCGTTAAGATTTAGTTATATAGAAGTTTCAAATTGTAACATAACCACTTTCGACGTTCTAGAACGTCGAAAGTGGGATGATTACAAAGAATTGTCCGCTTTGTTTAGCAAAGTTTCTCGTAAGCAAAAACACCTAACCTCCTACCTGAATCTCCCAGAAAGCCTTTCTACAAAGGCATTTCCGTTAGGTAGGTGTTTGCGAAACACCTACCTGACACCTACCTGTTTCTATCTATCACCTCAAAGTACCAGTCAAGGTAGGTGTTAGGTAGGTGTTCAGCTAACACCTACCTCGCTGAAACCCCAGTCCACAAAGGCATTTTCGAAGATTTAGGTAGGAGGTTAGGTGTTTTCCGAAAATTCTTTTTTTTCTTTATCCCCAATTCCAAACCTCCAGAGTTTAGTTACGGTAAACCCAAAGTTTAGTTACGGTAAACCCTGAGTTTAGTTACGGTAATCCCCGTCGGAGCCCACCACCTGTGAAAATCTTGCTTTTTTCTAAAGTTGAGGTAATTTTAGCAAAAAAAGAGCAACCTTTCTTTAGTTCCGAAAAAAAAGTTGTATCTTTGCCGAAAAGATACACAAGATTATGCTTGCAAAGACATATACAGCGCCATACAGAATAATGGCTTCAAAATGCCTGTAGCTGATGCAACCTTATATGATTTCTAAGCCCTGCATAGATCAATAGATTCATAAAGAATTGTTACTATATTTAAGCCTCTAAGCGCAATTAATGTACTTAGGGGCTTCTTTTTTACTTGGAATTACAATTCTCATCAACAGGTTAGTATTTTCTAAAAAATAACACGTATTACAAATCAATACCAAAGACGAAATACAATTGATTTTTTCACAAATTTGTCCTATCTTTGCCCCCGAATTCAAGTTGAACCCCAAAACCAAAAAAAGATTATGGAAAAAAGAAAACCTACAGAGAAGAAACAAGTAGTAACGAACTGCGCATCTACAATCATGCACGATGACGATCCGTTTGATGTTGACAACAACAAGTTTACTTGTGTAGTGAAAAGAGCAAAAGATGGTGCTGGCGGCTTTAAGGATGTCGCTGGTATGAGTGAACTGAAGATTAAACTCGATCATGAAGTGCTTTTCCCACTCACAGATGAGGTATTCAAGACAAAGTATAATGGTCATGCGCTCAACGGCATACTGTTGTATGGTCCTCCGGGCTGTGGCAAGACATTCCTTGCAGAGAAATTTGCCGAGCAGTCACGTATGAACTATATGCTCGTGAAAAGTTCTGACCTTGCCTCTACCTTTATTCATGGTACGCAAGAAAAGATTCGTAAGATGTTTGACCTGGCAGAAAGCCTGGCCCCATGTATTCTGTGTATCGACGAGTTAGATGCCATCGCTGGCAAACGCTCATCGATGGTTCAGGAGACGTATGCTATGGAAGTCAATGAGATGCTTTCCCAACTCAATAACTGTTCTGAGCGTGGCATCTTTGTGATCGGATCCACCAACCGGCCTGAACACATCGACCCAGCCTTGCTGCGAAGGGGCCGTTTTGATGAGGCGATTTATGTGCCTATGCCTGATGTTGAGATGCGTGAGGCCGTTCTGCGTCTGCGACTGAAAAATGTCTATCGGAAACGTATCAATTATTCAGAAATAGCTGATATGACAGAAGGCTATATTGTGTCCGACTTAGAGGCAATCGTCAATAAGGCATCTCTGATTGCTGCACGACTGCGTGTTCCTGTCAATCAGCAACAGCTGGTATTTGCCGCCCAGATCATTCGTCCATCAGTATCATCTTTACAACTGAGGGAATATGAGGCAGTACACAAACGCATGGTGGCGGCATAATGTGAAATGAAAAAATTGTATAATTAATCAAGGTAAAACGAATATGGAGACAAGAAGCCCTTTTGATGACGATTATGGTTACTACGAGGCTGACAACAAGCCAGCCAAGACTGGCAGGAAGAAAAAGAAGGCCTGTCTGGTTGATCCTAATGAACAGCTGACGATGCTCACCGCCTGTGAAGCCATTGTCCAGATTATGGACGGATCAGGCCTCAGCAAGACTGCACTCAAGAAAGCGCAGCCTTATCTGAAGTATGTCGCAGAGCTGCAACAGATCACGGAAAAACAGGCGCTCTTCCTCGCTCTTGTCTTGAATGAGAGCCTTAAGGACTATACCTTTATCGAGGATCTGTCAGAGTTGTTGGATTGCCGCAACATCACTATCCTACGCTATTCTAACGATCTTGACCAACTCGTCAAGAACCACCTGCTCATCGCATCACTCAGAGGAGGCTATAAGGCTTATCGTATTTCCAAGGAAGCGATAGACGCTTTTAAGGAGAACAAGCATTTTGTACCAGCGAAGAAGGAGAATCTTTCGGCCAGGCAACTGATGTTTGAGATGATGACCTATTTGCGTCAGCGCAAAGAAAAAGAGATTGGCTACCAAGAGATGGTCGAGGAACTGCACAACCTCATGAATTGCAATCCCACCACCAACTTTGTCCAGAAGTTACGGGAACTGAAGTTGAACGAGACTGACGAGACAATCGTCATTATCCTGGCCGCTTATCACATCGCTGAATACAAGGAGAATGTGTCACTGAGCATACTCGAAGAGCTGATTCCCGAAAGTGCGGGATTCAGCATCATCGCTTGTGACCTTGTTCATGGCTGGGGAGAACTGCGGAAAAATGGAATTGTGGAGCAGGGCTATGAAGACGGCCTCCGCTCGCAGGATTCTTTCTGCCTTTCTCGTAAGATACAGGAGAGTTTGCTTTTCGACTTGTTTGACATCAAATTTAGGACGAAGACTCTTCGTGATGTCGTACAGTATAAGTCCATCAAGCCTCGCCCCATGTTCTACAACGAGTGTACTAAGAAGGAGATAGACCGTCTGGGTCAGCTCATTAATAGTGACAATTATTACAGCATCTGCAAACGGCTTGAGGATCAGAACATGCCAAAGGGGTTTACTTGTCTGTTCTATGGCGCACCAGGAACAGGCAAGACGGAGACCGTTTATCAGTTGGCCTTCCAGACCCATCGCGATGTGATGAAGGTGGACCTCTCCCAACTCCGTGACCAGTATGTAGGTGAGAGTGAGAAACAGGTAAAAGCGATCTTCAAGAGATATAGTGAGTTGAATCCCTTTGACGACACTCCTATTCTGCTGTTCAACGAGGCTGATGCCATCTTTGGACGCCGATTGGAGAATGTGCAGTATTCTATCGACAAGATGGAGAATGCCATCCAGAACATCATCCTTGAAGAGATGGAACGCTTTGAGGGCATCCTCATTGCGACCACCAATCTGACCAGCAACTTCGACCGTGCTTTCGAACGCCGTTTCCTGTATAAGGTAAACTTCGAGCAGCCCGATCTTAAAACGCGCAAGTCTATATGGCACGCCATGCTGCCAAAACTTGACGTAACCACTACTGACGAGTTAGCCCAGTTCTACAACTTCAGTGGCGCACAGATACAGAATGTGGCCAGACGTCTGACTGTTGAAACTGCGCTTTATGGTGAACAATCCGCGTCGGTGGACAATCTGAAAAAAATCTGTCAGCAAGAGAGTCTCGCGAAGACGGGTAGTCATATTGGTTTTTAATCTTTTAATTCGGTTATTGTTATGATTACATTAATGCTTATACTTTTTGTCGTTTGGGCGGTGTTCCGCCTGATTTTCATGGTTTTGGGCTCCATATTCGGTTTCATCGCGGATATCTTCTCAAACGACAATTTATTTGGATAAAAGAAGTTAATAAGTTTGGAAGTTGCCACAAAATATCGTACTTTTGTGGCAACTTAAAACTTATGATAATGGAAGAAAGGCTTATCGAAACACTCCGCGGGCTGGTTACTGAGCATGACGTTGAATTAGCAGAAATGTTGCAAAATAGTGATAAAATGGCTGAAGAACGGGATAGACTTTTCAATAGTCTCTTGCAAAATAATAATCATTGTACAAAAAGTCGAAACAAAGATTTCGGCTTAGGTATGGTTGTTATGGGGATGGATTCACTTCGTCAGTCTAAAAGAGATAGTCTGAATAAATTGAGAGAACTGGTGCAGCGAAATGCCAGTTATGACGTTCTTAATAACTTCCTTAACAACAGATTGACTTCTGAAACAAAGAACAAACTCATAATATACCTTACCAAACAACTTGGCCAACAAACATGTATTACTGAGCTTTCAGATGAAGTTGTAACTGCAGAAATAATGATTAGCTACGATAAGAAATGGACATCAAGCCCGAATAACCATGGCCCGTATCAAATCGAGCTCGTCATTAATGGCGAGCATGTGCCTCTCTCTTTCAGATATAAAATAGACCAACTTATTTATATGTGGTTCTTGCTGCATCCTCGTCAACTGATGACCAAGAGAGACATCTGGTGTCCAGACAATGAAATAAATAATGCTTTTGCCAACGAACAGTTAAAGAAGTTGGCAGACTTAATGTTCCCAGAGAATTGCAAGAACCCAATTTTAGAACATACGGCAAACTCTGATCTGGATAAAAATTGGAAATACGAAAACTTTGATAAACAGTTCTCTGGAATAAAAGGTCGTATTCATAAAATGATAGATGAAAAACTGAATGGCAGAGTAGATTCCGTGATGTTTGATATTCAGGAAGAAGAACAGACTCCAGGGAACAAGGGAAGTAGAAAGGCTGACAATAAGCCGTCTCGCTACTTGATCAACCTTGATGAAAAAGACATTAAATTCTCTGAATTTGATATTGGCCATAAACATAAAGACCTCACTCAATGTCGTATGGAAGAAGGAAAATATGATAAAGTATGAAAAGACTATCGTAAGTAATATGAGCGAAAAGAAATTAGAGAAGTTGATGGCTCAAGAACGGGAAGAACGGCGTTCTGATTCTCAGTATATCCTGGAATTCATGAAGATTCCTGCCTACCTGTTTGATGAGTCGCCAGCGTATGACCCAGACGAGAAGTTCAGGTTGTCGAGCATCCATGAAATGATGGAGAGTGACAAAGACCTGGTGATTGATTGGGAGGCCGTATCAGTAACTTACTATACGTCGCTTAATCTGAAGTATGCGTTCTATGAGTTCCCATTACCCATAAAGGAGCCGCAAGCCTACTATGGTATGGCGGTCAAATACAAAGGTAAGCCATTGGTATACTATACGCTGGAAATGGCTTCCGATGGAAGACCGCCATTTTTCTGTAAAGTTGCAGAACTTAGGTGGGGAAGAGCGCATTGTCTGATAGGTCCCTACGAAGGGGAACTATCTGCATTGGCCTTTATGCAATTTGTGCTGGAATACAGCGCTTCTCCTATAAAAGAAGACTCACGGGATTCCCATAAAACAGAAGAACACAGAAAATAACATTTATAAATTTGTGCAATATGAAACTTCTTTTTAAACAAAATGACGACATGTTCAGCTACATCTTCGAAGCACATGTGCTGGGGGAACATTCTGTTCTTGAACGTATTAATGGAAAGGCAGAAAAATTGGCAAAGGAAAATGGCTTAGAGTATGATTCTTCATTCGATAGTGATGAAGAATTATGGATCTTTTCGTACAAATCTCTTGACTTCTTTGGTAATTGGAATATCGGTATTGAAAAAATAATCTCTCCCATCTTTGAAGAAGGTGCAACTCCTTATATGATATGGGGAGTGGATGATGATAACGGACAATTCTATACCAACGATGCAGAAGGAAAGTATTACAAAAGGTACTTCGTTGGAACAGAAAATGGACTAGTGTATTTTGAAGACCAACAAAAAGCTTTGAATCTTGCAAAAGAAATAGCTAAAAGCAAACTTGATAATAGTGAACTTGACAGTATTGACTTTGAGTGTTATACCAAGTTTTCTATTAATTTGGTTGGATATAACCGTATTCCTATCAAGTTGGTTTCTTCTGCTTCAGAAGAAACACCCAATGAAAACCCATATAGGGTGGATGATAAACAATTATCTTTATTAAAAGAGCACCAAATAACCACTACAGAAAAAGACTTGCAAGAAAGAATTTATCTATTAAAGAATCTAATTGGAAGTCTTGAGTCAGAATTGAAACAATCACAGGAAAGAATAAAAGGTTTTGCGCTTTCTAATATTGTCTCTACCATGAAAATACTTGGCTTAAATCAAATTTTGTTCAAATATCTTAAACCTAACGGTGTTTTTGAGTCTTGGTATACAATTTCTAATGATCGCCGTTTCCCTGAGGAGATAGGCCCTATAAATCCAGATATCCATATTGAAGAAATAAATGATGAATCCTTTAGCTTTTACGATAAGGATGATTATGCCAATGTCTCGATAAGTAGGATTAGGTTAACAGAGAATGACACATTTGAGTATATGGCTTTTGATGGAGCTTCGTCAGAAGAAAGTGGTTGGACTCCTCTTAGTGCTGAACATTTAAAAATTTTGGATGATGTTATAAGACAAATTCGTGAGACCTTGGATGATGGTTCTCCATCTAATTTTCTTATCAGATATTCCAAAATGTATCAGAACATCCCTGAGAATTACTCTGGCGTACTCAAAGAATATTATTAAATGAGCGAAAAGAAGACAGCCGTTGGCATACTCCATGCTTACGATAATAGCGGTGATGTTGTCTCGTCAAAGAAGGAATGCTATGTAGTATCATTGAACTCTGACTCATTCAAATCACAACTGCAAGACTTGATAGAAGAGCGGGGTCAGCAGGCACGACAAGACTCAGGTCGCCGTATTGACTACCATAGTGTAGCCCGTGGAGAAGACATTTTGCGTTACAAATCTACAAGTCGTCATTTCCATCCTACGCTAAGCGTAGTTGCAGGGAATGATTCTGCTACTGTGTTGGGGGATTTCTTGATGGCTTTGTTCGACATCATGGAAGACTCTTCTTGCCATTTCAGTCGCATACAGTTAATTCCCACGTACGCCGACCAAGGTTCTCTTGATGTATTCCCGTTAGAGGAAATAGCCGATTACTCCCCTTCGATGCTGACGAAAGAAGGTGTAAAGCCACTCACTTATGGAGAAACCCTTGAGTGGCGCACAACAAAAACGACAGTCACTATTGTTGTGGTTCCTGACGCATCAATTGTTACCCCAGAACTTTACTATGCCTACGATAGCGGTGATGTCATCTGGGTGTGCATCAACGAAGGAACACCATGCAGCATAATCGAACTCTGACTGAGGCACTGCCCAGTCAGAGTTCGATTTACTATTATACGGTTACAGAAACTTGTATAATGGGAGCAACTATGCTTGGATGCATATTCGCAGGCTTACGTTGTATCACATTGATTGTATACTCACCATGAACAACATCCTGTGGATTTACAACCTGCGGAATATGACTTCCCATTTGCAGTGCTCCCCAATGTGAACAGCTTGCTAATTGATAGTATTGCCAGCATATTGCCATAAAGGTTGCTTTTAGTTTTGAGGCGACGCTACCTTGTGGAGCCATTTTATCCATCAGGCTATTTGCCCATGCAGGAATAAGCACGATATTCCAGAAACTGGTAAAAAAGCGAGGATCATAGGCGCGTCCCCAAATATGTGATATAATATAGTTTTGGAAAATAGAACCTTTACCTTGTCCTATGGTGTAGCCAGTATAGCTATTTATAAGTTGACGCACGAATTTGTTTCCATCGGGGTCAATGTCAATAGGGAAAAGGGGAGTCCCATTCTCACAATACCACCAACCGTTGTTTTGAAAGACATGACTATAATCAGGATTTATTTCGCCTTTAGTTGTTGCACGGGCAGGTATTGCATCCCTATTATTAAATAAGTTTGTTAAGACCTGATTCCTGTCCATCTTGATATCAATATCAAAGAAGTATGACGATTCAATAGCTATTCTCACAAAATTGTTCACTCCAAAATGTGCAATGAGACTATCCATGCCATCAATCTTGTGAAGATTTTGTTTGTTGAACGTCTTCCTAACATTATCAAGCACAGAACCTGAACTACACAAGGCAATACGATATAGATATTCTAATAACAGACGTAAGGCAGAACGACCGTTTAGCAGGTCTGGTTTGTTCAAACAAGGCGCTGGACTGACAAGCTTAGTTCCAATTACCTGTAGCATTCTGTCGCAGATAGACAATGCATACAAGCTGTCTCCATCATTACGATTCTTGTCGTTCAAGAAATCAGCAATGATTTGAAGGTAATGCCCAAACTTAGCAAAAGGACTGATGGCATCCAACTTCCTTAAATAGGTACAATAACTGGATGCAGAGCCACTGGATAATCCATTCTTAATAGCCCAATTACGGAAATTTCTCAATAATGTTTTCATAATAACACCATTTTTAAGTTCATTGTAAATAATATCTAACAATTGAGTAATAAGTCGCAGATTTTATTTGTAACATCTTTATTACCCTCCTTATATGCAATTATATTTTTAGATTTTCTAACAAAACTAAGGTAGTTTGCCACTTCTGTATTTTGCATATGTAGCATCATGCACACATGACGATAAATGTCAATGAGAGATCGCCTTTTTTCTTCATCGTATAACTCATACAAGTCTGCCCCAAGTGCATAAAAGTAATTGTCGTCAGTGGCTTTAAGATCTTTGATTTGCTCTTTCGCCACATCTACCAATTTACTATATTCTTTGTGTTTGTTACAGAATTCCTCACAAAACTCGATTGTGGCGAGTTCTGCTATTGGTTCCTCAATCTCTTTGATAGAACTCTTGAAAGGCAATTCTGGATGCATATCAAAATAGCGATGCATCATTTCGTGAATATACACTTTGGCCAGAACATATTTCCTTTTACATTCCAAGCTTTCAGCTGCTTTGCCAATTTCTTCTGGTAATAGCCACACCTCAGGTTCTACGATATCGAATTTTCTTTTTGTATAGAATCCCAATTTGTCCTGTATGACATCAGGTTCTAAATTGCTCAAGATAATTTTAGTGGTGAGATACAGATTGCTCATAGTCTCTTCCATGAAAGAGCACTTAAAGTTGTTGATATCAATAAGTAGTTTCTTTTCGTCTGGATTCAATTCCAATCCACAATTCACAGGATACGGATAGGCAACAAAATCAGTGATATCACCCGCAAATATTTTGCGAATGATAGGATTGAAGCAATAGTTAGGTTTGTGCTTAAGAAGAGGGAGAATAGATTCATTGATGTTCTCCATATCCTTTATCTTATCGACAAGAGTATTCCAATATGGAGTACCCCCATAAGAATTATTGTTCTTATTTTTAGTAGCATTTAATATATCATTATTGGTTAATTTTTCTGTCATATCGACAAAAGTATCCCAATATGGAGTACCCCTATAAGAATTATTGTTCTCTTTACATACTTCAACTATATATAAGAGTACGGCTGCATTAACCCTATCCCTAATGCTTTGACGGATATCATGAGTGTATTCACCAACAACATGATGGAATTCTTCTATTACTTCATCAATCGAAGGAGGATCTATTCTTTCCACAGTATCCTGGACGGACTCCGTCTTTCTTGCCTTGTTACCTGCTCTGAATGCCATAATCTTTTGTTTTTTAGTTATTATTACTTATTTCGACTGCAAATTTACATAAGAAGAATGATATTTGCAAAGAAATTTTGCCTTTTTCACCCAACTATGACATGTATTATTTTTCCTGAGTATATTTCAGCACATAATCAATGAATGCTTCAGGGTTTTGTTCTCCCTTATAGGGACAAAGAACTGTACGTCCAATCTCGTCGCATTTGCTGAATAATAATTCATGATCATCTGCACCTCTGTCAAGTGTATAGTAGGTCTTATAACCTCCTGCGCGACGAATCATCATTCCGTAATAAGCCATCTTACTTCTCTGTGGCTGTGGAAACTGGTAAAAGACCCACTTCACGTTGACATCTTCGTAACTCTTGACATCTAAAGCCTGCTTATCTGTGTCTGATAATAAGTGGGCACGATCTTTCAATAGTTCAATGCTATCAATCCAAGGGTCTTTGTCTGGCCGACCGGAACACGTTACAAAACAATGTTGCGGAATCACCAGATATTCCAGCGTTTCCAAATTAATCAACTGATGTTCTTTCCCCTCTTGAATGAAAGCCTCCTCAATATGAGAAACTTTGTTTAGTCCGAAGAAAGACCTTATTATCTTTTTGATGTTCATACACAAGACTTTTTAGTTTGCAAATGTAGTGAATAATATGTGATTATCCTCTCATAACAAAATAATTAACCTATTTTAAATAAAAAAGCATCTACCTTTATTGTATTACGAGAAAAAGTTGTATCTTTGCCGAAAAGATACACAAGATTATGCTTGCAAAGACATATACAGCAGCAATTAACGGTCTGGAAGCCAATACAATAACGGTTGAAGTTAATATGACCCGAGGGGTGATGTTCCGTCTGTCGGGATTAGCCGATACATCCGTCAAGGAGAGTTACGACCGCATTAAGGCCGCCATACAGAATAATGGCTTCAAAATGCCTGTAGCTGACCTGACCATCAACTTGTCGCCTGCCGACATCAAGAAGGAGGGTTCTGGCTATGACCTGCCTTTGGCTATTGGAATCCTGGCTGCCGACAACAAGATTGACAGCGCACGGCTGGCGGAATACATGCTTGTGGGCGAAATAGGGCTTGACGGCAAGCTGCAGCCCATCCGTGGTGCGCTTCCCATAGCCATCCGTGCCAGGAAGGAGAAGTTCAAGGGGCTGATAGTGCCCGTCCAGAACATCCGCGAAGCTGCCGTTGTCAACAATTTGGACGTGTATGGCATGGAGTCGCTGACTGATGTCATCCAGTTTTTCAATGGTGCCCAGACGTATGAGCCGACGAGGATAGACACCCGAAAGGAGTTTTACGAACGGCAGTACGACTTTGAGCTCGACTTTGCCGATGTCAAAGGTCAGGAGAGCGTGAAACGTGCGCTCGAGGTAGCTGCTGCAGGAGGTCACAACCTGATTATGATAGGCCCGCCAGGCAGCGGCAAGTCCATGATGGCCAAGCGGCTGCCCAGCATCCTGCCTCCGCTCTCGCTGGCCGAGAGCTTAGAGACCACCCAGATTCACTCGGTGGCGGGCAGACTGAATCGCGGCACGTCGCTCATCTCGCAACGCCCTTTCCGAGCCCCTCATCACACCATTTCGCAGGTAGCACTCGTTGGTGGCGGTCAGAATGCACAGCCAGGTGAGATATCGCTGGCCCACAATGGCGTGCTCTTCCTGGACGAACTTCCTGAGCTGTCGCGCAGCGTCCTCGAAGTGCTGCGTCAGCCCTTGGAGGACTGCAAGATTACCATCAGTCGTGCCAAGTACAATGTTGAGTACCCCTGTTCCTTCATGATGATCGCGTCCATGAACCCCTGCCCCTGCGGGTACTATGGCGACCCAACACATCATTGTGTCTGCTCTCCTGGACAGATTCAGCGCTATATGAACAAGATTTCCGGCCCTTTGCTCGACCGCATCGACATTCATTGCGAGCTTCAGGCAGTGCCCTTTGCTGCCTTGACTGAGATGAAGCCTGGAGAACCAAGCGAAAAGATACGTGAGAGGGTGATTAAGGCAAGGCAAATCCAAGAGGCTCGCTTCAAGGATTTCAAAGGTATTCATTGCAACGCTCAGATGACCGAACGAATGTTGCACCAATTCGCAGAACCTGACGCTGCATCTATGGATATGCTGCGAATGGCGATGGAGCGGTTAAAGTTGTCGGCCAGGGCCTACAGTCGCATCCTGAAGGTGGCAAGAACCATTGCCGACTTGGAAGGTTCAGAGAACGTCCTAAGCCAGCACATAGCTGAAGCTATCGGCTATCGCAACCTTGACAGAGGCGACTGGGCGGAGAGAGGGGTGACTTGAAGAAGTCACCCTATAGTGATGGTATATCTGCTCATGAATGAGGCTCCAGGCTGCAGATGATTCATCAAGGGCTTGTCCTTGAACTCGCCTTTGAAGTCCCTTGGGTCGCCAATGCCATACCAAGGTTCTATGCAGACGAAAGGAGCCTGTTTGCCGTACGGACTCCAAAAGGCGCAGACTGGTGCCTTGTAATCTACCGTCACAGCGGGCTCACCAGTGGTATCCATCAGCATGGCACGGTGCGTTTGGCACTTGTGAATCTTCACCGAGTCGTTGCGGAAGAAGTTGTTGCCGATTTCCAGAATTCCCCTGTCAGCCTCCAATGGTACCTCCACCATGTCATGGCTACCGTCGGCATAGCTCTTCAGTGCATCCATCGGCTCTTCGCAGTCCAGCTTAATCATCCCCTCCAGTTTTCCGCCAGGCATGTTGAAGGCGGGGTGTCCGCCTATCTGGAAGTGAATATCCCGGCTGTCTGTGTTCTCCACATGCCAGATGACGTGTACCTTGTTGCCCTCTAAACGATAAGTGATGGCCAGGTTGAAACGATAAGGATACACCTTCAGCGACTCCTCCGATTCATGTAGGGCCAGCGTCACTTTCTCCTCCGTCTGTCTGATGACGGAAAACTCCATGTCGCGTGCAAAACCATGACGGGGCAGGTGATACTCCTTACCATCAACCACGTATGTATTATTGTTCACACTACAGACGATAGGAAATAATACGGGCGAATGTCTGGGCCATTGCTCCCCAGCCTGCCACAAATACTCTCTACCCTCACTGTCCTTCACACTCTGGAGCTCGGCTCCCATTTCGGCTACGCGAACCGCCAACATTTCATTTTTCAGTTCAATCATAGTTCTTCATTCTTAATCGTGTATCATCATTTTGCGCTACAAAGATAGTAAATAATTGCGAATTATGAATGAAGAAGTATGGATAATTTGCAATAGGGATTGCAATCAGGGTACGGGGTCGTAGCCAGAGCCGCCCCAAGGGTTGCATCTTAATATTCGCCAGATGGCGAGGGCGAGGCCCTTGATGGGACCGTGCTTCAAGATGGCTTGGCGGGCGTACTCGCTACAGGTGGGGGTGAAACGACAGGAGGGGCCGAGAAGAGGCGACAGGAACGTCTGGTAGGCGCGGATGGGGAGCACCAGGAGCCAGGAGAGGAAACGTGAGACGGGGTTCATGGCTTTACTTTCTCAACTATGCGGCATAGCAGCTTTTCCATCCGCTCGGTAACGATGGCCGAGGGGCTCAGACGGTCGGACTGCCACACGAAGGCCAGCAGGAGGGTGTGCTCTGCGGAAATAGCATCACAAAGCTGCTGCTTGTGCTGACGGTAGGCCTCGCGCAACTGCCGCTTTACGCGGTTGCGGTCGACGGCATGCTTGAATCGTTTCTTGGGTACGCTAAGGAGTACCTGCACTGGTACTCCGGAGAGTTGGCGTGGTGCCAACCGAAAGACGGCTCTCAGCGGGTAGGCGGCCATCGACTGGCTGCCGCTGCCGAAGAGCGTCTCTATCAGCCTTGTGCTGACTATGTGCTCCCGCTTGGGGAAACCTTTAGCCTTCAACGCTCAACCTTCAATCTTCAACCTCAAACAGGTAGTGCTGGAGGGCTCCCGTCATGGAGGGGTATTTCTCGTTAGGAGCCTCAATGTCGAGTCGGAGTCCGGCTTCTTTGGCTGCTTTGGCCGTAGCAGGACCGAAGGTGGCAATGGCAATATCGCCTTGATTGAACTCGGGGAAGTTCTTGGTCAGGGCCTCGATGCCTGACGGGCTGAAGAAGATAAGCATGTCGTAGTCGAAGTTCTCAACCTCTTCGGGGGTGAAGTCGTTGCTGACGGTCTTGTACATGACGCACTCGCAATGGTTGAGCTTTTTCGAGTCGAGGAGTTTGGAGATGGAGTCGTTATGTACGTCGCTCATGGGCACCAGATACTTCTCGGTCTTGTGCTTCACCATAGTGGGCAGGAGGTCGTCAATGCGGCCCGTGGAGCCGAAGAACACCTTGCGCTTGCGGTACTGCACGTACTTCTGGATATAGAGGGCAATGGTCTCGGTGACGCAGAAGTACTTCATGTCCTCGGGTATGTTGATACGCAGTTCTTTGGCCAGTGTGAAGAAATGATCAATGGCGTGACGAGAGGTGAAAATGACGGCGGTGTAGTCCAGAATGTTGACTTTCTGGGTACGAAACTCCTTGGCCGACATTCCTTCCACCTTAATAAACGGGCGGAATACCAGTTCTACGTCAAACTTCGTCGCGATGTCAAAATAGGGCGACTTCTCGCTTGTGGGCTTCGGCTGCGAAACCAAAATCTTCTTAATCATTTCGTTTGTGTCCTAAAAGTTTACTTTTAATCGGTCGGTTATCAATACCATAATGCCGATAAGCGACAACAGTGGTATGATTTCGAGGGCACAAAGGTACAAAATAATTTGCAGATAAACACTAATTTGCCTAAAAAAGATGACCCAGCACTTGTAAAATGTCAGTATTTTGGTTAAAACGAGAATAAAAATGAAGTAATATACTACATTTTGCATCGGAAGGTTGAAGTAGACCTGCAATATGACCGCCGGGAAGAGAGCAATGCCTTCGAGGGCGGTGATGAAGGTGAGCGTCCAAATCCAGTGTCTGTTTTTTTTACTACCGAAGAAGACGTTGTTCACGATGCTGTAGACGATGTCCTTTGCGATGAAGTAGGCAATGATGATGCCGAAGAAGATGCCGATAATCTCGTAGGGGGTGTCGAGCACGAAGGTGCCGGTTACATAGTGGTTGATATAAAAGAAATAGATGATGGCCAGCAGCAGGCAGGTCTGGAGGCTGAGAAAGAGCTGGAACCTGTTGCTCGGATCCGCGTCGTTGGGGTTGCTGGTACGGGGGATGTAGAGGAAGTCCCTCAGCTGGCGAAGGATGTATTGGCTGGAGTGGGCAAACGACACTAACGCCATCACGAAGCAAAAGATGAGCATGCAGGTGATGGCGTTGTCGTTGCGTACTGTGTAGGGTACTGGGTCGCCGGCAATGCCGAAGCGTCCGCCCTTCAGTTCGGGGTGCAGCAGGGAGTCCTTGGCAAAGAACGACTCGCGGTAGTACTGGGGCAGATTGACATCAAGCCCACTCGCCGCCTCTTCCGGCGGGAAGAGGAAACAGATGGTATCATTAACCGATAAGCTGTCAGTCATTTCCAAAACTCACGTTTGATGTCATCCACACGGTCGAGCTTTTCCCATGTGAACAGTTCGACATCTATTGCCTTGGTGTCGTGATAGTGGCTGGTGAACACCTTCTTCACAACCTCCGACTTACGGCCCATGTGGCCGTAGGCAGCCGTCTCAAGATACATCGGCTGGCGTAGTTTCAGCGAGCGCTCGATGGCTTTCGGGCGCAGGTCGAACAGCTTTTCTATCTTTTTGGCTATCTCGCCGTCGGTCATGTTGACGTGGGAACGGCCGTAGGTGTTGACATAGATGTTCATGGGACGGGCCACGCCGATGGCATAGCTGATTTGTACCAGCATCTCGTCGCTGACGCCTGCTGCCACCATGTTTTTGGCAATGTGGCGGGCAGCGTATGCAGCCGAGCGGTCCACCTTCGACGAGTCCTTGCCCGAGAATGCACCGCCGCCGTGGGCACCCTTGCCGCCGTAGGTGTCGACGATAATCTTACGGCCCGTCAAGCCTGTGTCGCCGTGAGGTCCGCCAATGACGAACTTGCCCGTCGGGTTAACGTAGTACTTGATGTCGAGGCCGAAGAGGTCGAGCACCTTCTGCGAGTGTATATGCTGCTTCACCCTTGGCATGAGGATGTTGATGACATCGTCCTTGATGCGGGTCAGCATTCGTTCGTCCGTGTCGAATTCATCGTGCTGGGTAGAGACGACGATGGTGTCGATGCGCTCGGGAATGCCTTCATCGCTATATTGCACGGTAACCTGGCTCTTGGCGTCAGGACGCAGGTAGGTCATCTCTTTGCCCTCCTTGCGGATGTCGGCCAATGTGCGCATGATGAGGTGAGCCAAGTCGAGCGAGACGGGCATGTAGCTCTCCGTCTCATTGGTGGCGTAACCGAACATCATACCCTGGTCGCCGGCACCCTGTTCGTCCTCATCCTCGCGGTCGACGCCACGGTTGATGTCCTGGCTCTGTTCATGGATGGCACTGAGGATGCCGCATGAGTTGCCGTCGAACTGGTACTCGGCCTTCGTATAGCCTATCTTGTTGATTGTGTTACGGGCGATGGTCTGCAGGTCGATGTAAACATCGCTGCTCACCTCGCCCATGAGCACCACCTGACCAGTTGTGACGAACGACTCGCAGGCTACGCGGGCCTTCGGGTCGTACGCCAGGAACTGGTCCAGTATGGCATCGCTTATCTGGTCGGCCACCTTGTCGGGATGGCCTTCAGACACTGATTCTGACGAAAACAGATAACTCATCGATATGTGCTATTTGACTATTTACTATTTATTCTGCCGGCAGCATGACAATCTCGGCCTCGTTGCCCGACTTCAGCACCTCGGCGACGAAAGCGCAGAGGCTCTGGGGAGTCATGGCCTGGACGGTCTTCTCGTAGTCGGTATGGAAGTCGAGCTTCCACTTGCGCCAGGCATCGATGCGGCCACTCCAGTAGCCGTTGGTCTTCAGCTGGTCGGCGTGGTTCTTCAGCATGTATTCCTTCACCTTCGTCACCATGTCGGCATCGCACTTGCCGGCAGCCATGTCCTGAACGGCGCGGCGCATGATGCTGATAGCTACGTCGGCCTTCTCGGGCTTCATCGGGCAGTAGGCCAGGATCATGCTCTCGTCGCCGAAGTCATCGCGGCCGAGTGAGGCCTGAGCCTGTACGGTATAGGCGGCGCTGGCTTCCTCGCGAATCTCCTTCAGATAAACCATCTGGAGTACCTGACCCACCATTTGGGCACGGATGCTGTTCTCCAGCGAGTAGGGAACCTTCTTCGAGTACCAGTGCAGTACGGCATTGGCCTTCGGGGTCTCGGCCTTGTGCTTGAAGTTGTTCACCACCTTGCCAGTATAGTCGGTCGATACGTCCTTGCCCTTCACAATCTTCTTCTGGGCGGGCAGCGAGCCGAGGTACTGCTCGACGAGCGGACGGATCTTGGCCTCGTCGTAGTTACCGATGATGGTGAAGGTGAAGGCAGCGGCATTGGCCGTGCGCTCCTTGGCCATCGCGAGAATGCGGTCGTAGTCAACCTGTGTTAGGTCGGCGACGTCTAAGTTCTTGAAACGCGGGTTGTGCTTTGTGATGGTGAGGCTCAGCGAGTCGGCAAAGACGGCCTCGGGCTGCAGCAGACGGTTCTTGAGCTGCAGTTCGGTGGTCTTCATCAGCTGGTCGAACGACTGCTGGTCTTTCTTGACATTACCTGTCATATAGAGGTATACCAACTGCAGCATGGTCTCCACGTCGGTAGGTGTCGATGAACCGTTAATATTGGTGCGCTGCTGGCTCATCGACAGCGAAGCGCCGGCAATCTTTCCGGCCAGGGCCTTCGTCAGCTCCGTGTGCATGAAGTTACCCAGTCCGCTGGCTTCCACCACGTCGTTGAACATCTTGATATTCACGAAGTCTTTTTCACCGTAGAGCGATGAGCCGCCCCAGCCTTCGCCGCTCAGCAGCACCTGGTCCTTCTTCAGGTCGGTCTGCTTCAGCACGACCGTCACGCCGTTCGACAGCGTCAGCTCAGAATAGCCGAACTTGTCGTTCTTCACTTCTTTCGTAATCTTGCCAGACGTGGGCAGGGTGGCCATCAGGGGTTCGTCCTTCACGTTGTCCACCCAGGCAGTCAGCTGCTCGGCACGGGCGTCGCGGATGGCGCCAAGCAGTCCGGCTTCCGTCGGATAGATGGCACCATCCTTCTCCTGGTTGAAGTTCAGCACCACCAGGTTCGAGTCGTTCTTCGGCATGAGTTGCTTCATCACCTCGTTGACGGCATCCACAGGGATAGCGGGCACTAACTGCTTCATGAGCTGATAATAGTCGTCAATCGAGGGGATGGGCTCATTGGCCAGGAAGTGCTGCACGTACTCGTTCACGAACTGCGAGTTGTAGCGCTTGTCCTTATTGGAGTACTGCTTGTCGAGCGAACTCAGCGTGTTGGCCTTCGAACGGCCGTATTCTGTCTGCGTAAAGCCGAACTCAGCGGCACGGCGTGCCTCGGTGATGACGGCCTTCACGGCTGCGTTCATCTGACCATCCTTCGGTACGATGCTCAGTTCAAAAGCATCCTTAGGTTTCGACAGCAGGTAGGTACCATCGCCCACTCCGGCCTGCAGGTACGGACAGTCGGGCTTCTCGCCCAGCTCGTTCAGGCGGCTGTTCAGCATGCCGAGGGCCACGTTCTTCAGGTAGTTGGCCACGAGGTATTCCAGCGAACCCTTCACGGAGTCGGGAATGGCCTCGTGCTTGAACAACACCTCGACCATGTCGATGCGCTGCTCCTTGTCCTTGTCGATGACGACGATAGGCTCGGCATTGTCGGGCACGTCGACCTTCTCAAGCTTGGCAGCATCGGGGCCGGGCTTGGCTATCTGGCTGAACATGGTCTTGATCTTCTGCTCCACCTTGTCAACGTCGACGTCGCCCACCACAATGATACCCTGATTGTCGGGACGGTACCACTTCTCGTAGTAAGCCTGCAAGAATGGGCGCTCGAAGTTGTCGATAATCTCCATCAGACCGATAGGCATGCGGTAGCCGTACTTAGAACCGGGATAGAGTTTCGGCAGGTCGCGCTCCAGCATACGCATCTGTGCCGAGGTACGCAGTCTCCACTCCTCGTGGATGACGCCGCGCTCCTTCTCAATCTCCTCCTGTTCCAGGAGCAGACCGTCGGCCCAGTCCCACAGAATCATCAGGCAGGAGTCGACAATCGACTCGCGGGTCGTGGGCACATTACTTATATTATAAACCGTCTGGTCAATCGAGGTGTAGGCGTTCAAGTCGGTACCGAACTTCACACCGATGCTCTCACACCAGCGCAGCAGGTCGTTACCCTTGAAATGCTTCGAGCCGTTGAAGGCCATGTGCTCCAGGAAATGAGCCAGACCACGCTGGTTGTCGTCCTCCTGAATGGAGCCTACCTTCTGGGCAATGTAGAACTCGGCACGGTTTTCGGGCCAGTTGTTGTGACGGATGTAGTAGGTCAGTCCGTTGTCTAACTTGCCAATGCGAACATCGGGGTCAACAGGAATCTGCGGCATCTGCATCTGAGCCACCATCGTTACTGTGCCAACCACAGTCAGCAGCAGTACAGCAAAGAATTTCTTCGTCTTCATAATTAGGTTGTTTAAAAGTATTTGGGTGCAAAATTACTGCTTTTTTTCTGATTAGACGCAGCAATCACTAAAAAACTACGCAAATTAGCTACTTTTTTGCCATTTCATGTTCCTCGGATGATGCTCCAGAATCTCCTGCCGCAGTGTGGTGGTGTCAATGTGGGTATAGATTTCGGTGGTGCCTATGGACTCGTGGCCGAGCATGGCCTGGATGGCGCGAAGGTCGGCACCGCCTTCAAGCAGGGCAGTAGCAAACGAGTGGCGCAGCGTGTGGGGCGAGATGGTCTTCTTGATACCCGCCTCAACGGCCTGCTGCTTGATCATGATAAGAATCATGGTGCGCGTCAGGTGAGCACCCCGGCGGTTCAGGAACACGTAGTCCTCCTCGCCCGCTTTAATGGTCATGTGGCAGCGATCGTCGAACCAGAAACCTAACTCCTTGATGGCACGGGGCGAGATGGGTACCAACCGCTCCTTCGAACCCTTGCCGTTGATGCGGACAAAGTGCTCTTCCAAGTAGAGGTTCGACAGCCGCAGATTGACCAGTTCGCTGACACGCAAGCCGCACGAGAACAGCACTTCGATGATGGCACGGTTGCGGTGACCCTCCCACTTCGACAGGTCTATCGACTCCTCCAACTGGTCCACCTCAGCCGTCGACAGCACTTCGGGCAGGTGCTTGCCCAGCGTCGGCGACTCCAACAGCTCCGTTGGGTCGTCGTCACGGTAGCCGTCTACCACTAAGTAATGGAAGAAGGAACGGACGCCACTCAGGATTCGGCATTGTGACCGCGGACCGACACCGATGTCGTGGAGTCCGGCAGCAAAAGTCTGCAAATCCTCTAACTTGACGTCTAATAAGTGCTTGTCCATTCCTTTCAGACAGGTCAACAGCTTCTCCAAATCACGCTGGTAGGCCTCCAGCGTGTTGGGCGACATATTGCGTTCCAGCTTCAGGTACCTGACGTACCCTCTCACCATCTTTTCTTCCATTCTCTTTGTTTCGTCCATCATTGTAAAGTACTTATTAGAATTCCACGTATGGTGCCAGCCGTCTGATGGCTTCGGGCGGGAAGTCACGCGACAGGCTGAGCTGCTGCAGACTTTCGAGCGGACCGTGAAGTCGCCGATAGTCGACAATTGCTCGGGCCTGGTAGAAGCTGATGTAGGGATGGCGCTTCAGCTCGTTTAGGCTGAGGCGGTTGAGGTTTAACTTGCGCAGCTGGGTATCGTCAGGAATGATAAAGTAGTTGACGGCCGTATCAGGGAAGTCCTCAATCTCTAACAGTTGCTGCACACTAACATAGCCGCCCAGTCGTTCGCGGTATTCTACAATCTTGCGGGCGAAGTAATGTCCGATACCAGGCACCTTGCGCAGTTGTGCGGTATCGGCCGTATTCAGGACGATGCGCTCCTGGGGCTGCAACTTGACTGGATACCGCATGGTGTCGCGCTCCTCCATAGTGACATCCTTGGAAATAAAGCGGGCAGCAGGCTGGTAGTCCTCAGAGATTCGGATGTAAGGCTCCAACTGTCGATATTGTTTGAGGGTGAGGCCGTAGAGACGGGCAAAGTCGCTGGGCTCACGATAGATGCCTCCTGCTGCCCTGTACTTATATATATTGCGCACTTGCCAAGGCTGTAGGCCGAGACGTAACAGCTGGGTACTGTCGGCTGTGTTGGGGTCGAACGGAAAGAGTTCAGGTTGCTTGGGCTCTCCCTGATAGTAACTGGCCTTGGAGTGTTGCTGCTTTCCTGCCTTTTGCGTAGGCACTTCTTCCATAGCCGCTTCTTCAGGTTCTCCGTCGAAAAAGTAGCCAACGACCAATGCCGCTACGATGATGCCAAGGAGCAGCAAGATGACACGACGGTCGGATTTCTGAAGATAGAAGAACTTCATATTACGCCAAACTGATGGAGGAAGATAAGCAGGATGCCGATGGGTACGACAAAGCGCACGCAGAAGAGCCAGACACCGAACAGCGGGCGACTGACGGTGCCGTTGTTGGTGAACTCGTCATATACTATCCGCCGCGAGACAAACCACCCAATGAAAATGCTCGTCAGGAACGCTCCGGCAGGCAGCATAACCTGAGCCGTCAGGAGGTCGCAAAAGCCCATGAGCGGCTCGCCGAAAAGCTGCAACTCGGAGACGGCTCCGACGCTGAGTGAACATAAAACAGCAATGACGCTGCACACCATTGTCAGGATGACGGCAGCCTTATGGCGTGGCAAGTGCAGCTCCTCATGGAAGAAGGCAGTACCGATTTCGTGCATGGAGATGGTCGACGTCAGGGCGGCGAACACCAGGAGGGCATAGAACAGTATGCCAATAACGTAACCCACCGCAGGCAGCTGGGCAAAAGCCTGCTGGAACACG
This sequence comes from uncultured Prevotellaceae bacterium, assembly GCA_947168395.1. Taxonomy (GTDB): domain Bacteria; phylum Bacteroidota; class Bacteroidia; order Bacteroidales; family Bacteroidaceae; genus Prevotella. The sequence goes on along the minus strand of CAMVLT010000007.1, from coordinate 97,556 downwards.
TTGGGCAGAGTGATGAAGATGAGCGAGGGGCCAGAGTCGGGATTGACGCCGACGGAAAAGGCTGCGGGGAATATCATCAGACCAGCGAGAATGGCTATCAGCGTATCGAGGAGGGCTATCTGTGTGGCTGAGCGCAACAGGTTGGTTTGGCGGCTGAAGTAGCTGGCGTAGGTGCAGAGGCAGGCCGTACCAAGAGACAGCGAGAAGAATGCCTGTCCCAACGCCTCCAACAAGAGACTGCCCGAGACCTTCGTGAAATCGGGCAGCAGCAGGAAACGCACCCCGTTGATGGCTCTGGGCAGCATGCACGAGGCAACGACGATAATCAGCAGCAGTATGAGTAATAAAGGCATCAGTATCTTCGATGCCCGCTCAATGCCTCTCTGTACCCCCCGCACAATGACCAGATGGGTAATCGCGATGAAGGCTATCCCCCACAGTGCCGGCTTCAGTGGGTCAGAGGAAAAGCTCTGGAAGTAATTTTGTACATAGGTGGCATCGCCGTTCAGCTGTCCGGCAAAGGAGGCAAAGAGATATTGCAGGCACCAGCCGGCCACTACGGCATAGAAGCCGAGGATGATGGTAGAAGTCAATATGCCTAAAATGCCGACCAGACGCCATATCTGGCCGCCTATCTTGCCATAGGCACGGTAGGCATTGGCCTGGGCATGGCGGCCAATGATGAACTCGCTGACCATGCCAGGGATACCCAACAGCAGGATACAGCCGAAGTAGATGATGATAAACGCCGCACCGCCATTAACGCCTGTCATATAGGGGAAACGCCACACGTTGCCCAGCCCGACGGCCGAGCCAGCCGTAGCCAATATGATTCCTAACTTGCCGCTGAAGTTTGCTCTCATTCCCGAGCTGTGCTCGCCTATATGTGGACTTTCCATAGCTCCTGTTACTTATTTCTTCCGATTTTGTTTGCAAAAGTATAAAATATTTCTTACTTTTGCATGCAAATTGTAAGTAAATCTTCAAAGAATGTTGGAAATTATCAGGAAATACATCAAAAAGTACCCCCTGTCAGTGGTGTGCATTGCCCTTGTGTGGATATTGTCGTTGACTCCCTTCTTCCCGGAAACACCCTTCGACAACGTGAAGTTCATCGACAAATGGACGCATCTGGTGATGTATGGTGGCACGTGTAGTGTCATCTGGTGGGAATACTGGCGTAAGCACCAGCGTCCCGACTACGGGAAACTGGGATTATGGGCATGGCTCATGCCAATTGCCATGAGCGGTGTCCTGGAACTGTTGCAGGAATACGCCACTACTAATCGTAATGGCGACTGGCACGATTTTGTGGCCAACACCTTGGGGTGTACGCTGGGTGGCGTTATCGGTATTCTGCTGATAAAGTTTTGCCCCAAACGATGAAGGGGTACTGCCGCAGGTGCCCGTTGTAAAAACGGCGGTCGCCAGTCACTTCTTTACCGATGAAATCGGGCTTTTCGAATGGCTCATCCTCTGACTGCAGTTCTACCTCAGCCATGACGAGCCCCTCGTTGTCACCGTAGAATTCGTCCACTTCGAAGGTGTGGTTTCCGCTTTTCACCAAGTAGCGCGTCTTGTCGATGACGCCTGGCTCACAGATTTTGAACAGCTCCTCGGCTTCCGTCAGCGTTATTTCCTTCTCAAACTCATAGCGGCTCATGCCGCCGTTTGTGCTGGGGCCTTTAATGGTCAAGTATCCACGGTTGCCACGGATGCGTACCCTGACGGTACGTCCGTGGCCACTGCAGATGTAACCTTGCTTAATGCGGTCGGAAGCGTAGGCACGCTGCTTGTAGTCCTCGCCGCGTACCATGAACTTCCGTTCAATCTCCATGCCGCTCATAGATTAGGCAACGAGCCAGATGGAGTAAGCAGCATAGCACAATGCCAGGGCAATGAGCACGCCGATAATCCACTTGATGACCAGTTCACCTTTCTCTTGCTGTTTCTTCTCGTAAGCCACCCGCTTGGGGTTTGAATCCTTTGCTACTTTCTTTGCCATAATTCTGATTTACTATTTTAACAATTTACTAATAACAATCTCTCTCAACCTTCGGCCTCGTCGGCGGCAAACTCCATCAAGTAGGCCTTGATGAAGCCGTCGAGCTTGCCGTTCATGACGCTCTCCACGTCGCGAGTTTCGAAATTCGTGCGATGGTCTTTTACGCGCTTGTCGTCGAAGACATAGGAGCGTATTTGGCTGCCCCACTCAATTTTCTTCTTGCCAGCCTCTATCTTGGCCTGTGCCTCCATACGCTTCTTCATGGCACGGTCGTAGAGTTGCGAACGGAGCAGCGCCATCGCACGCTCCTTATTCTTGGGCTGGTCGCGTGTCTCGGTATTCTCAATCAGGATTTCCTCCTCCTCGCCGGTGTCAGGGTCGGTGTACCAATAGCGCAGCCGGACACCCGACTCCACCTTGTTCACATTCTGGCCACCCGCACCTGACGAGCGGAACGTGTCCCACGACAGTTTGGCGGGGTCTACGTAAACCTCAATGGTATCGTCGACCAACGGCGTGACGAATACGGAGGCGAACGACGTCATGCGCTTGCCCTGTGCATTGAAAGGCGAGACGCGCACTAAGCGGTGGACACCGTTTTCCGACTTCAGGTAGCCGTAGGCATACTCGCCGCCCTCTATCTGCATCGTGACACTCTTGATGCCGGCCTCGTCGCCGTCTAACAGGTTGGCAATGGTCACCTTATAACCGTGAGCCTCAGCCCAGCGCATGTACATGCGCATAAGCATCGAAGCCCAGTCCTGAGCCTCTGTGCCGCCGGCACCGCTGTTGATTTTCAGCACGGCGTCCATCGGGTCCTCCTCCTGTCGCAACATATTCATCAGCTCTAATGACTCGATGGCTCCTATAGCCTTCTGGTAGGCCTCGTCCACCTCCTGCTCTGTGACCATCTCCTCTCGGTAGAAGTCGAAAGCCAGTTGCAGCTCGTCGGCCATGGTACGCACTTCATTATAGCCGTCAATCCATTTCTTGATGGCCTTCACCTTCTTCATCTGGGCCTCGGCCCGCTTGGGGTCGTCCCAGAAGTCGGGAGCCTGTGTCCGCAGGTCTTCTTCCTCCCACTCTATCTGTTTCTCGTCTATACGCAAATAGCGGCGCAACTTTTCGGTGCGCTCGGTCACGTCTTTCAGTTGGTCTTGTGTAATCATGGTGCAAAGGTACGAATAAGTGAGCGAAATGCAAAGGAAAATACCATTTTTCTTTTCATTTCCCTGTTTAATACTCCTTCAGATATTCCTTGATGGCTTCCACCAGTGCCTCGTTTTGCTCTGGTGTCTGGCCCGATACACGGAAGCAGTGGTGGTCGAGTCCGTGGAAATTGGAGGCATCTCGAATCAGGATGCCGTGCTTTTCTATAAGCCATTGTTTCAGTTTCTTGGCATTGCTGTGCTCAATATGGGCCAGCATGAAGTTGGTGTCGCTGTCCATCAGCATCAGCCTCGGAATGTCAGACAACATCTCGTGCAGCAGGGCAGCGTCATTCAAGTATTTCACCTTGTCGGGTATCACCTCCACGTGGTTCTGCACCATATACTTTCCCGCTTCGATGGCGAGCGAGTTGACCGTCCAGGGCTGCCGTATCTGTCGCAGACGGTCGATGATGATGGGCGATGCCGTGATGTAGCCCAGCCGAAGTCCAGGGATGCAGTACTTCTTGGTCATCGAGTGTATCAGAATCAGGTTATAGCAGTCCTGCATCTCTCTTGGCTGCAGCATACTTCTGAGCGTGTAGTCCTCATACGACTGGTCGACGACGAAGATGTAGTTCCGCTGTTCCCTGATAACGTGGCTCATCAGCGTCTTCAACATGACGTTGCCCGTGGGGTTGTTGGGATTGCAAAGCCAGTAGATGCGTTTGTCGGGCAGCACCTCCATGTCGTCATTGTCGTAGTATGAAACCAGGTGGCCGTGTATCTTGCAGGCATCCTCATATTCGCTGAAGGTGGGCTGTGGTATTACCGAAGCCCATCCCCTGTAGAGTTGGGCTATCAGATAGATGGCCTCTATAGCGCCTGCCGTCACCATGATGCTGTTCGGCTGTATGCCTAATTCTTCGGCCAACAGCTCCTCCAACTCACGTGCCTCGGGCTCTGGATACGACTTGATAGTACTCAGCCGTGTGGCCAAATGTGCCTCCAGTCCCCCAAGGTTGGCAAACCCTGGCAGGTTGGAGCTGAAGTCCATCTTGATGCGGTCTCCGTAAAGGTATGAGTCGTTGCCGTGTCCGAAAATCATATTGTCTTGTCAATTCTTATTGTTAATGTGTTGGTGTCGAAGCTGATGCCCTTTCGCTCGATGAATTTCCCCAGCACGCCCGTCTGGGCCAGCTCTTTGGGAGTGCCGATGCTCATTCCGTTCTCAGCATCCATCAGCCAGATGCAGTCGGCTATCTGCAATGCCAGCTCCAGGTCGTGGGTAGACAGGAAGATGGTTTTCTCGGCCTCTTGGCAGATGCGCCTGAGCAGCAGCAGCACCTCCACCTTGCTGGGAAAGTCGAGAAATGCCGTCGGCTCGTCTAAGTAGATGACGGGCGTCTGCTGAGCCAGTGCCTTGGCTATCATCACCTTTTGCCGTTCACCGTCTGACAAGGTATCGACCATGCGGCTGCTCAAGTGGCCGACACCCACCTGGGCGATGGACTCGTCTACAATGGTCAGGTCCTCTTCCGAGCAGGTTCCCCAGAAGCCCGTGTAGGGCGAGCGTCCTAAGCTTATCAGTTCCCTGACGCTCATGTTCTTGATGTCGGGCTTTTCCGTCAGCACCACGCCTATGAGACGGCTCAGCTGCTTGTCGCTGTAGTCGTCAATCTCACGCCCCTCTATCAGGATGCTTCCCCCCAGCTTTGGCTGGAAGACCGAGAGCGTCCGCAGCAACGTAGATTTTCCCACGCCGTTGGCTCCCAACAGGCAGGTCAGTTCACCCTGTCTGATGGTGGCATTGATGTCCTTCGCCACGGTTTTCACATCTTTCTTCCCGTGGTAGCCAATGCTCAGTTGACGAAGTTCTACGTTCTTGTTATTCATGCGGCGTCTCTACAACGTGCGCAAAGTTAATATATTTTTTCTTGATAACGTGCAATCAGCTCCGAAAAAATGACATTTCGACACAAAATTTCCTTATTTCCCGTCATCAGCATCTGTTTTCGGGCTCTCGTGATGGCTACATTCAGCTTGCGGTCGATGGTGCGGTTGCCTTCTTCGAAGCAGTTCGATGTCAGGAAGTCCAGCTGATAGGGTCGGCTGACGGTGAACGAATAGATGATGACATCACGCTGCGACCCTTGGTAGCGCTCCACCGTGTCTATCGATATCTGCTCCAGACGGGGCAGCTGCAGTTGCTCTATCTCGTGGCGTATCATGGCTATCTGGTTGCGATAGGGCACGATGACCCCCACCGTCTTGGCGGCATCGAAGCGGTCGCCGTAGAAGCGGTAGATGCGGCGCAGCAAGTCTGCTACTATCCTTGCCTCCGCCGGGTTGGTCTTGTCCGAGAACGTCTCATGGGTCCCTGCATCAATGAACACCACCCGCCGCTGCTTCAGCACTTCGTCAATGGCATCCTCCGACGGCAGGTCGTAGTGCAGCGAGGTGTCCGTCTGGTGGGCTAACGGCACAGGCTCCAACCGCTCGTTGGGGTAGAACATCTCGTTGGGAAACGCCGCTATGTCGGGGTGCATGCGGCCCTGCTTCCGCAAGATGCCCGTAAACTGCGTGCGGCCTTGGCTGTGCTCCCACTTCAGCAGCCGTTCAAAGAGCGACTGCCTACAATCGGTTATGCCGATGGCCGTCAGCAGCGGGTCGTCCACCCGCGACTCCTCCTCGCTCTGCTGCACCACGGCGGGCAACTGCTTGTGGTCGCCGATGAGAATGAAGCGGCCAATGCGGTCGCTGGCAAGCAGTCCCACCAGTCCTGGCTCCAGTATCTGCGACGCCTCGTCGACGATGCACAGCGAGAAGTGCTTCAGCTGGAAGATGAAAGGCCGGGCCTGCAGCATTGACGTGGTGCCCACGATGATGGGCATGGCCTCGATACGCTGTCTGATGGCATCGAGCTTGGGCTTCTCGCCGAGCGTGTTTTCCAGCAGGTGCCCGACAAAGCGTGGGTCGCACGAGGTGTCGTTGCCTATTCGTATGTAGTCGTGGCCCGCGTCCTCTAACATGGCACAGATTTCGTCAACGGCCCTGTTGGTGTACGACAGCAACAAGAGGTGAGCTGTGAGCGGTGGGCGGTGAGTGGCGAGTTCCTCCTCTACCAGGAATCGTAGTGCCATCGACGTCTTGCCCGTGCCTGGAGGGCCTATCAGCAGGAAGTAGTCGAGCGACTGCCTGGCACGCAGCACGATGTCGTCGTAATGGGGATGGTACGAACGTGAAAGGCGCAGCGAGGTGTCGGCCTGCGGTGGGCGGCTGCCCAGGAGCAACGACTTCTTGTCGGCGCTGGCCGCAATAAACTGGTGCAGACTCTTGATGGCACTGGTGGTGTTCATGTCGCTGCCGGCATGTTCCACGGCCCACTTCCCCTGCTTCATGGGGTCCACGTTCTGCTGCTCGTCGCTGAGTTTCACCTTCACTCCCTCGCCGTCAATCTGGGCTATCGTACCTTTATATAATATAGCACGCCTGGCATCGGGCACGTCGTTGTAGTTGTAGACATAGACCATGTCGCCTCGGCGGAAGTTCAGGGTGGCTGAAGGTTCGTCGCCCAGTATGATGTTGCCCGTCTCCATCTTTTCGGCCAACGGCATGTTCCACAGGTCGCTGGCGGCACCGCCCTGTCCTTCCTGCCGCCCCACCTTGCCAATGAGCTGCTCACGGTAGACGAACGTCAGCATACGTTCGTAATACGCCCGTTCCAGCGGGCTGAGACGCGACAGCAGGGAGGCCACTTTCGCGACAGGCGGCTCCACGTAGCGGTAGTAGAAGTCGTCCTTACGGGCTTCCTTGAACACCACGGCCGGTTGCAGCAGGGGCAGGATGCGCCCGAAGCCTTCACGGGCTATCAGCAGTTCGGTGGCCACAATCTGGTTGCGCAGACGGATGGCCTCGCGGAACAGTTCGCGGTAGAAGTTCACATAGAGCAGTCCGCGGGTGGCAGGATAGCGTGAGTACAGCAGCCGTATGTCAACCTGGTTGGCCGAGCGCCCGAAGTTGTAGCGCAGGATACCGTAGTACAGCAGCAGCTGCACGTAGTGCTCTTCTTTGAAGGTAGAGTGTTGCTGGTGGTCGGGGGCCGACGCACGCTCTATGGAGTAGTTCTTGCCCGACTTCTGCTCCACCAGCAGCCGCATGTCGCTGGTCATCAGGTCGACACGGCCCTGCAGTCCTAAGCTTTCGCACACGAACGACGGCTCTAACAGCGCCTTCCGGCGGTCGTACTCTTCGCCAAACAACACGTCGACCGCCTCCCCGATGTTTGTCCATTGCTGTTGGGCATCGGCCATGAACTGCCGTCCGTTGAAACCCTCACAGGTCACAAACTGCATAGCCTGTTCGCGGAAGAAGCTGTTGATGGTATCGGGCATCTCCACGTGGTTGATGATGTCGTCCAACGCCGCCCCAGCAAAGTTTCCCAACAGCATGGCCTGTGACCCCTCGCGCTCCTTCAGCCGCAGGGCGGTGTAGAGCAAGGGATGATGGCCGTAGCTGCCCTGGAAACAGCGCGCCACCGTCGATACGTCTAACAGGAAGTCGGGCTCCACCACCACGATGGCGGGCTGTAGCTTTTCACCCTCCACATGGCTGTCGAGCAGGTTGAGTTGCATACCCTCGCGCAGTATCTTTCTTAGGTACGGATGCTCCGTGTAGTCTATCTCCACCCTGCCGCCGTCGGCCGTCTCGGCATCTATGGTATTCTCGTCCCACCGTCCCACGATGCAGCGCCGATAGCGAAGGTCAACCGATGGGGCCGCCTCCGCCAGCGACTGATGGTGCGGGATGAGCCTCAGCAGTTCGTCAGGAACATCAGCTTGGCAGACTGCCGATATAAACAGCGCCAAAGCCCTGACGTCCTGCATCCAGACCTCTCGGCTCGGCACCTCCGAGTGATTCGAGTGGCGCCGCATCTGCTGCACGGCCATGCGCTCGGCAGTCGTCATGCCCCGCCGCTTCGCCAGGTAGTCCACCTGGGAAAAGAGATTGCCAAACCCCGTCCCGGCAGCTTTCAGCCCGTGGGCACAGCACAGCACCAGCGTCTCGTGCATGAAGCGGTTGGCCACCACTCCCGGCTCACTCTTCGCCAGCTCTACACACCGTCCAAACAATTCTTCTGTTGTCATAATGGCTGCAAATATACAAATAAAACGCCGCACCGCAAAGCTATTTGGCGTTTTTTCAACCTACATAAAGCAAAAACACCTAACCTCCTACCTAAATCTTCCAGAATGCCTTTCTACAAAGGCTTTTCCGTCAGGTAGGTGTTTGCTGAACACCTACCTGACACCTACCTATTTCTATCTACCACCTCAAGGTACCAATCAAGGTAGGTGTTAGGTAGGTGTTCAGCCAACACCTACCTCGCCAAAACCCCTATCCACAAAGGGCTTTCCGGAGATTTAGGTAGGAGGTTAGGTGTTTTTCGAAAATTCTTTTTTTTCTCTATCCCCAATTCCAAACCTCCAGAGTTTAGTTACGGTAAACCCAGAGTTTAGTTACGGTAAACCCTGGGTTTACCCTACCCAAACTCCCGCTCCTCACTCTTCCCCAGAACCACAACTTCACCCTCAATAAGGCGGTTCCGAATATTGGTACACAGAATCCACAAGCTCTAAGCAGAACTGCTTGCCCAGCATGGTGGTCACACAGGTGTGCTTAAGCACTTTTGCCGGCTCTCTAATCTGCACCCGATTCCATCGGGAAAGTTACTTCGCTATCAGGCTGACGGCGAAGCCACCGCCGGGAGCTTCTGCAATTTTGAGGGTTTGTCCGGCTTTTACCACCTTCTTGGTGATGGTGTAGGCCTTGGGATTCTTCTCGTAGTGGGCACCAGGGGCATCGGCGTAGATGGTGCAGTCGTACTTGCGGCCCTTGTCAAGGAAGTCGAGACGGACGACGGCTGTATGGCCGTTCTCGTCGCATTTGCCGCCGATGAACCAGTTGTCGGTACCCTTGGCCTTGCGTGCCACGGTGATGTAGTCGGCGGGCTCAGCCTCTAAGTAGCGTGAGTCGTCCCAGTCGCAAGCCACGTCGCGTATGAACTGGAAGGCGTCGTCGTACTGCTCGTAGTGCTCGGGCAGGTCGGCCGCCATCTGCAGGGGCGAGTACATGGTGAGATAGAGAGCCAGCGAGCCAGCAATGGTGATGCGTGCCCAGGAGGTGTTGTTGCTCCAGTTCTTGAGCTGTGTCTCGAAGATGCCGGGCGTGTAGTCCATCGGGCCGCCCTGCAGCCGGGTGAAGGGCAGGATGCAAGTATGGTCGGGACGTGAGCCGCCAAAGGCCTCGTACTCGGTGCCTCGGGCACTCTCGTTGCCGACGAGGTTGGGATAGGTGCGGCAGAGTCCTGTCGGACGTGTGGCCTCATGGGCGTTGACCATGATGTGGTGCTTGGCGGCCTCTTTCACGACGTAGAGGTAGTGGTTGTTCATCGACTGCGAGTAGTGGTGGTCGCCGCGTGGTATGATGTCACCCACGTAGCCCGTCTTCACGGCGTCGTAGCCGTAGTGGTTCATCAGTTGGAATGCCTCTTTGATATGGCGTTCGTAGTTCTGGGTGCTGCTGGAGGTCTCGTGGTGCATCAGCAGCTTCACGCCCTTGGAGTGGGCATAGTCGTTGAGCATCTTGATGTCGAAGTCGGGGTAGGGGGTCACGAAGTCGAAGACGTCGCGCTTCCACATATTGGCCCAGTCTTCCCAGCCTACGTTCCAGCCCTCGACCAGCACCTCGTCGAGTCCGTTCTTGGCGGCGAAGTCGATGTATCGCTTCACCTTCTCGTTGTTGGCGGCGTGGCGGCCGTGGGGCTTCACCTTTTTCCAGTCAATCTGGTCGAGCTTGATGCTGGGGTAGTCGTCGGTATAGTGCCAGTTGCTCTTGCCGACAATCATCTCCCACCACACGCCGCAGTACTTCGTGGGGTGAATCCAGCTCACGTCGTCGAGGGCGCAAGGCTCGTTGAGGTTGAGGATGAGGTTCGACGACAGCATGTCGCGGGCGTCGTCGCTGACCATTACCGTTCGCCAGGGTGTGGTGCAGGGTGTCTGCATGGCTCCCTTCAGGCCGGTGGCGTCGGGGGTGAGGTGGCTGACGAAGGTGAAGGGCTTGGGCAGCGGCGCAGTACATGCGGCGGGGTTGGGGGTGTAGGCGTTACTGCTGCCCTGCAGTTGGGTGGTGAGGGCCTTGGTCTGGGCATCGACCAGCTCTAAGTGCATGGTGGCGTAGTCGGTGCAGGCAGCCTCGTGGATGTTGATGTAGAGCCCGTCGTCGCTCTTCATCTGGAGCGAGGTCTGCACGCCTGTGGGCGAGAAGACGGCCACGCTGGAGTTGCCCCAGTTGACGGCCTTCTGCATGCGGCTGCGGATTTCTGAGAGCCGCGTCTGCTGGGTTTCCTGCTCCTGGGTGTCGTAGTCGCCGGGCAGCCACCAGGCAATGTGGTCGCCCGCCATGGCAAACTCGGAGTGCTCCTCCTTGATGAGGAAGTAGTTGAGCTCCTTCTGCTGGGGGAATTCGTAGCGGAAGCCGATGCCGTCGTCGTAGACGCGGAAGCGGATGGCTATTTCCCTTTGTTGCGTTGGTTGCTGTAATACAGCAACATACTCGACGTAATGGTTGCGGATGGTGGCTGTTTCGCCCCAGACGGGGCGCCACGTTTCGTCGAACTCGCTGGTCTGCTCGCTTTTCAGGGTGAAGCCGTCAATGAGGTCGGTCTCTTTCAGTCCTTTCGAGGCGTGCTTGTCCTTGGCCAGTTCCAGTCCCAAGTGAGAAGGGCGCACGACATCCTTTCCCTTAAAGGTCATGGAATAAGTGGGCCGTCCCTGCTCGACGCTGAAGTTGAGCACGATGTTGCCGTTAGGTGACTTGACGCTTGCTGCAACTGCTGCTAAAGGTAAAAGGGTAAAAAGGTAAAAAGGTAAAACACCTATTACCCATCCCAATACCTTACTTAATTTTTCTTTTCTCATTTTTTTTACCTTTTTACTTTTTTACCTTTTTACTTTTTTAGTTACTTTCTTCCGCTTTGTATAATAAGTGTGCTGATTTCCTGATTCAGTTCATCGGCGGCAAGGAGCTGTTCGAGCTGCAGATGCATGCGGTAGCGCCAGTAGTGGCGTGGATTGGCCGGGATGTTGATGCGCTCGGCATTCTGGTCGGGCAGGCGCAGCTTCTCGTCAATAGCGAGCCAGTCCTGCAGCGAGAGCAGGCAGAGCATGGAGGGGCAGGTAAGGTGACGGCTCACGATGTCCTTGGCCAGCCAGCCCGGCAGCGGATGGGGAGCTTCGCCGGTACGTCTCAACACGGCGTAATATGCCTGGGTACGTTCCTTGTCCTCATCCCACCATTGGCGAAGTGTAGGCATGTCGTGGGTTGAGATGGTGCAGACGGAGCGGTAGGGATTGTGACTCAGCCGGCCGAAGCGGTACTTCGACTCCTTGGGCATCGACTGGATTTCGAGCGACAGGATGCGCAGCTCGTTCATCACCCAGAGCACGCAGTCGGGCACCATACCTAAGTCCTCGGCGCACACCAGCATGCGCGTGGCCTGCGTCAGACGGGGCAGCTTCTTCATGGCCTCCTGATACCAGAAATGGTTGTTGCGGCTGTAGAAGTAGTCGTTGTAGAGGCGGTTGAAGTTGAACTTCTCCTCCTCGGTCAGTGCCTTGTACACATCCTGGTATTGCACGGCGATGCGCGGGTGCCAACGGTCGTTGCGCTTATGGTCGACGAGGAACAGCTCTTCGTGGCCGACGATGCCGTAGGCCTCGATTTCCTCGCGGCTCAGGCCGAGTGCGGGAGAAAATTGTCCCATGAGTCCCGACTTCTCAGGCACGGGAATTTCCCAAATGCGGAAGAAACCCAGCACGTGGTCGATGCGGTAGGCATCGAAGTATTCAGCCATCTTGCGGAAACGCCTTACCCACCACTGGCAGCCGTCCTTCAGCATCTCGTCCCAGTTGTAGGTCGGGAAGCCCCAGTTCTGGCCTTCGGCAGAGAACGAATCGGGCGGAGCACCGGCCTGTCCGTTGAGGTTGAAGTATTTCGGCTCCACCCATGCATCGACACCGTCGCGGCTGATGCCGATGGGGATGTCGCCTTTCAAGATGACCCGGTGCTGGCGGGCATACTGGTGGGCGGCATGCATCTGCTTGTCGAGGTGGTACTGTACGAAATACCAGAACTGCAGGAGCTTCTTATCCTTGAATGTTGACTTCTGTGTATTGGCCACGGTAGCACCGGCTGGCCACTTCGAGAACTCGGCCGTGCCGTAGAGGTCGCGGTAATAACAGAAGGCGGCGTAGGGCACCAGCCACTCCTTGTTCTTCTCGAAGAACTCCTTGTATGTTGCGCTGCGCTGGGTGGAGGCCCACTCCTGTGCAAACACTTCATGCAGATAGTCGAGCTTGGCCGTGAACATGCGTTCGTAGTCAATCTGTGGCAGCGCGTTCAGCTCCTTCTGTATGGCTTGGAACTTCGTCCTCAGGGCCTCGTCCTTGATTTCCGGCAGTTGGCGCAGGTCGCAGTACTGGGGATGGAGGGCATAGATGCTGATGGAGTTGTAGGGATAGCTGTCCTGCCAGGTATGAGTCATGTTCGTGTCGTTGATGGGCAGTACCTGTAGGATGCGCTGACGGGTCTTGTCGCACCAGTCAATCATCAGCTTCAGGTCGCCGAAGTCGCCTACGCCGAAACTGCCCTCAGAACGCAGCGAGAACACGGGGATGACAGTTCCGGCACCCTTCCACGGATAAACGGGGAAGTAAGCCTGTGGCAGTTCGTAGACCACGACGTCACCGTCCTGAATCTCGGGCAGGGTGATGGTGCGGTTCATGCCGTTTTCCCAAAGCGGCGTGAAGTCCACCTCTTCGTCGAGGGTCACGAACTTGAATTCAAACGTGCGGGGCAGCGTGTCGGCATCGAGTGAGACAACCCATTCGTTGCAGTCGTGCTCTGCCATCGGAAGCACTCGCTTAGCCTCCCAGTTGCCCAGTGACTCGCCTCCGCCGATGAGAGCCAGCCGTTCGTTGGCTCGCAACTGGGGTGCGCGCACCTTCAGACGTACTGTCCTTGCGAACTCGGCTCCCATGCTCATGGAGCGTTGGCGGGCTGCCACACACTCCGTGAACGCCGATGAGTACATATAAGAGTCCTCGGGAATGTCAAGCCAGTGGTCATAGACAATGTACTTTACCCCCTTCTTGGCGGCAAATTCCAGCCGGTGAGGCTCCACCAACCATTCGTGGCGGCACTCCTCGTCGCCACGGAACAAGGAATAGTAGTAGTCAACGTAGTCGCTCGTCTTGGCGGTCTTCGTCAGTTCACAAGTCCAATGCAGCCCGTCGAGTGTAGTCATTTTGTACTGTTCGGTCTCGCCGTTTTCCTTCTTGATGTTGAGCATCAGCTCTTCGCCGAATGTCGTCTGATACTCTAAGTTGAATATGATTTTCATATAGCTTTGAAATTTTGTTGTTTCTATAATATGTGCAAACGTTTGCATCACTTTACTTCTTGTCCTTGATGCCAAAGACACTGGCAGCACCCGCCAGCAGCAGTACGGCCGATACGAACATCATGGCCGACTGAGTGCCGCCGACAAGTCCGAAGATGGTGCCGCCACAGGCTGCTGCAATAATCTGGGGCAGACAGATGGCACAGTTGAAAAGGCCTAAGTATGCTCCCATGTGGCCATACCCCTGTAGCGCATTGGTGACCAGCGTGAAAGGACAAGCCAACATGGCTGCCCAAACGCAGCCGATGAGCAGGAAGGGCACTATCTGCAGGTACTGGCCGTGACAGAAGGGAATCAGCGCGAAGCCCAGCGCGCCCAGCAGGATGCTGACGCTGTAGGCAATCTTCATGTTGCTAAAGCGGGGAATGAGCATAGCCCACAGGACGGAACTCAGTGCCTGGATGGCATAGAGCACACCCGTCCAGTTGCGTGCGGTCTGATAGGCCTCGGTCTCGGGGTTGTCGGTGTTCCAGACGGTTTCGGAAACGGCTCCCACAACGTAAGACCACATGTAGAGCAGGGCTGCCCAGCAGAAGAACTGCACGAGGCTGACCCGCCAGAAGTTAGACGGCGCCCTCATCAGCAGGGTTACCCAGTTGGCTGACTCCTGAGCCTCCTGGGCCTCATTGGTTCCATTATATTCCGCATACTCCTTCGGTGGCCACTCCTTTACCTTGAGCGTGGTGTAGACCACACACAGGATGAGGATGAGCGCACCCACATAGAACGACCAGATGACGGAGTCGGGAACCACCCCTTTGGGGGCAACGTTCTTGACGCCAATCCATGTGAAGAAGAAGGGGAAGATGAATCCGGCGACGCTGCCTGCATTACACAGGAACGACTGGATGCTGTAGGCCGTGCCCTTCTGCTTCTCGTTGACCATGTCGCCCACCATCATCTTAAACGGCTGCATAGCCATATTGAGAGAGGTGTCGAGCAACATCAGGGCAACGAGACCGAAGATGAGCGCCATGCTTACGCTCATACCGAATGAGCCGGCATTGGGCAACAGGCACATCACGATGACAGCGAGCGTAGCACCGATGAACAGGTAGGGTATGCGCCGCCCGAAGCGGGTCCACGTCTTGTCGCTCAGGCTACCCACGATGGGCTGTACCAACATACCCATCAGCGGCGGCAGGATCCAGAAATAGCTCAGGTCGTGAGGATCGGCGCCGATGGTGTGAAAGATGGACGAGATGTTCGCACTCTGCAAGGCGTAGGCTATCTGTACGCCAAAGAACCCGAAGCTCAGGTTCCACATTTTCCAAAAGGATAGATTCGGTTTCTGTTTCATATTCTTATCTTGTTGTTCCTCTGATAATTAGCTTAGTACGAACCACCCGCTTCTCCACTTTCTCTATCGACATCATGCCTTCTACCTTGTCGATGAGAATGTCGACGGCCTCTTCGCCCACTCGCGCGCCACGTTGCTCGACGGTGGTCAGCATGGGGTCGCAGGCCATGGAGTTCTGACTGTTGGCGAAGCCGCAGATGCTTACGTCCTCGGGCACCCGCAAGCCGGAATGCTTCACGGTGTAAAGGATGCCGATGGCGGTGTCGTCGTTGACGGCGAAGTATGCGTCGGGTGGATTCTCCAATGCCATCATATTCGGTGTAAGTAGCTCGGCGTCCGAGCGGTTGTCGCAGATGCGGACAATGCTCTCGTCCACTGGCAAGCCGTTCTTCAGGAGTGCGTCTTTGTAGCCGTTGTAGCGGTTCTTCGAAATCTCTAACAGCATAGTCGAGCCATAGAAGGCTATTCGCTTGCAGCCCGTCTTGATGAGATAGCTCACGGCGTTGAAGGAGCCCCTGTAGTCATCCACCACTACCTGGCTGGCATTTATTCCTGTACAGATACGGTCGTAGAAAACTATTGGGACGTTCGAGTCGATGAGCTTCTGGAAGTGGTCGTATTGTCTGGTGTCCTTCGCCTGCGACACGATGACACCGCACACCTTCATCCGGTGGAACATCTCGCAGATGCGGACCTCGCGCTCATATTCCTCGTTGGTGAGTGCCACCAAAGCATAATACCCGTGCGCCATAGCGGTCTCTTCGATACCCGTTAGGATGCAGGAGAAGTAATCGTGTGTAATCTCAGGTACAATGACACCGATGAGCCTTGATGTCGATACGCGGCTGTGGCGCAAGGCCTCACCGTTGATGTTCGGATAGAAGTTGTGATCGCGTGCATACTGCTGGATCTCACGTCGCCGCTCTTCGCTGATGCGGGGCGAGTCCTTTAATGCGCGCGACACCGTTGCCACCGAGGTTCCAAGCTCCTGGGCAATGTCCTTCATTGTCATTGACGAGTTTATAATCATGGCGGTTTTTAGTTTTACAATTGCAAAGTTAGGCATTTTTTGCATTGGTTGTTTCTCGTTTTGCATTTATTCCTTTTAGTTTTTGCGCAAACGTTTGCGCAAACATATTAACAAATATTAGAAAAAAAAAGAACAACGTAAGCAAAAGTAAACTAACTTTGCAGCAGAATTTTATCTAAAACTATCAATTAATAACTAATTTAAAATGTAATGATGAAGCAGGTAAACATGAAAATCCCGTTCAGGATGCTGGCCTTATTGTTAGGTTTGTTCCTGTCGGTAGGTGCCTTTGCCCAGATAGAGGTGAAAGGCCATGTGAAAGATGCTACAGGCGAACCCATTATCGGCGCAACCGTGCGCGTGGCTGGTACACAGACGGCCACCGTGTCCGATTTCGACGGTAACTTCGCGCTGAAAGCAAGTCAGGGTGCAGACATCACCATCAGTTACGTGGGCTACCAAACCCAGACGGTGAAGGCTGCGCCGAATCTTGTAGTTACTCTTGTTGACGATGCTACTATTCTCGAGAACGTGGTAGTCATCGGTTACGGTCGTGCCAAGAAGAACGACTTGACAGGTTCTGTAACGGCCATTAAGCCCGACGAAATGAACAAGGGTCTGATTACCAATGCCCAGGATGCCCTTCAGGGTAAGGTGGCCGGTGTGAACATCACCAATAGCGGTGGTGCCCCTGGCGGTAGTGCTACTATCCGTATCCGTGGTGGTTCGTCGCTGAACGCATCGAACGACCCGCTGATTGTCATCGACGGTCTGGCTATGGATAGCTATGGTATCCAAGGTGCATCCAACCCCCTCTCGATGGTGAATCCCGCCGATATCGAGAGCTTTACTGTGCTGAAGGATGCTTCTGCTACTGCTATTTATGGTAGCCGTGCCTCGAACGGTGTGATTATTATTACCACCAAGAAAGGCCAGAAGAACCAGAAGGCTCGTGTGGCTTATAACGGCAACATCTCAGTCAGTGCCATCAAGAAGACTGTTGAGATGATGGATGCCAACGAGTACATGAGCTTCGTGCAGAACAAGCTCGGCTACGACGATGTCACTTGGAAAGCCAGTAAGGAATATGGACTTATGGGCTATTATGACGCAGCAGGCAATCATCTTATTGCCGATACCGACTGGCAAAAGGAGATTTTCCGTACAGCAGTCTCTACTGACCATAACATCACTGTCAGCGGTGGCCTGAAGAATATGCCATATCGCGTCAGTGCAGGCTACACCGGCCAGCAAGGTATCATCAAGACCTCTGACTATAAGCGTTTTACCGCCAGCGTGAACTTGGCTCCGACTTTCCTCGATGATCATCTGTCGGTGAACCTGAACGCCAAGTATATGCACTCGGTGACCGACTATGCTAACAGCGGTACGGCTATTGGCGCAGCTGTCAGCATGGACCCGACGAAGCCTGTTACGAGCGACGTTGACGTTTACCAGAAGCACTATGGCGGTTATTGGCAGTGGGCTACACCCGTTACCCGCAGTGACAAGGTATGGACGTACGGTGTGCAGAACACGGCTCCGAAGAATCCTGTGGCTGCCCTTGAGCTGTATTCAGACAAAGGTAAGTCGAACGTCTATCTTGGCAATATTGAGGTAGACTATAAGATACACGGTTTCGAGGACTTGCACATCCACGCCAATGGTGGTGCTGACATCACCTCAGGTAAGAGCAACAAGGAACAGTCGCCTTACACCTACGATACGGGCGTCTACTATTATGGCAGCTACGGTTGGAACACGATGGATACCTACAACCTGTCGTTTAACATCTACGCACAGTATATGAAGGACATTGCCGAGACTCACCATTTCGACGTCATGGCAGGTTATGAGTGGCAGCACTTCCACAAGAAGACCGACTATTACTACTGTGGCTATTACCCCGCTACGAATGAGGATGTTGACGACGACGGCAATCCCATGGCAGGCAAGCCCTATCAGCCTTCAGAGAACACGCTCTACAAGACCGAGAATTACTTGGTATCATTCTTCGGCCGTTTCAACTATTCGCTGCTCGACCGCTACCTGCTTACCTTCACCCTGCGTGATGACGGTAGCTCGCGTTTCCACAAGGACAATCGTTGGGGTGTCTTCCCCTCTGCTGCCTTCGCATGGAAAGTCAATGAGGAACCCTTCCTCAAGAACGTCGAGGCCCTTTCTGACCTGAAACTCCGTCTCGGATGGGGTATCACTGGTCAGCAGGAAGGCATTGGCGACTATACCTATTTCGCTTCTTATACCACCAACTCGAAGGGCGCCTACTATCCCGTTCTCGGTGAGGGTGTCACCTATCGTCCCGATGCCTACAATCCTGACTTGACGTGGGAGAAGACCACCACTTATAATGCTGGTTTGGACTTCGGTTTCATGAACAACAGTCTGACCATGAGCATCGACTGGTACTATCGTAAGACAAAAGACCTCATCAATACGGTCTTCGTTCCTGCAGGTAGCAACTTCGCGGAGAAGGTTACCAGCAACATCGGTTCGCTCCACAATACGGGTCTTGAGTTCTCAGTCAACTGGCGTGCCATCCAGCAGAAGGACCTGCGCTGGGAACTGGGCTACAACATCACCTATAACAAGAACGAGATTGATGAACTCGTGGCCAGCAGTGGTGACGATTATAAGATTACATACGGAGGACGTGCCGTAGGTACTGGTTCTGCCGATGGTGTCAAGGCATGGAAGGTCGGACAGAGTGCTTCTGCCTACTATGTGTTCCAGCAGGTGTACGATGCACAGGGACTGCCTATTCAGGGCCAGTACGTCGACCGTAACGCCGACGGTGTCATCAACAATGATGACCGCTACTTCTATAAGCAGGCTGTCCCTGATGTAACGATGGGCTTCACCTCGAAGCTGATTTACAAGAACTGGGACCTCGGTTTCTCTATGCGTGCCAGCCTGAACAATTACAACTACAATGCCTTGGAGTGCGGTAATTCCAACATCAGTCTTTCTAATCTCTCGCAGGGTGATGCCTGGAAGAACGTGATGAAGATGGAGGTCAAAAAAGACTGGCAGTATGCTGACGGTACAGACGGTCTCAGCGACTACTTCATTCAGAATGCGTCCTTCCTGAAGATGGACAATATCACGCTCGGCTACTCTTTCGACAAGCTGTTTGGCAAGAACATCGGAGGCCGTGTCTATCTGACGGCACAGAATGTGTTCACCATTACCAAGTATGAAGGACTCGACCCGGAAGTCGACGGCGGTTATGACAGCACGCTCTATCCGCGTCCCTTCACAGGTATCTTTGGTGTGAGCCTGAATTTCTAACCATATAAATAGGAAATAATTATGAATCTGAATAATATAAAGTCATTGCTCTCTGCTGCACTCTTGCTGGTGGCAGCTGGGACATTCACCACATCCTGCGTGAAAGATCTCGACGTAGATCCGATTAACCCGCAGCAGACGATGGAGGCAGACTATGACGCTCTGTTCAATAAGATTTATGCCAGTTTTGCACTGACTGGTCAGGAAGGCCCTCATGGTAACAAGGATCTGACCTCGTTCGACGAGGGTCAGTCAGACTTCTATCGTATGTTCTGGTACATGAATGAGTTCACCACCGACGAGGCCCACTGGATTTGGGCTACCGATGCTGGTGTACCCGACGTATTGCACAACACATACGGAGCCACCAACGACTTCTCTATGGGTCTCTACTATCGTTGCTACTTTACCATTACACTCTGTAACTTCTATCTGGACGAGGTAGCTGATGACGGGACAGAGGAGACCAAGCACCGCCGTGCTGAGGTTCGCTTCATCCGTGCCCTCAACTATTATTATATGATGGATATGTACGGCAATGCCGCCTTCATCGAGCACGTCAGCTCAGAGAAGGCCGTCTACTACACCCGCAGCGAGTTCTTCAACTACGTGGAGAGCGAGCTGAAGACCTGCGAGGCCGAGTTGGCCGATGCAGGCAAGAACACCTACGGACGTGTTGACAAGGTAGCTGCTGAGATGCTGCTGGCACGCTTGTATCTGAATGCAGAGGTGTACACAGGTTCCGCTCAGTGGCAGAACGCTATGGACTATGCCGAGAAGGTCATCAACAACGGCTATTACAAGCTGAACACCAAGGGTGCTACCAACCCTGTGACAGGCGAGACCTACTCAGCTTACCAGATGCTTTTCCTGGCCGACAACGATACCAACGGTGCACAGTATGAGGCCATCCTCCCCGTGTTGTTCGACGGTCTGAAGACCCAGAGCCACGGTGGTATGAACTTCCTTGTCCTCTCCTGCTACAGCTCGGAGATGAGCGAGTCCGTTCCTTCCGGCACCGACAACAGCTGGGGTAAGTGTACACGTGTTCGCGGAAAGCTCATTGACACCTTCTTCGGTGAGGGTGGCGAGGCTCCTGAGACCGACAACGTGGGTGTGATGACAAAAGCTGCCGGCGATGACCGTGCCTTGTTCTACAGCAAGGGTTACACTCGCTACATCCTCGACGAGAGCGAGAAGGAGCAGGGCTATAGCTGCGTGAAGTTCCGCAACGTACGCTCTGATGGCAAAGCTACGGCTGCCATTGTCAAGGTGGATACCGACCTTCCCTTCATGCGTGTTGCTGAGGCTTACCTGACTTACGCTGAGGCTTCTATCCGTCTGAGCGGGCCCAACGCTAAGGCCACAGAGTACATCAACAAGCTCCGTGAGCGTGCCAACGCTATGCAGGAGAGCAGCTACGAGCTCAAGGATGTCATCAAGGAGTGGTCGAAGGAGTTCTGGTTTGAGGGTCGTCGCCGCATGGACCTCGTCCGTTTCGGCATGTACGGTGGTCAGTCGGCCTATAAGTGGGAGTTCATGGGTGGACTTCCCGCCGGTACCCAGTTCCCCGCTTACCGCAATATCTATCCGTTGCCCGACAACGACCTTACCAACAATGAGAACCTCAAGCAGAATGAGGGGTATTAATTGGATAATTGAATGATAATTGAAAATTGATAATTAATATGAAAAAGATATATAAAAGCCTGCTCTTCCTGGCTGTTGCGGCTGTACCTTTCCTTACTTCCTGTAAGGACGACAACGACAGCAACCCCACGCTGAGCATTCCGTCGAGCTTCGTGCTCAACACTCCGGGCCTGGCTGCCAACAATGTCTATGACCTGCCCAATGGAACGGTCAACCTGACAACGACTCAGCCTGACTATGGCGGGTGGCCCGCTGCCGTTATCTATGCCGTACAGGTGTCACTCACTGGTGCTGAGGGCACATGGACTGAACTTGGCACCACCTCTTCGTCTACTAAGATTCAGGCAAGTGGCGACGAGATTAACACAGCCGTGCTGACGGCCTATCGCGCTGCCAACAACGACGAGAATCCTGAGGGCGCACTGCCTATCTTCGTTCGTCTGCGTGCTTATCTGGCGAACAACACCAACAATCTGGGCGAGGTGTTCTCCAACACCATACAGCTTAAAGTGCTGGCTTACGAGCCTCCAGTGGAGTTGTCGCTGCCTACCTCTATCTATGTCTGCGGTGGCTCTATTGCCGATGCCTGGAGCACCTGGAAGCCTGTTCCTCTCATCTGGACCAAGGAAGGTCAGTTCTATACGATGATCTACAATAATGCCGACGGCTTCAAGTGGGGCAACAAGCCTCAGGACTGGTTCGGCTACGACAAGATTGACGAATTCGACAATCAGGTAGACGGAATGGAAATCAGCGCCGACGGCGATGGCAACATCGTATTCAGCAAGCCAGGCTGGTATGTACTGAAGTTCGTGGCTGCCATAGAGGGCAAGAAGGTGAAGTACACGCTCACCGTCGCCGAGGGCAAGGCATACGCTATTGGTGCTGCCGTTGACGGTGGCAGCTGGAGTGGTGTAGAGATGACGCCTCCCGCCGACAAGGACGGCTACTGGACATTCAGCGATTTCACTGGCTCTGGTGAGCTGCGTGCATACATTGCTGTTCCTGGTGTCGATTGGTGGCAGACAGAGTTTACCATCCTTGGTGGCAATGGCGAGCTCGTCTGGCGTGACGCTACCCACAATAGTAACTCTAACTGGAAGGACGATGTGGGCGATGAGTACTCTGTCTCTGTAGGTCCTGGTAAGGTCGTCAAGATTAACTTCGACCGCAGCACTGGTGTTGTTGAAGATGAATAATCAACTTTAAAAATATGAATCGTATGAAGAAACATATATTATTCGGTGGAATGCTGCTCATGGCAGCAGCATTCACCGCCTGTACTGAGGACTTCAAGGACTGGGCTTCTCCCCAGTCGAACAGTCCGGAGAATGCTATTACCATTCCTGGCTTTGCTGCCTCAGCTGTGGCAACACAGAACCTGGCTACCGATGCTGACGAAGTATCGCTGTTCACGCTCAGCAGTGTCTCACTGCCCGACGGTTATACCCTGGGCAATGCCCGCATTGAGCTGACCCCTCAAGGCTTTGACGATCCCAATACCACCATTCTGAAAACCAGTCTGACGGGTATGGCATCAGTTGAGACCTTACAGGAGCTTGTCGTGGAAACCTACGGCAAGCGTCCCACGGAACGTACTTTCGACGGACATGTCAAGGTGAATGCCGTCAAGGATGGTCAGGCCGTCTACATCGACGCTGGCGTTATTCCCGTGAAACTCATCCCGGAGGCTCCCTACATCGCTCAAAACTACTATGTAGTAGGAGGTACGAAAGACTGGAACGACTCCAAGGACCAGAAGTTCTCGCACAGCGATGCCGATGTCTATGACGACCCCGTCTTCACCATTGTCATCGACGGTAATCCCGACGGCGACACCTGGTTTGCCATCGGCGACGATGAGGGCGTAGAGGCCATCGGCGCGGGTGTATGGAACAAGCTGCTCGGAATCGTTGGCGGCGACAACAAGGCTGCCGAGGGCTCACTTGATTACCGCTACAACTTGGGTGGCGACAACTCGTTCTGCGTATCCAACGCTAAGAAAATCAAGATTACCATCGACATGATGGAGTACACCTTCAAGGTGGAGGTTGTCAATATTGCCGACAGCTACTACCTCATAGGTGGTCCTGGCAACTGGGACAGCTCGAAGAACCAGAAGTTCTCGCACAGCGACAAGGATGTGTTTGAGGATCCCGTCTTCACATACGTCTTCGAGAGCACGGGTGGTGACATGTGGTTCGCATTCGGCGACGAAGAAGCCATCGATGCAGTAGGCGATAACGTATGGAACAAGCTCTTCGGTACCACTGGTGCCAGCGAGGACCTGAGTGGATCGTTCGACCGCCGCTACAACCTCGATGGCGACCACTCCTTCCATGTGGACGGACAAGCCAAGATGTATCGTATGAGCATTAACATGGCTGAGATGACCTACGAGATTACACCGCTGAATTTCGCTGAGTACATTTGGGAGGCTGGCGTCAACAACGACTGGGGTGCCATCGAGCAGCCGCTCTACTGCGCTAATCAGGATGGCATCTACACGGGCTTCTTCTACGCTCAGGATGCCGACTGGTCGGATGGCAAGGGCGCCTTCAAGTTCACGGGCGCTTTCAACAACTGGGACAACGGCAACTATGGTACAGGCACCATCAACGATGACGGACTTTCTGGTACGCTCATCAACGACGGTGGTTCCGGTAACGTGCTGGTAACACCAGGCTTCTACCGTGCCGAGGTCAATCTGGCCGACATGACTTATAGCCTCACACCCATCAGTGGCATTGGCATTATTGGTCCGGCTCAGGCTGGCGGTTGGGGCGAAGACACCGACATGACCTACAACCCGCAAACCCGTGCTTGGGAAGCAACCATCGAGCTGGCTGCCGACGAGTTCAAGTTCCGTGCCAACGACGACTGGGCCATCAACTGGGGTGGAGCGGCCGACAATCTGGAACAGGACGGCGGCAACCTCAAGATTGACGAGGCTGGA
The DNA here is from genome assembly GCA_947168395.1 of uncultured Prevotellaceae bacterium. Classification (GTDB taxonomy): domain Bacteria; phylum Bacteroidota; class Bacteroidia; order Bacteroidales; family Bacteroidaceae; genus Prevotella. Next base: position 73,633 of record CAMVLT010000007.1, on the reverse strand, counting down.
ACCTACTTCATCCAGTTCTTCCCGCTTTGCAAGACCAAGTCTTATTGCACCATTACAAAGCAATAATACCTATATCCTATATTGTGTCAGGCGAGCCGCTGCAATAAGCGGCTCGCCTGATTTTTTGGCTATGAAATAGTAGCGTTGAAAAGCACAAGAAGATGCTGAGCTAAAATGCCCTCGCAGCTATTGAGAGCCGTAGCAACATGGCAGTTTGCCGTAACTAAACCGGCAGTTTAGGTAGGGTAAACTGCCGGTTTAGGTAGGGTAAACCTATTTTTCGAAAAAACACCTAACCTCCTAACCCAATGGCCCGCAAATGCTTTGTACATCGTGGTTTCAGGCAGGTTAGGAGTTTCTAAAACTCCTAACCAACTCCTAACCCAGATGCTTCGCAGAGGTAAAAGGCAAGAGAGGAGAGGTGAAAGAGGATGGGTTAGGAGTAGGTTAGGAGTTCGGCACACTCCTAACCACCATAAATCCCTGTGTATTAGGCACTTTGAGCTGTTGGGTTAGGAGGTTAGGAGTTTTTACATTGTCTATCAGAATAGAGCCAAGGAATTCCCTCGTCGGGTGGGGGGTCTTGCTCGATCGGGTGGGGGGTCTTCGCCTGTCGGGTGGGGGGTCTTTGACGGCGCCATATTTTTGACGGAAAAATTTGGCCGTTCCCTTTGCCGTTTGGGAATAAATTGCTAATTTTGCGGCATGAACAACAGCATTTTCTCACAGGTGGAGATACACTCCTGCCCCGAACTGATGGAGTTTATACAGCAAGTCGGTTTCTTGCCACTGCTTGACAGCGGCATACCGGGCTTTTCGGCTGAGGACGTGGTGGACGAGGATTGCCGCTACGTGGTGTTCGACGACGGATGGGACTGGCCGCTATGGAAGTGGAAAGGCCCGATTGTGCAGGAGGGCAACTGCGTCTATGGCAAGTTCTTCGCAGGTAAGGCCGGCTTCATCAGTCGCGAATGGTGGCCCGACTTCTGCAACTACCATCGCAGTCAGGAGAAGAGGTTGGAAGCGGGTTCCATCGAAGACACCATCCTGCTGACCTTGCAGGAGCATGGCAGCATGATAACCCGCGAACTGCGTGCCGCCTGTGGCTTCACGGGGCCGAAGATGCGCAGCCGCTTCGACAGCTATGTCACCCGCCTGCAGATGGCCTGTCGCATTGTCACCGAGGACTTTGTCTATCCCCTCGACAAGCATGGCCACGAATACGGCTGGGGCTGGTCGCTGCTCACCACCCCCGAGTTGCTGTTGGGGCGTGATGCCAGCCAGTGTGAGCGCACGCCGCAACAATCTTTCGAGCGCATGGCCTCTCACTTCAGGACACTATTGCCCGACGCTACCGACACGCAAATAGCCAAACTGCTACATTAATCTGTACCTTTACATTTCGAAAAGATGAACCATAGAACAATAAGCAAAGCGATGCATTGGACGAGGGCCACCATCCTTGCCCTACTCGGCGTAATGACCTTCACGTCATGCAGTAACAACGATAATCCTGAAAGCCCTCAGGAGTATGCGGGCGTGCCGCTGATAATACTCGACACCGACATCGGCTCATCGACCGACGACCTGTTTGCGCTGGAGATGCTCTACCGCTACGAGGAGCAGGGACGGTGCCGGCTGCTGGGCGTGGTGGTGGACCGCCAGGGCGAACAGAACGCCGTGTTTACAGACGTGATGAACACGTACTTCGGTCACGGTGACACGCCCATCGGCCTCGTCCGCCGGGGCATCGACAAGCCTATGGTGTGGATAGACTATGCCCATGTGGCCGATATGCAGGATGGCAACGGACAGCCCATGTTCCACCGCACCATCACCGACTATAGTGCGCTGCCCGACGGCTGGCAGCTCTACCGCCGGCTCTTAGCCGCACAGCCCGACCACTCGGTGAGCGTCGTCTGCACCGGTTTCGTCACCAGCCTGGCACAGCTGCTGCAGTCGGAAGCCGACGAATACTCGCCGTTGAGCGGTGTCGAACTGGTGCGGCAGAAGGTGAAGCGCATCTACATCCAAGGCGGTGTCTTCGGAGAGGCCGAGGAACCCGACTACAACTTCGCACAGGGCATGGAGTTCTCCCACGTATTCTTCAATCTCTGGCCCACCGGCATCGACATCGTATTCTCGCCGATGGAGGCAGGACAGACGGTGGAGTACACGCCCGAACAGGTAATCAGCGACATCTCGTGGACCGATGCGCACCCCATCAAGCAGGTATATATGACCTGCAACTGCAACACAGGCCAGCGCATGTGGGATGTCATGCCGATTGTCCAAGCCGTGGAGGGCGACAGCCTCTTCACGCTCTCCGGTCGCGGCACCGTCGTCCTCACCCCCGAATGTGCTACCATCTTCACTCCCTCGGCCACGGGCAACTGCCGCTATCAGTTAGCAGGCGACGACGCCTGGGCTGTCGCGATGCTGGCGAAAATCAGGGCGTTCAATAAATTGCATGATTGAATGTCACAGGTAGAGGCGGCGTGTTATATGCTAAAGGCATCTTTCTTCGGCACTTCAGCGTCGCTGTATTCGCTCCTTTGGTAAGTCTGCCGGAACTGTAGCGTAAGCCTTTTGCCATCGACCGCTGCGCTACAAGTGACGAGATGAGGCTTCCCAATGGAGTCAATGCCGGCGGTAATGCTGGCATCGTAAGCCTTGCCATCATACGCATTGAGCTCAATCTGCCCCTTACACGTGATAGCAGTACTGTCGGCATTGTAAGTGACGTCGTCGGAATAGAACCTGGCGAAGTTGTTGATTCCCACGACCAGGCCGTAGCCTAACACTATCTCGTTCTCGTCACCGTCGATGGTGACGTAGGAGGCCGTGCGCTTCACGTATTTGGTATAGCCCTCCATGATGCTGTCGTTATCAAAGTACCCGCGTACCTTAATTTCACCATTCATGAAGAATCCCTTCTCGGAATAGTCATAATACTTCACTTCCTTATCGTCCTCGGCAGGGATTACGTCATCGTCGTCTTTGCTGCACGAAGCGAATGAACCACATAAAACCACGGCTGCAAGAGCCATAAACATCATCTTTTTCATTTTACTTTTGTTTTTAAAAATCGTTTGACGGTGCAAAGGTATGAGGAAAAATCTGGCCTTGCAAATTTCTGGGATATTCTGCACGATTCTGTGACGAGTGGTTGGCGGCAGCATATATTTAGTTGGAAAATATTTGGCCGTTTGAATGTTTCTTACTATCTTTGCAAGCGAATGAACAACAGCATTTTCTCACAGGTGGAGATACACTCCTGCCCCGAACTGATGGAGTTTATACAGCAAGTCGGTTTCTTGCCACTGCTTGACAGCGGCATACCGGGCTTTTCGGCTGAGGACGTGGTGGACGAGGATTGCCGCTACGTGGTGTTCGACGACGGATGGGACTGGCCGCTATGGAAGTGGAAAGGCCCGATTGTGCAGGAGGGCAACTGCGTCTATGGCAAGTTCTTCGCAGGTAAGGCCGGCTTCATCAGTCGCGAATGGTGGCCCGACTTCTGCAACTACCATCGCAGTCAGGAGAAGAGGTTGGAAGCGGGTTCCATCGAAGACACCATCCTGCTGACCTTGCAGGAGCAGAGAACTTCAGCCTGAACTTCTCGCCACCCTTAAACTTGTGGGGAATTGTCACATGGAACTGGGTAGCCCAGTCATCGATAGCCGACAGCAAAGTGCCATCCTCCTTCTTGTAGTAGTCAATGTAGGTAGGATTACCATCGCCATCCAAGACGGGATTACCGTCATCATCTAATATCGGCTCTTGGTAATTGTAGGCAATAGTGGTCAAAGTCAAGGCGGGCTTTCCATCTAACGGGTCATCCACGACGACGGCCTTGTCGTCGGTACCTATGGCTCCGAAACGGCCAGTAAAGTTGGTAAACTTTCCACCGACAGGATCTTCAGACAACGTGCCATTTCTCAGGAAATTAAACCACTTGTCCTGTGCGGATGCTGTACCTGCCATCAGGAACGCAAACAGTAAAGTAAAGATCTTTTTCATAACTAATAGTTTTGTTTGTTAAGATATTAATGGTTCCTGTTTGCAAAGGTAATGAGAAACATTCAAACGGCCAAATTTTTGTTTATTCAAATACATCTTTCACAGTACGTTTGGGTATGATTGCTTTTTGCGCCAACTTCGGGTACAAGCGCCAGTAGCAAATGCTTATGATGGCACACGTAACAGCCATATTTGAATAATGATGGTGGAGCAACTGGGTTTCAAGTTCATAAGCTTGGCCATTATCCCTTAGGACAATTTTGTTGAGCGTATAAGAACCGTCGTTGCCCCATGTTCTGCCAATAACAAGCGTATATTGGTCGAAATCTACATCGGGCAATTCTTTTGTTCCCATATAGGCTGTTTGGAATTCCTGTCTGCTGTTGATTGCCAGGCAGGTTTCGTCGTTCCATTCCCCTTGCTCGAAAAAGGTCTTGAGCTCATTCCCATAGGCGCCCCAACGAGGGCCATGTAGCTCGTTTCCGAAGAACACGGCTAACGGATCTGACTTATCTATCTCCTGTTGGGTATATCCTTCATAGATAACACCGCCACGCACATTGTTCACATCGTTAACCTCACTCTCATCATTGCTGCATCCCGTTACACAAAGAAGCAGGAACGCACTCATAAATAATACCTGTTTTCTCATATTCGTTTCTGTTAACTTTCTATATTTACAATGCTACTCTGGCACCTATTGTGAATACGCCTTGGCAGCCATATCCGAGTTCTGAGTAAACGCGGATGGGTTCTATACCGAAGTCGAAGCCTATGGGGGTCAGCTGATAGGCTACTTTCCATTTGACCTCGTCATAAGATGCTTCCATCATTTTGTATTCAAATGTCGTATGCTGTCGCATCGCACCTAAAGCGACTCGTGAATAGAGCCTGAACTTACCCTTCAGAAACCAGTCGTACTTTACTGACGGAGCCAGGTAGAAGACCCTGCTCGATATGCCGCCACGATCCCGAATAAAACAGTCATAAGAATCCTCGACGGACGTTCGTATATCATCGCAACGGTGATAGCTACCTTCAGAACGTCCCCATCCCACGATGGCTCCAGCAGCCCAATGCCAGTCAAAGCGATAGTGATATTCTAAGTTGAAAGTAACGAAAGAATCGCCCAGCAGGCCGAAACATTCCCCTTGGTACTGCATTTCGTAGTAGTCCTTCACGTGGCGGACTTCCTTGTCTGCCATATTGGGACCAAATCCGAATGTACTGCTGAACTCATGGTGACGGAAACTTTGAGCATTCGCCGCCAAGGTGAAAAAGCAGAATGATGCAAGGAGTACAAGTCTGTTTGGATAACTCAGCGGATAAATAATCTTTGTATTTATAGTCATATCGTTTTTAGTTCATTCTTTTATATAAACGCCACATCATGTAAAACCTTGCACCAAAGCGCACACTTTTAACATCTATTACACACAAGATGTGTTTTTGTTAACTTTGCAGAATAATAATCTATTTTGGCACCCAAAAATGGGGGTTCTTGGAATAGAACGAAGGTAAAGGGCATGATGTGCAGAGATATTTTCCTTAATTCGTTGTAGATTTGGTTATATATTTTAAAAGTAGTACCTTTGCACCCAAAAACCGGCACAATTATGAGGAAATATATTGTTGCAGACAATCAGGAGTTGACAGCCTTTGCAATTCGCAGCCTGTTGAAGCGCGATGAGGAGCAAGTGGTCTATCGCGCAGTGGATAAGGCAGGGCTGATCCAGTTGTTGAGGGAGCACGAGGATTCGGTGGTGATTCTCGATTATACGTTGTTTGACTTTGCCGACGAGGACCAGTTGCTGATAGTAGCCGAGCGGTTCGGACTGTCGGAGTGGATTCTCCTCAGCGACGAGCTGACACCGCAGTTCATACGCCGTGTGGTGTATTCGTCCCATCAGTTCAGCGTGGTGTTCAAGGACAGTCCCCTTAGCGAGCTTCGTGAGGCCCTGCAGTCAGTAGGCCGCCACAACCGCTACCTCAGCCAGCGTGCCCTGGAGACCATCATCACCCAGCAGCAGGAAGAGGAGAAACCTGACATACTGACGGCTACCGAGACGGAGATAGTGAAAGCCATTGCCCAGGGTAAGACCACGAAGGAGATAGCTGCCGAGCGGTTCTCGAGCATCCATACTGTCACCACGCATCGCAAGAACATCTTCCGCAAACTGGGTATCAACACAGCGCACGAAGCGGTGAAGTACGCGTTCCGTGCGGGATTGATAGATCCGTCAGAATTCTATATTTGAATTCAGGATTATGAGGTGCCGCTTTGGCGAGTAAGCAAATATCAATAACTGAACATAAAACTAAGAGACATGAAGAGAAGAACCTTGACTATTATTGTATTCATCGCCTTTGCGCTTGCAGGTTGGGCACAAGGTCGCTCACCATTAGATCAGCTGAAGGCCGATCCAAGGAAAGCATACGGTACCGACTATCCGTATGAGTTCACGACCGAGAAACTGACCAAGGCTCCCAGCGGCTACAAGCCGTTCTACATCAGCCACTATGGCCGTCACGGCTCTCGCTACTACTGGAACGCTTTCCTCTATCGCGAAATGGACAGCCTGCTGACCATTGCTCACCGCAAGCACCAGCTCACTGCCGAGGGCGAGGCGTTTTACAAGAAGTTTGAGGCTGCCAAGGATGAACTGTCCACCGGTGTTAGCGAGCTGAGCGACCTGGGCTGGGAGCAGCACCAGCGCATAGCCCGAACCATGTACAACAATTTCCCCGAGGTGTTCAAGAAGGGCGGCAATGTGTTTGCCATTGCCTCGCTCAGTGGGCGTTGCGTCATCAGCATGGCAGGCTTCTGTCAGGAACTGGTGCAGTGTAATCCCAAGATAGAGATTCGCGAGCAGTCGTCGCGCTTCACCCTCGACGGTGTGGTGCCTGCCGACCGTCAGAATCCCGCCCGTCGCGACTTTCCCAGCCACAAGCCCCGCTACGAGAAGAACCGCGACAAGTTCAAGTACAACGACAACCTGCGCGAAACGATTGTCGGTCGTGCCTTCACCTCTACCGAGGGACTGCCTGGCAGCGTACATCATATTGGTGACAACTTCATCAACCTATACACCTCGCTGCCTAATATCGGTCATGAGGGCATGATGGGCAATCTTATCACCGACAAGGAGATAGCTGAGCGATGGGAGAGTTCCAATCTGGGCACCTACTCCTGGCTGTTTCCCCGCCAGTACATGATGATTCCCATCTTGGAGGACATCATCAAGAAGGCCGATGCCGTGCTCGATGGTAGTAGCGACCACATTGCCGACCTGCGATTCGGCCACGATGATTGTCTGGGGCCGCTCCACATCCTCATGGGCATCAACGGTGCCGACCTTGACCCCGAGGACCCCTACGAGATAAAGAACTGCTACCAGAACTGGAACACTTGCAAGGCTTGCAACATACAGCTCGTATTCTACCGCAGCAAGAAGGCCAGCGACGATGTGCTGGTGAAATGCCTGCTGAACGGCAAGGAGGCCAGTCTGCCCTTGACTACGGACAACTATCCATACTACAAATGGTCGGACTTCCGCCAGTTCTATACCGCCCGCTGCAACGCCAACAAATGACTCTACCTGACAGTTATGCGGAGCATATTGCCGTCGATGCTGATGTCGCGGCAGAAGTTGCGCAGGATGGTCAGGGCTAAATCGTCGTTGTCGGCTTGGAAGACATCGCGGTCGATGGCCTGCGGACAGTTGACGGTGAACTGCAGCGTATCGTCCTGCTCCGTATAGGACAGCGTGAGGCGCGTGCCGGACTGGATAGCTTTTTCACCTGAGCCGAGGATGCTGAGCGATTCGTCTATAACGTGGAGCACGCCGTCGGTCTGCTGGCGCGACAGGTTGTATTGCTGACAGAACTGCTCCATCTGCGCCATCATGGCATACCAGTCGAATTGCTCGCTCTCGATGCTGAATGTCGTCTCGTGTATCTGCTGTATGAACTGGCGGGTACGCTCGCGCTGCGGATGTTCGAAGAGTTGGTCGGGTGTGCCGTCCTCATAGACCACACCGTCGGCAAAGAACAGCACGCGGCTGCTCACCTGACGGGCGAAGCGCATCTCGTGGGTCACCACAATCATCGTCATGCCCTCACGGGCCAGTCGTGTCATCACGCCCAGCACCTCGCTCACCATTGTGGGGTCGAGGGCAGAGGTCGGTTCATCGAAGAGCAGTATCTCGGGCTCCATAGCCAGCGCACGTGCAATGGCTACACGCTGCTTCTGTCCACCTGATAGTTGGTCGGGCAGGGCATCGGCTCGTTCGGCCAGTCCCACCATCTTCAGCAGTTCGTAAGCTTTCTGCTCGGCTTCCTCACGGCTTTTGCCAAGCAGCTGCATGGGTGCCAGGCAGATGTTGTCGAGTACCGACATGCCGTTGAACAAGTTGAACGACTGGAACACCATGCCCATACGGCGGCGCAGCATAGGTACGTCAGCATTGGGAGACAGGATGTCTTGTCCGTTGATGAGGATGCTGCCGCTGGTGGGGTGCTCCAAGAGGTTCAGACATCGCAGGAAAGTGCTCTTGCCCGTTCCTGAGGGGCCGATGATGGAGATTACCTCGCCCTTGTGTATATCAACATTGATATCGCGCAGCACATCGAACGTACCGAAACTTTTCTTCACGTGGGAGATGTGAAGGCCTAACACACTCTCCCCCGTCCCCTCCCTGTGAGGGAGGGGAGTGGAATGTGATGCGGAGTGGTGTTTGCGACGAACAAATAGCCATGCGCCGCCACCTATTATAATAATAAGGAAAGCGATAACACCAAAAACCTCACCTTCTGTCTCTCCTTTCTCCTCGGAAGCGGGGTTGGAGGTGAGGCTTTCTCCTTTTCGTGTAATCAGCACAATGTGCGAATCGATATAACCGTCGGAGAAGAGCACCTGCTTCTGTCGCTCCTCGGTAATGCTGATAGCCCCTAAGGCCATGTCGGCTTTGCCTGTCTGTACGGCAGGAATCTGCGAGGCGAAGTCCATCACGAGAAACTCCAGTTGCCAGTTGCGGCGGTTAGCCCACTCCGTCAGTATGTCTGGCTCTATGCCCGACGGCTTTCCCATGCAGATAAAGTTGAACGGAGGCATGGCCGGGTAGGTTGCCACATGCAGGGTGCGCCCTGTGCCGCGCTGCTGGGGTATTGTCACGGCCGAGGGGTCGTCGGCATTCCTCCAGCGGTCCATAATCTCCTGGTAGGTGCCGTCGTTGCGAATGTCGGCCAGGAAGCGGTTGAAGTCCTGCTGCAACGCGGTATTGTCCTGGCGGAAACAGGCACCTATCGGAATTGGTTTCAGCCCCGAGTCCACCGAGTCCACCTTGGCGGCCAGCTCCTTGTTGAATATCAGCGTCAGGCTCTCACCGCCTGCCACCTCCACCTTGCCGCTCTCTAAGGCTGTCAGCATGTCGGTCGTGTTGGCTACGCGCAGAATGTCGGCATCGGGGGCCATGTCGGTGACGGCAATGTCTTGTATGCTGCCGATAATGACTCCGACACGCTTGCCGGAGAGGGCCTTGAAGACGGAAGGAACATCCGATGGAGCTTTGCCCTGCAAAGAACCGTCGGCCACGGTTGCTGCAGAACAGCCATCCGCAAGCGTTGGCACGTAAGCCACCATGCCAAACAGCGTCAGCACTACTGCCGCAGCAATGGCTTTCATACGCTGGCGCTGCACCAGCGACATCAGCAGCACTCCGATGAGCCATGCCATGAAGAAATAGATGATGGCGGTCACAATGAGGGGGAAGAAGGCATCGAACGTTCGCGAGCGTATCAGGTCGGAAGCTCGTGTCATGTCGTTCACGGCAATGTAACCCACGATACTTGTACCCTTCAGCAGACTCACCACTTCGCCCTGATAGACGGGCATCACCGCCCTGATGACCTGTGGCAGCACTATCCGGAAGAACGTCTGCCGTTGTGTATAGCCTAAGGCCAGTCCCGCCTCGGTCTGGCCTCGGTCAATACCCTGAATGGTGGTGCGCAGCATCTCGCTGATGTAGGCTGCCGTGTTTAGGGCGAAGGTGACGATGGCCACCACAATGCCCGTAGCGTCCATCGGTGCCATCACCACATAGTACATCAGCATGAGCAGCACCAGTACGGGTGTGCCGCGCATCAGGTCGATATACACTTTGGCCACTTGCCGCAGCCATGCCCGCCGGTTCATGCGCATCCAGCACACCAGTCCGCCCAGTATCGTGCCTAAGACGGTAGCACAGAGCGTGATAATAAGTGTCACCTGTAGACCGTCGAGAATCATCTGGTAACGATCCTCGGCTATCAAGTTGTTTTTAAAACTTTCAACAATGCTGTCTATCATTTTATCTTAGCTTTATATTGTGATTTATCTGTAATACCGAAAACCTGTGCCAGTCTCGGGATGGTTAAAAAAAATGCTGCAATCTGTAGACTTGCAGCACTTCGCTTTTGAGCTTTGTACCCAGAGCCGGGGTCGAACCGGCACGGGTTGCCCCACTGGTGTTTGAGACCAGCGCGTCTACCGATTCCGCCATCTGGGCTCGAAAAGCGGTGCAAAGGTACTAATAAAAAATGAAATGACAAAGACTTTCAGCTAAAAATCTTAAAAATACTTGCAAATATCATATTTATTGCGTATCTTCGCCCCCGAATTAGAAGCTAACTCGTATATCTAAAATAATGGAAATATCAGAAAAGCATTTCTGTGTCATTCTGGCTGGTGGAAAGGGCAGACGTCTGTGGCCTTGCAGCCGTGAACAGAAACCAAAGCAGTTTATTGACTTCTTCGGAACCGGACGTACCCAGTTGCAGCAGGCTTACGACCGCATGGTGCGTATCGTTCCCCGTGAGAACATCTACATCAGCACCCAAGTGGAGTATTCACATTGGGTGACTGATCAGTTACCCGAATTGCCTGCCGATAACGTGCTGGCCGAGCCGGTTGCACGTAATACGGCGCCGAGTGTGGCATGGGCTGCCTTTCGCATTTCCCATATCTGTCCCAATGCCCAGATTATCATACTGCCGTCAGACCAGGCTGTGTTTGGTGATGAGGCTTTTGAGCGTAATGTTAAGGAATGTTTCGATTTTGTGGAGCAGAACGACTGTCTGATAGCGATGGGCGTTAAGCCGACACGTCCCGAGCCGGGATATGGTTATATTCAGATGGGTGACCCGGCTGGGCCGGAGGACTTGTACAAAGTGCAGTCGTTCACGGAGAAGCCTGAGCGTGACTTTGCACGGCTGTTTGTCGAGAGCGGCGAGTTCCTGTGGAACACGGGCATCTTCATGTCCAATGTCAAGAATTTGGTATTGTCCCTGCGCAAAATCCTGCCTGTGGTATTGAGGCTTATCGACCAGGAAGGCATGAGCATCAGTCTGGAGCAGGAGTGTGAGTATATCAGGGAAAACTTCTCGAAGTTTCCCAACCTCTCCATCGACAACGGCATCTTGGAGAAGTCACAGAACGTCTACGTTATGAAGTGCAGTTTCGGCTGGGCCGACCTTGGTACGTGGCATTCTATCTATGAGGGTATGCAGAAGGGTGATGGCGACAACGTGGTGATTGACTCGGAGGTGATGCTGGAGGACTGTCGTGACAACATCATCAAGATGCCGAAGGGGCACTTGGCCGTCATCAATGGGCTGGAAGGCTACATCGTGGCAGAATCGGGCGACGTGCTGCTCATCTGTAGGAAGGGCGACTCATCGGCGCTTATCCGAAAGTATGTCAATGAGGTTAGCTTGAAATATAAAGAAGAGTTTGTATAAAAAGGGAAAAGGGGAAAATGAAAAGTGAATAATTTGCTGCCGCCGTTCCGCTGGTTATGTTGCAGGAATGGCGGCAGCAAATTATTCACTTTTCACTATTCATTAATCCCTTTTCACTTCGAAAATTCCTCAAGTATTTTCGATGCGATTTCCTTAAACTCATCTTCCGTGAGCTGTAGCTTTTCACGGCGGAAGTCAACATCGGCCTCGCTCTGCATGGGAATGAGGTGGATATGGGCGTGTGCCACTTCAAGTCCGAGCACCACTTGTGCTACTTTGCGGCAGGGGAATGCCTTCTTGATGGCCACGGCGACGCGCTTGGCAAACTGCTGGTAGCGGCCTATTTCGTCGTCGTCCATATCGAAGATGTAGTCAACTTCGCGGCGGGGAATCACCAAGGTGTGACCTTTCACCAGCGGGTTAATGTCAAGGAATGCGTAGAACTCGTCGTTCTCAGCGCATTTGTAGCTGGGTATTTCGCCAGCAGCGATTTTTGAAAAGATGTCCATCTTGTTATTAACTATTAAGTTATGTACTATGTACTATTTTTATCCTACGGTTATTTTGTCGATGCGTAGTTTGATGGTGCCACGCGGAATCTTGATTTCCACCTCGTCGCCTTCCTTGTGGTTCAGCAGGCCCTGGGCAATGGGGGTGGTGATGGAAATCTTGCCCTCGCGCAGATTAGCTTCGCTCTCGCTGACAATGGTGTAGGCCATCTTGGCCTTGTTGGCCAGGTTGGTCATCTCCACCTTCGACAGAATCTGTACGGCGTCGGTACTCAGCCGCGAGGTGTCCACAATTTTCGCTTCCGAGATGGCCAGCTTCAGCTGGTTGATTTTTGCTTCCAGATGACCCTGTGCCTCCTTGGCAGCATCGTACTCACTGTTCTCACTCAGGTCGCCCTTGTCGCGTGCTTCCGCGATGGCGGCCGATGCTTTGGGGCGTTCTACGCTCTCCAAATACTTTAATTCGGCTATCAATTTGTCGTAGCCTTCTTGTGACATGTATGCCATATTATTTCCTATTTTACTATTTTACTAATTACTATTTTCCTATTTATTATTTTAGGTAGACAAAAACAAAGAATTCCGACGCGTTCGCTAATGCCGGAATCCTTGGACTATTATGTCTTGTTATCGAGGGCAAAGTTAGGGATATTTTTTGACACTGCCAAATTTTCGGAGAGAAAAATGACTTTACTACCCTAAATTCGCCGATATTTACATATATAATGTAAGGTAGTATACATAATTACTGCCGACAATAAACCGCCAAACACGTCGATGACGTAGTGGGCGCGGATGTAGACTGTAGCTAAACACATCAGCAGGAATAACGTAAATACAAACCATATCAGCGGACGGCTCTTGGAGCGCCATGCCAACAGCAGCAGGATGACGGTCACGCCGACATGGCTGCTGGGGAAGGCTGCCGTAGGACGCTCGCCGGCGCTATGGGCATTGACCATAATCTGGTAGAACCATCCGTCTTCGTAGCCTGGCATCTTCATCATTTCGTCGTGGGTCAGGAAGTAGTCGCCAACATTGGGAAACACACCCTGGCTGATGTTGTCAAGGCCGGCAGCCAAGTAGTAGTACTGCGGCCCCGTGACAGGCAGCACGACAAAGACAACATAATAGACGAAGAACGACGTCAGAATGATGAATACCGTGCGGTGGAACTCCTCATAGCGCCAGATGAAATAATAGACCACAACTATGCTGATGAGCAGGAAATAGGACGAGTAGCCCAAATACATCAGTTCGCTCCACACGGGATGAGTCCACTGGTTGGCAAACTCCAAGGCGGGCTGGCAGCCGAAGATGGACTGCTCGAAGGCGGCAAAATGGTGGTCGAGGTTGGGAAATATGCGGTTCAGCGAGAACGTGTCGGGATACCACCACGACAGCAAGGCTAATTGCAGCACCACGCGGCACAGCATTGTGAAGCGACAAGGCACCAGGCGGTAGACACCCCATAGGGCCAGCGTTGACACCACCACCCTGAAACGTCCCCACAGCATGGGCTCGGGGTCGGGCAGCTTTGTCCACGTAAACAGCATCAGCAGCAAGGTCAGCATCAGGTACCCCATGACGACCCATTCCGCCTCCAGCAACCCCCGTCGGGGCTTCTTCTCAATTCCAAACAGATATTTAAAGTACTTCACCTAATTCATTATTTGCACCTGACTTTCACGGACTTACTCTTTTTGTCCGTGTCCGTCCGTGTTTGTCCGTTGCTCCTTTTCACAGCCACCCGTTCTCCTTATACCATTTTATACTACGGCGCACACCCTCTTTCAGGTCCACTTCCGGCCGGTAGCCCAGCTCGTCGATGGCCGGTTGTATGTCACAGCGCCAGTTGCGCTGTTTCAGTATATTGTATTTGTCGTTGTTAAGCGCCGTCACCTTGCCCGTCAAGTGGCCGATGTGCTCACCAAAGAAGGTGACGATGCGGAGCACCCAGACGGGTGCCGTAATGCGAATCCACCACGGGCGGCCCAGCTCCTCGTGAATCAGGTCGCTGAACGTTGTGCTTTGGTACACCTGTCCGTCACTCAGGAAATACTTGCGGCCAGTCTGCCCTTTCTCCAATGCCAAGAACACAGCCTGCACCACATCGGTGACATATACAAACGTGATGTCCTGGCGCTTGAAGCCTACGGCAAAGTCGCTGTGACCCTTGATGCTCTTGGCCATCATGAAGTAGTCCCGCTCCCGAGGGCCATAGACCCCTGTAGGCCGCAGGATGACGTAGGGAAAAGCCCTTTTGCGTGAGAGGTCATCCAGCCACCGTTCCGCCTCCAGCTTGCTGCGGCCATATTCCGTATTCGGCTGCGGCGTGTCCGTCTCACGTATCTCCTCGTAAGGCTGTTGCTCGCGGATGGCTCCGAAGACGCTTAGCGAACTGATATACACAAACCGTTGCAGCGGCATCTGCAGCTCCAGCAAGGCGTTCACCAGGTTTTTCGTCCCCTCGGTGTTGACGCGGTAGAAGTCGGCTTTGTTCAGACATTTCGTCACGCCGGCAGCATGCACCACATAGTCAAACTCATGGCCGCGCAGCTGCTCCACCAATTGTACCTTCGACGAGAGGTTCAGTTCAATGAAGTGTATGCGTTCGTCCGTCAGGTAGGCTTTCGAGCTGCTCCGCCTGACGACGGCCCACGTCTCCAGTCCCCGTCGCAACGCCTCTTCCACAATGAACGAGCCGATAAAACCGCTGGCTCCTGTAATCAGTATCTTCATTTTCTTCCTTTTTGGCTGCAAAGGTACAAAAATAAACTGACTATCCTTACAAATCACCCATATTTTTGATTCTTCGCCTTATTTCCTGCCAAAAGAGTTCTTCACTCCTCGTTTCAGTACAGGTCGTCTTCTTGGAGTTGCATAGTATAACAACGTTGTCACGAGAGAATTTGAGGGTTTGCCGTAGGGTGAGTAAAAGTTTAGGTAGGGTAAACTCTCCAATTCTCGAGAGAATTTAGGAGTTTGCCGTGGGGCAACCCTAAATTACTCTACAGCATCAGATGACTTTACCCTACCTTGCGCGGCTAATTCTTAGTTCCAAAGTGTGTCACCCTTGTGTCACCCTGTGTCACCCTCTAAAACGTTGCACAGCCTTTGTACATCGGCATTGTGTCAGCGTATCACCCTTTTTCAAGAAATTCTATGTGTAACAAGTTTTCTTGTTATCTGATGAACAACAGCTCGCGGTACTTCGGCAGTGGCCAGAGGCTGTCGTCGACGATGAGTTCCAACTTGTCAATCTGATAGCGGATGGCGTCAAGATACGGTTCCACGGTGTCGTGATAGGCTATGGCCTTGTCGTGCTCGTCGGCAATTTTGTTGGCCTTCTTGCGAGCCTCAACCAGTTCCTCTACCCCCTTCTCGATGGCACTGGTACGCTCGGCAATCTCCTGGATGATTTTCTTGTTGCGGGCAGACAGTTTGTCAGCCGTGTCGATGGGGAAGACCACAGCCATGTTGCTGATGTTCTGAAGCAGCTGCGTCTGGTAGCGGGTGGCGACGGGGATGATGTGGTTCATTGACAGGTCGCCCAGCACGCGGGCCTCTATCTGAATCTTCTTCGTGTAGGTCTCCCACTTCACCTCGTTGCGGGCCTCCAGTTCTTTCTTAGTCATCACGCCAAGGCTCTCGAACATCTTGACGCTGGCGTCGTCGAGGTAGCGCTCAAAGATTCTGGGACACGACTTCTCTACGTCCAGTCCACGCTTCTCAGCTTCAACAACCCACTCGTCGCTGTAACCATTGCCGTCAAAACGTATGGGCTTGCAGGTCTTGATGTCCTCGCGCAGCACGTCGATGATGGCATGGAACGTGGCGCTGTGACCTGTGCCATCGAGTGTCTTCTCCAGTTCGGGAACGAGGGCATCCACACGCTTCTTGAAGTCAACCAGGGCTTCGGCGACGGCGCTGTTCAGCGCAATCATGGCCGAGGCGCAGTTAGCCTCTGAACCTACGGCGCGGAATTCGAAGCGGTTGCCGGTAAAGGCGAAGGGCGACGTGCGGTTGCGGTCGGTGTTGTCGATGAAGAGTTCGGGAATCTCAGGGATATCCATCTTCATGCCCTGCTTGCCAGCCATAGCGAGGATGTCGCTGACGTCAGCCTTCTCGATGTGGTCGAGCAACTCGCTGACCTGCTTACCGAGGAACGACGATATAATGGCGGGCGGTGCCTCGTTGGCACCCAAGCGGTGGGCGTTGGTGGCCGACATGATTGATGCCTTGAGCAGTCCGTTGTGGCGATAGACACCCATCAGCGTCTCGACGATGAAGGTGGCGAAGCGCAGGTTCTGTTCGGCCGTCTTACCAGGGGCGTGGAGCAGTACGCCGTTGTCTGTGCTCAGCGACCAATTGTTGTGCTTGCCCGAGCCGTTGATGCCGGCAAAGGGCTTTTCGTGAAGCAGCACGCGGAAGCCGTGCTTGCGGGCCACGCGTTTCATCAGCGACATCAGCAGCATGTTATGGTCGACGGCCAGGTTGGTCTCCTCGAAGATAGGTGCCAGTTCAAACTGGTTGGGTGCCACCTCGTTGTGGCGCGTCTTGCAGGGAATGCCCAGTTCGAGTGCGACAATCTCCAGCTCGCGCATAAAAGCGGCGACGCGCTCGGGGATGGAGCCGAAGTAGTGGTCGTCCATCTGCTGGTTCTTGGCCGAGTCGTGGCCCATCAGGGTGCGTCCTGTCAGCAGCAGGTCGGGGCGGGCTGAGTAAAGGCCCTCGTCAACGAGGAAGTACTCCTGCTCCCAACCGAGGTTGGAGGTCACCTTCTTGACCGTTGGGTCAAAGTAGTGGCACACGTCCGTGGCGGCCACGTTGACGGCATGCAGCGCACGAAGCAGCGGAGCCTTGTAGTCGAGCGCCTCGCCCGTGTACGATATAAATACGGTGGGGATGCAGAGTGTGTCGTCGATAATGAAGACCGGCGACGTAGGGTCCCAGGCCGAGTAGCCACGAGCCTCGAAGGTGCTGCGGATGCCACCGGAGGGGAACGACGATGCATCGGGCTCCTGCTGGACGAGCAGTTTGCCGGTGAACTCCTCGACCATACCGCCCTTGCCGTCGTGCTCTATGAATGAGTCGTGTTTCTCGGCGGTGCCTTCAGTCAGCGGCTGGAACCAGTGGGTATAGTGCGTCACGCCATTCTCCGTGGCCCACTGTTTCATGCCGGCAGCAACGGCATCGGCCACATCGCGGTCGAGCCGTGCACCGTTGTCCATCACGTCGAGCATTTTCTCATAGACATTCTTGGGCAGGTACTTGTACATCTTCTCACGGTTGAAGACCTTGCTACCGAAATACTTCGCAGGCCTCTCAATTGGTGCTTTTACGTCGAGCGGCTTCTTCTTGAACGCCTCGCCGACAACCTGAAATCTTAATGCTTCCATAATTGTTGTTGTTTAGTGTTTGTTAATGTTGATTCTTCCATTTCTCTATTCGTTTGAGCGCTTCCTCAGTCTGTTCGTGACTGCCGAAGGCTGTGAAGCGGACGTAGCCCTCGCCGGAGGGACCGAAGCCGACACCGGGGGTGCAGACGACGTTGGCGCCGTAGAGCAACTGCTCGAAGAACTGCCAGGAGGTGGTGCCGTCGGGGACGCGCATCCAGATATAGGGGGCGTGCTCGCCGCCGTAGACCTCGAAGCCTAAGCCGCGCAGCACGCTGAGCATACGGGCGGCGTTCTGCATGTAGTAGTTGATGGTCTGCTGCACCTGCTGCTTGCCCTCGGGCGAGTAGATGGCCTCGGCGGCGCGCTGGGAGATGTAGCTGGTGCCGTTGAACTTGGTACACTGGCGGCGCAGCCAGAGCTGGTTGAGGGGGATGCGCTCGCCCTCGAAGGTGCTGACGCTGACGTCCTTGGGGACGATGGTGTAGCCGCAGCGGACGCCGGTGAATCCGGCGGTCTTGGAGAACGAGCGGAACTCGACGGCACACTTGCGGGCGCCGCGAATCTCGTAGATGCTGTGCGGGATGTCCGGGTCCTGGATGTAAGCCTGGTAGGCGGCATCGAAGAGGATGAGGGCATCGTTCTTCAGGGCGTAGTTCACCCACTTGCGCAGTTCCTGGCGGGTGATGACGGTGCCCGTCGGGTTGTTGGGATAGCAGAGGTAGATGACGTCCACGGGGCGTCCCTTAGGCAGTTCGGGAATGAAACCGTTCTCGGCGGTGGTGGGCATGTAGCGCACGTTGGTCCAGCGGCCGTCGCGGTAGGTGCCGCAGCGGCCTATCATGACGTTGGAGTCGATGTAGACGGGATAGATGGGGTCGGTGACGCCGATGAAGTTGTCCCAGTGCAGCAGCTCCTGGAAGTTGCCGGTGTCGCTCTTGGCGCCGTCGTTGATGAATACCTCGTCGATGCTGAGGCGGACGCCACGCGGCTGGAAGTCGTTCTTCAGGATGGCCTCGCGCAGGAAGTCGTAGCCCTGCTCGGGGCCGTAGCCACGGAAGCCGTCGGCGGTGGCCATCTCGTCGACGGCACGGTGCATGGCCTCGACGACGGCGGGGCAGAGCGGCTGGGTGACGTCGCCGATGCCGAGGCTGATGACATCGGCCTTGGGGTGCATCACACGGAAGGCGTTGACCTTCTTGGCGATGTCGGCGAACAGGTAGTTCTGCTGGAGGTTCAGGAAGTGGATGTTTACTAATGCCATATTTTTCTAATTGATCATTGACAATTGATAATTTCGGGGACGTCGATTTCGCCGTCGAAGACGAAGGCGGCGGGGCCGGTCATGTAGACGTGGTTCTTTTGGAAAAAGCGTCCTTCGGCCGAGCGGTCGGCCTCGCGCCACTCGATGTGGAGGGTGCCGCCGTCCATGACGATGTCGCTGGTGCGGCCGGCGCGACCGGTGAGGCAGGCGGCGACGGCGGTGGCGCAGGCGCCGGTGCCGCAGGCCTGGGTGATGCCGCTGCCACGCTCCCAGACGCGGGTGCGGATGCTGCCGTCAGCCTGCACGCAGGCAAACTCGATGTTGCAGCGCTGGGGGAAAGCCGGATGGTGCTCAAGTTTACGGCCCGTCTCGGCCACCTGATGCACATCGTCGGTGAAGATGACGTAGTGGGGGTTGCCCATCGAGACGAACGTGCCGTGCCCTTGACTGCGACCAGCCAGGAACTGCGACTCGTCCTCGAAGACGGGTTCGCCCATATCGACGGTGACGGACTCGACGATACCGTTGACAATGCGTAGATAGAGGGTCTTGATGCCTGAAAGGGTAAGCAAGCGTATCTCGGTCTCTTGGTATCCATTTCCTTCCCTCACAGGGAGGGGCCAGGGGTGGGTCTTCTCGTAGAGGTACTTGCCGATGCAGCGCGAGGCATTGCCGCACATCATGGCCTCGGAGCCGTCGGCGTTGAAGATGCGCATGGCGTAGTCGGCCTCCGGGACGGGGCTGCGGTCGATGAGGACGAGGCCGTCGGAGCCGATGCCCTTGTGGCGGTCGCTCCAGGCGATGGCGACGCGGGCTGGGTCGGCTATGGGATGCTGCATGGCATCGACGTAGATGTAGTCGTTGCCGCAGCCGTGCATTTTGGTGAAGGGGATTCTCATTTGCATAGGTATTCGTTTACTTTCTTGGCGGTCTCGATGCCGCTGGCCATGGCGCGGACGACGAGCGAGGCGCCGTTCCGGGCGTCGCCGCAGAGGAAGACGTTCTCGGGGTAGGCGGGGTGCTCGGGCTTGAGGAATCCCATGGCCAGGAGGCACAGCTCGGCCTTGATGACGTAGGGGTCGCCCTTCTCCACCATGACGGGGCGAACACCGTCGGGATTAGGTTTCCAGTCTATCTCCTGCACCTTGACGCCGGTCAGGGAGCCGTTCTCACCGAGGAACTCCAGCGTGTTGATGTTCCAGCGGCGGGTGCAGCCCTCCTCGTGGCTTGAGGTGGTCTTGAGCGTGCGCGGGTAGTTGGGCCACGGGTTCTGCGGGTCGTCGGGGCCCTCCACCGGGCGTGGCATGATTTCGATCTGGGTGACGGAGCGGGCGCCCTGGCGGTGGGCGGTGCCGATGCAGTCGGAGCCGGTGTCGCCGCCGCCGATGACGAGGACGTCCTTGTCGCGGGCGGTGATGCGGTCGGCCTTCGTGAACTCGATGCCGGCGAGGACGCGGTTCTGCTGGGCGAGCAGTTCGAGGGCGAAGTGGACGCCGCGAAGCTGGCGGCCGGGGATGCGGAGGTCGCGGGCGGTGGGTGTGCCGGTGGCGAGGACTACGGCGGCGTACTGTTGCGTAAGTTGCTGTGATACAGCAACAGACGGGACAGCTTCGCCGTAGCGGAAGGCGATGCCTTCCTGCTGCATCAGGCGGATGCGGCGGTCGATGATGGCCTTGTTCAGCTTGAAGTTGGGGATGCCGTAGCGCAGCAGGCCGCCGGCGGCCTCGTTCTGCTCGACGACGGTGACGGTGTAGCCCATCTGGTTGAGGGCGTCGGCACAGGCGAGGCCGGCTGGTCCGGCGCCGACGACGGCCACGTGCCGGCCGTTTCTCTGGGGCACGCGGGGCTGGATGTAGCCCTCGCGGAAGGCGCCCTCGATGATGGCGCACTCGTCCTCGCGGTTGGTGGTCGGCTCGTGGTTGAAGCGGTTCAGCACGCAGGCCTTCTCGCACAGGGCGGGACAGATGCGGCCGGTGAACTCGGGGAATGGGTTGGTCGACGCGAGCAGGCGGAAGGCCCGTTCCCAGTCGCCACGATAGAGGGCGTCGTTCCACTCGGGCGCCTTGTTGCCTAACGGACAGGCCCAGTGGCAGAAGGGCACGCCGCAGTCCATGCATCGCGAGGCCTGCTCGCGGCGCTGGTGCGTGTTGAGTGTCTGCTCCACCTCGCCGAAGTCGTGGATTCTATCGTGAATCGGACGGTAGCCCGCCTCCTGGCGGTGTATCTCTAAAAATGCTTTCGGATTTCCCATATCTTTACTTTTTTGCCTTTTTCTAATAGTCTCGCTGTATGTCAGCTATCTTCTCATGCAGTTTCTTCATTTGTTCTTCCTGCAGCACGCGCTTGTACTCAATGGGGACTACTTGTACGAAGTCCTCGACCACGCGCGACCAGTCGTCGAGCATCCGCCCAGCCAGAGCCGATCCTGTATGTAGATAGTGCTGACGGACAAGCTCCAGGAGTTCCTTGCGCGAGATGCTGTCCTCGACGAGGTTGATTTCCACCATATCCATATTGCAGAAGTAGTCAAACGTATGTTTGGGGTCATAGACGTAAGCCAGTCCGCCCGACATGCCGGCCGCGAAGTTGCGCCCGGTCTCTCCGAGCACTACGACGCGCCCGCCGGTCATGTATTCACAGCAGTGGTCGCCCGCGCCCTCGATGACGGCGATGGCTCCCGAGTTGCGCACGCCGAAGCGCTCGCCCACTTTGCCATTGATGTAGAGTTCGCCGGAGGTGGCGCCATACAGGCCGGTGTTCCCGGCGATGATATTGTCTTCGGCATTGAAGTCGTCGCTGCGACGTGCTGGAGGTAGGATGCTGATGCGCCCGCCGCTAAGCCCCTTGCCGAAGTAATCGTTACACTCGCCTTCGAGTTTGAGGTTGAGTCCGCGCACGGCAAATGCTCCAAACGACTGGCCCGCCGAACCCTTGAACTTGATGTTTATCGTATTATCGGGCAGGCCCGACTCACCGTATTTTTGGGCGATAATGCCGCTGAGCATTGTTGTGACGGCACGGTCGGTGTTCTTGATGGCATAGTCAAGCGTCACTTCCTCCTGTTCGTCAATGGCTTTTTGAGCAGACTTGATGATTTCCTCGTCCTTGACGCCCGTCACCTTCGTATAGGCACCACGATCCCAATAGAGTGCTTTCTCTGTGTCGGGCTTGTTCAGCAGACGGCCGAAGTCGATGGTCTTCTGCTTGTCAGTGGCATTCTGGGTATTCACCTCGATGAGTTCGGTATGGCCGATGATTTCCTTCAGGCTGTGTACGCCGATTTCAGCGAGGTATTCGCGTACCTGCTGGGCAAGGAATGTGAAATAGTTCACCACATACTCGGCACGGCCTTCGAAGTGCTTGCGCAGCTCCGGGTTCTGCGTCGCCACGCCCATCGGGCACGTATTCGTGTTGCACTTGCGCATCATCACGCAGCCCAGCACGATGAGCGGCAGCGTGCCGAACGAGAACTCGTCGGCCCCCAGCATCGCCATGATGACGACGTCCTTCGCCGTCTTCAGCTGACCGTCGGTCTGCAGGCGCACCTGGTTGCGCAGGCCGTTGCGCACCAGCGTCTGCTGCGTCTCGGCCAAGCCAATCTCCGGCGATATGCCCGCGAAGCGCATGCTGCTGGCAGGCGAGGCCCCCGTACCGCCCTCGCTGCCGCTGATGACGATGAGGTCGGCCTTGGCCTTGGCCACGCCGGCGGCGATGGTCCCCACGCCGCTCTCGGCCACCAGCTTCACGCTGACGGCAGCCGTCGGGTTGATGTTCTTCAGGTCGAAGATGAGCTGCGCCAGGTCCTCGATCGAGTAGATGTCGTGATGCGGCGGCGGCGATATGAGCGAGATGCCAGGGATGGCGTTGCGCGTCTTGGCGATGATGTCGTTCACCTTGAAGCCGGGCAACTGTCCGCCCTCGCCGGGCTTCGCACCCTGCGCCACCTTGATCTGTATCTCCTCGGCGTTCACCAGATACTCCGCCGTCACGCCGAAGCGCCCCGAGGCTATCTGCTTCGTCTTGCTCGACAGCGACACGCCGTCCACCGCCGTGTGATAGCGGGTATTGTCCTCGCCGCCCTCGCCGGTGTTCGAGCGCGTGCCCAGACGGTTCATCGCCAGGGCCAGCGCCTCGTGCGCCTCGATGCTCAGCGCGCCGAACGACATGGCGCCCGTCACGAAGTGCTTCACGATAGACTCTACAGGCTCGACAGACTCGAGGGGAGTAGATACCTTCTTAAAGGTGAGGAAGTCGCGGAGGAAGATAGGGTTCTCCTTCTCGTCGACAAGCTTTGACCATTCCTTAAACTTCTCGTAGTCACCTGTACGGCAGGCCAGCTGCAGCTTCGCAATCGTCTCCGGGTTCCAGGCATGCGCGATGCCGTCCCTGCGCCACGAGAACTGCCCCTGGTTAGCAAGGTAACCACTCCCCTCCCTCACAGGGAGGGGTTGGGGGAGAGTCTTTAACCTGATAGCATCCCTCGCAATCTCCTTCAGCCCGATGCCGCCGATGGTGCTCACCTCCGTCCCGAAGTACCTCCTCAGCACCTCCTCGCCGATGCCGATGCTCTCGAATATCTTCGCCCCACGGTACGACCGGATGGTCGAGATGCCCATCTTCGACATAATCTTCTTCAGTCCCTTGTCCACGGCCTTGATGTAGTTCCGCTCCGCCGTCGCGTATTCCTCCTGTATCTTCCCCCGCTTCACCAGGTCGTCCAGCACCGCGAACGTCATATACGGACACAGCGCGCTCGCGCCGTAGCCCAGCAGCAGCGCCGCGTGCATCACCTCGCGAATCTCGCCGCTCTCCACTATCAGCGCCGTCTGCACGCGCTTGCCCACGCTGATGAGGTAGTGGTGAACCGCCGAGACCGCCAGCAAGCTTGGAATCGCTGCATGCGTCTCGTCGATGTCGCGGTCACTGAGGATGATGTAGTTGACCCCTTCGTCCACGCTCCGCTCTGCCTCATGGCAGAGGTACTCTATCGCCTGGCGCAGTCCCTCTTCACCCTTCTCGATATCGAAGAGGATAGGAAGCTTCTGCGTCTTGAATCCCTTATACCTTATATTACATAGTATATCCAGCTGCGTGTTCGTCAGCACCGGCTGCGGCAGTCGCACCATCTTGCAGTTCGACGCATCCGGCGTCAGGATGTTCGTCCTCACCGCCCCGATGTACTCCGTCAACGACATCACCAGCTCCTCGCGTATCGGGTCAATCGCCGGGTTCGTCACCTGCGCAAACTGCTGACGGAAGTAGTTGAACAGCACCTGCGGACGGTCTGAGATGACCGCCAGCGGCGTGTCGTTGCCCATAGCCGCCACAGGCTCCTGCCCCGTCGTGGCCATCGGCACTATCGTCTTGTCGATGTCCTCCTGCCCGAAACCGAACTGCACCAGCTTCCGCTCCAGGTCGCTCACGCCGTTGTCCACGTGCCGGCCGCTCTTCAGCTTCTCCAACTGCACGCGGTTCTCGCTGAGCCATTCGCGGTAGGGGTGCGCCTTCGCCAGCTGCTCTTTGATCTCGCCGTCGTAGTATATCTTGCCCTCCTGCGTGTCGATGAGCAGAATCTTGCCCGGCTGCAAGCGTCCCTTCGACACCACGTCGCCCGGCTCGAAGTCCATCACGCCCACCTCCGAGGCCACGACCATCATCCCCTGCTTCGTAATGGTATAGCGCGAGGGGCGCAGACCGTTCCTGTCCAGCATACCGCCGGCATACCGTCCGTCCGAGAACAGCAGCGCCGCCGGTCCGTCCCACGGCTCCATCAGTATCGAGTGGTACTCGTAGAACGCCTTCAGGTCCTCTGAGATGGGGTTCTTGTCGTTGAACGACTCCGGCACCAGTATCGCCATCGCCTGCGGTATCGACATGCCGCTCATCATCAGGAACTCAAACACGTTGTCCAGCGAAGCCGAGTCGCTCATGCCCTCCTGCACAATCGGCGAAATCTCCCGGATGTCCCCCAGTGCCTCACTGCTGAGCACGCTCTCGCGCGCCTTCATCCATCCGCGGTTGCCGCGAATGGTGTTGATTTCGCCGTTGTGCGCCAACAAGCGGAAGGGCTGGGCCAGCGACCACGTAGGGAATGTGTTTGTGCTGAATCGCGAGTGGACCAGCGCCAGCCCGCTTGTCAGGTAGGGATTCGACAGGTCCGGGAAATACCGGCGCAACTGTCCGCTCGTCAGCATTCCCTTGTAGATGATATTCTTGGTGGACAGCGAGCAGATGTAGAAAGCCTCGAAAGCCTCACCCCCCAGCAGACTCTCCCCCGACCCCTCCCTGTGAGGGAGGGGAGTAGATACCATTTCCGCTATCCTCTTCTCAATCCTTTTCCTTATTATATATAAGGTGCGCTCAAATGCCATCTCTTCTTCGCCTGGAGTGTAATCACTCCCCTCCCTCACAGGGAGGGGTCGGGGGAGAGTCTGCTGGGGGGGCTGCTGGGGTGCAGACTTCACAAATATCTGCTTGATGTCTGGCTCCACCTCGCGTGCGGCTACGCCCAGCACCTCCGGGCATGTCGGCACCGTCCGCAGGTGCATCAGCTGCAGTCCCTCGCGCTCAATTTCATCAATCATCACGCTCAGGATTGCCTGCTGCGCCTGCTCGTCCTTCGGCAGGAACACCAGTCCCGTGCCGTATTTCCCCTTCTCTGGCACAGGAATGCCCTGCAGCAGTATGAACTCATGGGGAATCTGCAGCATGATGCCCGCGCCGTCGCCCGTCTTGTCGCGCGTCTCGGCCCCGCGGTGCTCCATGTTCTCCAGCACCTTCAGCGCATTGTCCACCAGTTCGTGGCTCTTGCCGCCGTGTATGTTCACCACCATGCCCACGCCGCAAGCATCGTGCTCGTACTGTGGCTGATATAGTCCGTCTAATTTACTTTTTGTCATACATTCCTTGCTTAATCCTAACATTTATCTCGATTTCGGGTGCAAAGGTAATGCAAAAAGATAGAAAAACAATACTATTCGTGACATTTATTTACCCTGAAACCGCGCACAAGTAACACTCTGCGTTGTAAACGATAGTTTCTGCGGCAAATTGCAATCAAACAACCCGTTCGCCATACACCGTGCTTTACACTTTGTCATTTCGCCGAATTTTGTTGATGCAAAGTTGGAATTATATGCGGCTTTTTTCCAAGAATCGCCGTACCTTTGCCGCCGAAATCTTGCAAGATGTCACGTAAGTATTAATTAAAAAGGTAAAAAGTATGAAAAGGATTGAAGCAATTATCCGCAAGACCAAGTTCGAGGAGGTCAAGGAGGCACTGCTCGCGTCGGACATCGACTGGTTTGAGTACCACAACGTCCACGGCATCGGCCAGAGCCGACAGGAAAGGATATATCGTGGCGTGCAGTACTCGACGGACGTGATAGAGCGCGTGGCACTGACCATCGTCTGCCGCGACCAGTTTGTGGAGCCGACGGTGAAGGTCATCCTGAAGGTGGCACACACGGGTGAGATTGGCGACGGTCGCATCTTCGTGAGCGACATGATTGACACATGGTCCATCCGCACGGGCGAGAATGGCGACACCGTATTGAGAGACAAAAAGTAATAAGAATAACACAACAACACAAAGACTTTAAAGATATGAACGAAATAGGATTATCACTCGATACCGTATGGATGCTATTGGCAGCCATGCTGGTTTTCTGGATGCAGCCGGGCTTCGCGCTGTGTGAGGCCGGCTTTACGCGAGGCAAGAACACGGCCAACATCTTGATGAAGAACTTCGTCGACTTCATGTTCGGCTCGCTGTTGTTCTTCTTCCTCGGCTTCGGATTCATGTTCGGCAGCGAGGGTGCTGGCTTCATCGGTGCTCCCAACTGGGGCGACCTCTCATTCTACAAGGGCGACCTGCCCGTAGAAGGCTTCCTGATTTTTGAGACCGTCTTCTGCGCCACCTCGGCAACGATTGTCAGCGGAGCTATGGCTGAGCGCACCAAGTTTTCGATGTACTTGATTTACAGCGCTGTTATCTCATTGTTCATCTATCCCATTGAGGGCCACTGGACGTGGGGAGGCGGCTGGCTTTGCAACGATGCCGAAGACGGGTTTATGATGACCACCTTCGGCGATGTGTTTCACGACTTTGCCGGCTCAGCCATCGTACACAGCGTTGGTGGCGTATTGGCACTGATTGGTGCGATGGCACTCGGTCCTCGTATTGGCAAATATGCCAAGGACGGCAAGAGCCGCGCTATTCCTGGCCATAACCTGACGATGGCGGCGCTGGGTGTGTTTATCCTTTGGCTCGGCTGGTTCGGTTTCAACCCGGGATCTCAGCTGGCAGCCAGCGGCGAAGTGAACCGCATCGCCATCAGCCACGTGTTTCTGACCACCAACCTCGCTGCCGCAGCCGGCGGTACGGCCACGATGTTCCTGACCTGGCTGAAGTATGGTAAGCCGTCGCTCTCGCTGACTCTGAACGGTGTATTGGCAGGTCTTGTAGGCATCACTGCTGGCTGCGACCTTGTATCGCCCTTCGGTGCTGTCATCATCGGACTTGTCTGTGGATTGGTGCTGGTCTATGCCATCGAGTTCATCGACCACCGTCTGCATATCGACGACCCTGTCGGTGCTTCGAGTGTGCATGGCGTCTGCGGTATTCTCGGCACACTGATGACAGGTCTGCTATCTACATCGAACGGCGCTTTCTATGGTCACGGCTGGGGATTCTTCGGTGCTGAGTGCTTCGGCATATTGGTCATCGACCTTTGGGCTGCCGCCTGCGGTTTTGTCCTGTTCTATAGCATTAAGAAGCTGCACGGCCTCCGTGTGGACAAGCGAATCGAAGAGGAAGGTCTTGACATCTATGAACATGGCGAGGCTTGCTATAACTAAAGGTAATAAAATAAAAAAGGTGAAAAAGGTATGAAAAAGATTGTTATATTGGCAATGGGCATGGTGCTTAGCAGCACCGCCCTTGCACAGGAAAAGATTGAGACAACAATTAGTGGTGACATCGTGAGCAGTTACATCTGGCGCGGTCAGGACTTGGGCAGCGTGGCGCTGCAGCCGACCCTCGGCGTAGGATACAAAGGGTTGTCGCTGACGGCCTGGGGCAGCTACGGATTGACTGATCCTGCCGACACGAAGGAGTTTGACTTGACGCTCGGCTACACCATCGGCGGACTGACCATCGGCGTGACCGACTACTGGTTCAACGCCGGACTCGACCCCGACAATCGCTACTTCAAGTACGACGCCCACGGGACGAACCACGTGTTTGAAGCCAACATCGGCTATGACTTCGGCTTTGCTTCATTGCAATGGTTCACCAACTTCGCCGGTAACGACGGCTTAAACAAGGACGGCAAGCGGGCCTACAGCAGCTATGTCGAGGCCAGCGTCCCATTCCGACTCGCGACAGTCGACTGGACTGCTACGGCCGGTGCCGTCCCTTTTGCCACCGACTTCTACGGCGCAACGGGATTCGCTGTCACCAACCTGTCGCTACGGGCCACGAAGGACATCAAAGTGACCGACTCGTTCTCTGTTCCCATCTTCGGACAGGTGACTGGCAACCCCTGCTCGCAGAAAGCCTACCTGGTTCTCGGTTTTACACTGCAACCTTAATCTTAGCCAGGTGTTCCCCCCTCTCCTTCCTCGGATGGGGAGGGGGCTTTATCAAAGAATATATAAATGTAAGATAGAATATGATGAAGATCAAGAAACGTTGGATAATCCTGATGGCGGCGATGACGTTGATAGCCATCGCAGGTGTGTTTGTAGGCGAGCCTACGTTCGAGTGTGACTGGTCGGTAGTTTCGGCTGCTGATGTGGCGTGGCTGATTACCGCCACCATTTTTGTTTTGATGATGACGCCGGGCCTGTCGTTCTTCTATGGCGGCATGGTAGGGGCGAAGAATGTCATCTCGACCATGCTCCAGTCGTTTATTGCCATGGGACTGATTTCGGTGCTCTGGGTGGTCATCGGTTTCTCGCTGTGCTTCGGCGACGACATTGGCGGCGTGATTGGTAATCCGCTGACGTTCCTGATGTTCCACGGTGTGGGAGCTGAAGTGTACACCACACCGGCTGGCAACGTGCTGGGCGGAGCAACGATTCCGCTGGCGCTGTTTGCCCTGTTCCAAATGAAGTTCGCCATCATCACGCCCTCGCTCATCACGGGATCGTTTGCCGAGCGGGTGCGCTTCTCGGCTTACCTGTTCTTCATGATGTTCTTCTTTTTCTTTATCTACTGTCCGCTGGCCCACATGACATGGCACCCCGAGGGACTCTTCCTGCGCTGGGGCGTCGTCGATTTTGCCGGTGGCATCGTCGTTCATGCCTCGTCGGGCATAGCCGCTCTTGCAGGAGCCATCTATTTAGGTCGGCGCAGCACGGAGAAGAGTGAACCCGCCAACATCCCGTTTGTACTGTTGGGTGCTGCTTTACTCTGGCTCGGCTGGTTCGGCTTCAACGCCGGTTCGTCGCTGCATGCAGACGGTCAGGCTGTCAAAGCATTCCTGAACACCAACACCGCCTCGGCCACAGCCATGATGACGTGGATATTCTTCGACTGCCTGCGTGGCCGCAAACCGTCGGCCATGGGTGCCGCCGTGGGCTGCGTGGTCGGTCTGGTAGCCATCACCCCGTCGGCAGGCTATGTCACCGTCGGTCAGAGCATCTTCATTGCCTTCGTTATCACGCTCATCTGCAACGTGGCCGTCTACTGGCGCTCCCACACGAGCATTGACGATGCCCTCGACGTGTTTCCAACCCACGGCACGGGAGGTATCTTTGGTACCATCCTGACGGGTATCTTCATCCAGGAGGGCCTCATCGCCGGAACATGGGATGGCTTCGTCATTTTCCTCTACCATCTGCTGGCCATCGTCATCGTCTTTGTCTACACGTTCGCCATGAGCTGGCTGGGCTACAAGCTGATTGACTGTCTCATCCCCATGCGCGTCTCACCCTACAGTGAGAAGGTAGGCCTCGACTTCTCACAGCACGACGAGCACTACGGTCTGGCTCACATCGGCGAGCGTGAGCTGGCAGAATACGAAGAGCATATTCGTGAAAAGAACAAATAAAAAAATGGATAAAAAGTACATCTTCGTCACGGGCGGTGTTGTGTCCTCGTTGGGCAAGGGCATTATCTCTGCCTCAATAGGCAAGCTGCTGCAGGCACGCGGTTACAAGGTCACCATCCAGAAGTTTGACCCCTACATCAATATCGACCCGGGAACGCTGAACCCCTACGAACACGGCGAGTGCTACGTGACGGAGGACGGCTTCGAGACTGACCTCGACCTGGGACACTACGAGCGGTTTACGGGTATCCGCACCACGCGCAACAATAGCATCACCACGGGGCGCATCTACAAGACAGTTATTGACCGTGAGCGCCACGGCGACTACTTGGGTAAGACCATCCAGGTGGTGCCGCATATCACGGACGAGATAAAGCGAAGGATGTTGCGTGAGGGACTTGGGGAGCATTTCGACTTCGTCATCACCGAGGTGGGCGGCACTATCGGCGACATCGAGAGTGCGCCGTTCATGGAGGCCATCCGACAGTTGCGCTGGGAACTGGGGCGCGATGCGGTGAGCGTACACTTGACCTACGTTCCCTACCTGAAGGCCGCCGACGAGCTGAAGACGAAGCCTACACAACACTCGGTGAAGGAACTGCAGTCGATGGGTATCCAGCCGGACATCCTCGTACTTCGTACCGAACGCCACCTTGATGACGCGATGCGCATGAAGGTGGCGTCGTTCTGTAATGTCGACTTGGAGTGCGTGGTGCAGAGCGAGGACATGCCCAGCATCTATGAAGTGCCTGTAAATATGCAGCGACAGGGACTCGATGCGGCCATATTAAAGAAGGTAAAGGCCTCCCCAAAAGCCTCCCCAAGCCCCTCCAAAGGAGGGGGTGTTAAGATACCTAATTCCGTGGCTATTCCCACCGCTTCAAGTAATCAGACACCCCCTCCTTTGGAGGGGCTTGGGGAGGCTTGGACTGCCTGGCTCTCCTTCCTTGACAAACAGCGACATGCCACCCGCGAGGTACACATCGGACTGGTAGGGAAATACGACCTGCAGGATGCTTATAAGAGCATCCGCGAGAGTCTGAACCTGGCTGGCGTCTACAACGATGTGAAGGCGAAGATTCATTTCGTCAACAGCGAGGAGGTGACAACGGAGAATGTCGCTGCTCAACTCAAAGGTATGACTGGCATAATTATCTGTCCAGGCTTCGGACAGCGGGGCATTGAAGGGAAAATCATAGCCGCCGAATACACACGCACTCACGACATTCCAACCTTCGGCATTTGTTTAGGCATGCAGATGATGGTCATCGAATTTGCACGGAATGTGTTAGGGCATCAGGATGCCAACAGCAGCGAGATGTCTGCAGACACTAAGCATCCCGTCATCGACCTGATGGAGGAACAGAAAATCGTGACGAATCTGGGTGGCACGATGCGGCTGGGGGCATACGACTGTGAACTGGTGAAAGGCAGTCATGTCTTTGAAATTTACGGCGAAGTGAGTCTCATTCGTGAGCGCCATCGCCACCGCTATGAGTTCAACAACAAATATAAGGAGGAGTACGAGCAGGCAGGCATGAAATGCGTGGGCATCAACCCAGCTGCCGACCTCGTAGAAATCGTAGAGATTCCCGACAAGCGCTGGTACATCGGAACACAGTTCCACCCAGAGTACTCGTCAACGGTGCTCCATCCGCACCCCCTGTTTATGTCGTTTATCAAGGCCTGCATCTGATATGGAACAGCTGAAGCATGAGTGTGGCGTGGCGATGATTCGCCTCTTGAAACCGCTGGACTACTACGCCCAGAAGTATGGCACGTGGGTCTATGGCTTCAACAAGCTATACCTGATGATGGAGAAGCAGCACAACCGTGGTCAGGAGGGTGCTGGTATCGCCTCGGTGAGTCTGGACAAAGAGCCAGGCACGGAGTACATGTTCCGTGAGAAGGCTGAAGGCAAGGATGCCATTACCGAAATCTTTAGTCGTGTGAACGAAAAGATGGCTGGCGAACTCTATATGGGCCATCTGCGCTATTCGACGACGGGCAAGAGCGGACTGCAGTATGTGCATCCCTTCCTGCGCCGCAACAACTGGCGGGCGAAGAACCTCTGTCTGTGTGGCAACTTCAACATGACCAACATTGACGAGGTCTTCCGTTTCCTGACCTCACAGGGACAGTCGCCGCGTATCTATGGCGACTCGTACATCACCCTCGAACTGATGGGCCACCGGCTCGACCGCGAGGTGGAGCGCCTGTATGCCATCGCCAAGGAGCAGGGTTTGCAGGGCACGGACATCACCGACTATATTGACAACCACGTAGAAATGGCTAACGTGCTGCGAACGACGATGGAGCACTACGACGGCGGCTACGTGATGTGCGGTCTGACGGGCTCGGGCGAGATGTTTGCCGTTCGCGACCCGTGGGGCATCCGTCCGGCATTCTACTATCGCGACGATGAGATGGTGGCCGTTGCCAGCGAGCGCCCCGTATTGCAGACAACCTTTGACCTGCAGACTGAGGACATCTGTGAGCTGCGGCCTGGCGAGTCGCTCATTGTCCGCCGTAACGGCGAGAGCCATCTGGAGCAGATTATGCCCGCCCAGAAGCTGAGTGCCTGTTCGTTTGAGCGCATCTACTTCAGTCGCGGCTCCGACCGCGACATCTATCAGGAGCGTAAGCGGCTGGGCGAGCAGTTGACGCTCGCCATCCTGAAAGCTATCGACAATGATGTAACCAATACTGTATTTTCATATATCCCCAATACAGCCGAGGTGGCCTTCTATGGCATGACCGACGGCTTTCGCAAGGCTGCGATTAAGCGAGAGGAATCAGAGCTTGCTCAGATTCCAGAGCGTGAGCAGGCTCGAACGAAGTTCAAACTTCACGGAGAAGTGCGCACGGAGAAGGTGGTATGGAAAGACATCAAGCTGCGTACCTTTATTGCCGACAACAGCGAGCGCAACGACCTGGCTGCCCACGTCTACGACATCAGCTACGGTTCGCTGCGACCCTACGAGGACAACCTCGTGATAATAGACGACTCGATAGTGCGTGGCACAACTCTGAAGGAGAGCATCTTCAAGATTCTCGACCGCCTGCATCCCAAGAAGATTGTGATGGTAAGCAGTTCGCCGCAGATACGCTATCCCGACTACTACGGCATCGACATGGCTCGACTGGAGGAGTTTTGCGCTTTCCGAGCTACGATGGCACTTATTGAGGAGCGCGGTCTGTGGCAACTGGTTAACGACACCTATCTGGCCTGCAAGCACGACCCTCAAACAGAGAACCATGTCCGTGCGCTCTACGAGCCTTTCACCGTCGAGGAAATCAACCGGAAGATTGTGGAGATGCTGCGCCCGAAGGGTATGCAGGCCCCCATCGAACTGGTATTCCAGAGCATTGAAGGCCTGCACGAGGCTTGCCCCAACCACCCGGGCGACTGGTATTTCACCGGCCACTATCCTACGCCTGGCGGTACACGGCTCTGCAACGCCGCCTTTGTAGACTACATTGACACCAAACAGAAAAAATAACAATAAACTGATGATGAGAGAAGCAAAACTGATACTCGAAGATGGCACAGAGTTCTGCGGCTGGTCGTTTGGCTACGATCAAGGAACGTCAGGCGAGGTGGTATTCAACACCGCCATGACGGGCTATCCGGAGAGCCTGACAGACCCCAGCTACGCCGGTCAGATACTGGTGACAACCTTTCCGCTGATTGGCAACTACGGGGTACCCGATACCGGTTTAGGCACCGACGGTCTGCCATTGTTTATGGAGAGCGAACGTATTCATCCCAAGGCACTTGTTGTGGCCGACTACAGCGAGACATATTCACACTGGAATGCGAAGGAGTCGCTGGCCTCATGGCTGAAACGCGAAAGGATTCCAGCCATTACGGGCGTCGATACCCGTCGCCTGACCAAAGTTCTGAGGGAGAGTGGCGTGATGATGGGGAAAATTATTGTTGATGGGGCTGCGACATTGTCGCAGCATACAGAACAGGAGGACTATGGCTCAGTAAATTGGGTGGAGAAGGTGAGCTGCAAGGAGGTCATTACATATAATAAAGGTGCTGGGAAGCGGGTGGTGCTCGTGGACTGCGGCGTGAAGGCCAACATCATCCGCTGCCTGATACGTCGCGGCATCGAGGTGGTTCGTGTGCCTTGGGACTACGACTTCAACCAGTTAGAGTTCGATGGCTTGTTTCTGGCTAATGGCCCAGGCGACCCCGAACAATGCAGCAAGACGGTGGAACATATACGCACATTCTTAGAAGACAAGGCCGTCCGCCCGTGTATGGGAATCTGCCTTGGCAACCAGCTGCTGGCACGTGCTGCTGGGGCTAAGACATACAAGCTGAAGTACGGCCATCGCTCACACAACCAGCCTGTGCAGCGAGTGGGCACGACACAGTGCTTCATTACATCCCAAAATCACGGTTATGCAGTGGACGATAAAACATTGCCGGCCGACTGGGAACCGCTCTTTGTGAACATGAACGATGGCTCGAACGAAGGCATCCGCCACAAGACGAATCCCTGGATGTCGGCACAGTTTCATCCGGAAGCCTGCTCAGGACCTACTGATACGGAATGGATGTTCGATGAATTCGTAAAATTGCTGAAAGCCCACCCAAGCCCTCCCAAAGGGAGGGATGTTGAAAAACATATTTCCGCTGAAATTACTGCTAATATTGGTAATCAAACATCCCCTCCTTGGGAGGGGCTTGGGGCGGCTTATAAGAAGATTATGATCCTTGGCTCTGGCGCCCTGAAAATAGGTCAGGCCGGCGAGTTCGACTATAGCGGTGCACAGGCCCTGAAGGCATTAAAGGAGGAGGGCATTCACTCCGTGCTGATAAATCCCAATATTGCTACGGTGCAGACATCCAAAGGCGTGGCCGACACGGTTTACTTCCAGCCCGTGACGCCTGAGTTTGTGGAGCGCGTTATCGAGAAGGAACGGCCCGACGGCATTCTGCTCTCGTTTGGCGGGCAAACCGCCTTGAACTGTGGCGTGGAACTATATCAGAAAGGTGTGCTGGAGAAATACGGCGTCCGCGTGCTGGGCACACCCGTTCAGGCCATCATTGACACCGAGGACCGCGACCTGTTCGTGAAGCGTCTCGACGAGATTGGCGTGAAGACCATCAAGAGCGAGGCGTGCGCAACTGTCGGGGAGGTGCAGCGGGCTGCCCACGAACTGGGATTCCCCGTCATCCTACGTGCCGCATACGCCCTTGGCGGTCTGGGCAGTGGTTTCTGCGATAACGAGGAGGAACTGCTGGTGCAGGCGGAGGAGGCCTTCTCGTTCTCGCCGCAAGTGCTGGTCGAGAAGTCGCTGCGTGGCTGGAAGGAGATAGAGTACGAGGTGGTGCGCGACCGTTACGACAACTGCATCACCGTCTGTAACATGGAGAACTTCGACCCGCTGGGCATACATACTGGCGAGTCGATTGTCGTGGCTCCGTCGCAGACGCTCAGCAATAGCGAGTACCACAAACTCCGCGAACTGGCCATCAAGATTATCCGCCACATCGGTATCGTGGGCGAGTGCAACGTGCAGTACGCCCTCGACCCCAACAGCGAGGACTACCGCGTCATCGAGGTTAATGCCCGCCTGTCGCGCTCATCGGCGTTGGCATCGAAGGCAACGGGCTATCCGCTGGCTTTTGTCGCCGCCAAGCTGGGCTTGGGCTATGGGCTGTTCGAACTGAAGAACTCAGTCACCAAGACTACCTCTGCCTTCTTCGAGCCTGCCCTCGACTACGTGGTAGTTAAAATTCCCCGTTGGGACCTGACGAAGTTCCACGGCGTGAAGCGTGAGCTCGGCTCGTCGATGAAGAGTGTGGGCGAGGTGATGGCCATCGGCCGCACGTTTGAGGAAGCTCTGCAAAAGGGCTTGCGAATGATAGGGCAGGGCATGCATGGATTCGTAGAAAATCACGAAATCAAGATCAAGGATATAGCCAAGTCGTTGCACGAGCCTACGGATATGCGCATCTTCGTGGTATCGAAGGCCCTGAAGATTGGTTATAGTGTCGAGCAAATTCATCAGTTGACGATGATTGACCGCTGGTTCCTGCAGAAGCTGAAGCACATCGTCGACATCGACCAGCGCCTAAAGCAGTTTGCACAGGTCTCGGAGTTCATTGAGTTTATGGACAACACCGAGTTGCTGGAATACCTCGAAGCTCCCGAGTTCGTCAACCTTCTTCGCGAGGCCAAGGTCTATGGCTTCTCCGATTTCCAGATAGGCCGCGCCCTCGGTCTCGAAGGCCGCATGAGCATGGAGCAGGCTGGACTCACAGTTCGCTCCTGGCGTAAGGAGTTCGATGTCGTTCCTACTGTCAACCAGATTGACACCCTCGCAGCCGAATATCCTGCCCAAACCAATTACCTGTATTTGTCGTACCTATAAAAATAAAGAAGATTATGTGTGGAATAGTAGCAATATTGAACGTCAAGGAGCAGACACAGGCTCTGCGTGACAAGGCATTGAAAATGAGTCAGAAAATCCGTCATCGCGGGCCTGACTGGAGTGGAATATATTGCGGCGGGAGTGCCGTATTAGCTCACGAGCGACTGAGCATCGTTGACCCTGAAAGCGGAGGACAACCCCTTTACAGCTCTGACCGTAAGCAGGTGCTGGCCGTTAACGGTGAAATCTATAACCATCAGGAGATTCGCCGCCGTTATGCCGGACAGTATGACTTCCAGACGGGCAGCGACTGCGAGGTCATTCTGGCGCTCTATCGTGAAAAAGGCATCGATTTCCTCGAAGACCTCAGCGGCATCTTCGCCTTCGTACTCTACGACGAGGAGCGCGATGAGTTCCTGATAGCCCGCGACCCTATTGGTGTCATACCCCTCTATATAGGCTACGACGGCGATGGCACCGTCTATGTGGCCTCCGAACTGAAAGCCCTCGAAGGCCAGTGCGACCGGTACGAACCTTTCCTGCCTGGCCACTACTATTGGAGCCGCGAGTCCTGTATGCGGCAATATTATTGCCGCGACTGGATGCAGTACGATGCCGTGAAGGACAACCCTGCCTCAGTCGAGGCCATTCGCGACGGCCTCACCGCTGCCGTCAAGCGCCAGCTCATGTCCGACGTGCCCTACGGCGTGCTCCTCTCTGGCGGTCTCGACAGCAGCGTCATCTCAGCCCTCGCCGAAAAGTTCTCAGAGCATCGCATCGAGGATGACAGTCGAACACGCGCCTACTGGCCCCGTCTACACTCCTTCGCCGTTGGTCTGAAGGGGGCGCCCGACTTAGCCAAAGCCCGCCTCGTGGCCGACCACATCGGCACCGTCCACCACGAAATCAACTACACCATCCAAGAAGGACTCGACGCCATCCGCGACGTTATCTACTTCATCGAGACTTACGACGTCACTACCGTTCGTGCCTCCACACCGATGTACTTGCTGGCCCGCGTCATCAAGTCGATGGGCATCAAGATGGTACTCTCGGGCGAGGGTGCCGATGAAATCTTCGGTGGTTACCTCTACTTCCACAAGGCTCCGTCAGCCCGTGACTTCCACGAAGAAACCGTCCGCAAGTTAGGCAAGCTCCACCTCTACGACTGTCTGCGTGCCAACAAGAGCCTGTCGGCGTGGGGCGTCGAAGGCCGTGTTCCCTTCCTCGACAAGGAGTTCCTGGATGTCGCCATGCGCACCAATCCCGAGGCAAAGATGTGTCCAGGCTCGACCATCGAGAAGAAGATTGTCCGCGAAGCCTTTGCCGACCTGCTGCCCGATGCAGTGGCCTGGCGACAGAAGGAACAGTTCTCTGATGGCGTCGGCTATTCGTGGATTGACACCCTCAAGGACATCACCGCCCGTGCCGTGTCCGACGAGCAAATGGCCCACGCTGCCGAGCGCTTCCCCATCAACCCGCCGAAGAACAAGGAGGAGTACTACTATCGCTCCATCTTCGCCGAGCACTTCCCCAGCGACTCTGCCGCCCGCAGCGTACCTTCCGAGGCCAGCGTTGCCTGCTCGACAGCCATTGCCCTCGAATGGGATGCCGCCTTCCGCAACATGAACGACCCCAGCGGTCGTGCCGTCAAGGGTGTACATGAGCAGGCTTATTGAATCACTAAAGATATTTGTGAAAAAGGGTGACACGCTGACACAACCCCGATGTACAAAGGCTGTACAACGTTTTAAAGGGTGACACAGGGTGACACAACGTTGTCACGTTGGGTGCGGACACAGCTAAAATAGCGGGCAGAAAGTACCAGTTTGCCCCCACTAAACTCAGGTGAAGTACCGCTGTCACAGAAGCAGAAGCCGTAGCAGGGCTTTAAATTCTCGAGAGAATTTGAGGGTTTACCGTAGGTAGAGTAAAAGTTTAGGTAGGGTAAACTCTCCAATTCTCGAGAGAATTCCAAAGCTTACCGTAGGGTAACCTCAAGCTACTCTACGGTATCAGATGACTTTACCCTACCTTGCGCAGCAGATTATTAACTCATAATTCTTACTTGCCAAAGGCAACACTTCTAAAAATACTGGCTGTTGGCCCCTGCATATCCTTTTGTTGCGAATGGATTGTCCATATCTGTTTGATTTTGAGGATAAAAATGTGGGGGTCGCTGCTGTTTTTGAACATTTTATTTTGCTAATTGAAATTTAATGATTATCTTTGCCGAAAACTTAATGAAGATATTACTATGGGAAAGAAGAAAGGTGGAAAGAGGCTTTCGAAGAAAGCCGTGGCCGATGCCCTGCAGGGGCTGTTTACGGCAAGTCCGAACGAGACATTCTCGCTGAAGTACATTTTCAAGGCTCTGAAGTTGGACACACATCCCGCCAAGATGCTCGCCATCGATGCACTCGACGAGATGTGCTGGGACGACTATCTCAGCAAAGTGGGCGATAACCAGTACCGCCTGAACCAGAAGGGACAGGTGCAGGAGGGCACGTTCATCCGCAAGGCAAACGGCAAGAACTCGTTCCTGCCCGACGACGGCGGCAAGCCCATCTTTGTCTCGGAGCGTAACTCGATGTTTGCTTTGAACGGCGACCGTGTGCGTATAGCGATGATGGCCCGCCGCCAGAAGCACATCAAGGAGGCTATGGTGACGGAGATACTGAGCCACAAGACTGACCAGGCCGTGGGTAAGCTGAAGGTGGAGAAGGATTTTGCCTTCCTCATCACAGAGGGCAACATCTTCGTACACGACATCCTGATTCCGAAGAAGAAGCTGAAGGGCGGCAAGGACGGCGAGAAGGCTGTGGTGAAGATTACCCAATGGCCATCGAAGGAATCGAAGAATATTGTTGGCGAGGTCATCGACGTATTAGGCAAGGAGGGCGACAACAACGTTGAGATGCACGCCATTCTGGCGCAGTACGGCCTGCCTTACAAATATCCGAAGCATGTGGAGGATGCCGCTATGAAGATAGACCCGGGTATTACTGACGAGGAGATTGCCCGTCGTGAGGATTTCCGCGATGTCTTCACCTGCACCATCGACCCGAAGGATGCCAAGGACTTTGACGATGCACTCAGCATCCGTACCATTTCCTCTCCTAACTTAGGGGGGCTTTACGAGGTCGGCGTCCACATTGCCGACGTCAGTCATTACGTAAAGGAAAACTCGATTATCGACAAGGAGGCTCAGAAGCGTGCCACCAGCGTCTATCTGGTAGACCGCACTATCCCGATGCTGCCCGAACGGCTTTGCAACTTCATCTGCTCCCTGCGCCCCGATGAGGATAAGCTGTGCTACAGCGTCATCTTCGTGATGGACGACGAGGCCAACGTCAAGAATTGGCACCTGGCACATACTGTCATCCGCTCGGACCGCCGCTATGCCTACGAGGAGGTTCAGCAGTTGTTGGAGGACAACGGCGTCGTTGACGGCACAGGCCAGCCTGCTCCGCCTGCCACGAAAAATAAG
This sequence comes from uncultured Prevotellaceae bacterium, assembly GCA_947168395.1. Classification (GTDB taxonomy): domain Bacteria; phylum Bacteroidota; class Bacteroidia; order Bacteroidales; family Bacteroidaceae; genus Prevotella. The sequence continues at coordinate 33,719 of CAMVLT010000007.1, read as the reverse complement.
CCCTACAAGGGTGAATATGCCGCACAGCTCATCAAGCTCGATGCGCTGGCCAAGAAGCTGCGCGAACGCCGCTTCAAGAACGGGGCCGTGAAGTTCGACCGTGAAGAGCTGCACTTCGACATTGACGCCGACGGCAAGCCCACGCGGGCCTATTTCAAGAAGTCGAAGGATGCCAATAAGCTGATAGAGGAGTTTATGCTGTTGGCCAACCGTACGGTGGCCGAGAGCATAGGAGCAGTCAAAAAGGCTGGAACTAAGGCCAAGACCTTCGTCTATCGTATCCACGACCAGCCCGACCCCCAGAAGCTGGAGTCGCTGCGCCAGGTGGTAGCTCCGTTCGGCTACAAGCTGAAGACCAGCGGCACGAAGGGAGCCATCTCCCGCTCGCTGAATGCGCTGATGGACGAGGCCACCGGCAGCCGTGAGCAGAAACTCATCGAGACCGTCGCTCTGCGTGCTATGATGAAAGCCAAGTATTCCACCCACAACATAGGGCACTACGGACTGGCCTTCGACTACTACACCCACTTCACCAGCCCCATCCGCCGCTATCCCGACACGATGGTGCACCGGCTGCTGACGAAGTATCAGGAGGGCGGCCGCTCGGCTAATCAGGAGCATTACGAAGAACTGTGCGAGCACTCCAGCGACATGGAGCAGACGGCTCAGAATGCCGAGCGCGACAGCATCAAGTACAAGATGGTGGAGTTTATGGCCGACAAGATAGGGCAGGAGTTCGACGGCCACATCTCGGGTATACAGTCGTATGGCATCTATGTCGAGATTGACGAAAACCATTGCGAGGGTATGGTGCCGATGCACGACCTGAGCGGCGACTATTACGAGTTCGACGAAGCCCACTATCAGCTCATAGGCCGCCGCCACCACAACAAGTACCAGCTGGGCGACCCCATCCGCATCAAGGTGGCCCGCGCCAACATCGAGAAGCGACAGTTGGACTTCACGCTGGCTGAACAATGAAAAAGAGGAGCACTTATGGCTCCTCTTTTTAGTCTTCAGCAGGCGAGAAGTCGCTCTTGCCTACACCACAGATGGGGCATACCCAATCTTCGGGAATGTCTTCAAAGGCTGTGCCTGCAGCGATGCCGCTATCAGGATCGCCTACTTCGGGGTCGTACACATAACCGCATACGTCGCACACATACTTTTTCATAAGCTTGTTTCTGTTGTTTGAGGGTTAATAATATGTTCAATTCTCTCAATGATGGTTTCGGGTTTTATCAAGTTCATGCAGGCAAAGTCGCCCCGTCGGCAGCGGCGGTTGCCGTAGATGCTGCATGGACGGCAGTCGAGGTCGGCCTGTATGGCATTCTCAGCCTTCTGCTTCCAGCCCATGAAGCCGGCCAAGGGATGGGTGGCACCCCAGACGCTGACTACAGGTGTGGACGTGAGCGAGGCCAGGTGCATATTCGATGAGTCCATAGAGAACATGACGTCAAGGTGACTTATGAGGATAAGTTCCTGGTGCATATTCTCCAGATGCCGGCTGACGTAGACGCATTGTGGCAGGTCGCGGCACCACTCGCTGAACAACTGTTCCTCCATCCGTCCGCGTCCGAAGAGGAAGATACGGGCACGGGGATGCTTCTGAAGCAGTTGCTCTATGATGTGGCGGGTCCTCTCGGGCGGATAGGTCTTGCCGGGGTGGGCTGCTGTGGGTGCTACGCCTATCCATTGTTCGAAGCTTTTCTTCGGACCGATGATGGCGGGCAGCATGTTGAGGTTGCCGCCTTCAGGGGGGAATAGCGACGTGAATTCCAGCTTGACGGGGTAGCCGAGTTTGGCCAGCACGTCGGCATAATTCTCGAAGGGGGTACGCAGTTGCTCGCGTACCTTATTCTTATTAGATACCAAAGCTCGGCGCTCACGGCGGTGCTTGTTGATGTGCTCCACCCGGTAGCGCCCCATGTTGAACCGCATTCGCAGATACTCTGAGCGCAATACGTTGTGGAAGTCGGCAATCTTGGTAAACTGCTTGGCTGTGAGCCGGCGGTAGAGGGCGTTGAGCCCTTTTACGCCTCGGTACTCACGCTTCAGGTCGGCTTCCATGAAGCTGACATTCGGTGCGAGGTCTTCAAAGAACGGTCGGGCGTACTTGCGACTCAGCACCGTGACACGGATATCGGGATACTGAGTTGCCAGACTGTAAACGACGGGCACCGCCATCGCCACATCGCCCATGGCCGAGAAGCGGATAATAAGGATATGTTCTTTTCTCACCCTTTTTACTTTTTGTACAGTATGGGATTTGTCGACGGGTCGTTGTACATCTTCATTTGGCGATACACCTTCATGTAGATGCGTCCGGCCTCAATGTCCTCTAACAGCTGGTCGATGGCTGCCGACAGGTCTGCCTGCTGCTCTATCAGCACCTCCAGCTTGGCCTGGCAGCGCTGACGGTGCTCGTCGGAGGCATCGGTACGGTGTGCCTGCTCTTGCATGTGATAGATTTTCAGGGCGAGGATGCTCAGACGGTCGACTGCCCATGCCGGACTCTCGGTGTTCAGCCGTGCTTCGGGCAACGGCTGAACGTCGCTGTACACTTTGCGGAAATAGGAGTCTATCTGCTCCACCAGGTCTGTACGGTCCTGATTGCTGCGGTCGATGCGCCTTTTCAGCGACAATGCCTCCACCGGGTCGATGTGCGGATCGCGAATGATGTCCTCATAATGCCATTGTACGGTATCAATCCAGCACTTCAGATAGAGCGAGTATTCTATTGTGTCGCGTTCGTATGGATTCTGAATGGGTGCATCAACGTTGTCTGTCAGATGATAGTCCTTTATCGCCTGATTAAAAATCTTGTTTGCTTGTTCTGTAAATGACATGTTATTATCAATGGTAATTTGTTTTTCCGTGCAAAGCTACTGAAACTTTTCGAAACATGCAACTAAATCCCTTGTTTTTCATTTTAATTTGCAAAATAAACGTACAATATACACGAAAAGAGCCCCGTTTTTTGCACAATTGCACCAAAAATGTGCAGGCGCACATCACTTTTTCACCCAAAAATTTGCATAACTGACGGAAAATGTGTTACTTTGCACCCGAATTCGGCGTAAGGCCGTTATTTTTTCAAGATAGCAAGTAATTATTAACAGTTTAAAGTATTAGAAATTATGTCAGAAATTGAAAGCAAAGTAAAGGCAATTATTGTAGACAAATTAGGTGTTGACGAGGCAGAAGTTAAGCCCGAAGCAAGTTTCACAAACGATCTCGGTGCTGACTCTTTGGACACCGTTGAACTCATCATGGAGTTCGAGAAGGAATTCGGCATTTCTATCCCCGATGATAAGGCTGAGAAGATTGGCACCGTTGGTGACGCTATTGCTTATATCGAGGAGAACGCAAAATAAAGTAAAAAAAGGAAAAGTGAAAAGTGAAAAATTTGCTGCCGCCCTTCCTTTCACTTTGGTGAGCGGTAGCAAATTTTTCGCTTTTCCTTTTTCACTATACCTTTAATTTATGGAATTAAAAAGAGTAGTTGTAACGGGACTTGGCGCAGTTACGCCGGTCGGCAACACTCCCGAGGAGATGTGGAAGAACCTGCTCAACGGAGTCAGTGGTGCTGCCCCCATTACACTTTTCGATACAACATTGTTTAAGACCAAGTTCGCATGCGAGGTGAAGAACCTCAATGTGAACGACTACCTGGACCGCAAGGAGGCCCGCAAGATGGACCGCTACACCCAGCTGGCCATGATTGCTGCCAAGCAGGCTGTCGAGGATAGCCAGATGGACTTGGAGACTGTGGACAAGAACCGCATCGGTGTTGTCTTCGGCGTGGGTATCGGTGGCATCAAGACTTTTGAGGAAGAGGTGAAATACTATGCCCAGCACGAGGCCGACGGTCCTAAGTTCAATCCTTTCTTCATCCCGAAGATGATTGCCGACATTGCCGCCGGACAGATTTCCATCCAGTACGGTTTCCACGGCCCCAACTATATCACCGCTTCTGCCTGTGCTTCGTCGTCGAACGCTTTGGCCGACGCCTTCAATCTCATCCGCTTGGGCAAGGCCAACGCTATTGTGGCCGGCGGAGCCGAGGCTGCCATCTGCGCTACTGGCGTAGGCGGCTTCAACGCCATGCACGCCTTGTCAACCCGAAACGACGAGCCCGAGAAGGCCAGCCGCCCATTCAGCGCCAGCCGCGACGGTTTCATCATGGCCGAGGGTTCCGGCTGTCTTATCCTTGAGGAGTTGGAGCACGCAAAGGCCCGTGGAGCCAAGATCTACGCCGAGATGGTAGGTGCCGGCATGAGTGCCGATGCTCACCACATCACCGCCTCTCATCCTGAGGGACTCGGTGCCAAGCTCGTGATGCAGAGCGCTTTGGAGGATGCCCAGCTGCAGCCCGAGGACATTGACTACATCAACGTTCATGGCACCAGCACCCACGTGGGCGACATCTCCGAGGCCAAGGCCATCAAGGAGGTCTTCGGCGACGCTGCCTTCAAGCTGAACATCTCGAGCACGAAGTCCATGACCGGTCACCTGCTGGGTGCTGCCGGAGCCGTTGAGGCTATGGTCACCGTGCTGAGCATAAAGAACGACATCGTGCCGCCCACCATCAACCACGACGAGGACGACAAGGATCCCGAGATAGACTATAATCTGAACTTCACCTTTAACAAGGCACAGAAGCGCACCGTGCGTGCCGGACTCTCCAATACGTTCGGCTTTGGCGGCCACAACGCCTGTGTCGTTTTCAAAAAGTATGAGGCTTAGTGAAATCATCGACCGCATCAAGCTCCCTTTCCGCAAGGAGAAGGAGCTTTTTTCTTCTCTTTACGGCATCATGGGGTTCTATCCTCGCAACATCGGGTACTATAAGCTGGCGCTGATGCACAAAAGCATCTCGAAGCGCAACGAAAAAGGCAAGCCGCTGAACAACGAGCGGCTGGAGTTCCTCGGCGATGCCCTGCTCGATGCCGTCGTGGGGCACATCGTGTACGACCATTTCGAAGGCAAGCGCGAAGGTTTCCTCACCAACACCCGTTCCAAGCTTGTCAGCCGCGACACCTTGGGCAAGTTGGCCGAGGAAATGGGACTTACCCGCCTGATACTGTCGTCGGGCCACAGCAGTTCCCACAATAGCTACGTCGCAGGCAATGCCTTCGAGGCACTCGTGGGAGCCATCTATCTGGACCAGGGCTACGATGCCGTCATGCGTTTCATGAAAAAGCGCATCCTGGCCCGCCTCATCAACATCGACAAGGTGGCCTATAAGGAGGTGAACTTCAAGTCGAAGCTGTTGGAGTGGAGCCAGAAGAACCGCGTCCGTATGGAGTTCCGCATGCAGAAGCAGGATAAGGACAAGGAGAGCGGCTCACCCGTTTTCAAGTTCCAGGTGTTCATGGAGAACATTCCTGGCGAGTCAGGCCAAGGCTTTTCCAAGAAGGAGGCACAGCAGCTGGCGTCCGAGGCTACATTGAAGCGCCTCAAACGCGAACCGCAGTTTATCGATGCCATCTTTGCCGCCAAGACCGAGCGCACCAAGATGGAGGAAATGCCCACCATGAGCGTCCCCGACACGGAAACGGAGCAGGAGTTCGTCATTCATCAGGAAGAAAAGCCAGCAACCCCTCTGGAGCCAACTGTCGCTCAGCCGACAGCGTCGGAAGATACCGATGAATTCGACCTTTCTGACATCACCGCCACCCCGCAGGAGCTTCAACGCGAGGACATTATTGCCGCTGCCGAGGCTGCCGCATTTGCAGAAGAAGCGCGATAAATGTCCAAGAGTGTGTGCAGATTTGTAGCTGCTCTCATTGGGTAAACACTCTCTACAGAAAAAGTTTGAAATATACCTTCACTCTGTCACTTTATAATGTATGTACTTGGCATTTAATAAGATAAGAGTGAAAGTATTGTTTGGTTGCTATCACCTTCTGTCACTTGCAAAAAAAAGTGACAGAAGGTGATAGTAAAGTGATAGATGATTTGGCAATAACTATTTGTATATCAATAATTAACGCTCAAAAAGTGACGGTGAAGGTAGCTTTCAAACATTTCTATGAGTAGAAAATGTTTGCTTCACTCGGCTGTCACTCGGAGTTTACCCTACTGAAACCTGGGGTTTACCCTACCCAAACCTCCAGTTTACCCTACTGAAACTCGGACTGCCCCCAAATCGGGGTGACAGCCAAAGATGCAAACTTACATGGAAAAAACAACAGGTCAGGCTCGCCGATAGGTAATGATGACGTTGCTGCCGTACTGCTCGCGGCGGCTGACAATGGCGTTGCCGGGAATGAGCGGAGCACGAGTGCCGTCGGCAACGGTCAGCTGATGATTGGTTTCCACGCGGATTTCGTCCCACAAGCCGTCGTCTATAAACTTTTTCAGGGTCTTGGCACCGCCTTCTACGATGAGCGACTGCACGCCGTGGGCGTGTAGGCTGTTGAGGTTCAGCGGGTGGTTGCGGTCTACCACTAAGCGTTTGGGGTTGCTGCCCCACCAGTCGCGGACGGTCAGCTGCGGGTGTTCTCGCTCGTTGGTCACCCTGCCCACGAGGATGGCGTCCTCCTCGGCGCGCAGTTTGTGGTTGAGCATGCGGGTGAAGTCTGTCGAGATGGCGAGAGGTTTGCCGTGGTCGTCAATCAGTCCGTTGGCCGTCTGTGCCCATTTCAGGATGATGTAAGGCCGGTGCTCGCGGTGGAAGGTGAAGAAGCGGCGGTTCAGTTCGCGGCACTCCTCTTCGAGCACGCCAACCTCCACCTCGATACCTGCCTCCCGCAATTTGCGGATGCCACGGCCCTGCACCTCGGCAAACTCGTCGATACAGCCCACGACGACGCGGCGCACACCTTTCTTAATAATCAGGTCGGCACAAGGGGGCGTCTTGCCGTAGTGCGAACAAGGTTCTAACGACACGTAGATGGTGGCCTCCGTCAGCAACGGCTCGTCCTCCTGTCGTACGGAGGCAAAGGCGTTCACCTCGGCGTGCCCTTCGCCGCAGCGCACATGGTAACCCTCGCCGATGATTCTGGTTGTTTGGGCCTGCGGTGCCACAATGACAGCGCCCACCATGGGGTTCGGCTTCGCGTTCTGCCGGCCTTGCTTGGCCAGTTGCAGGCAGCGCCGCATGTATTTCTCGTCTTCAGTTCTGTTGCTCATGGGTGCAAAGGTACGAATAAATTGATAATTGACAATTGATAATTGATAATTATTTTGGTACTTTCGGTATTTTTGCCTATATTTGCAACCAAGATGAAGACATTTGATGAATTGGGCGTCAGCGAACAGATTCGCCGCGCCATTGAAGAGATGGGATTTGTACAGCCCATGCCTGTACAGGAGGCGGTAATTCCTTATTTGTTGGGAATGCGACGCGACGTGATAGCCCTTGCCCAGACGGGTACGGGCAAGACGGCGGCATTCGGCATCCCGTTGTTGCAGCGCATCGACTTGTCGAGCCGCACCACCCAGGCGCTGGTGCTCAGTCCTACCCGAGAGCTGTGCCTGCAGATAGCCGACGACCTGCGCGACTTTGCGAAGTATATGGACGGCGTCCACGTGGAGGCGGTCTATGGCGGTGCTGCCATCGAGCCGCAGATGCGTTCGCTGAAGAAGGGCGTCCAGATTATCGTGGCTACGCCGGGCCGACTCATCGACCTCAAGAACCGTGGCTTTGCCCACTTGGAGGAGGTGACTAACATTGTGCTCGACGAGGCCGACGAGATGCTGAACATGGGTTTCTCCGACAGCATCAATGAAATCTTCGAGGCATTGCCCGACTATCACTCCACGCTGATGTTCTCGGCCACCATGAGCCGCGAGGTGGAGCGAGTGGCCAAGAAGTACCTTCAGGATTACGAGACTATTGTTGTCGGCAGCCGTAACGAGGGCGCCGAGAACGTCAACCACCTTTATTATATGGTGCAGGCGAAGGACAAGTACCTGGCCTTGAAGCGCATTGTGGACTACAATCCCAAGATTTTTGCCATCATCTTCTGCCGCACCAAGCTGGAAACCCAGGAGATAGCCGACAAGCTGATACGCGACGGCTACAATGCCGAGGCCCTGCACGGCGACCTGAGCCAGCAGCAGCGCGACTTGACCATGCAGAAGTTCCGCCAGCACACCGTGCAGCTGCTCGTGGCTACCGATGTGGCAGCCCGTGGACTCGACGTGGACGACCTGACGCATGTTATCAACTTCGGACTGCCCGACGACATTGAGAACTACACCCACCGCAGCGGACGAACGGGCCGTGCCGGCAAGAAGGGCACCAGCATCTCGATAGTCCACCTGAAGGAGAAGCACAAGATTCGCAACATCGAGAAGGAGATAGGCAAGAAGTTTGTGGAGCAGGACATCCCCAGCAGCGAGGAAATCTGCAAGAAGCAGCTCTACAAGGTGATGGACCAGATAGTGAAGACCGACATCGACGACGAGGAGATAGCCCCGTTCATGCAGGACATCAACCGTTACTTCGAGTATATCGACAAGGAGGAGATCATCAAGAAAATCGTGTCGATGGAGTTCGGCAAGTTCCTGGCCTACTACGCCGACGCTCCTGAAATAGAGAAGGTGGAGGTAGGCACCAAGAAGGGGAAGGGCGGCAATGCCTGGAAGACCGATGGAGGCGAGAAGTGGCAGACCGACCGGCAGAAGCTACAGAACAAGGCCGAGAAGGGCTACAAGCGGCTGTTCATCAACCTGGGCAAGCGCGACGGTTTCTTTCCTGGGGTGCTGATGCAGACGCTGAACCGCTACGTCGGCGGCCGTCAGGCGGTGGGGCATATCGACCTGCTCGACACCATCTCGTATTTTGAAGTGCCCGAGAAGGACGCCCGCAAGGTGATGCTCCAGCTGACGGGCATCCGTTTCAAGGGACGCACCGTCCGCTGTAACGATGCCGATGAAAGCATGAAGAAGCCTGCCAGGAACGAGCGGCCTGCCAAGGATGAGGGCTGGGCACGTAGGAAACCCAGAAAGAAGTAGCCGATAGTTTACCCTACCTAAACCCGGAGTTTACCGTAAGTAAACCTCGGGTTTAGTTACGGTAAACCCAGCATCCCCTCAGTGACAGTTCATCCATAGGAACAAATGCTCCTGCGGAGAGCATTTTTGCAAAAACACCTCATAACCTCATATAATCCTCTGAAACCCCTTTGTACAAAGGCATTTCGGTACATGAGGTGTTTCTGAGATACCTCATACAGACCTCATAAACACCTCACTCCACAGATGCAGCTGATGAGGTCAACATGAGGTATTCATGAGGTATCTTGAACATACCTCATGCTCTGAAACCCCTTTATACAAAGGCGTTTCGAGCGATTATATGAGGTTATGAGGTTCTTTTTGATTTTCGCTTGAAAGCATTTTTTGTTCGTTTTTCTTGGAACTTTCGTTTTTTCTTCTTATCTTTGCCACGTCTAATATACCTTATGAGTACGGAAACAACAATCATCAGCAGGCAGATAGCCGAGTACTTCAAGACGCAACCCGTTGTGAAGGCTTGGCTCTTTGGCTCCTTTGCCCGCGGCGAGCAACGGGAGGACAGCGATGTTGACATACTTGTTGTGCTTGATCACTCACAGCCTGTTGGCCTAAGGTTTTTTGGTATGTATGAAGACCTGAAGGAGATACTAGGTCGAAACGTAGACTTAGTAGTAGACCGAACACTGGCATCCTTTGCCCGTGAAAGTGTAAATCGCGATGGAATTCTAATATATGAGAGAGCCGCGTAGATAGAAACGAAATAATTGTTGAACCCTTTAAAGTTATTGCCCATGACATAATATCAGTCATAACGACATATTGAAATAGAAGCGTCCGCTTTTGATTCTTGTATTCCGATAATTGGGGAATTTGAAGATACTATCAAGAACTGAAGTAGATGGTTCACGCTGGAAGGCGTGGACTGTTACTCGTTTAAGATAGTAAGGTTGTCCCCAATACCTCGGAATACGTAGACGAAGCAACAAGTCCACGTTTTCTTTTTCTGTGTGTTTTTCGAGAGTATTTCATCCTTTAATTACAAACGACAAAACAATTGGTTATGAATTTTAAAGAAGCAGTAAAATGTTATCGTTGCCTTCTGTGCAAAAGACATCTTGAAGAATTGGATGACGTCAAGAAAGCTTATATTTGTTATGCAGCAACGCGTTCTAAAGCAGCATTACATAAATTGGCGGAAGTTTGTGTTGTTGGAGGACATCAGCGTCGAATTCCTTTCAAATACAAGAATCCCGCTATTAGTATAATTGAAGTACATATTTTGTCTATCCTTTCAACTCCATTTAAGGACTTTGAAGATTTGTTCAATACGGTAAATAACCTTATTGGAAACCTTAACAATATTGGTCCATTAACAGTTTATGATACGTCTTTACGAATCGGCCATTTGTTTGATAAACCTATATATCCTCGGAAAATACTATATCTCAATAATGGAGCAATGGAAGGCGCAAGGAAATTGTTAGGAGGAAGGAAACTAAGTTCTAAAGAAGTCCTATCTACATTCTTCTCGTATCCAGAAGCTTTGGCGGTCGCGGGTATTACTAGCCTTCGGGCTTTGCCTAATAATCTGATTGAAGATTTCTTCTGTGTTATGAAAGACTATCTCGATTCTGGTCCAAGAGGCTTGATTTCTGATAGAGATAAAACATTGACATATATACAAATGAAATAATATTAACCAAATAACAAACAATAATTATGAAAACAAAGAAACTATTACTGATGGCAGCCATGCTGCTGATGAGTGTGTGCTCGTTTGCACAGAACAACAACACCCCGCTGAAGGGTGATGTGAATGGGGACGGCAAGGTGGATTACAATGACGTGTTGGCCGTGCTCAAAATCATGAAAGAAGCTGGAGGGACTAAGGAGGCAACAACATTTTATTGGTATGTAGGACAGACAGATCCTTCAACAATGACGAGTATTTCGCCAATTGTTACTGATACAAGTTCACCGGGATGGAGATTAATTGGAACAACTTTACCAACGTATAGTTCTTCAAACAAATTATTTGAATATGTTGAAGGTGGAGAAATTGTTACCGGCACTTCACTTGCTAAACAATATATTGCAATTCCTGCTAATAGTTCTGCATGTCCAAGAGATGGCGCAGGTAATGATGCTTCTACAGTAGATATGTATACTAAACTTTCTAATGTGACTATTTCTGGAGTAACATATAAAGTTTATGAAACAGTTGGTAAATCTAGAAAATTAGCAATTGATATTTATTAAAAATATAGATTATATTATAATATATGGCAAAAACAATAAATGGAATAAATTTTACAAATTTAAGTAGAATTGGTAAAGGAACTGCAATTGGAAATGTAAGAAATCCAGATATTACATCTGAATCTGATTTACAAGATTATATAAATGAAGGTGAAGAATATAGAAATCTTCAATCAGTATTAATTGATTGGAATGGAGCAGTTTTACCTAATTCAAATACAACATTTGGAACAAGTATTACAATCAATACAACTGGTGAAATCATTAGAGGGACATTAAAAGGTAATTAACAATGTGATTCGCCGAGATTTGTGAATCGGGAAACTTAATTCACAAAGGTTGGCGAAGCAGAAAAAGAAAAGTGATATGATGAAACAAAGAATACTACAAACCATAGTTGCGCTGCTGGCGATAGTTAGTAGTGCAACGGCACAGACGCTCAGCATAGCAAGTGTTGAGGCGAAAGCAGGTGAGCAAGCTGAGCTGGTGGTCAGCGGCAGCGGTATGACTGGCGTGACTGCCCTGCAGTTCAACATCGCGCTGCCACAGGGAGTGACGCTCAACGAGAGTGCCATCACGAAGGGCGAGGCCGCAAGCGGTCACACGCTGTCAGTTCAGACGTTGGATAATGGCGACCGCCTTGTCGCCCTCTATCATACGGATTTAGGAATGGTCAGTAACGGCACGCTGCTGCGACTGCCCATCGTCGTAGGAGAGCAGGCTGGAAGCTTCAACGGCAGCCTCTATACCATTCGTACGGCAACCACGGAGTCCGTGAGCCAGAAGTGCGCCGATGCCGCGTTTGCCCTGACGGTGAAGTCAGACGTCGTGCTCGACGAGAACGCCACGGAGGCTCCGAAGAGCGTGGAAGGTGTGAAGGCGACGGTGAAACGCACTATTCCTGCCGACACCTGGAGCACCATCTGCCTGCCCTTTGCCATGACTGAGGCCCAGGTGAAAGCGGCTTTCGGCGATGATGTGCAGTTGGGCGACTTCACGGGATGTACCGTTGACGGAGAGACGGTGAAGGTAAACTTCACGGAGGCCGACGCCATCGAGGCCAACCATCCTTATATTATTAAGGTGACGGCCGGCGTCGAGAGCTTCGCGGTGGATGGAGTTGACATAGCCGCTGGGGAGGCCAGTGTGAAGAAAGACGGAAAGGACGGGAAGTACAATTCGTTCGTTGGCAACTACGAGAACGGACTGACGCTGACTGACGGATGGCTGTTCCTGAACGAGGGAAAGTTCTATTTCTCTACGGGCAAGACGAAGATGAAGGCCTACCGTGCCTACTTCGACCTTGCCGCCGCTGGCGTCCATTACGATTCACGTGTCGTTCTTTCGTTCGACGAAACGACCAGCATCAGCGACGCACAACGTTCAACAGTTGGTGTGCAGCGTTCAACGTATTACAACCTGAAGGGCCAGCGAGTGGAGCGTCCTGCCAAGGGCATCTATGTGAAGAACGGCAATAAAGTAATCATTAAATAAGGAGGGCAATGACAATGAAGAAGATTTACAGAGCACCTGAAACGGAAATCATAGAGTTGACCGTCGAGGACATGATAGCTGCCAGCCCCGTCAGCAGCGACTTTGGCATTGGCTATGGCGGTGTGGACAATACGGAAGAAGGATTAGATCCGCAATAATTTCAGAACAAAATGATAAATAACCAACAATTTCAAACGATTATGAAAACAAAAAGAATATTACTGATGGCAGCCATGCTGCTGATGAGTGTGTGCTCGTTTGCACAGGACAACAACACTCCGCTGGTGGGTGATGTGAATGAAGATGGCAAAGTGGATATTGCCGACATCGTAGCTATCCTCAACATTATGAAGGAAGCTGGCGGTACGGCAGGAGATAGCAAATACTATTTCTATGTAGGAACGACAAAGCCAACATCATTGTCACAAGCAAGTGTCGTTGAATCTTATCCGGCTGAGCAAACTTATACAAATAATTCAGGAGCTAAATCTCATATATTTGTATTGACAAATAGTGATAAGAATGTAACATTTATTAATATAGCAACTGGAAATCCTGTTGATCAAAATGAAGTAGATATTACAACAATACCAGGATATAAGATTTTTGAGACAGCTGTTGGAACAGCAAATACAGGTTCAATAAAAATAAGAATTACAGATGTGGCGCCAACGGCTAATTATTTCTATGTAGGAACAACAAAGCCAACATCATTGTCACAAGCAAGTGTCGTTGAATCTTATCCTGCTGAACAAACATTTACAAATCCAAGTACAACTGAAAAGAATTATGTTTATGTATTAACTACTTTAGATAAGACAGTTAATTTCTATGATCCATCTGATCCTAATACGCCAACAGTTAAAACAGAAGATACATCAACAATTAATGGATATAAAATAACTTCTATTGGAGGACGTATTGCTAAAGGCGGAGATATTTTAATTAAGATATTATAATATGATGAAACGAAGAATACTACAAACCATAGTTGCGCTGCTGGCGATAGCCGGCGGTGCAACGGCACAGACACTTAGCGTGGCTTCCGTTGAGGCGACGAAGGGCGGACAGGCTGAGTTGGTGGTGAGAGCGAGCGGCATGACTGGCGTGACTGCCCTGCAGTTCAACCTCGCGCTGCCACAGGGCATAACGCTCAACGAGAGTGCCATCACGACGGGCGAAGCCGTCAGCAGCCATACGCTGAGTGTACAGACGATGGACAGCGGCGACCGCCTCGTCGTGCTCTACCATACGGACTTGGAATCGGTATCCAACGGCACGCTGCTGCGCCTGCCCATCACCGTGGGTCAGCAGACCGGCAGCTTCAGCGGCAGTCTCTACACCATTCGCACAGCTTCGACCGATTTGGTAAGTCATAAGTGCAATGATGCAGCATTTACGGTGAAGGTGAAGGAAGATGCAACGTCCATCGTTAATGTTAATACCACTCAGACTGATAAAAAGACCGTTTATGACATGAGCGGTCGCCGTGTCACTAATCCAACGAAAGGCATTTACATTGTTGGTGGTAAGAAGATGGTGAAGTAATAAATACCCACACCTATAGATGAGGTTCCTATGAGGTTTCCATGAGGTATCTCAAATATACCTCATGCTCTGAAACGCCTTTATACAAAGGCATTTCGAACGATTATATGAGGTTGTGAGGTTATTTTGCGCTTGCCCTAATAGGGCGAGATGTTGTTGAGTTCTTCCAACTGCATCTCGTCTGTTTTTGTGCGCATCATGGTCTTCACCTCGTCGAGGGAGAGGCGGTTTTGTGGCAGGAAGTCGGCGGAGTGCATGTAGCTGAGTATGCTGCGGAAGAACTGGCGTCCCTCGATGTAGGCCGAAGCCTGCTCCAGGTCGCTCATGCAGATGAGCAGTCGGCCACTACCTACGGTAAACTCTAACACTAAAGCCAGCCGATGGTTACGCTCGATGTTGTCGATGACTTGCACGATAGGCTTGGTCGCAGGCCAGCGGTCGACGATGAGCGGACGGGAATGCTTGATGACAGGAAACCATTGCCAGTTGGTGTGTTCCTCCGTTGGAAACTGGCGAAACAGGGGATGCTCAGGATGACAAAGGATGCCGAGGGTGCCGGGCGACACCTCTTTCTTATTGTTCTCGCTGATGGTCTTGAACATGCGGTAGTTCCAATAGTCGGTCTGGAACAGCCCGCCAACGGTGTTGCTGGCCGTCTCCGTACTGTCGGGCATCCAAAGCACGCAGGCTCCGTCCTGCAGTTTTTTGCCGATTTCATCGGTCATCCGGTGCGTTATGACAATGTCCTGCCTCTGCTGGTCCAATGGGTCCTCAGCAGGATACACCCATAGGTCGTAGGTGTTGTGGTAGTAGGTGCCGTCGATGTTGAGCAGCAGCTGCAGCTGGGTGGCTTGGCGGTACGCTGAGAGGTCGATGTCGAGCGTTCCAGCGTCGAGCAGTCCCTCGCCGTCAGGCAGCGTCAGCTTTCCTGTCTTTCCATCAAGCGTCCACGACAGCGATTTGCCCTGCAACGACCGTCCTCCGTAGTTGGCCACCTGAATCTTGGCGTGCAGTCCTTCGCTGTTGGTGAAGCAATACTGCGGACTGACCAGCAGCGGAACCACGTCGTTGCACCATTGCTGCCACTCCCTCACCGTGCAGAGTCCCTTCGGGTCGAGGAAGGCATCGAGGATGCCCACGTAGGCCGACCCCTGGCCGGGATAGTCCTGCAAGTCGAGCAGTTGGAAGCCAGCCATGTTGGGGGTGCGCAGGTCCATTTCGATATCCTGCTTGTAGAGCAGTAGCGACCAGAGGCCGCTGGCGCGGTGGAAGTCCTCAGCCTGTGACCCCATGCCAGTCTTCTCTAAGCGGGAGCGGAACTGCTCCAGGTTGTAGGGGTAGAGCACGCCCGTGTACTTCTCTATTTCGCGGTAGTCGGGATAGGTCTGGAACTGGGCAGTCTCGTGGCTGATGACGGGTACGGCGCTGAGTGAGCAGCCCTGCTCGAAGTTCATCGTCGAGTTGGGGCGGAAGTGGTTGATCATGCCGCCGTCGGCCGCATCGGCAAACGAGAATGAGCCTCGGGTGTGGGTGTTGTAGCTGCCCCAGGCTTCGCCGCCTACCCGGCAGGTGGTGAAGTAGTTCATGCCAGGTTTCACACCCTGGTAACCTAAGTAGTAGTTGGAGCCGAAGGTGTAGAGTTTGTCGGGGGCAATGCGACGGAAATCGGCTATGAACTCGGCCATCTTGTCGATGTTGCCCCACAGTTCATTGCCCAAGGCAAACATGCGGAACGAGGGGTGGTGACCATAGCAGCGCAGTATGTTCTCACCCTCTTTGTGAAGGAACGTCATGAGGACGGAATCCTTGTCGTTGAAGTCGCCCCAGAAGGGCAGTTCGGGCTGCAGGATGATGCCAGCCTCGTCGGCTGCCACGAAGGCCGCTTCGGGAGGGCACCAGGAATGGAAGCGCACGTGGTTCAGTCCATAGTCCAAGCAAGTCTGCATGTAGTTACGCCACGACTCCAAGTCCATGGCGACGTGTCCCGTCAGGGGCCAGACGCAGGCATCGTGGCGTCCTCGCAGGAAGATGCGGTGGCCGTTGGCGTAGAAGTGGTGACCCTCGATGTGGAAGTCCTGGAAATTGGGGGACGGGGAGGTGGGGGACTGCTGCGACGCCGCGGCATAGCTGACGGGGGAGGGTAGGAGGGCTATCTGGCCGATGATGCCGTTCCAGTTGGTCTGCGTGTCCTCGGTATAGGCATGGCTGTTGGCATATATCTGCTCAGGCACGCCGCTGCCGTTGTCAACGAGGATGGCCAGTTCGTGGCGGCCGGGCTTCATCCATGGGGTGAGGTCGTAGACCTGCGGGGTGGAGATGTCGTTCGACGAGCCGCAGTAGTGGCCGTCCACGTACACTTGAGTAGGTTTGGTGCGCTCTAAGAAAAGACTGACGTGACTACGCTTCCAGCTTTTGGGGATATTGACTGTGCGCTTGTACCACGCCTTTCCCTTGTACGAGAAGTGGCGCGTCAGGTGGGTGGTCTCGTCCTTGCGGGTGGCGGCGTGCCCCCGACGGTTTGTATCGGTGGTGCCAGGCAGCTGAACGCTGTCGCTTAATGGCTGTTGAGGAGTGATGACTCCCTGTTCGTCGAGGGCAAACTGCCACGTGCCGCTCAGGTCTATGCTTTGCTGGGCGTAGGCCTGCAGGGCTGTCAGGACAAGCAGCAGTAACGTCAGTCTTTTCATAAGCGGTTATTGTGCGTTGATTTCTTTGATGAGGCGGTCGGCGTGTCCCCACTTGTCCATCATGAAGAGGACGTAGCGTATGTCGACGCCAATGCAGCGAGCCAGCTGTGAGTCGAAGAAGATGTCGCTGGAGAGACTGTCCCAGTTGCCATCGAAGGCGAGGCCGATGAGGCGGTTCTTGCCGTCGAATATCGGTGAGCCGCTGTTGCCGCCTGTAATGTCGTTGGTAGTGAGGAAGCAGAGGGGCATGTCGCCAGCCTGCTGCATGAGGTCAATCATTTCGGGCTGCACTTTGTAATCCTCGATGGAATCGCCCTTTTTCATCTTTGCCACCATGCTCGGAGCGGTGGTGCGGTAGCCGGAACGCCAGTTGCCTAAGCGGTACTCCTTTACCTGTCCGTAGCTCAGTCGCATGGTGAAGTTGGCGTCGCTGTAGTGGGGCATGTCCTCCTCCATGCGCAACTTGGCGGCACAGAGCAGACGCTCCTGGGCAGCGATGCTGTCGTCGAGCTGCATGAAGTTCTTGCGCAAGTCGGCCATGATGGTGGTCAGGTCAAGGCCATACTTCACGCCGGGGTCTTTCAGGAACGACTTCTTGTTAGGGTACAGGCGCTTGCCCTTTTTCATCAGCTTCGACTTGGCGTAGAGGGCATCGGCGTAGGCCTGGCAGTCGCCGCCATACTGCTGGTCGATGGTCTGGTAGAATTCAGGCAGATACTGCTGGTTGGTGGTCATTTTCCCACGGTAGTTCTTGAGCAGGGTGCCCAGGATTTCGCGGTCGGTGTCGTAGTCCCAAGTCTCGCTGTTGTCCTTGATGTTGATATGCTGACGCTTGCCGTGGCCTACGGGGTGGGCACCGTTGTGGACGAACATGGCACGAGTGGACAACTCATCCGTGCGGCGGAAAGTCTCGCTGAAGTTTATCAAGGCCTTTGCCACCTCTAAGCGCTTGGCGTAGAGGCTTTCGAGCAGCTGGAAGTCGAGCTGGCCTTGATAGAAGCCGGTGGAGTCCTGCCACTGGCGCAGCAGGTGCTCGAACTGCTGCTTCTGGCCAATCAGTCCGATGCTGTCGATACACTTGTTCATGCCGATGCTGTTCTTCCAGTAGTTCGACGAGGAGGCGTACTTGGAGTCGTACTTGATGCGGACGGCCTCGGAGGCATCCATGTGGCGCTTCATCACCTCCTGCTTCACGCCTCGAACCTGGGCACGGGCATCGTTCTGCATATAGCGTTCCTGAATGCCGTAGCTCGACAGATAACGCGAGGTAGAGCCGGGATAGCCCATCGTCATCGAGAACGTGCCGTCCTGGTAACCTTCGTTCGATACGCGGGCCCAATGCTTAGGATGGTAGGGCACGTTGTCCTTCGAATAGGTGGCGGGGCCGTTGGTTTTGGGGTCGGCATAGATGCGGAAGACGCTGAAGTCGCACGTCTGGCGGGGCCACATCCAGTTGTCGGTCTCGCCGCCGAACTTACCCATCGACTTGGGAATGGCAAAGACGAGACGCAGGTCGTAGAAGTCGCGGTAGGTGGTGGCAAAGTAGCGGTTGCCTTCGTAGAAGGGCTTCAGCTCCAGACGCAGGGTAGAGTCTTGAGCCTTCACCTGCTTCGACAGCGCATTCTCGATGGAGTCGAGGAAAACCGAGCGTTCTCGGTCGCTCATCTTTTCGTAGGCAGGCGTGAGCACCTGTTCGGTGATGTCCTTCTGCTCGACCATGAACGAGACGAACATTTTCTCGTTCGGCAGTTCCTCCTCGAACGACTTGGCGATGAAACCGTCAATCATGTAGTCGTGCTCGACGGTGGAGTGCGAGCGGATGGACTCGAAGCCGCAATGATGGTTAGTAAAGACCAAACCGTCGGGACTGACTACGACACCCGAGCAGTAGCCCGAGAAGTTGACGACGGCCTTCATAATGGCATCGTCGGCCTGATACAGTTTGTCGTAGGGCAGTTGGTAGCCTTCCAACCGCATCTGTTCGTAGACGGCATTGGGAAGGTTGTAGAGTGTCCACATACCTTCATCGGCTTTAGCGCCGAGAACTGCCATGCAGGCAAGTGATAGAACAATTCTTTTTGCTTTCATAAGTGTTATGTGTTATTTCTTAATAAACTTTCGTCCGTTGATAATGTAGATGCCTGGTCGTAAAGCCCCCTGAACGGCCTGACCCTTCAGGTTGTAGACCTGCGTAGAGGTTTGTTGCGGCGTTCTCACCTCGTGGATGCCAGATACGTCCGTTTGTGGGATAGACACGGAGTAGCTGCCTGCGATGTTAGTCTTGCCGATGGTGGGCACATTCATGGTGACAACGTCACCGCTACCGTCGGGATAGCGGCCTGCGGTCTCGTCGTCCTTCATCGGCGTGTAGGTGAACTGGTCAGTCCAGCTCTCGTCGGCAGCCGTCAGCAGCACGTCGCCCCCTTCGGCAGCTAATTTGAATGAGGCGTGCAACTGCGACTGCGGCTCAAGCTTGTCGCACCATATAATAAGGTACCCGTGGGCGGGGATGATGGTGGCCCCCTCCGAACCTCCCCCCGTAGGGGAGGCTGCAGTAATCTGGTACTTCTTGGGCTTTTCCGGATTGTCGCTCAGGTACATGCCTTCCACGTCGATGTCGTCGTCGGTAGTGTTGTAAAGCTCCACCCAGTCGTTGCGCTTGAAGTACTCGTTGACGTAGATGCTGTTGTCGGCGCTCACCTCGTTGATGCGGACGGGCGTAATGCCCTGCGCCATGAGTCCGGCATCGTCTATCGGCGTGAAACAGGCGGTCAGTATGAGTCGCCCGCCGGCTCCCGTTCCCTGTCCGCTTGCCTCAGCCAGGTCGATGATGCGGTCTTCCAATATGGTCTCGTCGCTGCTTGTGCCTACTGACGTGCGAAGCTCGCCGTCCCAGTAGAGGTCGCTCGACGTATAGCTTGTGTTGTGAACCTCGACGGCAATGACATTGCTGCCCTTCCTGAACAGCTGTGGACTCAGGTCGACGGTGCCCGTCATGGGCGTGTCGCCGGCGTAGGTGGTCGAGAACGTGGTGTAGCTGACGGTTCCCGCCGGCATGTTCACGCGGCCAGCCTCCTGACCGTTGACCCAGATGACGCATCCGTCGTCAACCCGATAGTTGAGCTGGAACACGTCGCCCGTCGTCGGGGCGTCGTTGAGGGTGAACGTCTTGCGGAAGTAGGTAGTAGGATACTTCTGTTGGGAGTTAGTGCCATAGCTGATGGTGGTATGTATGCCGGACATGGAGTAGCCTAACGGTGCTGTTCCAGAGTTCCACGACGCATCGTTGATAGAGGTGGTGCGCCAGGTGGTGCCCGACAGCTGCCCACGGTCATAGTATTTCCAGGTGCCGTTGTTGCCGAATACTTCGACGGAGGAGCCCGATGACTTGCGCCACCCCGTGAAGGTGTAGCCAACGGGAGCCTTTGCCTCAATGAGGGCAGGCTCGAAGAGCTTGCCGTTGAACGAAGCGTAGGGAACGTTGATGCCGTTGATGTAGATGTTGGCACCATCGGTATCGGAAGCAAGCTGTACGTTCATCTTCCTGACGCCGCTCAGTTGCATGGGCCGATACTGCTCTAACTGGTTCATCGTCACATCCAAGCGGGTGGACAGCTTGTTCTTGATATTATTGGCAGTACCGTCAGGAGTCCTGCTGTCGAGTCGCTGCATCGGTCGCATGGCGTCGGCAAGTTCGTTGATAATGGCAGTGGCGCGCTCTTTCTCGAAGACGCTGCCCGCCATGATGCAGAAGGTGTCGATAAACTTCTTGCGGTACCCGTCGTGATGGAGCAGGTTCTTGAACAGCTGCATCATCTTGTAGCTTTGGTAGTTGTCGATGGAGGAGGTGATGGTGTGGTCCCACGCATTGAAGGGCTGGTCCAGGTCGAAGATGATGAAGCGGTAGCGGCCGTCATGCTGGCTGCGGTAGGCCTTGACGTTGTTGTTGGGCCAGTCGTCGTTGCCGAGGAACAGCTCGGCGGCCATGTAGTTGGTGAACTCGTCGATGTCGAGCAGCTGCTTCACCTCGTCGTAAGCCTCCTCCATCCTCCCCCCACTGGTTGAGGCTACTTCTTTGCTCAGCTCGACGATGTGGTTGAACACCTTGTCGGTGCCGTTGGTGAACGTTGTGTTCTCGAACATGTCGATTTCGTCGTCGTCGTAGCCGAAGTTGGCATACACGAACTTGTCGTTATTGGGTTCGCGCAGGTTCAGCACCCCCTTAAAGGTGCCGTTGATGTATTCAGCCACCTGCACCAGGCTTTGCAGGTCGAGGTCGATGCCCGAACGCTGGATAATGGTGGTCAGCGCGGGGTCCATGAAGCGCGAGTAGGAGTCATTGCCGCCGTTGCGCACCAGCAGGGTCTTGTTGCGGATATGAGGTTTCTGGGGGAAGAAGGAGTAGTCGAGGTGGTTCTGGTCATCGAACACCTTGTTCGACTTCAGCTTCATCGAGCGGGGGCTGTTCATCCTCGACCAGCCGCCCGACACGCTGATGTTGACATCCTGGTTGAAGAGCATGCCCTCCGTAGGACTGATATAGCTGAAGTTGACGGGGCGGTCCCACGGCTGGTTCCAGTTGACGGGGTCGTCGCGGCCATTGCCGGGAATGCCGTTGGAGCCTTTCACGTCGATGCCCCACATGGCGTCGGCAAAGTATCGCTGGTCGCCGACGATGGAGATGATGGGAATGGTGTATGTGTTGCTGGTCTGAATGAAGCTGCGGGTGACGGGCACGCTGGGCAGGTAGCCGTCGCGGAACAGGCGGAACACGTAGTTGGTGGTTCGCGAAACGGTGAACACACCGTCCATGCTCTGGTGGCTTGCACTATTGGTGCTGCTCGAAGCCGTAGGCATGCTGCCGTTGGTGGTGTACATCAGGGTAGTGCCTGGGGGAATATCGACCTTGACGGTGAGCGTGCCGTTGAGAATCTGGCTACCCTCGCTGACCACGGGCGGGTCGAGCCGCTTGTCGGCAAAGACGGAAGTGGCGTTCGTCTTGCCAGGCGTCGGATTGTCGGTCCAGCCCCACGTGCTGCCGCCGTCGGTGGTACGTGCCCAGGCGGTGCGGCTCATGGCCTTGGGGTACTGCTCGCTGGTGATGAGTTCTCCGTAACGGTCGCTCAGGTAGATGGTGCCTCCGTCGCAGTCGAGCTTGAAGGGTGCCTGCTTGGTGCTGATGTCGTTGGAGCCTAACCACACAACGAGGAATCCCTTGGCCGGAACAATGCCGATGTTGGAGGGCATCCGCCAGCTCTTCAGACTGTCGGCCCATTTGCTGAGATACATGCCCGAGAGGTTGACGGACTGCTCCGTAGGGTTGTAGATTTCTATCCAGCTGTCGAAGTTGCAGGCGGGGCTCATGACCGAGCCCACATTCGACGCCATCAGTTCGTTGATGACAAGGATGATGCTTAGGATGCTTGACATTATAGGCGTTAGGAGGTTTAGTTATTTTGTGTTGGTCTTTCGGAATTTCCTTCCGATAACGGGCAGGCTCGACAGTGGCAGGTCGCGCCAGACGATGACTGCCATGAAGCCCACGATGAGCAGGGTGTTGAATGCCAACGAGAGTATTAGCGGCCAGCCGGTGGCTACACGCATAAGGCCATAAAGCACGAGGGCCAGCACGACGTAGAGGGAAATATCCTTTATCGGGTAGTCTAACGGGTAGTACTTCTGTCCCACGAGATAGGACACGACCATTGCTACGCCATAGCCGGCAAACCCGCCCCAGGCGCAGGCCATGTAGCCGTATTTCGGAACGAAGATGAAGTTGACTGCCAGCAGCACGGCACAGCCGATGCCAGAGAAGACAGCTCCCCAGATGGTCTTGTCGATGAGCTTATACCAGAACGACAGGTTGAAGTAGACACCCATCATGATTTCAGCTGCCATCACGATGGGGACAACCTTCAGTCCCACCCAGTAGTCGGGAGTCCTGACGATGTATTTCAGGATTTCCATATAAGCTACCACTATCAGGAAAGCCAACAGGGTGAAGATGATGAAGAACTTCATGGCCTTGCCATACATCTCGTGCTGGTCCTTGTCCTTGACGCCTGCAAAGACGATGGGCTCGTAGGCAAAGCGGAAGGCCTGCGTAATCATAGCCATAATCATGGCTATCTTCGAGCAGGCACCGTAGATGCCCAGCTGCTCGCGCATGTCGCTGCCTTCGTAGATATATGGGAACAGCATCTTGTCGGCAGTCTGGTTCAGGATTCCGGCAATGCCCAGTATCAGGATAGGCCAGGAGTAGCTGAGCATGGTGCGCAGCAGTTTCATGTCGAGCTTCCAGCGGAATCCCGTGTATTCCGTAATCAGGCAGACGGCAAGCATGGCAGTACACGTCAGGTTGATATAGAACACATAGCCCACGTCCTTGCCGTCCATGTAGTAGAAATAGATGAGGTTCAGCATGATGCTTACCACGATGTTCAGTAGTTTGAGGGCGGCAAACTTCAATGCTTTCTTCTGCTGACGCAGGTAGGCAAAGGGTATGCACAGGAAGGCATCGATGGCCACAGTGACAGCCATCACGCCCACATACTCAGGATGGTCGCCATAGCCCATCAGCTGGCTGACAGGCTTCAGCGCCAGCAGCACCAGTATGGCAAATAGCAAGGAGACCGACCCTACGCTGATGAGTGTGGTGCCATACACCGTCTGCGGGTCGGTATGGGGCTTATTGGTAAAACGGAAAAAAGTCGTCTCCATGCCAAACGTCAGCAGCACCAGCACCAATGCCACGTATGCATAGAGGTTGGTGATAATACCATACCCGCCACTGGCAGCCGAGAACTGTGCCGTGTACAATGGTACCAGCAGATAGTTCAGGAACCTGCCAATGATGCTTGACAGGCCATAGATGACGGTATCCTTAAAAATGGTTTCTAGCTTTCCCATTTCTGATAATCGTTAAAACGTTATTACCCAAAGAACATGTAGCAGATGGCTATGGCCGAAACAATGCCTGCCAGGTCGGCGAGCAAGCCGCAGGCCACGGCGTGGCGAGTATAGCGGATGCCGACGGAGCCGAAGTAGACGGCTAATATATAAAAGGTGGTGTCGGTACTTCCCTGGAAGACGCACGACAGACGACCCACGAACGAGTCGGCACCGAAGGTGGTCATGGCATCGACCATCATGCCACGTGCACCGCTGCCCGAAAGGGGCTTCATCAGAGCCGTAGGCAGGGCACCCACGAAGTCGCTGTTCATGCCTGTTGCCTCGATGCCCCACTTGATGCCGTCAATCAGCATGTCCATAGCTCCCGAGGCACGGAACACGCCGATGCCCACCAGGATAGCCACCAAATAGGGAATGATGCGCACAGCCGTCGTAAAACCGTCCTTCGCTCCCTCGATGAAGGCGTCGTAGACGTTGACCTTCTTGCGTACGCCAGCCAGGATGAACCCGATGATGATGGTCATCAGCAGGATGTTGGCGACGGTGGTGCTCACCTTGTTCATCATCTCGCTGTCCAATTGCGAGAAACCCCAGATGACGGCGGCAATGACGGCACACGCTCCGCCCACCGTGAGCAGGATGGTGCGGTTGAGCAGGTTGATGCGCTGGTAGAGCGAGGTGACGATGATGCCGGCCAACGTCGAGAAGAAGGTAGCCAGCAGGATGGGAATAAACACGTCGGTGGGCTGGGCAGCTCCCATTTGGGCACGGTACACCAGGATGCTGATGGGAATGAGCGTCAGGCCGCTGGTATTCAGCACGAGGAACATAATCATCGAGTTCGAGGCCGTGTCCTTCTTGGTGTTCAGCTCCTGCATCTGCTCCATAGCTTTCAGGCCGAGCGGTGTGGCGGCATTGTCGAGGCCCAGCATGTTGGCGGCAATGTTCATGAAGATACTGCCCGTTACGGGGTGGCCCTTCGGGATTTCAGGGAACAGACGGGTAAAGACGGGTGAAAGCACCCGTGCCAGCACATTGACCACACCTCCCTGTTCGCCAATCCTCATGATGCCGAGCCAGAGGGCCAGCACGCCCGTCAGGCCCAGCGAGATTTCAAATGCCGTCTTCGACGACGAGAACGTGCTGTCCATCATGGCGGGGAACACGTCGAAGTCGCCAAACAACACCAACTTCACAATTGCGATGACAAACGCAATAACGAAAAAAGCTATCCAAATGTAATTTAATACCATACAGACTGCAAAGGTACGAAAAAAAAACGGAAAAGTGATAAACGAAAGGTTTAAAATTTGTTGCCGCCTTACGGTAACGGCGATGAACGGATAGGGCAAAGCAGGAGTAAGGTACGGGAGGAGCGGGCGTGAGGGGTAGGGTGAGCGCCCGCCCCCAACTTTGAGGACGGGCGGCCAAAATGGTTGGTTCGCGCGGCCGAATCCGAATTTCGTATAGTCTGACTTATTTGGCTTTAACGGTGAGGCGGGAGGTGGGCAGGCTGCTGTTGATGTTCACCTCGACGTTTCCTTTCTTCTTTGTACTGCGCACTACGAGCAGGGCACGGCCTTTCCACGTGGTCACCTTGGGCGAAGTGTAAGGTTCGCGGTCCTTGAGGTCGGCTGAAGCAAAGGCCAATAGTTGGCCCTGGCCTTTCACAGTGGCTTCGCAGGGGATGGCGGCATTGGGACAGACGCGCCCTTCTTTATCCACCACTTCGACGGTGATGAACGCGAGGTCCTGCCCGTCGGCAGTGATGACGTAGCGGTCGGGGGTGAGGCGCAAGGCGGCTGGCTCAGTAGCGGTGATGAGGGTGACAGACTTCCCGCCCGCCTCAGCACGGAGGGTTCCCGGCTGGTAAGGCACGGAGAATACGGCCTTGAACTCAGTCTCGCGGCTCACCGACTTTGTGCCGATGAGCTGGTCGCTCAGGTAGAGCGACACCTCGGGCTGACGGGTGTAGACCTCCACCTCAATGGGCTTGCCCTCCCAGCCTGGCCAGTTCCATGACTCCCAGGTAGGCCATACGCTCCATGCAGTCTCACGTATTGTCCCCAAATAGCCATTAGGTTCGCGGACGGCAAGGTATACACTCCCCTCCCTCAACAGGGAGGGGCCGGGGGTGGGTCCCCACAGCATCTCCCTATAATGGCTTATCGGTTTCCTCCATCCCGTAATGTCTACGTCGCCACAGTAGGCTCCGTGCCAGTCGGGCTGTCCGCCGCTGACGTAGTGCTCGCCAGGACGTTCGCCGTCATAGTAGGTGCGGCCAATGCCCGACTCACCGAGGTAGTCGAGACCTGTCCACACGATGTCGCCGACGATGTAGGGATGGTCGTGTACCAGCGCCCAGTTGCGGAAGGCATCGCGCGGATAACTCTCCGTTTGCCACATTACTCGCTTGGGGTCGCGCTGGTGGTCGCCCTCGTGCTTGTGAATCATGTAGTTATAGCCTACCACGTCGAGCACCTCGGCATGCGGGTCGTAGATTTCCCAGTCGTTGTCCCAGGCACAGAGCGCCTCGGTGACGGGGCGTGTGTCGTCGGCCTCGAGTATGGCCTTTTTCAGCTGTCGGGCGGTGGTGATGACGCGGATGTCCTTGCGCTCTATCACCTCGTTGCCGATGCTCCAGCAGACGACGCTGGGGTGGTTGCGGTCGCGCAGCACCATGGCGTGGATGTCCTCGCGGTAGCACGAGTCGATAAGTGTTGAGTAGTCGTATGGTGTTTTGGCCGAGCGCCAGCCGTCGAAAGCCTCGTCGATGACCAGCATGCCTATCGAGTCGCAGGCATCGAGGAAAGCACGGCTCGGCGGGTTGTGCGAGGTGCGAATGAGGTTGAAACCGGCTTCCTTCATCTGCCTTACCTTACGGATTTCGGCTGCGTCAAAGGCCATCGCGCCCAGCACGCCGTCATCGTGATGCACGCAGGCGCCATTGATGAGCAGCGGCTTGTCGTTGAGCAAGAAGCCTTTCTCGGCATCGAACGAGAACGAGCGGATGCCGAAGTGAACAGCGTTATGAGCAATTATAGGGCCAAGGTCAGAGTAAAGCTCTACAATTGTTTCATACAGGTGTGGGGTGTCGGGTGACCATAGTTTCGGGTTGTCAATTCCAAAGGAGAATGTCACGGCTTTACATTCGCCGGCTTTCAGCGTTATAGGTTTATGCTGTAAATAGTCAACGGCAACCACTGCTTTCTGCTCGCTGTTGCTTTCGTTCTGAACGGTCACTTCCACATTCACTACGGCCTGCCGTTCTGTCACCTTGGGCGTGGTGACTATTACGCCGTTCTCTTTGATATGCAAGGCTGGCAGCGTCTGAAGCCACACGTGGCGGTAGATGCCTGAGCCGGAATACCAGCGGCAGTTGGGCTGCTCGGAGTTGTCGACCTTGACAACGACCTCGTTGTCACGTCCCTTATTATATAGATAAGGTGTAATGTCAACCGTGAACGGCGTATAGCCGTAGGCATGCTGCCCCGCCTTCTGTCCGTTGACGTAGACCTCGGCTTTCTGATAGACACCCTCGAAGTGTAGTTTCGTGAGTTCTCCCTTTGGTGTCTTGAACGTCTTGCGGTACTCGCCCTTGCCGCCTGGGTACCAGCCTCCGCCAGTACCTGTGGCTCCCGTCTTTGGGTCGGGGGCAGTATAGATGTCCCAGTCGTGGGGCAGATCGACGTTGATGGTCTTTCCGTTGCGGGTGAATTGCCATCCTGCATCGAACAGCTGTTGTTGTTGCGCCTGAATGTTGGATGTCATGACAATGGCGGCGGTAAGGAGCAGGTCTCGTAGTATCATATAGCCTTAGGTTTTGGAAAAAAGGCCAGACTCAATGACTGAGTCCGGCCCTCGTTTGTGAATTAGTTATGGTGTATTTTGAGGTTATGCCTCGGCCACTTCATTTTCGCGGATGGTCTTACCCATAGTGAGGTAAGCTACAGGAGCGGCAATGAAGAGTGAACTGAGCGTACCGAAGATAACACCGAGAATCATTGCGAACGAGAACGAACGGATGCTGTCACCACCAAGGATGAAGATACACAGCAGCACAATCAAGGTCGTCACAGAGGTGTTGATGGTACGGGCCAGGGTCTGGTTCAGCGAGTCGTTGAACAATGTCTGACGGTCGCGCTTTCCATAGAGCTGGATGTTCTCACGTACACGGTCGAAGACCACCACCTTATCGTTGATAGAGTAACCGATCACCGTCAGGATAGCACCGATGAAGGTCTGGTCGATTTCGAGCGACATGGGAACCCAGCCCCACAGTACGCTGTAGAAGCCGATGACCACGAGTGCGTCGAAGAACAGAGCCACGGTAGAACCAACAGAGAAGGCTACGTTGCGGAAGCGGATGAGGATGTAGATGAAGATGGCAATCAGGGCGATGATGACGCTGATGATAGCACCATACGTGATATCCTTAGCCACCGAAGGACCGACCTTGGCCGACGAGATGATGGAGCCACCCTCGCGGACGTCGGGGTTCTTGAAGGCGCTCACCTCAGCCTGATTGATGAGGTTGGCCTTCTTCAGGGCGTTGTACAGGATGGTCTCAGCCTTGTCGTCAACCTCGGGATTGTTCGACTCGATGTCCCAGTTGGTAGAGATACGTACGGTCTTGCCGTCGGTACCGAGTGCGATGACGCTGGTGTTAGCCTCCTGGTTGGCCTTCTCGCCGATGGTGTTGACGAAGGCACCGGCAAGTGCCTGGCGAACCTCCTCAACGGGAGTCTCCTTGTCGAGCACGACGACGTAGTTACGACCACCGGTGAAGTCGATGCTCTGGCTGAGTCCGCGGACGGCGAACGAGATGCAGAAGATGACGGCAGCGACTCCCCACACGATGAACGACTTCTTGTAGGCACCCATGAAGTTGATGTGGGTGTTCTGCATGAGGTTCTTCGAGTAGGCGGTCTCGAAGGTCAGGTTGGTCCACTTGTCCTTCTTCAGCATGTGCTCATAGACCAGACGGGTCAGGAACACGGCGGTGAAGAACGAGCAGAAGATACCGATAATCCAGGTGGTAGCGAAGCCCTTGACAGGACCCGTACCAAAGAACAGCAGGATGAAACCGGTAATCAACGAAGTGACGTTCGAGTCGAAGATAGCAGAGAAGGCGTTGGAATAACCCTTGTTCAAGGCTTCCTTCATCTTCAGACCCTTGCGCAGCTCTTCCTTTGTACGTTCATAAATAAGCACGTTGGCGTCGACGGCAGTACCTAACGTCAGCACGATACCGGCAATACCCGGCATGGTAAGTGCCGCCTGGAACGAGGTCAGAATACCTAAGGTGAAGAACAGGTTGAACAGCAGAGCGCAGTCAGCCATCAGACCCGGGACGAAGCCATACAGCATGATCATGTAGACCATCAGTAGCACGAAGGCCACGATGAACGAGATGATACCCTGCTGGATAGACTGTGCACCGAGCGAGGGACCGACAACCTCTTCCTGCACGATGCGGGTGGGAGCCGGCATCTTACCAGAGTTCAGCGTGTTGGCAAGGTCCTTGGTGTCCTCAATCGTGAAGTTACCGGTAATCTGCGAGTTACCGCCATCAATCTGGGTGAGGATACGGGGAGCGCTATACACAGCGTCGTCGAGCACGATGGCAACACCGCGACCGATGTTCTGCTTGGTAATCTGGCTCCAGCGGCGGGCACCGTCAGAGTTCATCTGCATCGACACAGAGGGGTGACCCATCTGGTCGAAGTCGTCCTTGGAGTTGGTGATGACGTCACCCTCTAACGGAGCGCGGCCGTTAGGCTCGGTAATCTTCAGGGCGTAGAGGGCGAAGATGTCGCCGTGAGTATTCTCGCCACCGAAGTCTTCGGGCTTGGCACCCCAACGGAGCTTACACTCTGCGGGCAGCACCTGTGCGGCAATCTCCGAGTAAATAACCTTGTTGACATCTGCGGTATCGCGGGCATTGGCATAACCCACAACGGCCAGACCCTGACCCTGAACGGGCTGGAATACCGAGAACAGCGGGTTCATCTTCTTAGCCTCAGCCATAGCTTTCTCGTCCTTGGTGTCGGCTGCCTTCTTGGTCAGTTTCGTAGCCAAGTCGCTGGCGGTAGCGGCCTTGGTGGTGTCAACAGCGGCAGTGTCGGCAGCTATGGTGTCGTTGCTTGCAGAAGCGTCGCCACCCAAAGCAGCGTACTTCTGGTTCAGCTGTGACAGCAGGGGCACAATCTCCTGAGAGTTATAAGTCTCCCAGAATTCGAGGTTGGCACTACCCTGGAGGAGCTTACGAACACGCTCGGGCTCTTTGATACCAGGCATTTCGACCATGATACGGCCGCTCTGACCCTCCAGCTTCTGAATGTTGGGCTGAACAACGCCGAACTTGTCGATACGGTTGCGAACCACATTGAACGAGTTGTCGACAGCCGACTGCACTTCAGCACGCAGGGCATTCTCGACCTCAGAGTCGGAAGACTGGGTGCTGACCTTGCCCTTCATCTGCTGCGTAGCGAAGATGGCGGCCAAGGGACGACCGTTCGAGTTCTGTTTCCAATACTTGATGAAGAGCGAGATAAAGTCATCCTGACTGGTCTCTTCTTCCTTCTTGGCCTGCTCCATCGACTTCTTGTAGGCAGCGTCCTGCTTGTGGTCGGCCAGCACATCGACAACGTCGGGCACCGACACCTCAAGAATAACGTTCATACCGCCTTTCAGGTCAAGACCCAGGCCGATTTCCATCTCACGGCACTGCTTCAGCGAGTAAATGCCCATGTAGACTTTCTCATTGTTGATGCTGTCAAGATACTCCTGTCCAGCCTTCTCACCCATTGCGGCAGCCTTACTTTCGTAGTGGCGTGTCACAAACGAGAAGGAGAGGTAGAAGCAGCATACGAGCACCAGAAGCACTGCAATAAACTTTACAATTCCTTTGTTTTGCATTTTTGATGTTTATAATATTTATTTATTACTTTGCGCATTTGAGCCTGCAAATATACACATTTTTTTATGGTTAAGAAAATTTATTGGCCATTTTCGTTCAAAATTTAAGGTTTATCCTTCATTTTTAACCAACAAACGATGGGGAAGTGGTCAGAATAGTCAATTTTTGAATCAACATGACAATTGTAGGGAGTAAAGTCGGTTGAGCATAAAATATGGTCAATTCTTACCCAGAAGCCTTTCCGATTATATGACAAACCGATGCCGTAACCTGATTTGGCAAAGCAGTCGGTAAGTCCCTCGGCAATGGTACGACGAGCGTATGAAATGGGGGTGTCGTTGAAGTCGCCGCAGACGATGACGGGGTACTGGTTGTGCTCATCAATGTAGTGGCGGACGGCCTCTGCCGCTGGTGCCCGCATGGTGGCTCCCTCGGTCAGTTTGCTGATGATGTTGATGGACTCTGCCCGCATGGTGTCTCTCTTGACACCGCCACGCAGGATGTCCTCATAGCGCGAGCGGTCTTCCTTCGTCAAGTGACTGCTCTCCAAGTGGTTGTTGATGACCAGCAGCGTGTCGGTCCCTCTGTCCAGGAAGTAGGCCATCGAGCCGTTGGCCATTGATTCGTAGGCTATGCGTTCCTTTCGGATGATGGGGTAGCGGGTGTGGATGCCTAAGCAATTGTAGGACTTCTCCGTGTGGGCCAGCACCGTTGTGTCGTTGTAGGGGTAAATCTTGTGGTACTTGTTGAAAACGTACTGCCGCCAGGTGTCGACATCTTCTTGCAGACAGACAATGTCGGCCTGCTCTTGGCCGAAGTAGTCGAGTATGCGCTCAAAGGCATCCTCATATTTGTAGTTGCCGCCATACGAGCAGACGTTGTATGACAGCACTTTGATGCAGTTGTCGGGCACTTCTTGCGGAGGGTTCAGCGGCATGTATATACTAATAGGTATGTACGCGAGGAGGAATCCTACGACGGGAATCCATATCTTCCTCCATTTGAAGCACAGCCAGAAAAGCAGGAACAGCAGGTTGATAATCAGGAAAACAGGGAAAACCATGCCCAACCACGACGACAGAGGGAAGCGGACGGGGTCCAGTCGGTCGGAGTATCCCGTTATCAGCATGAATATCACCGTAGCCACGTTGGCTCCGGCTATGATGTTGATGGTGAGCTTCTTCAGTTGCTTGATCATGAGTTCCTGCTGGCGTCAAAGAGCTTTTGCTTCTCCTCCTTAGTCAGGCTGTCGTAGCCGCTCTTGCGGATTTTGTCGAGGATGGCGTCTATCTCTTCCTGGTTTTGCCTCTTTCGGGCGTTGTACTCCATGTCGGCCTCCTTCGAGCCGCCACGTTCGGCGTGCATGTGGCTGTTGGTGCCGCTGCCGCCCTTGCGCTTTTCGAAGTTGCGTTTCAGCTTTTCGAAGAATTCCTGGCCGCCTGCCCTGTTGTAGCTGGAGTCAGGATGACGGTTCCAGTAACGTATCATGAGGAATCCGAACAGCATACCGCCCAAGTGAGCCATGTGGGCCACGTTGTCGCCCGTAGAACTGAAGGCATTGAACAGCTCGATGGCAGCATAGCCGCATACGAACCATTTGGCCTTGATGGGAATGGGCAGCGGGAAAATGAAAATACGCTCGTTGGGGAAAATCATACCGAAAGCCAGCAGAATGGCATACACGGCACCTGAAGCGCCGATGGTGGTCCAGCTGTTCAGCTGGTTGCTGAACTGGTGACCAATGGTGAAGAGTTCGCTGAATGTAACACTCGAATCCTGCGAGCTGATGAGGTAATAGAACTCCACAAACTGCACAAATTCCTGCATTAATCCAGCTCCAATGCCGCACGAAATGTAATAAAAAAGGAATTTCTTGGGCCCCCACACATTTTCAACGACAACGCCGAACATCCACAATGCGAACATGTTGAAAAAGATGTGGGTCAGGTTGGCGTGCAAAAACAGATAAGTGAAAAACTGGTATAGGTGGAAGTCGCTGGCCATGAAGAAATGCAAGCCACCGATGGCAGCCAAATCAATTCCCCTCAGTTCAAGCACCCAAGTTGCCACAAATGCCAAGAAATTGACAATGAGCAAATTCTTCGTGATGGTTGGTATGTTTCGAAACATCTTTGCTTATAACGATTTGACAATTTACGATTTATGATTTGAACAACATCCAATGAATGGTTTTCGGGCGCAAAATTACTAAAAATATCTGTTTTTCAGTGCAAAATCGGCCTCGAACCAACTATTTTTCATTAAAAAAGTGATTTTTTCTGTTTTTTTGTTGTTTTTATGAATACTTTACTCTATATTTGCGGAGAATTTCGCAAGCAGAAGCACTTTTTTATTACTTATAAATCATTAAATTAACAACAATTATGAACAAAACAGAATTAATCGAGAAGATTGCAGCAGGTGCTGAACTCTCAAAGGTTGATGCAAAGAAGGCTCTTGACGCTACAGTTGCAGCTATTAAGGACGCTCTCATTGCAGGTGATAAAATCTCTCTCGTAGGCTTTGGTACATTTAGCATCAGCGAGCGCCCCGCTCGTGAAGGTATCAACCCCGCTACCAAGGAGAAGATTACCATCGCTGCAAAGAAGATTGCAAAATTCAAGGCTGGTGCAGAACTGGCTGACGCCCTGAACTAATTTTTGTAAAGAAAAATGAAATAGGGAGAGGCTCTTCACGGTCTCTCCCTGTTTATTTCTTTTTATTCAAGTTTCGCAAGCTCCGCTTGCTCTTGTCTCCTCATACATGCGAAACTTGTATTTTTAACGTAAAAAACAGGGGGAAATGTTAGGTTGTTAGGTTGTTAGGTTGTTAGGTTGTTGCACATTGCACACTGCACATTAAAAATTTGCGACCTGTACGGTTAAAAAGTCCCCTATCAACTTGCCATCCGATAGTCAATTCTA